>CAVRUP010000006.1:0-245341 GCA_963724335.1 uncultured Alphaproteobacteria bacterium | reverse complement strand
ATCTGTTCAGTATTGCTATTGGCAAGGTTAATCGGACAATGGTTGGCACAGCTATGCTGCGCCAAAAAAAGGGCAGGGCAAAGGGGACCGTCAACGACGCAATGTTTGAACTTTTCATTCGGAATATCTTACATTGCACGGCCAATGCTGGCGGAGAACTCACGTTTGACAAGAATTTTGAAAAGGGCACTTTAAAAGATGTCCTTAATATTCTTCGCCCGCACCTCCCTAGAGGCGTAGTGCCGAACGCCTTACCGTACGGAACAATTCAAAAAATAAAAACAGAATTACTGAAAGACCGACGTCTTTTTCCAGGCCTTTTAACGCTGGAAAACATTTAGAGAAAAACAGGTCGCGGATTTAATTGCCTCACCGTCATAGGTAGGTATCGCGTTCGCGGATAAACGCGGGCGTCACTGCCGGGGTGGTTCCGGCCAGCGAAGGAGATTGACGATGAACAACTCCGCACTCGCTCACAGTATTCCCGAAGCATGTTCAATCGCGTGTGTCGGGCGCACAGCACTCTATGAAGCGATCAACTCCGGCGCATTACGCGCCGTCAAACGTGGGTCCCGCACATTAATACTTGCCGAGGATTTGCGCCGGTATGTGCAATCGCTGCCGCCGGTCACGGTGAAGCAATCGGGCGGCCCTTTACAAGACCATGAGGCCGTTTCGGACACCGCGTCCTCAAAAGACAGCATGACCAACCGTAAAGACGGTGACGCTGGCGCACCTGAAAAGTCGTGCGCTCTCGAACGCAGGAGGGTAGCATGACCACAGGTCCTACCGGTGCGGCAGCGGCCAAGCCCACCCAAACCGAATTGGAAAGGAGGCCGGGCGCAAGGCGCTCGAACGTCGTACTACCCAGTTCGCCGTACCGGTCACACCGCATAAAACCAACGGCGCCGCGACCGTTGTCTCGTTTCCTTCGACCGCGATGGCAATGATCCCGTAGACACTGGCATTATCGAGGCATTTGCCGCGTTCACCAAGACCACTCCTAAGATTGCGTTGTCCGCCCCAAGTGGCTCAGCGGCGACCGAGCAAAAGACATGTGATCGTGCTATCGTGGCGTTACCTTCCGCGACTGCCACGAAAGGCAAGCCTGCTAGACCCATCATTGGCCAACGCCGTGATAGCGATCAAGGCTCTCGGCATCGAGGCTCGTTTCGACTTATTCCATCACCGGACCAAGGTCACCTATAAAGGCGACGGTTCTACAATCCACGAAGGTCTCTTGACGGACCACACCGTAAGCGCGACTCGAAGCCTGATCAACAACACCTATCGAATTGATTGCGGCGATCCCAACACGCTAGCAGCCATTCAAGAAATCGCATGGGCTAACGCCTATGATCCGGTACTCAACATGTTGGACGATTGCCAAAGGAAGTGGGACGGCAAGGAACTTCTCGACACCTGGGTAATTGATTATCTTGGTTGCGAAGACACGCCGCTTAATCGCGCGATCGGTCGCAAAGTTTTGATTGCCGCATGTCGCAGGGCGAGGCACCCTGGCTGCAAGTTTGACACCATCACAGTCTTGGAGGGCGATGAAGGTATCAATAAATCAACCGCGATTAGGGTCTTAGCAGGCGACGAAAATTTCAGCGACCAATCCATCATCGGAGCCAGCGACCAAGTAGGTGCAGGAACAACTCGAAGGCGTATGGATGCACGAAAACGCGGACTTAGCCGGCATGAAACGCGCTGACGTAGAACACGTCAAAGCGTTTGCTAGCCGCCAAGTGGACAGAGCGCGTCCGTGCATATGGTCGTGTCCGCGAAGATCGGCAGCGCCGGTCTATCGAATGGGGCACGACTAACAACAAACAGTATCTTCTAAGCCAGACGTAACCGACGTTTTTGGCCGCTCGAAACCGGTAAGATCAATATTGAAGCACTGACGTTGGATCGCAAGCAATTACTAGGCGAAGCTGCGACCTATGAAGCGACCGGCGAAAGCATCACGCTCGATGAAAAACTATGGGGTGACGCAAGGGAAGCGCAAGAACTGCGTCGCGTCGCGGACCCGTGGGAAGATATTTGAACTATATGCCGGATAGCGTGACAGTGCAGGAGGGAGGGTATCAAACCCGGACCGAAACCGTCATTCATCGTGCTGGTGATGGCTCTGAGCGTGTCGCCAGCGCCGACGTGTTGCTGCATGTCCTACGAATTTCGGCTGCACAACAAAATTCGGGCCACGGCCAGCGGCTCGCACAAGCCATGGCGCGTGTCGGGTGGAACCGCAACAAGTCAGGCCTCGTCACAATCAATGGACGATCTGTTCGTGGGTACGTCCGTCCTGATGCAACGTTGCCTGCACACGCAGCTATGGCACCTGACGGCGAAGGGACAAACCTGCCCGACAAGGAAGGCTTACTGAACTAAGTCCAGTCGAAGTGCCGCCGACGGATGCCCTCGAACAAGGTCGTGGGCAGTGCCGCATGGCACAAGCCGATCACACACTGGTTAAAGGAGATTAGCCTGTCGGCATTATAGTCCTGCTGCTTGCCCGAAAGGACCCGGGGCAAATGATCAGGACGCTCCCTACGGACTACGGACTGGCCCCCGTAGGTCAAGACTTCCCAAGCGCGCGCCCCAGTAGACAGGCGCGCGTGTGCCATAGCTATTCGCGCAAAGTTATTATCTTCTGTAGGGGTCTGTAGGGTATGTAGGTTGGAAGGTGAAAATGGGCATGGATATGCTACTTCTCGGCCCTTACAGACTGCGCTGAAACAGGTGCGCTAGTCCGTAGGCTTACGGACGAAAGGGTTGGCGCCAGTTCACCGGGCTCCGAGCCGCCGCCATCCGTACGAGTTGAGCGGTTTAGCGTTCAACAATCCACCGCGACGATGTTCGCCCACGTTCGCCCACGTCCGGCGCAACCGTTACACCTTTTCATATTATGATTGGCGACCGCTGCCAAGGAAATTGCGCGGACATGCCTCGATTACGGACGATTAATAGTTTCTACAGCAATTATTAAGTCAATGATCGTGAGCCATTCTTAGGGGTCGTACGGCATTGGCGATCCACCGCCGCCAACTGCAAGCCGTTTTCGTCCTCATCATCCCAACGCTCTCTTTCACCCCAGAAATCCTCACACCTTTAAACCGGCATAGCGCACCGCAGCCGAATTGGCGTTTTGGTTGCATGGACGAAACTTTGCAATCGTTAGCCACTTATTAACCATTTTATGGTAAGAATTTACCCATAAAAACATGTGGCGGTCCGACCGACGACGGCAACGACCACAAGGACCTAACTGGGTGAGTGTCATGAGTTGGATAGAGAAACTCGAACGCGCGAAAGCGGAACTAGCTGAAGGTAGTGCGGACCCTTGGCGAAAGAGTTTGGAAGATGCCGTGCGCGGCAAAGAGGCCATAAGCACTTCTGCCCTGCTCGAATTGCTCCGCGTGCCAAAAACCACCGTTAATGCGCGCCGCATCGCTAAAACCATGCGGTCGTTGGGATTTATCCCGATCAAATCCCGACGCCTCATGCCCGGCGGCTACCGCGACACGGTGGCGCGCGGCTGGGCGTGGCCCATTCGTGAAACAAGACATTCGACACTCCCGATGAAGCTTACCGGCGTGACCGGTGCCAACCAACAAGGGGTAAACAAAATGAAATATTTTATTCAACCACGGGGAGACAGCTCGTTCGGCATCCTCAACGATGCCTCGGATTGTAACGTCGGCTACGTTGCTCTGCGCGGCGGAAGGTATCACGTCGAGAATATTGACGATGATGAAATCGCCGTTGTGAAATCGCTGGACGAGGTCATCCCCGCATTTGTCGCCTACTATGAAACAAATCCACCGCAGTGGGAGAGGGAGAGCGAGACACAGTACAGTAAGTTGACGCAGTTCGGGGCGCTGCTGGTCAAGCAGGATCAGCCGGGACAATGGGTGGCGTATCGCAATTACGACTTTCCGTTGCTACGAAATGGCCAACCGGCGATCTTCACTACGTTTGAAGAAGCGCAGCGGGCTGCCGATGCTCATGCGGCTGACGGCTTCCCTAACTCTGAGACGATCTACGATGGCTTTGTCTTTTCTCCCAATTCGGACCCGTGGTGGTCGTACCCAAATCGTATTGCCGTACGAACTAGGTGGGCGGCGTCGCACGCTTGATCGAGCGTTGGGCAGATGCGCCACTTGCCGGTAGCGATTGCCGGATAGCGCCATCAATTGCAGGGTAGCAAGGTGACGTTTTTGCGGACTGATCGTCGGAGCATAGTAAAACGCTTTCCCCGCACTTTTCGCTGATACCTTGTCACCTTGACCTATTTGAAGGTGTGAAGGTGAAAAGGTAAAACGCTTTTAGCGCGCCGTCTGCTGTTACCGTCCTTTAAACCGGCAATGGCTGCTGGCGGATCGCCTTTTGGGAATTAGTGATATTGTGGGCGTGCTGGAGGCGTGGGAGCAATTAAACTGGCGGGGGTAATCGACATGCCTTTAAATGAGCTCAAAACTGATTTTCACCGACACCAGATAGCGGTACACAACGCTTGGAGTTTTGTCGATTTTGCATCGGCCTCTAACGCGACAAAATTGTATATTGATGGAAGCGTTGTAGATACTTACACGCAACGTATTGGATCGTCGGCAAAGGTTCCTCTCCTTCGTGGCGCCATAAAAGAAAAAAATAAAGTCTATATCGTGGAAGTTATGTGAAGTATGTATTCACATTTAAAGCGAAGATTTGTATTGACGGGAAAAAGATTGCTGGCAATTTGGATTGAACGAACTGCCACAATCAAAATAGCCCACTACTAAAATTGCCGATCACTTGACAAAATAAATATTCGCCCGCGTTGGCAAGGTGACGTTTTATCGGGCTGAATGCCGCGGCGCGATAAAACGGTCTCGCGTGCCGTTCGCCGTTACCTTGCCACCTGACGCGCGAGTGTGAGCGGTCGACAGCAAAAAATATCACCACCACCTAGCGCCTAATCCAGCGGTCGCCGGGTCCTAGCACCGCCTGATCGTAATTTCCCGAGTGCCACCATCTTCCGATGGTACCGTTTTGATTTCTTGACTATGGTGGCAACTTAAAACATAGGACGGCAGTATCACTGGACCGAGTGGTTGGGGTGCTGACACATTAAGCACGGGCTCAACGCCGTTTGCATAATCCGCGACGACCAAACCGCCATAAGGATAGTACCCGAAATTGCCGTAGTGATGGCGGAATGACGATCTTGAAAAAAATGTCGATCCAACTGTGTGAGACGGGTGCCAACCAAATCCCTTTGCTGAGACCTCAACTGTCAATATCGCTAGCCCCAAAGCGGCAGCAATGCTGACAGCGAAGACTCGCCTGATCATTGCATATACTCCCCCCCGGCGCCACAGCACAAGTCTGTCTGGACCAAACTTCGTGGTCAAGCCATTGAGGCAGATAACTGAGCAGGCAGCCGACGACGTTTGGTGCCACCTAGCCGTCTTGACCCGAGTGAAGCTTCAATGGTGGGAACGAGAGTGAGTGCCGGACTAATGCTGCCGTGCATGAGGCCCTAATTTGCGGGCTAGCGACCTCGCACAAACGGCTCCATATTGGTGGGATGGCAAAAGATCGCATCCTTATTAAACCGGTTGGCTGGGAGGTCTTCCTGGTTCACGACGGCAAAAATATTCTTGTGGCGTTTGCTGGTTCGGAAGCTCAGGCGAAACGTTACGCTGGGCAGGCCGAGGTAAAATATGGGCTGAAAAAGAAGAAAAGAAAAAATGACAGAGCCAAAATCAAATTTGCAAGAAAAACACACTTCAGACCGCAAAAACCGGCAAAATCGATTACTTGACCAGTTCTATTATCCTGCTCAATGGCTTCCAAAAACTTCACGGGCGACTAGGTAATTCATTTTCTATCCTCCTTGTTGCTAGACCCAGATGAGTCCCGATCTTCATTTGGGGGTGGGCGGTGCCGCGGAAGCTGGAGCTGGCGCGCTTGCCGTGGTTTTCGGGATAGGCAACGGGCGGTCGGATAGCGAGTTCAGGTAGGCAATTACATCGGCGCGTTGCTGACCGCGAGATAGACCAGCGTAGGTCATCGCCGTGCCCGGGATATAGCCGCGTGGATTGGCGAGGAATTGGTAGAGCTCGTTGAAGGTCCATGTGCCGGCCTTAGCCCTCATCGCGGCCGAGAAGTTGAAGCCGCCCCGGTCCTCTCCGCGCGGACTTCCAACGATGCTCCAAAGATTTGGACCAACCCGGTTCGGCCCACCCTTCTCGAATGTGTGGCAAGCTTGGCATTGCTTCGCAATAGCTTGGCCCTTTTCTACTGAGGCCGAAGCCATCATTGCCTCCATCGGCTCCTCCGGTTGCTTGGCGGCGGGTTTCTCGCCCTCTCCCGGCGTCTTGACCGCGATCGCGTAGCCGGGCTTAGCCGGCTTCTCGGGCGCGAAAATAGCGCCGGCCCCGATATTGAGCGCGAGCGTCATCAAGCAGGTGCCGAGGATGGCGCCGAGGATCTTGTTGAGTTCGAAGGAATCCATCGACTTCCGATTTCCTAAGTGGAGAGAAGCAGGACGGACCGTTTCCGACGTATAGCAAGCGGCTGTCGCAGTTTTCCAAATTATGCGGCGAAGAAATCGACTACGCCTGTCTCCAAATTATACATCGCACCGGCAATCTTGATTGCGCCAGCCGACTCCAATTCGGCAAGCACTGGGCTACCCTTGCGAATGTTAGCCATTGTTAGTTCCACATTCTTTCGCGCAACGGCGTCAACAAATGCGTAGTTCTTCGACGTTCGCTCGCCAGCGTAAGTCGTCGCGGCTACCGCGGGTTTAATTTTTGCTAATAACCCTGTGAGATTGCCAAGTTCGGCGTTATCAATTGCGCCTTTAATAGCGCCACACCCTGTATGGCCCATGACTAGCACGACCTTGGATCCTGACAATTTGCAAGCAAACTCCATACTGCCAAGGATGTCGGCGTTTTCGACATTGCCCGCCACGCGACTGTTAAATATGTCGCCAATCCGGAGATCCAAGATTGTCTCGGCCGGAGCACGCGAGTTGATGCAGGTAAGCAGCACCGCAGCTGGATATTGACCTTTGGCACTCGCCCGTTGCTGAGCCAAAAAATTGTGGGCTTCACGCTTGCCGGTGTAAAAGCGCCTATTCCCCTTTTTCATAAGGGCCAAAATATCGTTGGGAGTTAATTTATCGCGCTGCGCTTTGGTCAGCGCGTCAGCGTAGGCAATGCTACTAAGCGTCCCGGCGCCGACAAGCGCTAATGCGCTGAACGCACCAGCGGCTCTTAGAAAGCTGCGACGATGAGGATGATCGTGAAACCGGCAAGCTTGGTTTGACGGAGACATTGGCGCGATCTCCTTATGCGGATGTCATCAAACAGACTTGTATGCCACGTGAAAAATTATAGGCTTCAGACGGCTTCCCCACAAGAAGCCGAAGGGCATAATTGTGTTCCTCAGAATTGGTAGGCTTGCAATCTGCTCTTGAAAAATTCCTGCTTGGATCAGGTGGTACTTGGGTCACGATCGGAATCCGACGGCGGCAGACATTATGGCTCGAGCGCTTTGCGTTACAAGAGGGGCTACGATGCAGCCCGCCCGCTACGGCAATTGTCACTCCGCAGCAAGGGCTCGTTTCGGCCAGGCATTATTACTGACCGTCGGCCCTGCATCATCTAGCGGTATTATTTCTTTTTGCGGGCGGATCGGCCCGGGCCGCGATGATCAGCACCAGCCACGCTACCAGACCTGAGACAATCGAGGCTACAAGAACTCCAATTCTGACTTGCACCATTAATTTCTCATCTTCAAATGCAAGGGTTCCGATGAAAAGACTTATCGTGTATCCTACTCCAGTGAGGACCGCAATTCCATAGAGCTGAGTGATTGACGCACCTTCCGGAAACTTGGCAATTCGAAGCTTAATTGCGGCCAGCGCGGCCCCGAAGACTCCTAGTTGCTTGCCGACGAAAAGACCGGCAATTATTCCAAGTGGAATTGGCGCAGTGACGGTTGAAAGTGAAATTCCAACGAGCGGCACTCCAGCATTGGCGAACGCAAAAATTGGTACGATGGCGTAGCTGACCCAAGGTTTAAGTGCATGTTCGACATGTTCAAGCAGACTTTCGCCCTCGTAACGAGCGAGTGGTATGGCAAAACCGACCGCAACCCCAGCTAGCGTTGCATGTACTCCTGATTTCAGGACGCAAACCCAAATAAACACGCCCAGAACAGCGTAGAACGACGGCTTGCGCACATTTAGAAGATTTAGCACGAGGAGTCCGACTATGCCGATCCCGCCCAACAGCAATGCGGGAGCCGATAGATCATCTGTATAAAATATGGCGATGACGATGATCGCCATCAGATCATCGATGATAGCCAACGCCAACAGAAACATTTTCAGAGATGCGGGTACGATGCGACCGAGCAATGTGCAAATCCCGATTGCGAAGGCAATATCGGTGGCCGCCGGAACAGCCCAGCCGCGCAATGCCTCGACGTCGCCCCAGTTCAGCGCAGTATAGAATACGGTCGGGACAACGAAGCCGCCGATTGCGCCCATAATCGGGAGCGCCGCCTTCTGCACACCGGCGAGTGATCCCTCGATCACCTCGCGTTTAATTTCTAAGCCAACCAAAAGAAAGAAAATCGCCATCAGGCCATCATTAATCCAATGCTCCAAGCTCTTTGATAGTCCGATCGATCCGATTCGGATCTCGGCAGTCGCATGAATTAAGGCATTGTATTGAGGACTAAGTGGCGAGTTTGCGAAAAAAAGTGCGGCAAGCGTGGCGGCGCCAAGAGCTATGCCTCCGAAGAGATCGGCTTTGTCGGTGTTTTTAGCCATCAGCTAAATGAACTGGCAATCAAGTGAATGACGCTCAACGTTAGGTGCTGAGTGCAAATTATCTTACACTTGCGCACATTGGGGTACCAGCGACGAAAATAAGCTAATCCGGCTACCACCGGCCTTTGGCTCAGCGAGGACTTCGGATATCGCGCTTAGCGGACGGTCAAATTGCACCTGCGTTCGGCGGTTTTTGGACCAAACCGGACAAAGCCCGAATTTGGCCCGGAAGCGTTTGGCCGCGTAGCCGCCTTACGCTTGATCCGCAACGAGCTGATATTGGGCGGAGCGATGTGCAGAACCGTTTTCACACAGCCAAGATCCAAAGCTGATTTGGGGCTGTCGGCGTATGGGCCGGCTGCCTGCAATTTCTCACTCGCCGCCTTTTCGTAACCTGTTATGATTTAGCGTTGCAAAAGGCGTGGTCCTTACTGAGCACATGCGACGGCGCGGGTTCATCGCGCTTCTTGGCGGCGCAGCGGCAGCGTGGCCGCTCGCTGCCATTGCGCAAAGCCCAAGCTTCACAATTGGGCCACCGGCAAATCCTGCAGCCAAGCTACGTGCGCAGGAAAAAGCAGCTGAAGAGAGGCGGTTGAAAAGGAAAGCAAAGAGCGAAGAATGCAGAAAACGAGCCGTGGTCGAAAAGATCGTGCCTCGCGAGCGAAAATCCTTCATATTCTCATGCGAAAGGAAATAGCAGACAGCTAAGAAAACGAATGAATAAACTTTTCGCTTTTAGTCTAGTCGCTGCTGGTGTCGCGTTATCGGCAAGTGCTGCACACACCTTGCCGATTTGGAGCGATCTAGCTTCGGACAGCATAGTTGTTGCAGTTGCCGATGGCTGCGGCATTGGCCGGTATCGCGCACATAATGGCAAATGCTATCGTAAATATTATGTCGGCCGCAGCCAAAAACAATTTTATGGTGCTTGCAGTGCGTTGGATTCCCACCGTGTGTGTAATTTTTATGGACAATGCTGGATGGTCTGCAATTAATTTATTCAGCAAAAAGGTCTGGGCCACCAGCCATATCCGCAGCGGCACAAAACGACCAGAATGGCACTCAGCGGACAATCGAGTTGCATCCGCGGTTTTCCGCTTTTGGACCAAAGCGGACAACGGGTGATTTTGAGATCGGGACAGTTTGACCGCTTATGATGCTGTGGAGGGCGCCTACGCTGCAGCATCGAGGTGGCGTAGGATGGTTGGGTCGAAAGGAGAGATACAACGAGCCGATGCTGACGTTGGCGGCATCAAGAATGCTAGCGCGCCGATCGGCCAAACGAATTGGTGATGGCAAACGACGTAATGCAGACAGGGTCGATCTATAGACCGGAAGAACCCGTATGGGTCATCGCACCTTCAAGTGCGGGCTTACGATTGGGACCTGATCCGCGAAAAGCATTATGGCCAACGGCCATGCACGCCGCACAAATAGGCCGGACACATGACCGCACCGGCCAGTGCTGCAGAAACGTCAAAAAAGCTCTTACCAATCAGGCGCCGTCCACACATTACCCGGAGCGGACATTCTCCGATGCGTAGTTTACAATCATGGCAATAGAAGCGACCCGGCTTGAAGAAGGCTTTCGCATTCAAATGAGTGACGTTACGTTTCAATGCCTCAAATTATTTCGTCGGTGCTTGAAAATGGTACGCCAGTTTTGGACGGGCGTGTTTGTGCTCGCGATATTCGTGTTTTCGGTGTTGGCCGCGCAAGCCCAATCGCCAAATATAGCTGCGGGACCGGAACTCATCGTCGGCATCAAGGAAGCACCGCCTTTTGCGATTAAGAGCGCTGACGGCGAGTGGCAGGGGATCAGCGCGGATCTCTGGAGGCGGGTAGCTGCCGAAATAGGCGGGCGTTATCGCTTCGTCGAAGTGCGGACGGCTAATGCCCTCATCGAGGGTGTTACCGCCAGGAAATTCGACGTCGCGATTGGTGCGCTGACAATCACGCCGGAGCGTGAACGCGTTGTTGATTTTACCCAGCCTTACTATGTGACTGGTCTCGGTATTGCAGTGCCGGCAGCCGAATTGGCAAGCTGGCTTCCCGTCATCCACTCGATGACGTCTTTTGGCTTCCTGCAGGCGGTGTTGGCGCTGGTTGGCCTGTCGCTTGCCGCCGGACTGTTGGTTTGGCTGTTCGAACGGCGTCACAATGAACAATTTGGCGGAACTTTTGTTAGAGGTTTGAGCTCGAGTGTCTGGTGGTCGACTGCAGCAATGACGCAACGAAGCGCCGGAAATTTTCGTCCAATGACGTTACCCGGCCGCGTCGTTGCGATTCTTTGGATGGTTGTGTCGATCATCGTAATTGCGGTTTTCACCGCTGGTCTGACCTCGGCGCTCACAGCCCGCAAGCTGCAAGGCACGGTCCAGAACGTGAGAGATCTGACGTCGATCCGCGTCGGCACGGTATCGGGAACTTCGACGACGGATACGCTTACGCGGATGCGAATTGCGCATCGTGACTTCGCCACAGTGCCGGCCGGCCTCGAGGCCCTGCGCGATGGACAGATCGATGCTTTCGTTCACGATAAGCCGCTCTTGGCCTGGGCCATTGCACAGGAGAATTCGTCTTCAGTCAGATTGTTAGACATTACCTTCGAACCTCAAACCTACGGCTTCGCGCTGCCGAACAACAGCTCGTTGAGAAAATCACTCAATTTTGCACTACTTAACGCCGTCCAAAGCGATTGGTGGCACGCCACCCTGTTCCGCTACCTCGGCGAACGGTAAGGCGAGCGGTCCGCAGGTGCCGAGTGATGTCGCTATTGATATGGTGGACGGCGCCTGCTCCCGGCATCGAGGTGCGATAGGGTGGTTCGTCGGAGACGAATCACTTGAGAGGAGCCGGGCGCAATTCAGTAATCTCTATCCCGCTGGTTCAAAAAATCCGTCAGGTCACGGTTGTCCGCTTTCGGACCAAGGCGAACGAAAGCGGGTTTTGGCCTGTCGACGGTTTGTCCGTTTATGACCGAAACGGACATGGCACGAACGCCGTTGTAGTGGTCCCCGGCTATTGCAAAGCTAAAGTCATCCCGCTCAGACTGAGGGATGCCTCAACACCAAGCTGTACCCCGTGCACATGGAGGATTACGCCTTTTTCATTCTGGAGCGTCGCCACTTTTCCCCCGCCGACGACCGCGATACTGGCAGACGTCGCCACATAGGTACCCGCGATGTCCGCCGCGTTATGTAAATGGTAAGCAGTGCCCACCAAGTTTGCCCCCGCAACCCCAATGGTGCCTACGCTGACGCCGCCGACGCTCAACCGATACGTCCTGCCGTGGTAGGTCAACGTCCCTCCGCCGCCCCCGATGCCGACAATGAATCCCACCTTAGCGATTTTTATGTGAACTGCCCCGGTGGTCTGTGCACGGGACTGAGTGGACACCCCAAGCAGCATCACAGTTGTCGCCATAATGGCTGCACCGAATTTCATTGCGCGAATGAATCCAAGCATCAACGCCTCCCGCTGTCTTTTCCAATTTGAAAACTTACGGTAGCATATCGCGGCCAAGCCTTCAAAGGCATTCCCGATATTTGCGGTCTTGTACGTAATAGTGGATGCCGTCGCAGTTTGGCCTACGCTGGGCAGGCCATGTGAGTGCACCAAGCGCCTTCTGTGTAAGCTCCTAAACTACCCACGTATGCTGCTGTCTCCAACAACTCATCAGATACCTCGGTCTCAAGTATCTTATCCTCAGTTTGTTCATTCACGATATCGCTCATGGAGTTTTGTGTCACGAGTATCGCCGGTCCACACGGCGGTATGCAACTGTACGAGAGATGAAGGAGGGCCCTTCGGGATCGGCAATCAGGTGTTGATCTCAAGCCACCGCAAGCTGCCATGGTCAAAAGCCACGGTGGTGAACGTTGCGGAAATGCCGGAACAAAAATCCGGCAGGCATGGTTGAAAGAGGCGAGCGCAAGCGAACCGCTGTTGAAGTGTCGAAAAGCGATTAGACGATGTCAAAACCGGGGGCTGACCCATCTTCCGGGATAAGCTTGGGGGATGCACTGAGACTGCCCAAGCGGCATCCGGCATGTAGGCGGCGCGAAGCTCAATCTGGCTCTTGTACGGAACGTGAGAACCTGGCCGGCGATGCCAAGGGAAAAAGCGCAAGCGGCTACAACCGCGAGGCCGAAAGTACCGATGCGCCGGAGAGGGGCGGACTGCTCTGTAGTAGTGATGAAACGGGGTAATGCCCGTGGAGCGAAGGGGGTGGGTCATCGCCGTTGAGTTGGGCCAACTGGGTCAAACCGGGAGGAGCCTGACGTTTCAGCGGAAGGCGGCAGCCTTCGTGCGATGATACGAGCCGGATGATGCGAGAGTATCAAGTCCGGATCTGTGAGAGGCCCGGGGCGAAATTCCTCGGGCCTACTCGGCATCCCTTTCATGTGACGGCGATTCCTTCGACCAATGCGGCTACGTTACCACCTGGTCGGGCTTGTCCAAATTTTTTTCGGAATTAGGTGTTTATGAGTCCACGCCCCAGCACCAAAAGAGCCGCGCCCCTTGGATGGCGAGGCTCTCTGCCGGCAGGAGAAGATCAAGCCGCCGTGACGCTATGGGGGGCCGGTCATACTCAATTATCGGGCGCCGGCGCTGCAGACATTCACACGCATGGCTCGCCATTTAGATGAGACAATCGCGACGCAGTAATATTTATCCCGCGGCGCAAAATGATATTAGCGCGGTTGTGTATGTTCGAAATTCGGCCCTTGTCACTCTATGGGAAAACTCGTAAGCTTTCTTGGTGGACGCCCCTCAAAGCTTCCACAAACAGACATTGGCTCCGGTGGGGGTAACCTCGCTGGAGCCAATTTCTTTTAGTTGGACAAAATTTGAGCGGATAGTGCTTAGGAGTTGCGTTTTGCAATCGCACGTTTCGTTTGATTACGGTACCTCTGTAGTGCTGGACTGGCCGTATTTGACTACCGTTTCGCAGATCTGACCGGGCTTTTTTGAGCCAGCAGGATATGCATAGCTTGTCCAAGGAAATCATGGAATAATTGTTAGTTGCGTAATGCGCAGTGTTAGACATCAAAGCAGTATGGGCGCTGTAGTTTAGCCCAGAAGCACATAATCAACGTGCCGCGGGTCAAGGATGGGATTCGCAACGTCATCGTCCGTTGCAAGGCTAACAGGGATAAGCCGTCATTCAGGCGATCGATATTTTCCTGGAACGCGGACAATGATAAAACCACTAAAGGGCCGATGTCGGTTCATCGATCCTTGCACCACCGAGCATCTTCGTTTCAATCTAGCGACATGGAGAGTGTAAAATGAACTTTCTAAAGTATTCGCTGCTTAGCGCTTCGCTCATGCTAGTCACCAACGCGGTAACGCAGGCCGAGGTGATTGAGGTGGTCGATATGTCGAAGATTACGTGCAAGCAAATGATGACCGGCACTCCAGATGCTATTGAAGCTGCAGTCTGGATGAGTGGCTATTATCACGGCCTGCGCAAGAACACTAAACTGAACATGATCGCGCTGAAGCATAATGGCGAACTAGTTTTGGCTGCGTGCAAGGATAATCCGAATAAATCGGTTATGCAGACAGTCAACACATTGACCGGTGGCGGGAAGAAGAAGTGACCCTGCTAATAATTTGTACTCGCGCTGGTGAAGAGTGATCGCGGCTGCCGGTATTCTGAAGGACCAATAGGAGGCGATGTCAGCTCTCCTAGTGCGCTTTGAGGACGCATCAATCGCGATGTGAATCGGCAGGCCGTGCAGGGCTGTTCAACGCTCTATAGTGAGTCCGTGAAGCAACAGGGTCTAACGATTTGATGCGCGACGAAGAACGAGGGATTACTCCAGTCGAAAAAGTCTGAATCTATGTGAGGCAACCGAATCATTCGGAGGTTGCCTTGAAGTCATTTGAATGTTTCCTTTTGCACCTCGCGACAATCCCTGATCCACGGCGCGCCGAAGGCAAACTTTATCAACTGCCGCACGTCTTACTGTTTTCGATTTTGGCGATTGTGAGCGGCGCCAACTCGTATCGCGGCATCCGGACCTTCATCAAAGTCCATCGGCGAAAGCTGAACAGGGCCTTCAAAATAACCTGGAAAAGGCCGCCCGCGCATACGGCCATCCGTTGCGATTGTTAGGAACTGACGGAACTCACCAGAACGACGGCCATCACCGGCACACTAAAGTTTGGGTAGCCGGGGTAGTCGCGGGACCGATACTGCGAAAAACGCGTGTGAAGTGGTTTTGATCGGCAAACCCAATGGCGAGGGCCAATTCGGCTAAAAATTGGCCCCTGTCGACGGTGGCAATTGACGCATATCAAGGAAATTCGCGTGTCATCGTAGCAGTTTCCTACATTGCCATCGACGCGCATCGATTTTCCACGGTGAGGAGACGACCCCCATGCCTCAAGTGGGCTTCCATATTCATGGCGACGCGTGCGGCAACAATCGTGCACATGGAAAAATGAATGCAAAATATCCCGGCATTCCGAAAGTCATCAATGGTAACGGGGCTGTTGCCGAAGTCATGGGCCACGTCTGTGGCGGTGTGATCGGCTATCCGATTACACCCTCCACGGAGATTTCAGAAATCTACGAGGCGTTTCGTGCTGGAGGTGGATGCAACGTTTGGGGCAAACATCCCTTTTTCTTCGAACCGGAAGGGGAACACTCCGCACAGAGTGGAGCACTCGGGGCGGCATTGACCGGCGGCAAGTATGTGTCCAATGCCTCGTCCAGTCAGGGAATCCTTTACGGCCTGGAGTCGCATTACGTTACCGTCGGTAAGAAGGTCGGCGGTTTCGTCCTCCACGTTGCGGCGCGCGTCGTCTCTAAACATTCACTCAACGTGATGGCCGGCCATGACGACGTTTACGCTCTATTGTCGTCCGGGTACACGATCCTCTTCGGCAGCAATCCGCAAGAAGCGGCCGATCTGGCCGCGATCGCCTACAAAGTTAGCGCCCTATCGTTGATCCCCGTCGCCAACGTCATGGATGGATTTGCGACAAGCCATATGCTGATCGAAGTGCTGATGCCGGAACCGGAACTGTTGCGTGAGTTTCTCGGTGATCCCGCCGGCCGCATCAAAGCGCCGACTGTGGCGCAGGAGATGTTATTTGGAGCGAAAGGCAGAGTGTTCCAGTTGCAGCAGTACCTTGCGCGACGCCAAGCTGATTTCGCGCCAGGCGATTTGGAGCAGTTAAAGGCCTTCCTCAATGAGACGGCCGAGAATATCGAGCAGGACAATGCCGGTGCTCTGGTCGAGCGCACGCTCGGCTGGATTCCCAAAGAGTTGCGCGGCCAATGGTGTCGGCAATGGATCAACGCGTATGAAAAGGGGACGCGGCAACGCGTTCCGGCGCTGGTCGACGTGCACAATCCCGGGCTCACCGGCGGCGTGCAAAACCAACCCGATTTTCAGGCCGGCGCGGCAGACCACCGCACGCACTTTGCAAGCGAAGTGCCTGGATTCGTCCGCCAAGTGATGCGGGAGTATGGCGATCTGACGGGTCGCGACTACGGTCCGGTCAAGTCCTTCATGTGCGACGATGCTGAAACCGTTTTGGTCGGCCTCGGATCGGTTACCGACGATGCGGAAGCGGTTGCGACCTATTTGCGCGGAAAGGGCAGCAAGGTCGGCGTCGTTTCAATCAAGTTGTTGCAGCCCTTCCCGGAAGCGGAAGTGGTTGCGGCGTTACGCGACAAGAAGGCAGTCACGGTGTTGGAACGGTCTGATGTCACCGCACTGACTGGCCTAGTGACGCACGCCCTATTCAAGGCACGGGAGAATGCCGACAAGGTCCGTCACGCTAGTGTTCCGCCGATCGATAAACTGCCGAAACTCACTACTGCGATCTTCGGCTTGGGTGCTCACGACCTGCAGCCGCGGCATTTAATCGCCGCTTTCAAGAATATGGAAGGCGGGTGCAACGTCCCGTTCGTTTACCTCGGCTCGCAGTTTTTTTCAAAGAATCCGTCGCCGCGTGTCGCTGCAATGCAGGACAGGCTGAAAGCAGCTTACCCGGAGACCGAGTTTATGGCTCTGGAGACCGAACCGAATCCGAATCTGCTGCCCAAATCAGCGTTTCGTGTGCGCTTCCATTCCGTGGGCGGCTACGGGACCATCGCTACCGGAAAACTGTTGACAGATATACTGGCTGGCGTGCTCGGGTTGTATTCAAAATCGTCGCCGAAATACGGCTCGGAGAAGAGCGGGGCACCGACCAACTACTACATCACTCTCAGCCCCGAGCCAGTGAAGATTACCAATGCCGAGCTAGAAGACGTTGAGATCGTCATCTCGGCGGACCATAAGGTGTTTAGCCACAGCAACCCGTTACGCGGATTAGCTAAGGGCGGCACCTTCATTCTGCAGTCTGGTCTATCGCCCATCGAGGTCTGGCAGGAGCTACCGGCAAAAGCACGCAAGGCTATCCGCGACAAGCAGATCCGGTTCTACATCATCGACGGCTTTGGCGTGGCCAAACGGCACGCGCCCACACCCGACCTAGAGACGCGGATGATGGGAATCGCCTTTATCGGCGCGGTGTGTGGGCACGTCGACCGTGTGGTGGCGGGCGCGTCCTCGGATGCGATGTTGGGAAAGATCCACCAGCAGATCACCAAGAAGTTCGGTGTCAAGGGCGGCTCGGTGGTTGAAGGCAACATGGCGGTGATCCGCGAGGGGCTCGAGGCTGCGAAAAAAGTAGAGTACGACGATCCCGTGTTTCTACGCGCCGAGAACTCGACTACTCGGCGGACGGATCGCGGCGTAGCTCTTTCAGCCTCGATGTGTCGCGTCGACGGCGGCGACGCTAGCGCAAGCTTTCTCGATCGCGAGTATTTTGACGACGTGGTAGCGAGCCACTTCCGTGACGGCACTATCGCCGAAGCGCCGGTGTTGCCCGGCACCGGCCTATTCATGCCGGCAGGAACCGCGGCATGGAAGGACAAAGGACTATTCCGGCGCAAAGTTCCGGAGTTCGTCGCTGATCTCTGCATTGGCTGCATGGATTGCGCGCTGGCCTGTCCAGACGCCGCGATTCCGAATTCAGTGCACAACATCCATGATCTGTTGCTGACCGCGATTCGCCAGGCCGAGCTTACCGAGCCGCAGCGAGAGTCATTGCGAAGCCATGTGTTCGCGTTGAGCGATGCAGTGCGTGAAACCTATCTGCGGACCAAAGCGGCTACGCCGTTCCATAAAATCGTCGCCGATGCGGCTGCCGGCATCACTGCCGAGAATGTTATTCTACAGAGTAATTTTGGTAAATTGGTCGATGCCCTGTCGAACTATCCCGTGGCTCGTGCGCGGCCGTTTTTCGACGCGTTCGAGAAATCGACTCCCGGCAGCGGTGGACTTTATTCAGTTGCCGTCGACCCATGGAAATGCAGCGGTTGCCTCGAGTGCGTCGCAGTCTGCGGTTCCCACGCGTTGATCGAGCGCGAGCAGGACGAAGGGTTGCTCGAGACACTGCGATCGCGCTTCGAGTTCATGAGTCGCATGCCGAACACTCCAGCGCGTTTTACCGAAGATGCGATCGAGCCGAACGGTAAACTCAAACGACTGATCCTCGATCACAGCAATTACTACGCCGTAACTGGTGGACACGGAGCCTGTCGCGGCTGTGGCGAGGTGACCGCCATCCGAATGGTGGTCGCCGCCAACCACGCCATTCAAGACAAGAGACGCAAAGAGCATATCCGCGAGCTGGAAAGTTTGATCGAGCGGTTGAACGCCAAATGCGAGATTGTGCAGAACGATGATCGTGACCCCGACCGGTGCGAGCGGATGCGGCGGGTCGCTGAGACGTTGGAAAAGCGTCTTTACCTATTCGAAAGCGGACCGACCGGCCGCGGTCCTGCCAACATGGTTATCGCTAATGCTACCGGTTGCAGCAGCGTGTATGCTTCGACTTTCCCCTTTAATCCCTACAACGATCCGTGGGTCAATAGCCTGTTTCAGGATGCCGCGCCGCTCGCCAAGGGCATTTTTGAAGGTCTGAGCGTGGCAATCGCGGAGGAATTCCGGGCGTTGCGCATTGCCAAGCTTGACCTAGAGGATGGATACGATCCAGCTTTCCACGATCGGTTTTTCAAGTATTTCGGCTGGCCGCAGTTTACCGCCGAAGAACTCGCCCTTCTGCCAAAAATCATTAGCATGGGCGGGGACGGCGCGACCTACGATATTGGCTTCGGTGCGTTGTCGCGGCTGCTGACGACGAAAACGCCGATCAAGGTTGTGGTGCTGAACAGCGGCGTGTATTCGAACACAGGCGGACAAGCGTCGACAGCGAGCTTCACCGGTCAGGATTCGGACCTCACGCGCTTCGGTTCGGCCCATAGCGGCAAGCAAGAGGACCGCAAGGAACTAGCGTTGATTGCCGCGTTCCATCCAAATGTGTTCGTGGCTCAAGCGAGCATCGCGAACCAAGCGCACTTCCTCAGCAATGCTATAGAGGTCTTGGAGTACAGCGACGCGCCGGCGGTACTCGATGTCTATACACCCTGCCAAACGGAACATGGTATCGGGGACGCCGCCGCCAGCCGCCACGCGCGACTTGCGTTGGAAAGTCGCATGAGCCCCCTGTTCGTGCACGACCCGCGCCGGGGCGCTTCGCTGCGCCAACGGTTCTCGCTCGTCGGCAATCCCGACGTTGACAAGGACTGGACCAACAACAAGATCAGTTACGTAGATGTGGACGGCGCCACGAAGCTCCTGAAAATGCCGCTGACCCCGGCCGATTTTGCGTTTAGTGAAGGCCGGTTTAAGAAGCACTTTCACCGGCTTCCTGCCGACGCCGACGGCGCTCCTGTGCATGAATATATCGAGCTGAGCACAGTGGAACGCGATGGCAAGATACCGTTTATCTGGTCGGCGGGCGAGGACCAGCATCTGACGAAAGTGGCGGTCTCACCGACGATCATACAGCTTGTCCTAGAGCGTCGAAAACATTGGCGAACACTGCAATATTTGAGTGGACTGGAACTCAAGCAGATGGAGGCTGGCCATCGTGTGGAACTCGAAAATCTTCGGCAGCAATACCAAAACTTGGAGAATTGACGGGAGGCTCCACTCGATTCGATCGCGCGGCTATGGTCGCTAGAGGAATTGGCAGATCGAACGTCAAAATAAAGGAGTAATGTAATGGCATCGTCGTTCTATGCGCAAATTTATTTTGCGAACAAGTATGGTAAGTTGTCCTTGACCGACCCACAGGAGATTATGGCTGCCTCACATGATGAGGCAGCGAAGGTTGCTTGCGGAAAAGCCGTAATCCCTGTCGGCCCAAGAGGAAAGTTGGCCGCAAAAGTTTGGCGCATTGGCCTCAATTCAAAACCAGACATCAAGCTGTATTATCGGCCTTAATCTCAAAGAAAAACGTCGTCGAACGCGACCCGCTCGGCAATATTGAGATTGCGGACGCCGTCAAGGTGACGCGCTGGGAGGATCATGGCCTTGTCCCTGTCGAAAATTAAATCCGAACATACTGATGGTGTAATCCGCCAAGAATTGGTGTCGGTAGAATGCGCCCGATGGCCTGAACGGCTCGTGGAGCCGGTGCGTCCTTGTCCAGAGATAGATGTGTCCGGACGCCATTATAATACTGCATGTACGAGAGGAGCACATGGCGCAGGTGTCGCTCGCCGAACACGACGACATGATCAAGACATTCCCGTCGGATCGAGCCGATCAGCCGTTCAGTATGTCCATTCTGCCATGGCGATCGCGGCGCGGTTGGCCGGTCACGAATGCCCATCGCGCGAAGACGCTGGATGAATATCTCGCCGTAGACCCGGTCCCGATCGCGGATGATGTATCTCGGTGCAGCCTCCCAGCCGCAAGCTTCGGTGAGTTGGTGGGCAATCCATTCGGCGGTCGGGTGGGCCGTCACTCCGAGCCATAATATGCGGCGTCGACCGTGCCGTAGAATTAGCAATCCATACAGCAGCCGGAATGAGATTGTAGGAACCACAAACAGGTCGATCGAAGGTCGCCTCTGCCTTGCCTTGTACTTGGCGACTGAGGTTTGCCCGACGTCGATGCCAAGCTTGAGTAGTTCTCCGTGAATCCGGGGAGCGCCCCACAGTGGATTGGCCAAGCTCATGTCGCGGATCAGTTGGCGAATTTCGAACGGCACCTTTGGTCTGCCGCTACGACATCTCGACTTCCAACGCCAGAACAACCGAAAGCCGGCACGATGCCAACCGATAACAGTCTCCGGCTCCACGATTACCAAGGAATTCACAACGCGCGGCACCAACCGATAGAGGGCAGCAAAAACCAGGCAATCGATATTTGTGAAAGTTGACCTCTTTGGTGAACTACGCCGCAGCACAATGAGCTGATGGCGCAGCGTCAGGATCTCCATCTCAAGCGAAGCCTTTGATCGGAAAAGCTCGATGACCGCCCGCAAAACAGCTTGAAAATATCGCTCATTGAGCAGAAGCATCACCCGATTCGGCGTTACTCGCCAGCCAAATGGAGTTTGCGGTAGGGACAGGGCTGCATCGCCAATATTTCCGGATTTTATTTACGACAGGCACAGCCGGTCGGCTTGGTATCAGTGCGTGGATGGCATCTTACGAATGGATTAGAACTAAGGCCGGCAACCCCATATTGAAGGGCCTAAAAGTCCGAATTTCATGTGCTGATCTATGCCCACTTTCAGAGGTTAACGTCAGTCTGTCCCCGGGTGGACGATGGTTGCAATGTTATTCTTTCACCGCGCCGGTCATTGCCGCGACGTAGTGTTCGACGAAGAAGGCATAGAGAATAACCAGTGGCAAAGAGCCCGCTAGTGCGCCAGCCATCAGCGAGCCCCATCGGTAAATGTCGCCATCGACGAATTCGTTGACGATCGCAACCGGCACTGTCTTGTGCGATGTGGTCGAGAGAAACGTCAACGCGTAGATGAATTCGTTCCAACATAGGGTGAAGCAGAAAATAAAGGCTGAGATCAAGCCCGGCACCGCCAACGGCAGCACGATTCTGGTCAGGATCTGCCAGCGGTTCGCACCATCGATTAGCGCGCACTCCTCCAGCTCGAACGGGATGGTCTTGAAATAGCCCATCAGCAGCCAGGTCGAGAACGGGATCAGAATGGTCGGATAAGTGAGAATGAGGGCAAACGGGGTGTCGAATAGCCCGTACTGAAAAACGACCGTCGACAACGGAATGAACAGGATCGACGGCGGAATGAGATAAGCGAGGAATATCGCGCCGCCGACCCAGGCAGCACCCCGATAACGCAGACGCACGATCGCGTAAGCCGCGAGCACGCTGGCGATGATAGACAGGATCGTCGCCGACACCGCGACAAACATCGTGTTCCATAGCCACAGCGGATAGCTCGTCTCGAAAAGCAGATTGTAGAAGTGCTTAAGCGTCGGCGCGGTGGTCCAGAACGGGCTAACCTTGTCCATATCGAGCAGCTGATCGTCCGGCTTTATAGAGGTGAGCAGCATCCAATAAAATGGGAATAACAGCACAAGCATAATAATCGACAGCGGCAGATAGACCGTTACCAGCCGGCGCGGCAGCGTCTCAAGGTAGCTCATGCCCTCGCTGTGGTCGGCGACTGAGCCGGTGAGCACAGCGTGTGGATCAGCGACTTTTGCAGCGAGCGCGTCAGTCATTATTTTCGCCTTGCTGCCATTTCCGGCGCTGGAGGCCAAACCACGAGATGAGAATGGCCGCGAGCAGGAACGGGATCATCGCTGTCGCGATCGCGGAGCCTTCGCCGAGATAGCCGGACAAGATCGCACGCTGATAGGAAAGCGTTGCCATCAGGTGCGTGGCGTTGACTGGCCCGCCGCGCGTGAGCACCCAGATAAGCTGGAAGTCGGTGAACGTGAACAAGACCGAGAACGTCATGACCACCGCGATGATAGGCGTCAGCAGCGGATAGGTGATGTAGCGGAAGCGCTGCCATGCGCTAGCGCCATCGATGGTGGCGGCCTCGTATAGCGACGGCGACACAGTCTGCAGGCCGGCTAATAGCGTGATGGCGACGAAGGGGATACCGCGCCAGATATTGGCGAAGATCACTGACCAGCGCGCGTTCCACACATCTCCGAGGAAGTTTATGTTTTCGTGGATCAGCCCCAGGTGCCGGAGCGACCATGAGACGATGGAGAACTGTGCGTCGTAAATCCACCAGAAGGCGATGGCCGAGAGCACGGTTGGAACTATGAAGGGGATGAGCACGACCGCGCGCAAGATCGCCTTGAACGGTAGGTTTTCGTTCAACAGCAGTGCAAGATAAAGCCCGACAGCGAATTTTATAGTACTGGCGACAGTCGTGTAGAGCAGTGTGTTGAACACCGAGAGCCAGAATACATCATCGCCCCAGAGCCATTCATAATTTTCCAGGCCGACGAAAATCCCGGACCGGCCGATGCGCGCATCGGTAAACGAGAGCCACACGCCCAGGCCGAGCGGATAGGCGAGAAAGAGAATGAGAATCGCTGCGGCCGGCAGCATAAACCAGAAACCAAGCCAATCGCGGTTGACCTTAAGCCGGTCCCACGCGGTAGCTTCGCGTATTTGTCTTGCTGGCGGCCGTTCGAGTGCGATTTGTGTCATGAGCATTCAGCCTCATGCCCGGGCCCGGTGTGCGGGCCCGGGACACCAAGGCGGGCGGTTTACGACCGATAGATGCGCTTGGCTTGCCGTTCTGCGTCGGACATCGCGCCCTTCACATCGGTACGGCCGGCGCAGTAGCTCGCGAACATGTCGACCACGATAAAGTCGGAGATCGCGGTCGCTGCCTTTTCGCCGACGGAGCCGAGACCGCCCGCTGTTAGCGTGCGCTTGGCGACATCGCGGAACGGGGTGGTCTTTGGGTCCATCGTCCACACTGGATTCTTATCGTAGGCATTGAGCGTGTGGGTGAGATAGCCCTGCGAGGCTATCAGCCAGGCGTTGAATTGATCCGCTTCCAGCATGAATGCCATCAAGGCCTTACAGGCATTCGGATACTTGGTGTACTTCATCGCCAGCAGCGGATACATCAGGTGGAATTCAGTCGGCTTGCCGACCGGCCCAATCGGATAATAGGCGTGGTTCATATCCGCAGCGATCGCTTGCTTTGTCGGATCCTTTTTCGCGGCCACGTAGATCGAGATGCCATTATCGGTCCAGTGGATTTCGCCGGCGAGAAACGCTTTGTTGTTGGAAGCGTCGTTCCATGACAGCACGCCGGGGATCATCTGCGCATAGAGCTTCTTGCAGTATTCGAGTGCTTTCGCCGTCTCCGGCGAGTTGATGACAACCTTGTCGTTCTTGTCGACCAGATTGCCGCCGTGCGACCAGAGGCACCAATGTGCCCAGGCATTGGCGTCGCCAGAGGCGTGACCGAGCGCAAAACCGCCGGGGGTGCCGTTCTTCTTGCAGGCGGTGGCGTAGGCGAGGAATTCGTCGGTGGTTTTCGGGAATTCCTTGAAGCCGGCCTTTTGCATTGAAGAGATACGGTAGTTCATTAAACTGCCGCTGTAGCAGACCGGGATATCAAGCCAAGTCTTGCCGCCGGTGCCCTTGCCGTAGATCTGTGCGCTGGGCACCCAGCCGCCGTATTTTTTGCCGAGGTAGTCGGCGACATCGGAGACGTCGAGCACTTTCTCCGGGAACAGGAAGGGCAGTGAGTAGAGACCCCAGAACATGTCTTGCCCAGCACCGGTGTTGGCGGCGACCGAGGCTTTCGGTTGAACGTCTTCGTAGGATTCACGCGAGATCGTTACCTTCACACCGGTCGCTTTCGTGAAGGCTTCCATGATCTTGACGAAAGCATCATCTTCTGACTGCACGAAGTATTTCCAGCGCAGCATCGAGAGCTGTGCGCCAGCTTCCGGCTTGAAGGGCGACGCTTGTGCCCAGGCCTTGGCCCAATCGAGCAGCGCAGGGCCGGTCAACGCACCGGTTGCGGCGGCGGCTGTGCCGCCCTTCACCAAAGTGCGGCGAGTAATGTCTCTCATGGTAGTTCCTCCATTTGAGTTTTTAGTTGCTGAGACGCTTTCCCGTCGTCTCGTCGAAAAGATGTACAAGCCGCGGGTCTGGCCTGAGCCGGATCTTGTCGCCCGGCTTGAATTTATGACGTTCGCGGAACACCACGATGATTTCCTGCTCCGCGAGCGTCGCGACCACCTGGAGCTCGGAGCCGGTCGGTTCGATCACCTTGACCACGGCTTCGGCGCCATCGTCGGACAGAGAAAAATGTTCGGGCCGCACGCCATAGATAGCCGGGCGGCCATCGCTGCCGGCGGGCGCGGCGCTAAGCAAGAACTTCACGCCGGCGGGGCCTTCGAAAGTCATCGTGCCGTTGGCGCGGATGCGGCCCTTGATCATGTTCATCGCTGGCGAGCCGATAAAGCCGGCGACAAACAGATTGGCCGGCCTGTCATAAAGTTCTAGCGGCGCACCGCTTTGCTCAACCCGGCCTTCATGCATCACGACGATTTTGTCGGCCATCGTCATCGCTTCTATCTGGTCGTGTGTGACATAGACCGTTGTTGTCTTTAGTCGCTGATGCAGTTCCTTGATCTCTGTGCGCATTTGCACGCGTAGCTTGGCGTCGAGATTGGACAATGGCTCATCGAATAGGAACACCTGTGGATCGCGTACGATTGCGCGGCCCATCGCGACACGCTGGCGTTGGCCGCCCGACAGCTGACGCGGGAAGCGTGCGAGCAGATGCAATAACCCAAGGATTTCGGCAGCGCGATTGACGCGCATATCGATTTCGCTTTGTGGCGCGCCGCGCAGCTTCATGGAAAACGCCATGTTGGCCGCAACCGTCATGTGCGGATAAAGCGCGTAGTTCTGGAAAACCATCGCGACGTCGCGCTCTTTCGGCGGCAAATTGTTGACGACGCGTTCACCGATGTGGATTTCGCCGCCGGTAATGTTTTCAAGCCCCGCAATCATGCGCAGGAGCGTCGTCTTTCCGCAGCCAGATGGACCGACGAGGACGACAAACTCACCATCGCGAATCGCAATATCGATGCCGTGCAGGACGCTTGTCGTGCCGAAGGCTTTCCGCACTTCGCGGATCGCAACCGAAGCCATTCATTCCTCCCGGTTGGCTCGGTGGCCAACCATGCTTTTCTTGGTTCTTGGCACTATCGCCTGCGAATAGCCCGCTGGCCCAGCAAGCTTCGTGCAATTGCAGATCATCGGGCGTTTGCGGCCCGAAAATCAAGCCCGCCTTGAGGTAAATCGGTAGAAAGTGCGCTAAAGGTAGTATCAACATCGAAAACATAAAGCCGCTTAAAGCCCCTTCCGAGGTCTAGTTTCAACCCGTAGGATGTCGTTTCCTGAGCTTTTAGTCGGCAGCAAGACGGCGCATTCCCGGCAGTTCAGCATTTGCGTCGTGCGGATAGATAATACGAACTAAGAAATAGGACGGCTTGATTTTGAAAACTGCCAAAAACGTCATCGCCAAAAAGGTACCCAACCCCACCGACGAGCACGTTGGCTCACGCGTGCGGATGCAACGGATGACACTCGGCAAGAGCCAATCTTGGCTCGCCGATGGGGTAGGTCTAACGTTCCAACAGATTCAGAAATACGAGAAGGGGACCAACCGCATCGGCTCAAGTCGGCTGCAGCAATTTGCTAATCTACTTGACGTGCCGGTTTCGTTCTTCTTTGAGGGCGCACCCGCCGTGTCGTCACGAGGTAAGGCGAGCGCCGACGGTCCCTCCACCGCCTATGTTTCTAAGTTTATTTCCTCCTCCGACGGTCTGACTCTCATCAAGGCTTTCACACGAATCAAAGATGTTAGGTTAAGGCGGAGCATCGGCCATCTCGTCGAGCAGATTGCGGACCTGCAGAAGGATTGAGCGCGGTCTCGTCAAATGCGATTGGTTTGCGACTTCTGTTTCCAGATCGCCATTGCGTGCGATAGTTGCGGAATCATCGTGGACTTAGATTTGCGCGTGAAGCCGCGCGACCCTGAAGCTTCAGTCCGCGTTCCTGTCCTTTCCGAAAATACCGTCCAGTCTAGATTCGCGTGGTGAGACAGAATCATCGCATCATTCGAATCGATGTTTGTGATCCTGCACACGCTCGGTATGCTGTTCTGCGATCTGCTCAAGTCGCGTTGTCGGCTTCAGGCGGAGAACCTGTTTTTGCGCCATCAACTCAATATCGCCATGCGGCCGAGAGGGTCTCATCCGCAATTGCATGGTAGCGACCGGGCTTTGCTGGTCTGGATGACGCGGATTTGGTTCGGGCTGCTCGATCTGGCCTTGGTGGTGAGGCCGGCCGTTCGACCCGCTTGTCGTTGACCACGGTGTCGTGTTGGGAAGCCATTTCGCGTTTCAGGTTAGGACATTTTGGATTGGACTTCTTTATTTGGTTGTTGGTGGCGTCCTTCTATTTCACATTATTGGTGGATTCGTTCTCTTGTGGTGGCTTGTTTGGTCGCTCATGCGAAACGTGAAAGGTATATTGGCTCTCAATCGGAATGAGCCGATAGCAAACCCTGACTCGTGGATGTTTGGCGATTAGGAAATTAAATAGCTGCTCTTCAATAGCCGGAGTATCGCGTCTTGAGGCCGAAATTGCCGCACTCAAGCAAATGGTAAAACGCTTACAAAGAAATCTGTTGGTCAGGGCATCGGAGTAGTATTGCTCATCATTGAAAACGCTGGTGCGGCAGTTTGAGGCGGCTCCGATGGCAAAGGAAGGCGGAATGCCAATCACCGTAGGCGACATAAAAGCACCTACGCGAGTTTTGCCAATGCCAAGATGCTGGATAATTGCTAATTCATCTCAAGGAGAGAAGCATAAGTGGAGGCAACAAGGCAGAATACTGTCCATGTTATTACGACCGCTAGTCCCCACCGAACCATTATATTCTCCTACCGCCTACCTCTCGTATCCTACAGAAAAGATTTGTGACCGGTCGTTTCAATTCGTTCCATGTTTAAAAATCTATTAAAAATATTTTCACTTCCTGTCTCCTTTGTTCCAACCATGCTAATCGTTCCTCATTTCCTGAAGTAATCTCGGCTTTCCTTGCATCAGTTCAAACGCTTGGAAGCATGGCAAGTGTGAGGGTATCTTGAAAAACTCCGTCTGAAAAAATACTAGCCGCACTGGGAAATGCTAGTTAGCGTACGGACCATAGCTCAAACAAATAGCCGCCTGAAAACATACACCACACTGGTCCATTCTGGTTCGTGCGATTCAAAGAAGTGGGCGATTTTTTGATAGGTGGTCGAAAAAAATCAGCAACTCGGGCATCGGAATAATATTTTGTAATCATTGAGAACGCTGGCGGCATAGCTATTTTTGCGCTCTCCTAATGAAGGGGTGGGCGGTGCGCCAGGCGAAGCTGGCGCGGTCCAGCCGGTGAAAGTCCGGTCCCGGGAAGGGGTAGCGCCCGCCCGGTAACGAGTGTTGCGTTGTAGAAGGCGACGACCACGACGAAGCGTACACAGTGATCGTATGGGGTGTGGGATTGAGCGACGAAATCCTTGAATTCGTAGGGGCCGAGGCTTTCGCTACAGTCGAAGGCAACATGTGCGGTGCCGTTATGCGAGGAACCGTCGCCCTGCCGGGGTCTAAGGCCATATCACGTATGGAAGGATCGCGTCGGAACCTGGGAGACCTCGTTTGGCCCGCAGTCGCTTGTGCGATCCCGGGCCGCGACAGGAAGTCGAGGAGACGAAGCTGTCGAGGAACAGACGAGGAGTCGGACGGCTGCATGGTACCGATGAAGCATCGAACAAAGCCGACTGAAATCGGCGGCGGAGATGGCGGAGGGAAGGCGGCCGGTCGAGGGAAGGGAAGGTAAGCCGCAACACATGCTCCGGACTCAGTGCCGGGCTCAGCATGTCACTGAAGCAGTGAGCCTGCGGATCGGTGGCGTCCAAACCCACGATCGCGTTTGACCTTCGACAAGAGCCCGGTGCGGGAAAGCCGCACGCCGGGATCTGTGGGGGAGGTGCTGAGTAATCGGCACCTCTACCCGACATCTATCACAATATTTCGGTTTCAAATAATGGTAGTCGCTGGTGTCGGCGGCGACGAAAAAGAACGTGGCTAAAAAGGTCTTATGGCGAAATTTTATCATGAGTTTATGCGGCATTTTACTACCCCTTAGGACGAGCCAATTATTAATGCATTCTTATTCTAATATGGACGCCACAAATTATATGAATGAGCGACGGAAATCGCCTCGACAGAAAAGTTTGTTTCGTGGCGTAGTGTTCTTTGCGGATAACAATTATACCGTAGAGTGCACGGTGCGCGATATTTCTGAAACTGGTGCGCGCCTGAAATTCAATGGTACTCCGTCAATTATTAGCGAACACCTTGATTTAAGTATCCCTATCAAAGGGCAGACGTATCGTGCAAAGGTCGTATGGAGTAATGCCAGCGAAATTGGTGTCGCATTTGAAAGCTATAATGCTGTAAACGTCTTGGGTTCAAGTGATGCCGCAAATGCATCGCATTCAAACGAGGATGAACTCTCTTACCGAGTATCGCGTCTTGAGGCTGAAATTGTCGCACTCAAACAAATGATAAAACGCCTACAAAGAAATCTAACCGAAAAACCTGACGCTGCATAAGAAATCGGTTGGTCAGAGCATCGGAGCAACATTTGATAATCATTAGAAACGCTGGTGCCAGAGTTGGAGGGTACTTTCACAAATCAAAGCTTCATTGTATAAAAGGTGCATCCAATAATTTCTGGCAATGACCATGCCGCCACAAAATGAAAAACAGCCGTCAGTCGGCGTCATCTGCGTTTACTGTGGTCAGGGAATTTTCGTCAACAAGGATGATGGGATTGACCAGGAGTTCTCGATTAAATGTCCAAATTGTGAAAGGCGGGCATTCTATAAACGCGAAAACCTTGTTCTGATGAAAGCTCCTAGTTGAGCCTATCGCCCACCATTTGAGATGCGCGTTGAGATTTGAGATGCACGTTGAGGCAATGCAGTTACGGCACAAACCCTATTTTTTCGTGTCCAACGTCTGCTCAATTGCCTGCATGAGTGGGATTTTGTAATTGTTTGGCTGTTCACAATAACTCCTTAGCTTGTCCCTATTCGCTTGAAATATTTGCGGGTCAACAACTGGATCGTTGTGTTTGCCATGATAGTAGCCGCTTAACCAGTGGACGATGGCATCTGGATTTGAGACTTTATAGAAAACGTAGTCCTCACAGGTGATCTTGGACACGTCGATAACTTCCGCTTGAGTGGGCAAAACTAGAAAAGCACCAGAGATAAATGACAAAGCAATGAACGCAGAAAAGGCGACGTTTATTTTCATGTGTCTATTCTCCGAACATCTTAGCTGATAGACCGCATACAATAAGAACGCCAGTTATTTCGATAAGCCAAGTGACCGCCGTTTCAATCTGCTGGGTTCATCGACACTTCGCGCGTTGCTCACTTAGATTGCAGATGCGCGGGTCGTTAGCCTTGGTCGGCTGATTGGTGGCGGGCAACCCAAATCTCGTAGAGCGCCAATGCCAACACCAGCAGCCCAACAGCAATAAAATCTGTCTTAGCTGCTGGATAACTGATGCCCAGAACCCAAGGGCATATTATCAGCCACGCTCCGAGTATAACGTTGATCCATTCATCCCACCGTCGATAAAACGTGATTGTCATCCTCTCAACGAAAACAATCAAAATTCCCGTAATTACCGCTGTTCGTGTCGCTGTTGGCTCCAGATCGAACCCCAGAAGCCAAGGCGAAATGCATAGCCAGAAGCCTAACAACCAAGCGCACCAATCTTCCCAGTGTTTGGGGAGCGAAAATTGGGGTGTCGCCATTACCTTCCCCCTAATGAACTCGCTGGGGTCAAAGTGTGCCATATGCTATGGGCGTAGAAAATGACTATACGTAGAATTCGGAGTATTATCTGTGACTGAGGCTGATCTCATTTGCTTCGTAGAGGCCCAGGCTCCGGTCTATCATCACGTCGTTGAGGAATTGACCGCCGGATACAAGAGAACCCACTGGATGTGGTTTATCTTCCCGCAACTGTCGGGTCTAGGGCATAGCGCCATGGCTCAACGATATGCCATCCAAAATGCAAATCAGGCTAGGCGCTATCTGGCTGATCCCATTCTTGGGGATCGCTTGCGTGATGACGTGCGTCTCATGCTACGTCACAAAGGCAAGTCGGCGCTGGATATTTTGGGATCGCCTGATGATTTGAAATTTCGATCATGCCTCACCCTGTTTAGTGAAGCTGCCTCCGATGAAGCCGACCATACGTTATTCGCGGAGGCTTTGGAGCAGTTCTACAATGGTGAGCCGGACCCTCGCACGCTGGAACTGTTGCGGTCTGAGTAATCGGGGGCATCGGAGCAATATTTTTTCATCATAACAACGCTGGTGCCATATTCGCTCGCGTCTACTTTTCTTTACCGCCAGACCGTAAATTGACAAAGACCTTTATAGCGTCATCTTGTGCCGCCTTAACTGCTATATTTGCTGCAGAAATAACCGCACTTCTATCAACATCGGGATGCAGCATGACGATATAATCAGAAAGTGAAACAAAAAAATCAGCCCGTTCGTTTCGGCAAGCCCCTCTGGTGAAAAAAGAAAAATCTTGTTCGGACATATTTGTCGGTACCAGTCTAACAATTTCAGTAGCCAAGCATTTCCAAAAGGCGTCTTTGAAAAACTCTTTTGTGTCCTTAGCTTTTTCTAATTCGACCTCAGTGAACGCAGATAACAACAACATTATAGCCGCAAGTATTACAAGGCGACTTTTCATTGCTTACTCCGTTTGTCGTCGTCGTGCCTTAGCGGTTCTTTGATATCGAAAAACTCTTTAAGTCGAGGCATCGCTATAATATTTTGCGATCATTGAAAACGCTGGTGCCGTGGTCACGGAATATGACAGCACGCGGGTTGCTCACTTAGATTACAGATGCGCGGGTCGTTAGCCTTGGTCGGCTGATTGGCCCCGGGCATTCCAAATCTCGTAGAGCGCCAATGCCAACACCAGCAGCCCAACAATAATAAAATTTGTCTTAGCTGACGGGTCAATGATACCCAGAATCCAAGGGCACGCTATCAGCCACGCTCCGAGTATGACGTTGATCCATTCCTCCCAAGCTCGAAAAAGAGACAACGTCATCATCTCCACAAAAACTATCAAAATCCCCGTAATTACGGCAGTTCGTGTTGCAATTGGCTCCAGATCAAATTGCAGAGCCCATGGTGAAATGCATAGCCAGAACCCTAGCAACCAACTGCACCAATCTTCCCATTGTTTGGGAAGCGAAAATTGAGGTGCTGCCATTATCTGCCTCCGGCACGATGAATTGTGACGTTGTGCTCTTCGAATCGAAGCTTGGCACATTGCATCGGCATCTAGAATAACTATCCGTCGCAACACTCCGGTGAAAATGTTGCGATGCAATGGTGCGCTGCAGTATCAAACGCCTGATGACAAGAAGGTCCGCTTTTTTGATTGGGATCAATGCAAATCGCCACGCATGAAAGTTGACTATGACAATTGCAAAAATATCCCCGCTCTCAAAGCGGCAAGAAGCAATAAAAACCAAGGAGGCGACATGACAACAGTGGTGTCCATCCGGAATGCCAGCCACAAAATGACTCGCGCGAAGTATGGCGATTTATCGCGGCATGAATTATTGGCATTGAAGAAAATTGAGCTAACGGGTCGCGCGGCAAATAGCACAGTAACAGTCGATTTGCTCAACGACGGTATGATCATTGAATCGCAAGATGGCTATTTACAATTAACCGCTAAAGGTAATCGAATGTTGGTGCGGGGTTCGTCGTCGCTTTGGGATACAGCATCGTGAACGCTTCTATCGGGCATCGTCAAGTCGGGTGCGAGAAGCGTGCCCAAGATGGCGCTTCAATTGGAGGCGGCGATGAAAACTAAAATAGCTGTTCCTAGTTTATATCTGGTAATTGGCTTTGCGTTGTTTGCTGTGGTGTTTATTTTTGGTCTGATAGTTTTGTTGAGCTTGTTATTTGGTTCGTTTAGTTTACATGGCGCTGAGTTTACAAACGTGCATGCATTTACCGCGAGCCCTAACACAGCAAAACAGTTTGCATCCTACTCTGTCTATCATTTTTCCGGCGCCAGTATTTCCTGAACACAAAACGCTGGTGCACATTTGGCGCTTGTTTGTGGTCATTGATTTCATGCCTTTCAACGTTTCACCAATGAATAACCTGAGCCGAACGCCGAACAGCATGACTAGTGTTCGAGATATTTTCAGGTAAAGTTTTTCGATATACTCGCCACACTTGCTATGCCCTTCCAGCGTTCAGACAGATGCAAGGAAAGTCGAAACCAAGATACCGTGTTGGAGATAGGCCATGAGTAGCGGTACCGACATTTCGACACTTTATCGCGAGTTCACGGATGCATTGACGGAAGTTCTAGCGGAAAATGTTGTTAGTCCGACACGCCGTGGCCGTCTTGCAAGGACTCGTGCTGCCGTCAAGAAGCACCCCGATTACAGCGAACATGGATATTTTTTAGCGGTCGAAATGGCATTCAAACAGTGGGAGGCGATGCAAAATGTCGGTCACTAGGAACGGAACGGGGGGCACCGTTTAGTACGGCTGGCTTCGCCCGCATGGTCGAACGGGCGGGCAGGGACGCTAAGCTGGCGTTCAAGGCGCACCCGCACATGCTCAGGCACGCTTGCGGTTATGCCTTGGCCAACAAGGGCCACGACATCCGCGCTCTGCAAGCCTACCTCGGCCACCGCAATATTCAGCATACCGTCCGCTACACCGAGTTATCACCGACGCGGTTTAAGGATTTTTGGCGTCACTGAGAACACGCGCGATGACACTTAACTTCGCTGGTAGATGATCGTGTCGCCGCCGAAACCGAGTAAGTCTCTCGCACACTCGCTTTTTGACCAAGCGCAAATACTCGCCCACGCAAGGCGTGCCCTAGTCGCTGCAAATCACGACCACCCATCAGGAACTTTGTATCGCTCCGTTTGGGCTCGCCTGATCGACAGCGGCAGGAAGATGATCGGCCAAAAGCTTTAGCGCCGCATCGACCGGTACGCCGAAATGCTGCGCGATCTGTTTTACTTGGTCATTTCCGAGTGCAGCTTGGATTTGCTCGGGCGTTATTTGCATGTTTGCGCCGTTACCGAGCCAGGATTTGACCTGGTCGCCCAAGCCGCCTTGCTGAAGCTGATCCACGAGCCCTTGCAGGTTGCCCATGTTTGTCTTGGCCAACGCGGCCGTAATAAGTGCCGGCGCTTCCGTAGCAGCAACCGATCCAAGGACGCCCTTAAGCGATCCACTGACTTGGTCTAGCAATCCCATTTGAACCTCCATAATGTTGGATGTCGTCGGCAGCATTGTAGTCTGCCTGGCCCGCGGCCGCTTTAGATTTAAGGGTGTTTCTCGTTTTTAGCGGCGCGAATGCCTTCACTTGTGGCGTCACGCTCACACATATAAGCGCCTTCCTTTGTGTTCCCGTAGTCTTTGTGCCCAGCAAAGTGGTAGATTTTCGACTTTAGATTGGCCCAAACGACGGTGCCCGAACTGCAGCGCGCTTTGGCTTGCGCTTCAGTAGCGTATTGATTGGCTCCAGTGGCCTTAGACGATGATCGAGCAGGCGGGGCAGCCGGAGCCATTTTTGGCTCGGTCTTGGTGGACTTGACAGGGGCAGGCGGAGCCATTTTTGGCTCTGTCTTTGTCGACTTGGCAGGACCCGGAGCAGCAGCAGGCTGCGCAGCGGCACCGCCGGCTATGCACTCCTTCACGTAGGCGCTTTCCGTTATTTTCTTAGCCTGATTTGCGGCCTTATTGGCTTGCCATTCTGCTCGACACTCTTTGGCCGTTTTTGCTTGAGCAACAATCGGAGGATAAAGAATTGAGACGCCGATGATTGCCGTACAAATGATCGCGATATTACGCATGTTCAACTCCCGGCTCTGATCAGGTTGAAACGTCTAGCCGCCTTTTTCGCACTTCGTCACATAGCTTGTCTTAGCAGCACCAGAGAGAGGTTTGCCGTCTTTGCCCATGGCACTGTCCTCACAGCATTTTTTGATAAAACTAGTTTTGGCCGCTCCGGCAAGCGGCTTGCCGTCTTTGCTAACCGCCTTAGTTGCGCACGTCTGCGCCATAGCGGTACCGACAGCGAAAGAGGTAATTAAGGCAGCCAGGATAATGCGCTTCATCTGCTTCCTCCCGTTTTCAAAACCGGGTGTCCAAACACCCATCCTAATTCGAGCACAAGACCGCAACGCACTCAAGATTGGACATGATATTCCGACCCGAATTTGAGACCATTTGGCTTAAGGTTTTCGGGCAAGAAGGTCCCTAATCTCGGTTAGCAGCTTTTCAGATGGCGGCGGCTCTGCTGGTTTTGCTTCTTCTTTCTTCATCATCTTGTTGATCGCCTTTATAGCGATAAACAAAACGAACGCGATGATGAGGAAATTCAGCGTGACCGTAAGGAAATTGCCGTAGGCGAGTACCGCGCCGGCCTTTTTTGCTTCCGCTAACGGCAGCCCAGTTTTTACCGCTGAACTGAGGGGCAAATAATAATTTGAGAAATCAAGGCCGCCGGTAACCGCGCCAATGATCGGCATGATGATGTCACCGACCATTGACGACACGATCAAACCAAACGCCGCGCCGATAATTACGCCAACAGCGAGATCAACGACATTACCTCGCAGTGCGAATTTTTTGAATTCCTCAAGCATGCCGTAAGCTCCAACGCTAGTGGGACACCCGTCGCCTGCTGATAGTAGCCAGCTTCCTTCCGACTAATCCAGATGGAATAATCGGGTGACCAGCGGCTTTGCGGTGCAACACGACACGGCTTTGAATGAGTTCTGCTTCCGGGATTAGGGCCGCACTGGAGGCGACAACACCGCGAAATTCATGTAAAGTTGTGGCGGGTAAATAGCCCGAGGCAACCTTTGGAAATGGGGCGTCCTATGTCAGGTATGATCATCAACCTCATAATCAGATCGTCGCTGGCGCAGTTGGCGGTAATGCCGCCGGTACAGCGTCGAGCAATCTCAGCCTTGGAACGGTTGGCAACACCATTGCAGGTGCAATTGGCGGAGGCGTCGGTGGCCAGGCCCTGACTGCACTCCTGCCGATGCTCGCCAACGCGGGTGGCGGCGTCGATATTGGAACCCTCGTCGGTCAGGCAGTCGGCGGCGGCGTAGCCGGTGCAGTCCTTACAGCCATTGTTGGCTTGATCAAAAACAAGATGACTTAGGCGCTCCAGGGCAGTCGGCAAGACTTTGGGGGTAAAGGCAATGCCTGCTGGACACGAAGCCGGCGAGGAAATCGAACACGCCGCACGTTCCAATAAGGGCATTGCCCTTCTGATTGCGATACTTGCCCTCTTGCTCGCATTTGCGTCAGCTGGAGGTAAGAGCGCACAAACCCATGCAATAAGTGAAAATATTACGTCATCGGATTTGTGGGCATTTTTTCAAGCCAAGACCGTACGCGCAACCACGCTGCGCACCGCTGCCGAGGCGATGGCGGTCGAAGTTGCCAATGAAAGCAATCCGGCTACTAAAGCAGCAAGAGAAAAGCAGATCGCAGAATGGCAAAAAACCGCTGCTCGCTATGATACGGAACCTGAGACAAACGAAGGTCGAAAAGAACTTTCAGCACGAGCGAAAGAAGCTGAGGAGCAGCGCGAACTTGCGATGGCGCGGTACCACCATTTTGAACTCGCTGGCGCAACCTTAGAAATCGGTATTGTTCTTGCCTCTGCTACGATCATCACCGGTATGGCAATCCTTGCTTGGATCGCTGGGGGTCTTGGTTTGGTAGGCATCGCATTTATGGGGATCGCGTTGTTGGCTCCGCACTCAGTACATTTGTTCTAGTGTTGCAAACGATGGAGGAAGTCAGTGGCTAGGAAACGTGGACGAATGGGTCTTGATCATCGTCGCCGCGACAAGAGCGGTGAAATTCGGCACAAGAGCGGCAAGACGCGCGTCGGCTCCTTGCGGAAAACTTATGGTCCGAGTTTTGCAAAAGGGTATAGAGCCGATATGCACCTCCATACTTTACTTAAGCGCAAACGTTGCAAGTCACTGCATGACTATCTCAGTGTCCGTCTCGAAAGTTGTTGAATCAAATGAATCACTTGTGTTTCACACATCGGCTGCCTGTGAGGAGGGTTGCCGATGTGGACGAGCAAGAACCGGGCGCGCTACAAGCGCGATCATTTGCGATATCCGAGCGATGTGACGGACGAAGAATGGGCGCATGTCGGGCCGCTCATTCCTCCGGCGAAGCGCGGGGGCCGCAAGCGTGAAGTGGACGCGCGGGATGTCGTCGACGGCATCATGTACGTGCTGAGCACGGGATGCCAATGGCGCTACATCCCCAAAGACTTGCCGCCGCGCAGCACCGTGTATCGGTACTTCTGTCTGTGGGGGTACGACGGCACGCTGGATCGCATCCACTACGCGCTTTACGAGAAGTGTCGCGAGCAGGCGGGACGCGAAGCCAGTCCCACCGCCGCCATCATCGACAGCCAGAGTGTGAAAAGCGCCGAAAAAGGCGGCCCCTGCATCGATCCGCCCGGGTTTGACGCGGGCAAGCTCATCAAGGGCAAGAAGCGGCATATCCTGGTAGATACACAGGGTCTGTTGCTGCACGCGATTGTTCATCCGGCCGATATTCAGGATCGCGACGGCGGCATCGTGCTGCTGTCCACGCTTTTCGGCCTTTTTCCTTTCCTGAAAAGGCTCTTTGCCGACAGCGCCTATGCGGGGCCTGTCTTTCATGCGGCGCTGGCCAAGATTCGAACGCAACTCGAAACCGAAATCGTCAAGCGTTCCGATTGCGCCAAAGGCTTCGTCGTTCTGCCGCGCCGATGGATCGTCGAACGTACAATCGCTTGGCTCAACCGTTGCCGCCGACTGGCCAAGGATTGGGAAAATCTCAACCTCAGCGGCCTGATCTTCCTGCGCCTCGCATCCATTCGCCTCATGCTCCGAAAACTCTGTAATCCTTGATGAACTTATGGGACGGACTCTTAGCGCCCGTGGGTGCCGTTAGAGAAGTTTGACACTGTAAGTAATTGAAATCGCTAGGTCGTGGCACAACTCTCGGGACCGCCATCCTCAAAATCTGCAATCGATCCATTTGGCCGTTCTAACCTGAGTGTCTCCCACCGGCCACATCGATAGGACAGTATCGGTTCCCGAGAGGCTGCGGCTTTATCTGCATCGGGCAGTACTTCGAGCGCGAGCAGCAGCGATCGGCCGATGTGTAATTCTATTTTAGCGAGGCTCGCCTTGGCATAGCTGCCGGCTTGATCTAGGATGTTACGGGAGCTGACCTTATGACTTCATTTCTTGTTTTTCCTCAGTCGCTATCGGTTCAGATTGAAAGCAACGATCCAGAAGCAGTGGCCCTCCGTGTAATCGAACGGGCCACAAAACAAGCCGAAACTCGGATATTTGAATTTCGCATGACGCGCGGGGAGCTGCTACGGCTCCGGGACGATATCGCCATCGAACTATCGAAAGGTCAGCTTCCCGAATAGCCGGTTCCTCTCATTGTGGAGCCCTTTCCGGCAGGCACGCCAAACAAAGAGCATTCAGCCACGGCAAAATCCATATTCTATGCCGACAACTTCTGGAATGAAGCCGCCGCCTTCTTCCCCCGTTAGGGCATGTGTTGCAGCACGCTGACATAGAGGCCGGTGATAATGGCTGACGTGATCACGCCGGACACGCAGGCTCCCATCGCCCAGGGCAGGATCATGGCGAACTTGTTGGCGTCATGGACCTCTTTCTGCGCCACCTTCGCGGTTGTCGGCACGCAGGAAACGCCGGCGATGCCGATCACCGGGTTGAAGGTGCGGCCGCTGGCCAAATAAACGATGTAGCCGCCGATGATGCCGCCGATGCCTGAGAGCACGAGCGCAGTCATGCCCAGGAACAACAGCAAGAGCACCTTGGGATTGAGAATGGTGTTGGCCTCGAATAGAACGCCGAGCAGCAAGCCAAGGAAGAAGGTCGAGCCGTAAAGTACAGTGCCGCCGAGGAAATCCACATATTGCTTGACGCCGGATTCGCGTACGACGACGCCGAGGAAAAACGACAGGAACAGGGGCGCCGCCACCGGAAACAGTAGGCACAGGAGGGTACAGGTGACGACGGCGAAGGTGATTTTCTGCCCTCGGCTGACATTGGGGGCAGCTTTCACGTCCATCTTGATTGCGCGCAAATGCTTGGGGATGAGCAAGCGGACCAGATACGGATAGCCGGCATAGGTCAGGCTTAGATAGAGATAGGCCACGATGGTGATCGGCACGAACAGATCGCGTGCGAGTATCAGCGACGTGTAGAGAACCATCGGCCCATCGGCGCCGCCGACCATGGCGATCGCCGCAGCTTGCTTGTAAGTCAGCCCCATGGCGACGGCGATGGGGAACGTCAGCACCGTGCCAAGCTCCGCCATGATCGCGATGATCATGCAGCGCATGGGGGCGATCAGCATATAGCCGATATCCGAAATCGCGCCGATGCCCATGAACACCAGACAGGCGATCAGGCCGTTGCTGAAGGTGAAGGTGTAGATCGGTTGCAGGAAATCGATCTGCAACACGTCCAAGACCTTTTCCGGACCGCTGGCGATCGGATCGATGAAGATCGTTCCCATTTGCTTCGCCGAGAGATAAAGCACGGCGGCATTGACCGATGCCATGCCTAACCCCATCGGGATCATGATGAGTGGCTCGAGCGTTCCCTTGGCTCCGAGATAGACGAAGCTGATGCCGATCGCGATCAGCGCAACGCGCGCGAATGCGATGAGCGGATCGGACGCCACCATCGTTTCGATCCCTTGAAAGATGCTGAGAAGATGGATTTCCGGCATGATCAGGTCGTCCTTTTCGAAGTTGCGTTTGCTGGCTTCGCGGACGGCCCGCTCTTGACGCTCTGACGCGTAGTATCGCGGCCTTTCTGCATCTGGATGGCTAAGAAAATGAGCTTGATAATCCATGCCGTGGCGAGCGAGATCACCGCCGCCATCGCGTAAATAAAGAACATCAACTGGACAGAACCCCCAAAGGTTTCCATTTCAGTTACTCGATAATGATCAACAACTGATTGGGCTCTACTTGATCGCCTTCGGCGACCTCGATGGCGGCGATTTTCCCTTCGACCGGGGCGTAGATGAGATTTTCCATCTTCATGGCTTCGATGATCATGAGTTCGTCCTCGTATTGCACGTTGTCGCCGACCTTCACGAGAATTTTCCAGATCTTGCCCGACACCGGGGCGGTGATTTCCTCGCTCATCTAACCTCCTCCTTTTGCAGGCCAAGCGCCGCCGATCGGCCCTGGTCACAGGCACCCGCACTCCCTATCCCACCGCCGTCAATTTTGGTGTTCAAGGCACAATCTTGGGATTTCGCGGCTGTTCACCCCCGAATGATCCGCGGCGTCAGCATCTGGTGGCGCGGGCATATCGAGATTGGGTTCTGATAGACCGCACCGGCAAAGCCCTTGAGATAAGCACGCAGCGCCTTGAGATCGACGATCTCGTCGATGTAGCCGTGCTGAGCGCAATAGGCCGGGCGCGACGTGTCGTAATACTTTTTCGCCATCTCGTTCATCTTGTCGGCGATCGGCTGCAACGGCTTGCCCGAGTCCTTGTCCTTGACGGCGCGGCGGGCGTAGGTCGCGACCGCCGCGGTCTCGCCGTGCATGACGTAGATTTCGGTCGCGGCGGTACCGAGCGTGAAGGCATTGTGGCGGTTGGCGGTCGGTCCACCCATCACGTAGTGAGCGGCGGCGCTACCCTTGCGCAGCACCACCAGCATCATCGGCACGTCGGTCTGCTGTATCGAATAGATCAGCGATTGACCGAGGCCGAGCAATTCGGCCCGCTCGGCGACGTCGCCGACATCGATGCCGGTGGTGTCCTGGAACCAGACGATTGGCACCCGGTCGCGCGCGCACAGCGTCACGAACTCGTTCATCTTAATCAGCCCCTGGCGGTAGAGCTTGCCGCCGATGCCGGGGTAATTGGCGTATTCGGGATAGCCCTTGGGCAGCAGTCCCTGGCGGTTGCCGATGGCGCCGATCAGCATGCCGTCGATCTTGACCAGGCCGCTGTAAATCTCAGGCCCGTAATCGGGGCGAAACTCCATGTGTTCGCTGCCGTCGACCAAACGGGCGAGGATTTCGTCGAAGACATAGGCCTCCTTCTGATTGGCCGGCAACAGATGGTAGAGGTCGTTGGCCGCAAGCTGCGGCTCCTTCGGCTCGGCGATGCGGAAGAACATCGGGTCGTAAGCCGGAATCGCCCGCATGTATTCCTTGATGCCATCGAGAACCTCGGTTTCTTCATCGAATACACGGGTGAAGAAACCGGTCGCGGCGTAATGGGTCTCGACCCGGCCCGGCGCCTGCTCGTGCATATTGCGCGTTTTGGCGATCAATTCCTCCAGGCCAGCCACGTCGAAGCCGCCCCTGGGCGACATCCCCGACACGATACCGACCCCACCGACCGCCATGTTAGCGTCTTTGTGGGCGAGCAAGATGGTGGGGCTGATGCTCTGGTAGCCGCCGCCGGCCGGATTGGTACCGTAGATGCCGGCGAGGATGGGAATCCCCATCTGCTCCAGCTCGGCGTGACGATAGAAGCAGGTGCCGCTGCCGCGCCGGTCGGCGTAGAACTTCTCCTGATCGGTCATTTTGACGCCGCTGCACTGAACCAGCCAGACCAGCGGGATATGCAGGCGTTTGGCGACGTTGGTCACCCGCAGGATGTTCTCCGACTGCCCGGGGATCCAGGCGCCCGCCAGATATTTGTTGTCGAAGCCGATGATAACGGCCCAGCGGCCGCCGATCTTGCCAAGACCGTCGACGACGTTGGTGGTGCCTTCTTCGTTGTCTTGCGGATTGTAGAGGCTGTGCAGCGGGAGGAAGGTGCCTTTGTCGACGAGGTATTCGATGCGCTGCCACACAGTCAGCGAACCGCGCTTGTTGATCTCGGCCGCCGGGATACCAACTTCCTGGCGCGCCTTGCGCAAGGCGGCGATCTCAGCCTCGACGGTCTCGAGCTTGACGCGGCTTTCCTGCGTGCGCGCAATGCGGTTCTCTTTAAGCTCCTTGCCGAAGCTCGGCATTTTCTCGAAATAAGGTCTCATTCACGGCTCCCGCATATCGTACGTTGCCGGCCCGCCACGTGCCGGTCTATTTCATCTCTCGTCATTCCCGGTTCGGCGTAAAGCCACAAGCCATGCCGGAGATGATGATCTTCTGGATGTTGGACGTGCCCTCGACCACCTGCAGCGACTTGGCATCGCGATAGAAGCGCTCGGCCGGGTATTCGGTCGAGAAACCATAGCTGCCGAAAATCTTCATGCATTCGTTGGCCGCATGAACCGCCGCTTCGGAGGCGGCGAGCTTGGCAACCGACGTCTCGTACTGGTTCGGCTTGCCCTGATCCTTCAGCCAGGCGGCGCGGTAGACCAGCATTTGCGCGGCATGATGCTCGACCACCATTTCGGCGATCTGCGCTTGAATCATCTGATGCTGGGAAATGGCCTTGCCGAACTGGGTGCGCTCGTTGGCATACTTGACGGCAAGATCGAGCGCTCCACCTGCTACACCCAAGGCGCCGGCGGCACAGCCGAGCCGAGTCTGGTTGAGCTGCCACATACACACCCGGAAACCGTCGCCAATCTGGCCGAGCACATTCTCCTTCGGCACCTGCATGCCTTCGAACACGAATTCCCCGGTCGGGGCGCAGTGCAGGCCGAGTTTGGTTTCGATCGCCCGCGCGGTGCAACCCTTCATCTTTTTCGGCTCGATGATGAAGGCGGTCATGCCCTTATTGCCCTTGGCCCTGTCCGTATAGGCGTAGAGCAGCCCCGCATCGCCGACATGCGCCTGCGAGATCCACATCTTGTTGCCATGAATCTCGAAATGGTCACCCTTGTCGATGGCGTGGGTCCTCATGCTCGCCACGTCGGAACCGGTGTTGGGCTCGGTCATGGCAAAAAACCCGAGCTGCGTGCCGGCGACCCAGCCGGGCACGTATTTCTTCTTCTGCTCCGGCGTGCCGAACTTAGTGACCGTGAGCGCCGGCCCCAGGTTCTGCATGTTGAAGGGCAAACGCCAGGAGGCCGAAATCTTCGCGATCTGTTCGGCCATCAATACCGATTCCATGAATCCCATGCCGCTGCCGCCCAGTTCATCCGGCAATGCGCAGGAGAAGAAACCGAGCTCGCCCATCTTGGCGACGCGGTCGGGCTTGAACGCATGCTGACGCTCTTCCGCTTCGATCGTCGGCGCGATCTCTTCGGCGGCAAACCGCTTGGCCGTGTCTTGAATCAGCCGTTGCTCTTCGTTCAACTCGAAATTCATAGCTGCCTCGTTTCGCGCCATCGTAATCGGCGCATCTTGGATGATCGATTTGTCACCTGATCACATCGGCCTTTAATCCTATTCCGCCTGCCATCCGATGTTAATAGACTGACCCCAATGCCGGTCCTGCGCTACTTAACTAGACCCGCATTCGGCAGTTCGGCTTGACTTCGATCAACGCATGATGCTCCAAATTCGTGGCTCCGTGGTGACCTCGGATGTCGAATTACTCGCCGAGCGAGTAACTCGACGGCGTGCGCGGCGCGGCCGGAACGCCCCAGTGGTTGAGGAACGACCGATGTCTCTCGCGCAAGCGCTCCCTTTCTCGAATGCTGGGCTTGGCCAAGTCCGCCACGACTGGACGCGCGCCGAGATCGCCGCGCTGTTTGCGCTGCCGTTTCCGGAGCTGATGTTCCGCGCGGCGCAAGTGCATCGCGCGCATTTCGACCCGACTGAAGTACAAATCTCGACTTTGCTGTCGATCAAGACCGGGGGCTGCCCGGAAGATTGCGCCTATTGTCCGCAATCCGCGCAATACGACACCGGCGTCAAGGCCGAGAAGCTGATGAATATCGACGCCGTGCTCAGTGAAGCGCGGGCGGCGAAAGCCAACGGCGCCTCGCGCTTCTGCATGGGCGCGGCCTGGCGCGAACCCAAGGACCGCGATCTTGAATCCGTCTGCGCCATGGTGGAGGGCGTCAAAGCGCTCGGTTTGGAAACCTGCGCCACGCTCGGCATGCTGACGCCCGTGCAGGCGGCGCGGCTCAAGCAAAGCGGCCTCGATTACTACAACCACAACCTCGACACCTCGCCGGAATATTACGGCGCCATCATCACCACGCGCTGCTATCAGGATCGTCTCGACACGCTCGACCATGTGCGCAATGCCGGCATCCATGTCTGCTGCGGCGGCATCGTCGGCATGGGCGAGGGGCTCGACGACCGCGTCGGCATGATCGCGACGCTGGCCAATCTGCCGGTGCATCCGGAAAGCGTGCCGATCAACATGCTGGTCAAGGTGGAGGGCACGCCGCTTGGCCGGGCCGCCAAGCTCGAGCCGCTCGATTTCGTGCGCACCATCGCGGTGGCGCGCATAACGATGCCGGCCTCGGTGGTGCGGCTGTCGGCCGGGCGCGAGGACATGAGCGAAGAGACGCAGGCTTTGTGTTTCCTGGCCGGCGCCAATTCGATCTTCTACGGACCGAAGCTGCTCACCACGCCCAACCCCGAGCGCGACCGCGATATGCGGCTGCTCGACAAACTGGGATTGCGGCCGATGGAGCGCTGACTGCGCCATCGGCCGAATTGATGCACCAGCGCGAGGCTGGCGTACAATCCTCCGATCAACAGCACCGCCGATGCCAGTACCTAGAGCGTGGCGAATCCTAATTGGCCACTATTGAAGTGTTCCGCTTGCAGCGGTGCGGGATATTGCAGCCCCCGACCGGAAAATGAGCAACCATCGATCGAGGGAGTTTCCTTGCCCGTTACATTCTTGCTTTGATCCTCTGCGCAGCAATTATTGGGACTCCAGCCGCGCCGATAAAGCGACCGAATAGAAATCCTATTTGCTTCGCCACAAGACTAACGATTTAGCTGGACGATTTCGCCAGCGGGCCGGGACTTCTTACATCGGAGGAATACCGGCCTTTTCGATGATCCCGCGCCATTTGACAGTTTCTGATACGATGAACGTTTTCAGTTCCTCCGGTCCAGGCGAGACCGGCTCGGCGCCCAATTCGATAAAGCGCGCTTTCACGTTCGGATCTTTCACCGCTTTTGCAAGCGCGCTGTAGATCTTGTCGATGATTGGCTTTGGCGTACCGGCAGGCGCCAGCAAGGCAAGCCAGCCGAAGGTTTCGAAGTTTTTTAGGCCTGCTTCAGCGGCCGTCGGCACGTCGGGCAGGGCTGTCATGCGCGTTTTGCTGGTAACGGCGAGCGCGCGCGCATCCCCGCTTTTCAACATGGCGATCACGTTCGGTAAAAACTGAAAGCCAAGCGGCACTTGGCCCGAAATAAAGTCGGGCGTGTATTGTGCTATGTTACGATACGGTACATGCGTGATCTCGACCCCCGCGATCTGCTCAAAATAGGCACCGGCAAGATGTTGTGAGCTGCCGACACCAACCGAGCCGTAGTTGAGTTCTTTCGGGTGAGCCTTTGCGTAGGCGATGAATTCGGTCAACGTTTTGGGGGGCAGTTTGGAGTTTATAACAACGATATTCGGAAAAATGGCAAACAGCGAGATCGGGACAAGATCCTTTTCCGGATCGTAGCCAAGTTTCTTAAAGAGAGTCCTGTTGGCCGCGAGCGGGCCGGAGGTGCTCATCACCAGCGTGTACCCGTCCGGCGCAGCCCTGGTTGCCGCTGCCGTACCGGAATTGCCACCAGCGCCGGGTCGATTGTCGACGATGAAGTTTTGACCGAGAGACTTCGACATCTCGATCAACATGATGCGCGTTACGACGTCGCTCGCGCTTCCGCCGGCGAATGGCAGGATAACCTCAATGGGTTTGGTCGGGTATCCCTCGGCCTGCGCACGCATGCCGGCGGAGGCGACAACGCACATTGCGAGTACTGCGATTTGCAACAGCGTCATTGTTCTGGCCTTGATCACGATACTTCCTCCAGTCTCGTTTTTTCCTAAAGTCTTTGACCTCGATGTTATGCAGCGACTGCCGTCAGAAGCTTTTCGCAGTCCGGCTTGTCATTGGGGCGACCACTCGGCGCGACTTGGCGCTTCACTTTCAGGTTCCTTTGAATTTCGCCAGCCGCTTGCCGTGGAAGGCCTCCACGCCTTCGCGGAAATCATCGGATTGCCGCAGCCGGCTGTAGCAATGCCCCTCGAGTTCAATCGCTATCGACAGCGTCGAGTCCTCCGTGTCGTTGAGGAGCTTTTTGGCCGTGCGTTGCGCGAGCGGCGAGAAGGTCAAGAGTTCGTCGACCAAGGCGTCGGTTGCCGTCTCGAGCTGGTCGTCGGGCACGCATTCAGTCGCGATGCCCCAATCAAGGGCCTGTTTACCAGGAATGCGTTTGGAGCGCATCACAATGTTTTTGGTGCGCGTGATGCCCACGATCTTTTGCAGGCGTGCCGATCCGCCGGAGCCGGGAATCTGGCCGAGCTTTTGTTCCGGCAGGGCGTAGAAGCAGGAGTCCGAAACGATGCGGAAATCGCATGCCAACGAAATCTCGAAGCCGACCCCGAAGCAGTAGCCACGATTTGCGGCGATAACCGGTTTCGAACAGCGCGCCGGGGCCGCAATATTCCAGGCGAGCTTGGATACATGTTCGGGTGAAGCCTCCATGAAGCCTTTGATGTTTCCGCCGCTAGAAAAGTGTTCGCCGATCGCGCGTAACACGATCACGCGCACGCGTTCATCCCCGTCGAGTGCTTCGAACACAAGCCGCAACTGGTCGCGCTGCCGCATCTCGATAACATTGAGCGGTGGGCGATGAAGAATGATATCCGCGCGTTGCTTTTCGGCGTTCAGCTCGACCTTGAAGCCGTCGAGAGCCGCCAGGCGCGGATCGTTGAAAATCATGGGGGTCATGCGGCGGTTCCTTGTGAGCCGGCCTTATCTTCGGCCTCGAATTCGCCCGCTACCAGTTTACGGCGCAGAAGTTTTCCAACCGGCGATTTAGGAATTTCAGTGACGAATACGTAGCGGCGCGGGCGCTTGAAATTGGCCAGCCCGGATGTGCGGCAGAATTGATCGAGATCCTCGTCCTTTACCTGACCGCGCCGCTTGACGAAGGCGGCCACGATTTTGCCCCAGCGTTCATCCGGTAGACCGACGACGGCGACTTCCGACACCGCCGGATGTAGCGAAAGGCAGCTTTCGATCTCAACCGGTGAGACATTTTCCCCTCCGGTGATTATCATGTCGTCGACGCGGCCCGTTACGAACAGGTCGCGGCCGGCATCGAGATATCCAGTGTCACCGGTAAAATACCAACCCTGGCGAAGCGCCTTGGCGTCGGCCTCCGGCCGTCGCCAGTAACCTTCGAAGGATTCGTCGCCCGCGAGCAGCGCGATAATTTCGCCCTCCGCACCGACGGCCGCGACTTCTTCAGGCGAATGAGCACCGAGCTTGACGACGCGGATGCGTTGATTAATGCCCGCCCGGCCCGCCGAGCCCGGCTTCGCCGGCGCATTTTGGTTGATCGTAAAAGTGTAGATCTCCGACGAGCCATAATGGTTTACAAATAAATCGGGCTTGAAGGCGGCGTTGAGTTCGCTAAGAAGCCCGTCGGTCATCGACGCGCCGGCAAAGCCAAGCTTGCGTACCGAGCTGACATCGGTCTTGGCGAAGCGGTGGCTGTGAACGAGATCGTGGTAGAGCGTCGGCACCAGATAAAGATTGGTAATTTTCTCGGTTGCGATCATTTCTAGCGCTTTCGCCGGTTCAAACCGCGGCAGGCAGACGAAGACGCCGCCGATCAGGGACATCGCCAGTAACGAACGCACGCCCATCGTGTGGTAGAGCGGCATCGCTCCGAGCGTGCGTTCGCCATGCCCGTAAAGATTCTGCGCGACATGGGCGACGGCGGCGGCGCGCTCAACATGTTGGCGGCGCGGTACGCCTTTTGGTTTCGCCGTCGTGCCAGAGGTGTAGAGCATCACGGACCAAGCATCGGCGCCAACGCGGGGTCCGGCATCGCGGCCATCGTGTTTTAGCAACGTGTCGAATCTATATTCGTTGTCTTGCGTCATGCCAAGCGCAATGCGCTTTCGCGACTTCGCCTCGCGTGATTTACGCAAAGCGTCTGCCGACACCTCCTCGAAAACGATTGCCTTTGCTTCAGAGTTCTCAACATAGAAGTCGATTTCGTCGGCCTTGGACCGCCAGTTGACCGGGGTGATGATGATGCCGGCGAATTGGCAAGCCCAGTGGATTGTCGCGGCTTCCCAACGATTCTGCAGCAGCGTCACCAGATGATCGCCGGGCACCAGGCCGAGTTCGTCGAAGCCCGAGACGACCGCCGAGACGCGCCGGAGCCATTGCGCGTATGTCATCCGCACGGAGCCATCGACGATAGCGAGGGCGTCGGGATCGCGATCGACGCTGGAGAGAAAGCTGTTTCCGAGGTCAAGCATGAGCAGGTCCCTTACGGCGGTAACCGCTCTCCAGTTCCATTAAAGATCGCCGAGGCCGTATTCGGTCCAGCGGGTTCGCACGCGCGCCTCGTCTTCGGGGGACGGTCGGACGGTGGGCGGAAAGCGCTCACCGCCCCATTCCGGCCGGCGCGCGTTTTTCCACGAGCGTGTGGCGTCAATCAACATCCGGTTCCAAAGGCCGGTGCCGAGCTGCGTCACGTCCCTATCTTCGATAGGTGTGCTGGGATCGATGGGGGAGCCGAAAATACCAGGAAAGATCACCACACCGCCTTCTCCAGCATTCACGCGATGCGCGAACGCCCATTCCACCTGCTCGTCCTGCGCCGGGTCGATGTCGTCTTCCACCACGGTGACGTGCTTATAACGATACTGCGCGGCACTGTTACCCCAGAGGGCTGCCGCAATCTGCTTGGGCTGCCCTTGGTAGTGCTTCTTGATCTGAACTCGGATGTTGACGCCGTTGGTGATCGGCGGCGCGTAGACGTCAAGGATGCCGGGGATGCCGGCGCCAGTCAAAATGTTCCAGGCGATAGCAGCCCGCTGCACCGAGGACATGACGCTGTTCTCGCTGTAGGAGCCCGGCAGTGTGCCCTCCAGTGAACCGCAAAAGATCGGGTCGCGACGGTGGGTGATGCATTCGACTTGCATGGTCGGACGGGGTGTGGGGAGATCGGACACGTAACCGGTGAATTCGCCGAACGGCCCTTCGCTCTCGTAAGTCGCCGGGTCGTCGCTGATGGTTCCCTCGATGACGATCTCCGCACTCGCCGGAACCTCGAGATCCACCGTCTCGCAGTGCACCAGTTGCGCCGGCTCTCCGCGGTAAGCGCCCATCACATCCCACTCGCACACCCCGGCCGGGAGCGGCGATCCGGCCAGAAACGGCATGATGGGATCCCAGCCAATCACGCACGCTACCGGCATGGGCTGCTTGAGGGCGGCATACTTCACGAAGTGCGCCCCCCAGTGCTGGCCGCCCTTAATGAGTAGAAATGGCGCAGTATTCTTCCGGCCGATCATGCCCCGGTAAAGACCCACATTCATCACCCGCGTCTCGGGGTCCCTGGTCACGATCGCGGAGAAGGTGTGGATGTAGCGCCCGCCTTCGAGATAGTGCCACTTGGGAACGGGGAACTCCGTTTGGTCGATGGCCTCGCCGCGGATGATAACATCCTTCACCGGTCCGGTGCCGACGACCGTCGAGGGAATCGTCTCGCGGTTTTTTTTCATCACGTGCTGGACAAGTTCGCGATTGGAGACCTCGCGGGGAAATCCAAGGGCGAGGCCCAGCCGTGATCGGGCGCCGAGGCCGCTCACGAATAGCTTTCCACAACGTCCAGTCGCGTAGCCTTTGACGTTCTCGAACAAAAGCGCGGGCCCCTTCTTCTCGAGAACGCGTCGGGCAACGGCCCCGATCTCGCGGTCCCAGTCAACCTCGGCCGTGATCCGCCGTAGCTCCCCCTCCTTCTCAAGTCGGGTCATCCACTGCCGCATGTCCATGAAGCCCATCGTTTGTTCACTCCTAAATTCGCAGGCACGCGAGGTCCCTGGTCGGCCGGCCGGCCCTGCGAACGGCATTAAATCTCTTAATGCTTTAGATCCGCAATGGGGCGGTGCTGTTGAAGAAGGTTTGAGAATAACCTGACCTGGCTTTACACCGCTCTTTTCTGCAACGACATGAGCGGCGCCGGTCACAGCGATTTCGTGGTGTCGCCTATGAATACAAGGTCTGAAACTGTGCACCGGTTTTGAACCGGTATGAGCGAAATACAAATGCCGGTCGAGAGATGACAGAAATCGGCGCATTGACGGCGTAGGTCAATACGAGAGGCTTGGCGTCGCGCACTAATTTTCCGCTGTTATCGCCAAAATGCGAGGCATCGCGATTTGGTCCACCTTTAACTCTTTCTTCCGCATCGCCGCTTTCGATCTCATTTCTGCGCAACGCCTGGTCCAAAGAAAGCTAGCTCGGGTCACCCGTCGCATTGACACCCCGATTTTGATTCTCTAATATATCAGAGTAGTTTCACAAATCTTTTATCAATCTCAATATGATGACCGCATCTCACATGCGCTGGGTTCAACCTACGAGGCCTTTTGCCAATATCCCTGCATTGACCGCGACGGTTCTTGATGTTGCCGTCGACGCGACGACTAACATTCGCAATCACAGGTCCAGTGTGGACACTTTGGTCCAGCGATGGTGCGAATGGATCCACCGTGCTTGCCAGGAGTAAGCGATGCCGTATCGAGATATGCGAGACTACTTGGCGGCGCTTGAGCAGCAAAATTATCTCAAGCGCATAACCCGCGAGGTCGATCACAATTGGGAGGTCGCGTGCCTCGCCAAGTGGATGTATCAGGCGTTGCCGGTCGAGGAACGTTTCGGGTTTTATTTTCAGAATGTAAAAGGAACAAAAATTCCGGTTGTTACCGGGGCGCTTGGAGCCTCACCGAAAAGCGTCGCACTCGCGCTCCAGTGCGAAGTCCATCAAATCAATGGCAAGGTCGCCGAATCCTTGCGCCATCCGCATAAGCCAAAGCTGGTCAACAGCGGGGCGTGCCAGGAAGTCATTTTGACCGGGAAGCAGGCGAGACTTGATACCCTGCCGATCGTCACTTGGACGCCGGGCAAGGATAAGGCGCCTTACATCACCACCATCGTGGTAACGCGCGACCACGACACCGGAATTCCCAATATGGGAGTTTACCGTACGATGGTGCGCGATCCGCATAGCGTCGTTATCAATCTCGCGCCCGGGCGCCAGGGATACCGCAACGTCAAGACCTGGAATGACAAAGGCAAGACTGCGCCTATTGCTTGGGTGATTGCGACCGAGCCGGCCGTTCATCTCGCCACGGTCGCAAATCTGCCTTACGGCAAGGACGAAATGGATTTTGCCGGCGGTCTCAAGGGTGAGCCGATCGAATTGGTTTGTTGCAAGACAATCGATCTGCACGTGCCGGCAATGGCCGAAATCATCATCGAGGGCGAGATCGCGCCCGGCGATCTCGATGACGAAGGCCCGTTTGGAGAATTCGCAGGATATATGGGGCCGGTCGAAAAACGTCCGGTCGCCCAAATCACCGCGATCAGCCATCGCAAAGATCCGATTTTCTATGGCTACACCAGCCAGATGCCTCCCTCGGAGAGCACGACGATCCAGAGCTTAATGAATTCCGGCGTCATTTTGCAGATGATGCGCGACGATATCGGCGATCAAGCGGTGCATGACGTTTGGATCGATCTGACCTTCGGTGGATTGCTCGCGCACGGAGTGGTCGCGATCACGCCGCAGTTTCCCGGGCATGGCAAGCGCGTCGGCCGTACCATCGCGGATATCACGACTTTGAAACGGGTCACAGTCGTCGACACCGATGTCGACATCCGGGATCATACGCATGTCGATTGGGCACTGAATTCGCGGTTCAGCCCGCAGCGCGATACCGTGGTTATCGATGACTGCTATGTCCCGATCCAGATGGACCCTTCGGTGCGCGATGCCCGCGGCAACGTTACGCCGGGCTCCAAACTGGTCCTGGATGCGACGCAGAAGATTGATTCCGGCCCGTTCTCGCTTCCGCCGCAAGCGCTGATGATGAAGGCGCTCGATGTATGGAAGGATTGCGGCCTTCCGGAATTTCAAATTCCGAAGCGCGCCAAGCTCAGAACTCGATCGGTCCTAAGCCTTTGCAACTTTCGTGGTGACGTCCCCGCCGGGGAGCTTCGCCTTTGTCGGCGCGGCCGATTGCTGGCCTCCGGTCAGCCGCGCACAAGCGCGCATTTGCACCCGCATTTGACTCATCGATGCTATCATTGTAATATATCAGAATAGTATCACAAATCCGAGACGGAAGTCATAACTAGCCGCGGTCATCGATTGGAATGAGCATGCCGGCGGGTCGCATGTTCAATGCGAGACGTCCGAGTGAGGCCTGCGCCCGGAAGAGCGGCCGCCGATTCCTACCGCCTCGGTTGATAAGGTTCCAAAATCTGGAGCGGGAGAAGACAATGACCATGTTCAACCATAGATTTAGCCGCCGAAGTATTGTGCGCGGGGTGGGTGCCGGCGTGGCGCTCGGATTGGTGTCTAGCCGCCTTAACGCGCAGACGCCGATTGTCATGAAGCTGGGCACGCAGACGCTGAACGATGCTCAGCACGAGTGGATGAAGATTTTTGGCCGCTTGGTCGAGACCGGCAGCAATGGTCGCATTAAGCCCGAACTCTATCCCGGCAGCCAGCTCGGTACCGCGCCAAGGATGATTGAGGGCACGCAATTCAATTCGATCCAGGGTTTCGTCGCGCCGCCGGAGTTCTTGAGCGGCGTCGACGGCCGGTTCGAGGTGCTCGGCTCACCCGGCTTGTTCAAAAACGTCGAACACGCTAACCGCACCATTCAGGATCCCGAGTTCAACAAGGCGTTCCTATCGCTCGGCGCCAATAAGGGACTCAAGGGCATCGGCCTGTTCATCAATGCTCCGGCCATCTTCAACACTCGCACCAAGGTGGCGAAATTATCGGATTTAGCAGGCCGCAAGATTCGCGTGCTCGCGGCCGCCGTCCAGATGGAGCAGCTCCGCAAGCTGAATGCGACGCCGGTACCGATGCCGCTCGGCGAAGTCTTGCCCGCGCTTCAGCAAGGCACGATCGACGGTGTGATGAGCGTGTTACCGGTGCTCACGGCGTTTCGTTACTATGATGCCGCCAAATTTATTCTGGAATCGGAACAGGCCATGGTCAGCGTCGTCACGGTGCTGAGCAAGATCTGGTACGACAGTTTGCCGGCAAACCTGCAGGCCGTCGTTGCCGACGCCGGTGAGCGGGCAAGCACCGAGGTGTTCCCCTGGGCCGTCGAATTCATCGCCAAGCAGCGCAAAGTTTGGACGGCGAAGGGAGGCGAACTCGTGCAGTTAAGCGCGGCCGAGCATGCCGAACTCAACAAGCTGCTGAAACCGGTAGGCGGCGAGGTGACTGCCAAAAAGCCTCAGGAAGCGGCGCTCTACGCGTTGCTGCAGAAAACCGCCGATAAACTCGCCTAAATGGCGCAGCTCGCGCATGAATGCCGGGCCGACATCCGACAACCCCCCAGGCCGCGTTAGGCCTGTCGGCGGCCGGACGTGCGCATTTGCCGGATCTCGCCGGCCTTTGCGAGCAGCGAATTTTGGTCTCCGCGAATAAGCTCGATGTCAGGTGCGGAATGCCATTTTGTAACTAAGCCGCCGAGACGTTTAGAGGTAGTTGCGATCCGGTCCGGCCGGAATAGACGTCAACCGTGGATCTGCGAATGACCGAAAATCTGTTGCGCGTCGTACGTAAGCTCCTTGCCATTATCCGCGGTCTGTCCGGCGTGCTGCTTGTCTGCAGTGTCGCCGTCAACTTCGCGAATATTATTGGGCGCTATTTGCTGCATTCGTCCCTACCTTGGGCGGAAGAGGTGATGCTGTATCTGATGGTGGGCTGCGTATTTCTCGGCAGCGGCATGGTCACTTGGTCCGGGCACCATATCCGCATGGATATTGTCGTTCGCCTTATGCCTGAGAAGGTGCAGGCAGCGCTCAGTCTCTTTTCCGATCTGGTTTTTTTAGTCATCGCAATCGCGCTGATAATTTTCGCCTGGCCCGTGATCCGGCAACTTGTGGCGTTCGACCAGCGAAGTCTGGCAGCCAATATTCCGCTCGCCATTCCGCAAGCGATGATCCCGATCGGACTTGCGATTATGGCGTTTCTGATGGTCGCACGGCTCATCGCGCAGCGACGAAATAACTCATCAATCGACTCCGATCAGTAAAGTCCAACATCGATGCTGACTAATTTCATATTTTTTGTTCTTCCTGCGATACTTTTGATTCTCGGTGTCCCAATATTCCTCACTCTTTTCATAACATCTATTGTGATCGTGCTGGTGACGGGTCTGCCAACGGAATCTATCCAGATCTACATCTTCGGGAGCCTCGACAACTATCCGCTGCTTGCCGTTCCGTTTTTCGTATTGGCCGGCGAAATCATGGCGCAAGGCGGCATCGCTCGGCGTATCCTTGTATGGGTCGTTTCGTTGGTGGGCGGGATACGGGGTTCGCTCGGGGTTACGACCGTCGCCGCATCCGAACTGTTCGGCGCAATGACGCATACCGCCGTCGGCACGGTGGTGGCGGTCGGCCGGATGGTCTATCCCTCGCTCCGAGAAAACGGTTACGACGAGCGCTTCTCGATTGGACTGATTGCCTCCTCCGGCGCCATTGCGGTTGTCATTCCGCCATCAATCGCGATGATTATTTACTCGATGGTGGCACAGCAATCGGCCATTGCTTTGTTCACCGCGGGCATTCTACCAAGCCTTCTTATCGGTTTTGTCGATGCGATCTACGTAATTGCCTACGCACGCGTCAAAGCGGTTCCGCTGACATCCGGCGTGCGCTGGCATGCGATCTGGGCTGCCACCAAGGAGGCGAGCTGGTCGATCGGCACGATCTTCGTCATCTTTGGCGGCATCTATGGCGGAATATTCACGCCGACCGAGGCTGCCGGTGTTGCGGTCGTGTATTCGCTATTCATCACCATGGTGATCCATCGCGAAGTCGGGCTAGCCGATCTCTGGCGCATCATTGTGAGCGCAGTAACCCTGATCTCGCAAATCATGATGATTGTGACCGCGGCAGGCATATACGCCTCGCTGCTGACGACCAGCGGCATTCCTAGGTCTTCTGGTCGCCGAAATCAAGGCGCTGGCCTTGCCGGCTTGGGCGACGCTTTTGTCGCTCAACGTCGTGCTGCTGGTCATGGGAAGTTTTCTCGAGCCGCCAGCGGCCATATTGATTCTTACGCCGCTGCTGCTTCCGATTGTTCAGGCCGTCGGCGTAGATCCGATCCACTTCGGCATCATCATGGCGGTCAATTTGAGCATCGGCATGTACTGTCCCCCGTTCGGCCTCAACCTTTTCGCCTCGCAGGCGGTATTCCAGACGCCGCTCGGCAATATCTACCGTGGCGTCCTGCCGTTCGTGGCGATCAATTTCATGACGCTTATGGTCATTACCTATGTGCCGGTCATCTCGATGGTGCTGCTAGGCCGCGCGCATTAGCTCGCAGCGCGCGGGCTATGAGCGGGAAGCTATGAAAATTGCCTGAAATATCACCTTGACATCACAAACATGTCGTGTACTTTTTCAAGTGTAAGTGCTGGCGTGCAGCAGGTTGCCGACAATCCGTATGTTTACCGGGCGCGCATGAATCCCGCTCGGCGCAGATAGGGTCGACCTCCGGTCCCACGCGAGCGAATAGCTCAAAGTAACTGCCAGCTTGGGGAGCCTCGCTATGACGTGCTTCAAACCAATCGCCACTGCATTGCTGCTCGCCGTCGCGATCGGATCAGCCTCTGCGCAAACCAACAAGCCGGCCGAAATCGGTTTCGGCGTGTTCACGTTCACCTCAGGTCCCGCGGCTGCCTACGGCATGCCCGGACGCAATGCGGCTGAACTGGTGATCAATCAAATCAACGCGTCGGGCGGCATCGGCGGGGTGCCGATCAAGCCGATCTATGTCGACGAAGGACAGGGCACCAGCGGCGTAATCGCCGAATATCGCAGGCTCGCCTCCGACAACGCCAACCAAGTCATGATTGCTGCTCTGTCCAGCGCCAATTGCCTAGCGCTCGCGCCTGTGGCCGACGAATTAAAGATGCCGACCTTCATGTGGAACTGCGATACCCATCAGCTGTTCCTGAAGGACAAATATAAATACGTTTATCGCACCAACAGCAGCACGGTTCCGGAATTCGTTGCCAGCGCCCTCTATCTGCTCTCGGTGGATCCGAACTTTAAGAAGGTTGCGATCATCAATCCAGACTATGCGTTCGGCCGCGACGCCGGCCTGATCTTTAAGGAGACATTGAAGGCGCTCAAACCCGATGCCGAGATCGTTGCGGAACTTTATCCCAAGCTCGGCTCTCCCAGCTACAACACGGAAATTTCTCGGCTGGTGTCAGCCCAGCCTGACGTGATCTTCTCTAACTTCTGGGGTGCGGATCTGGAGAATTTCGTCCGTCAAGCGGCGCCGCGCGAACTATTCAAGCACAGCAAAGTGATCTTGGCGCTCGGTGAATCGGTGCTCCAGCGCGTCGGCAGCGAGCTGCCCGATGGCGTCATCGTCGGCGTCATCGGCGACGGCTACTGGCTGTCGCCGGATGCGCAGCGCAAACCGCAAACGAAAGCCTTTATCCAAAGCTACCACCAGCGCTTCAACGAATACCCCGTGTTTCCCTCGTTTAAGATGGCGAACACCCTGTATGCGGTAAAGGCCGTTTACGAAAAGGCTATCGCGGCCAACAAGGGCCGGTGGCCCACGCGTGACGATCTCGTTGCCGCAGCAAAAAACCTGAAGGTCGACACGCTTACCGGGACGCTTGCGCTCCGTGACGATAATGACGGACTTGTCGATCAGATTGTCGGCATGACGAAGAAGGTTCCCGCCTATCCGTTCCCGATCATGAGCGAGATGGTAAGATATCCCGCAAGCGCGGTAACGCCCCCAGTCGGAACCGACCCGATTGCGTGGATCAAGGGTCTCAAGCTGTCGATCTTGGCGAACGTGCCGAAGCCGGGCTCGTACAAGTAGGGCTATGTTGACGAGCTACGCGCCGCTTGTCGTTGACGGTCTGGCGGACGCGGCGCTGATATTCTTCGTTGCGGTCGGACTCACGCTCGTCTTCAGCGTCGTGAGAATTCTTAACGTGGCGCACGGCAGCTTCTACTCGCTCGGCGCCTATTTCAGCGTGGTGATCGGGACATTTTTGGCCGCGCGTGGGTGGCCCGCGCTCAGTCTTGCCGCATTGGTGATCAGCCCATTGCTGATTGCAGTAGCGCTCGGTCCTTTGATCGAGCGCACGCTGCTGCGCTGGACCTACGGCCGGCCAGAGGCGCTGCAAATTTTGGTGACGTTCGGGCTCTTCCTCATCTTGGAAGATGTGCAGAAGTTGATTTTCGGCGTACAGCCGTATTCGCAAGACATTCCGATGCGACTCCTCGGCACCAGCCACATCGGCGGCATCGTGTATCTGAATTACCAACTGCTGCTGATCGTGCTCGCGCTGGCGGTGGGCATCTGCTTGCGCCTGCTGCTGAAAAAGAGCCGTATCGGCAAGTTGATCATTGCGGTCGTCGCCGACCAGGAACTCGCCCGCACCGTCGGCATCGATGCGCCGCGGGTGTTTGTACTGGCTTTTTCGGTTGGCGTGTTCCTAGCGGCGCTCGGCGGCGCTCTTGCCTCGCCAACGATTGGCGTCGCACCCGGGCTTGGCGCCGAAATCATCGTGCTCGCTTTTGCCGTCGCCGCCATCGGGGGTCTTGGTCAGATCGAAGGCGCTGCCCTTGCGGCTGTTCTGGTCGGGTTCACGCGCGCCGCGGCGATTTATTTCGCACCCGAATTCCAGCCGGTCGTGCCGTATCTTGTCATGGTCGCGGTGCTGATCGTGCGCCCCTATGGGCTGTTCGGTTCCACTGGCTTGAGGCGGATTTGACGTGGTCGTTCGCTACATCTTGATCTTGGCGTTCGTTGCCGGATTGCTACCGGTTGCGGTGCCGTGGCTGGGCTTTGTATTCACGCTCGCGGTGAGCAAGGGCCTCGCCGCGCTTGGCGTCGCGATGCTGTTGCGCGGCGGACTGATTTCGATCGGACACGCGCTTTATTTTGCAATCGGCGCTTATGCGGTCGCTTTTCTGATGCGCGATGCCGGCATCGGCGATCTGCTATTGTTGTTTGCCGGCGCTACATTGATTACAACAGCTGTCGGGTTTTTGGTCGGCGCTTTCATCGTGCGCTATCGGGCGATCTTCTTCGCCATGCTCAACCTCGCTATTTCGATGGTGTTCTTCAGCCTGCTCTCTAAGCTCTATTACATCACTGGGGGAACCGACGGGCTACGTGTGGCAACGCCGACCTTGCTAGGCATTCAACTCAGCCGGGGCGCGTTCGATCTTGCGCTGCAAGTCGCCGCGCTGATGCTGATGGTGGTGTGCGCGCTGCTGATCGACCGCTATCTGAAAAGTCCGCTCGGCGAGGCACTCGGAGCTATCCACACCAACGAGGTACGTCTGGAATATCTTGGCGTCTCGGCGCGTGGGGTAATTTGGGCGGCATATACCGTCTCGGCCGGCCTCGCCGGGCTCGGCGGTGCGATAACCGCTGTGGCGATCGGCCATGTGGTGCCGGAACTGTCCTATTGGACCGTGTCGGGCCAGCTGGTGCTAATCGCCGTATTGGGAGGAATCGGCGGCGTGCCGGGCGCGTTCATCGGCGCGTTCTTCCTCGAATTGGTGCAAAACTTCGCTGTCGGCGTCGCCGCGGAGGCCTGGAACGCGATTATCGGCATCTCCCTGCTGATCGTGATCTTCTTCCTGCCGGAAGGGCTGTACGGGCTAATCCAGCGGTTAGAGCGGCGAAGGCCCAATCCAAAATGAACCCGATCCTCGCGGTCCGTGATTTGCGCATCAGCTTTGGCGGCGTCGTGGCCGCCAACGGGATTGATCTCGACATTTATCCGCACGAACTCATCGCAGTCATCGGTCCGAACGGGTCGGGCAAAACGACATTTCTCAATCTCTGCACCGGCTATATCCACCCGGCGTCGGGTACCGTCACTTTCGAAGGCAAGACGATCACTAAATTGTCGCCGCGCGCCATAACGCGGCGTGGCATCGCCCGCGCATTCCAAATTCCGCAATTGTTCGCCGGTCATACTGTGCTGGAATGCGCCATGCTCGCGGTGGCGGCCCGGCATGGCATCTGGGACGTGATGCAGCCCCTGTTGCGGCGCAGTTATTGTGACGAGGCGCGCGAAATCCTCGACCTTCTGACTTTAGGCGATGCCGCAGATCGGCTGACCGCGATCCTGCCCGAAGGCATGCGCAAGCTCGCCGACATCGCCATCGCAATGGCGCTCAAACCGCGCCTGCTGCTGCTCGACGAGCCGACCAGCGGCGTCAGCACCGCCGAAAAGATCCCGCTGATGGATACCATTGCTGGAGTGTTGCGCGCCGAGAAAATCACCGCGCTTTTTGTCGAGCACGACATGGAGGTCGTCGAACGCTATGCCGATCGAGTATTGGTCTGGGACAGCGGACGGGTCGCCGCCGAGGGGCCGCCGCATCAGGTCTTGCACAGAGCCGACGTGCTCGAGCGTATCATCGGAGTCGGCTAATGCTTCGCCTCGACCAGGTCCGCGCCGGGATTGAGCAGCACCTTGTGCTCCGTAACGTCAGTTTCGCGGTCATGCCATCGCGCACGACCATGTTGATCGGGCGCAACGGTGCCGGCAAGACCACAACCTTGCGCAGTATCATGGGGCTGGTGGCGCTCGATGGCGGACACATCTTGCTCGATGATCTGGATTTGGCCACGGTACCTTCGCATCAACGCGCCGGGCTCGGAATTGGTTATGCGCCCGAGGACCGGCGTTTAATCGCCGAGTTTTCAGTCGAGGAAAACCTGCTGTTGCCCGCAGTCGCGCTGCATTTGCCGGTCGACGAGCGCCGACGCCGCCTGTCGGAAATCTATGGGCTATTGCCCGAAATTGAAGCGCTGCGCGATCGCCGCGCCGGCGTGCTGTCCGGAGGTCAAGGCAAGATGGTCGCGCTCGGACGCGCGCTGGTCGCGGGCACGCGTTACGTTCTTCTCGATGAGCCGTTTCAAGGCCTCGCGCCCGCTCTGGCGATATCATATGCGGACGCGCTCGTGCGGCTTCGCCGCAGTCGACCCGAACTCGGTCTATTGATCGCCGAGTTGACGCCGAGGCTTCTCGACAAGATCGTCGATAGTGCGCTGACGATAGAACGCGGCGAAGTGAGCTGACCGGCATGGCCGCTGCCGCTCAAGCGGCTCGCCATTGGACTATTTCCGTTTCGGTTGCACCGACATCACGCTGCCCAATTCTTTCGGCGCGGATAAATCTTTGTGGGTTTTCCAAACTTCGCTCAGCAAACGCTGCGACTTGTCGGGCATCGGCTCGACTTTGCGGGTCCCAAGATCTACATGCAAGGCAAGCTGTTCGAGGGTCGCCATCTGTACGTTTTTCTCCACGTGCCACATGCGGTGGAAATAGTGGATGCGCTTGGCGTCGAACCCGATCAGCTGGGTCGTTACCATCACTTCTTCGTTCACGCTCAATTCGCGCTGATAGGTGATATGGGTTTCGACCGCGAAGGTGGATTTTCCGGTTTTTTGGCGATAGGGCTTGCCGAGCCCGATCAGCGGATAAAACGCATCGGTGCCGTGATCGAAAATTAGGACGAAATATGCGACGTTCATGTGGCCGTTGTAATCCAGCCATTCTGGCAAGACGCGTTCCCGCCATCGTGAAATCGGAGCCTCAAACGACATTTTAGCTTCCTTTGCTGTGTTGCTGGTGAATCGGGATTTGGCGCCGGTCGCGACGGGTTATTGCGCACCGTACGGTTGCACATTGTGCTCCGGCGGCACTTGACGCAGCTTGAAACGCTGGATCTTTCCGGTCACGGTCTTTGGGATCTCGCGTACGAAATAGAACCAGCGCGGATACTTGAAGCCGGCCAATGTCGCTTTGCAGAACTGTTGCAACTCACGCGCGGTGGCGTCGTTCTCATCCGCAGGATTTACCAGCACGATATAGGCGGCCGGCTTTATGAGACCGCCGTCGTCGACGCGTCCGATGACCGCGGCTTCACGCACCTTTGGATGCGCCAACAGGCGTGCTTCGATCTCAATCGGCGAGCACCACATGCCGCCGACCTTCAACATATCATCGCCGCGTCCGGCATTGACGTAATAGCCCTCGGAGTTGACGTAATACATGTCTCCCGTGTTCAGCCACTCTCCGACTATTGTGGTGCGAGTCTTTTCAGGATTGTTCCAATAGCAGATCGCGTTCGATTCCCCTTTCACCCACAAGGTGCCGACTTCGCCGGCCGGCAACGCGTTGCCGTCGTCGCCGACGATCTTCACCGAATATCCCGGTACCGGCTTGCCGGAGGTCCCGGGCCTGATGTCATCGATCCGATTCGACACGAAGATGTGCAAGACTTCCGTTGATCCGATGCCATCCAGGATGGGCACCCCGGTCAGTTCTTTCCAGCGTTGAAAAATCGGCGCCGGTAGCGCCTCGCCGGCGGACAGGCAGCGCCGCAACGATTTGAGCTTGCGCGGGCTTTTCTCGAGCGCGTGGATCATTTGGCCGTAAAGCGTCGGCACGCCGAAAAACACCGTCGCGGCCGAACGCTCGAGATAATCGAGCGCGAGTTCGGCGGTGCTGCGCGCCGGCTGCACGACAATCGACGCGCCGACCCACATCGGAAATGTCATCCCGCCGCCGAAACCGAATGAGAAGAACAACTTGCTGGCGCAGAACACGACATCGTCGCCGGTCAAGCCGGCAATTCTCCGTCCGTAGCGCTCGCTGGTGACCACCATGTCGCGGTGAAGGTGCACCACGCCTTTCGGTGTGCCGGTTGAGCCCGACGAGTATAGCCAGAAGCATTCGGTGGTGGCGGTTGCCGGTGCTGGCGCGAGCTTGGGGGAAGCAGCCGCCATGCGCTCGGCAAGGGAGCCGGGCCCATCCATCGCAAGCACCACCCGCAATTGCGGAGACGCGCCGGCGACACCGGCCGCTTCCGCGGCCAGGGCGGACGAATAGACGAAGGCGGAACAGGCGGCATCGGCCGCCAAAAACCGATATTCGGCGGTCTTGAGAAACGTGCTGGCCGCGATTGGAATGATGCCGGCCTTGATGGCACCCCAAAACACATAAAAAAATATCGGCTCGTCGAGCGCCGCCATGACCAGACGCTCGCCGGGAGCTATTCCAAGGCTGAGCAGCACATTGCCGGCACGCGCGACGTTCTCTGCAAGCTGTGCATAGCTGACCTCGCCGCCGGGGTGACGCAACGCGATGCGGTGACCGCGGCCCTCGGCTAGGTGACGGTCGATGAAGGGGGCGGCGACATTGAAGTTGGCGGAAAAGTGAAGCGCGTTGGGCGTGACACTTTCATCGATGGCGACCATATGGTCCTGCGCGGCAGTCTCGGCCATGCACACTTCCTCATAGCAACCGCGAGCATCCGGCGATTTCGCCGAATCCATGCTGGAATTCGCAGTTGACACCGCCTGCAATGTAGCAGATATAAGAAATATCACAATAGTATTACATGTTGCAAATGGTTATGGCAGCTAGCTCTTCGCCCCCGCCGCAAACTGGACCGGAATCCCGGTGGCTCGGCCGCGCAGTCGAGCGGGTCGAGGATGCAACGCTGTTGATCGGCCGCGGGCAATACACCGACGACCTGCCGGTACGAGCCGGAACACTGCACGCCGCAGTACTGCGGTCCCCGCATGCCCACGCGGAAATCCTCAGCATCGACGCCACCAAGGCAAAAGCCCGGCCAGGCGTGATGGCGGTGCTGACCGGGAAAGAAATCAAGCAAGATTCCGACCCGTTCCTGATTGTGCTGCGACAGCCCATGGATCAATGGTCGCTTGCGGTCGACCGAGTGCGGTTCGTCGGCGAGGCGGTCGCGCTGGTAGTGGCCGAGGATCGTTACCTCGCCGAGGATGCGCTGGACGATATCGCCGTTGAGTACCGCAAGCTGCCGGCGGTCGTCGACCCGCTCGCGGCACTGGAGAAGGATGCCCCTCTAGTGCATCCGGCGGTTGGATCGAACGTGCCATCCGACCGGCATTTCAACTACGGAAATCCGGATGCGAAATTCGCCGAAGCCGACCGTGTAGTGTCGCTCACAATCGACTATCCGCGTAATTCGCAGACCCCGCTCGAATGCTACGTCGTTGTCGCCGATTATCAGCCCGGCGAGGGTGTCTACGACGTGCTCTGCAATTTTCAGGGCCCATTCACGGTTCACCCGGTGATGTCGAAGGCGCTCCGCTGCCAAGGCGCGCAATTGCGAATCCGAACGCCGGCCTATTCCGGGGGCGGCTTCGGCGTCAAGCAGGCCATCTTCCCTTATGTCGTGCTGATGTGCATTGCGTCGAAGCGTACCGGCCGCCCGGTCAAATGGGTAGAAGATCGTTTCGAGCATCTCACGGCCGCGATTGCTGCCCCGAACCGGGTGATCCGCACTCAGGCTGCGGTGAAAAACGATGGCACGGTGACGGCGTTTCGATTCGAACAGATCGATGACTACGGCGCCTATCTGCGTCCGCCGATGCCGGGACCGCTCTATCGTCAGCACGGCATCATGACCGGCGCGTATGCCGTGAAGGACATGAGCATCACCAATAAGTTGGTGATGACCAATAAGACGCCATCGGGAATGGTACGTGGTTTCGGCGGTCCGCAAATCTATTTTGGTCTCGAACGGCTGATGCATCGCGTTGCCATCGAACTCGGGCTCGACCCGCTCGATGTCATCCGCAAGAACCTAATTCCGGCAGGCTCGTTCCCGTATCTGGCGCCGGCTGGTGCGCTGATCGATTCCGGCGACTATCAGACGGCGATCGCCATGGCGGAGCGCGATGGCGGATTGGCGGAACTGCGCCGCCGGCGCAACCAGGCACGGGCCGATGGCCGGCTATACGGAATCGGATTCGCCGCCGTGGTCGAGCCCGCGCAGTCGAACATGGGCTACCTCAGCACGATCGTGCCGGTGGAAGAGCGGCGCAGGGCCGGCCCCAAGGGCGGCAATGTCGCCTATGCGACGGTGCACGTCGATTGCCTGGGCGCAGTCAGTGTCACCGCCGACAGCCTGCCGCAAGGCCAAGGTCATGCGACCATTCTCGCGCAAATCGTTGCCGACCAATTGGGCCTCGACCCGCATGATATTCGCTGCAATATGGAGCGCGACACCCAACGCGATCCATGGTCGATCGCGACCGGCAATTATTCGAGCCGCTTCTCTTCGTCGACGGCGGTTGCTGCCCAGATTGCCGCGACCAAGGTTCGCACCAAGCTGGCGCAAATTGCGAGCTCGACGCTCAACATTTCGGCCGACCAAGTGGCGTTCGGTAACGGCAAGGCATTTGCCAAGGACAATCCCGACAACAATATCCGCTTTTCGCGGCTAGCCGGAACCGCGCACTGGTCGCCGGGCGAATTGCCGATGGGAATGGCTCCGGGAATTTCCGAAACGGCGTCTTATTCCGCGCCCCAGCTCGAGCCGCCGAATGATGCGGATCAGATTAATACCTCGCTGACTTACGGATTCGTCTTCGATTTCTGCGGGGTCGAGATCGATCGTGACACCGGCGTCGTCCGCGTCGACAAATACGTCACATTGCACGATGCCGGAACGCTGCTCAACCCATTGCTCGCCGAAGGCCAGGTGCTTGGCTCGTTCGGGTGGGGTATCGGATGCGCGCTACTCGAGGAATTCGTCTATAGCCCCGATGGCAGCTTCATGTCGGGAACATTCGCCGACTATCTGTGCCCGACCGCCTGCGAAGTGCCGCGCCCCGTCATTCTGCACATGGAGAGTCGGTCGCCGTTCAGCCCGCTCGGCGCCAAGGGCATCGCCGAAGGCAATTGCATGAGCACGCCGGTCTGCATTGCGAATGCGGTCGCGGACGCGCTCGGCGTAAAGGACGTCAAGCTGCCGCTCACGCCGGCGCGGGTCAAAGAACTCATGGGGTTGACCGAAAAGCCGCCCCGCGCCAGGGAGGCAGGGCTTGCGCCGCCCGCGAAGGAAAGCCGTACGGGCGCGAAAGCGATGACCGGCGCCGGTTCGCTGACGGTCGCGGTGGCCGCCGAACGCGTCTGGCGCGCATTGCTCGATCCGGCGGTGCTGGCGCGCACTATTCCTGGCTGTCACCAGCTTGACGAAGTGGCGCCGAATGATTATCGCGCCGAAGTTTCGCTCGGCGTTGGCGTCATCAAAGGCCGCTTCAAGGCCCGCGTCACATTGTCCAATCTCGATCCGCCGCATAGCGCCGTGCTGTCCGGCTCGCTCGGTGGACCACTTGGGGTTTCGGTTGGCAGCGGTCGGGTAAAGCTCACTCCGGCCGGCGAAGGAACGAGGATCGATTACGACTACACAGTCGAAATCAGCGGCACCGTGGCGGCGGTCGGTGGACGAATGCTTGATGGCGCGACCAAGGTCTTGATCAAACAATTTTTTCAACGCCTCGTTGCTGAAATGCGAGGCGGCCCCGCTGCCGGACCGGCGCGGCCATGGTGGCGCCGCCTGCTGCAAGCGCTCGGATTTTGACGCATGAAGCCGAAGTCATTCAGTTATCTTCGCCCAGACGATCTGCAAGAGGCGCTGCAAGCATTGCAGAAATTGCGCGACGATGCCCGCATCATGGCTGGCGGACTGTCTTTGGTGCCGATGATGAATTTCCGTCTGGTCGATACAAAGTACCTGATCGACATATCCGGCTTGGCATCGCTGGCCTATATTCGTGAAACAGCCACAGAGATTGAAATCGGCGCCGCCGAGACGCAGGCTAACGTTTTGGCTTGGCCGAAACTGGCTGAGTCTCTGCCATTGCTAAGCCTGGCCATGCCGCATATTGGACATTTCCAGACCCGCAGCCGCGGCACGGTGTGCGGTAGCATTGCGCATTCGGATCCGAGTTCGGAGCTACCACTCTGCTTGGCCACGCTCGGGGGCAGCGTGGTCCTCCAATCGGCCCCGACGACCCGCGTGTTGCCCGCAGAAGAATTTCAAATCGGCATGCTGGCAACCGCTCGTCAGCCCGATGAGATGGTGACTGCAGTACGATTTCCGGTCCGTAAGCCAGGCGCCGGCTACGCTTTCACCGAGATGGCGCAACGCCATGGCGATTTTGCCATCTGCGCCGTGGCTGCGGTGGTTTCTGGAACCGCAGTGCGGCTTGGCGTCGGCGGCGTGGCGGAAAAGCCGACAATACGCGATTGGCCGGCGCTATCAGATGGTGAGATCGATGACGCGCTCAACGATTTTGCCTGGGAGCTTGGCAGCAACGATGACATCCACGCCAATGCCGGCTACCGCCGTGACCTTGTGCGCAAGCTTGGCCGCCGCGTTATCGAGGAGGCGAAGAAATGCTCGAACTGAAATCCGGCGAGCGGCATCTGGTCGCTTTTACCTTGGACGGCGTTGAGGTACGCGGCTTCGCCGAGCCACGCTTGTTGCTAAGCGATTTTCTGCGGCAAGAACTCGGCCGCACCGAGGTGCACGTCGCCTGTGAGCAGGGGGTTTGCGGCGCGTGCACGGTGCTGCTTGACGGCAAGCCGGCGCGCAGCTGTCTCACCTTCGCCGTGCAGGCTGGCGGCCGGCGCGTCGAGACGGTTCGCAGTCTGTCGCCGGCCGACGGGAAGCTCAACGATCTGCAGGAATCCTTCCGCCGTCATCATGGGTTGCAATGCGGCTATTGCACGCCGGGCGTCCTGGTTTCGTCCGAAGCGTTCCTGCGCGATAATTCTAAGCCGTCCGAGCAACAGGTGCGCGAAATGCTGAGCGGACACCTCTGCCGCTGTACCGGCTATGTCGGGATGGTTGATGCCATCCTGGAGACGGCCGCGAAGCGCGCCGAATCGAAAGCGTCCGAGGGCCCCGATCTTCCCCATTAAGCTGCTGGATTTGAACGCGTAAAATCCATGCCAGTGAAATATCACCTTGACTTCAACAACCGATTCTGATGAAATTGCGTATCAATCGGCCGGTGCATTTCATGTTCGTTTCAACAAATGATTGGCGGCCGGATAAGGCGGCGTCCGATGGCAGGCAGCCTGTATCAAATCGCAATAAAAAGCTCGTCCAAGCGTGATGCGCACCGTGCCCGGCAAGCCTCGATCACGACTTGTGTAACACCTGAATTGGCTCACACGCAGGTGCTTCAAATGCCAGCACCATGCCATCGGCCCCGGGACTGACAGGCAGCGCCTAAAGAAGAGAACAAAATTCCATGTCCGCTGAGACTCTAATATTCCGCACGCACGGCAGCGAAGGCGTCGACACGCGCCCGATATCGCTGCGAACGGCCGTCGTCGCCGGCTGGACCGGGCGCGATCCAGTTGCACGCGAGAAGCACATTGCTGAACTGGTAGCGCTCGGCGTTGCTCGCCCTGCGACCACGCCGATTTACTATCGGGTTTCCGCGTCGCGCTTAACGACGGCACCTCAGATTGAAACGGTCGGAGAAAATTCGAGCGGTGAGGTCGAGGTGCTGCTGATCCGCGATGCCGGCAATGTTTGGGTCGGCGTCGGTTCCGATCACACCGACCGCAAGGTCGAGACTTATAACGTCACCATATCCAAACAGTTGTGTGACAAGCCCATCGCTCCGGAGTTGTGGCCATTTGACGACGTGCGCGATCATTGGGATTCGCTAATATTGCGCTCGTGGATAGAGGAGGGCGGCGAACAGCGCCTTTACCAGGAGGGCACCGTGGCCGCCATGCTTGTTCCGCAAACGATCGTTGCCGGCTTTGAGCCGAACGGTGAATTGGCCGATGGCACTGCCATGTTTTGCGGAACGCTCGCCGCTCGCGGCGGCATTCGTCCGTCTAACCGGTTTTCATTCGAGCTCGCGGATCCGGTAAGAAACAGACGAATCGCTTATGCCTACGATATCATTTCGCTCCCAAACGTCGGATAGTGGAGGTGGTATGAGCAAAGCAGCGACGCAATCGGCTTCATCCGCAGCGCGCGCTAAGCGACCGCCGCTCGCGTCGTTTCCAGCGAAATCTCTGCTTGATCGGGCATACAATGAAATCAAGTTCCGCATTATAACCTGCCGCTATCGTCCCGGCGAGGTTCTGAGCGAGGCCGCGATCTCTTTGGAATTGAAGATCGGACGCACGCCGATCCATCAGGCCATTCATCACCTGATGATGGACGGCCTTGTATCAATCATGCCGCGCAAAGGCGTCATGGTGCGGCCGGTCAGCATCGATGAAGCGATGGAGATCATCGGCGTGCGGCTGGTGACCGAATGCTACTGTGCACGCCTTGCCGCTGATCGTGCCGACGATACCGAGTTGCAGCAACTGCAAGAAATCGTCGATTCATCGGAAAAAGTCACGGAAATGCGCAATGTCGAACAGATGATGCTGCTCGACCGCGAGTTCCATGACACGCTGGCACGCGCCGCCAAGAACGCGGTACTCGCCGATGTGTTGCGAAACCTGCATGAACGATCGCTGCGTTTTTGGTTCATTTCGCTGCGCGATCCGGATCATCATCGCAATGTGCTGGCTCAGCACCGCGCCATCGTAAAGGCGCTGCGGAGTCGACAACCGGACGCGGCCGAAGCGGCGATGCGCGATCATATCTTGGCGTTCCAGCGCAATGTGACACGACAAGTCTGAGAGCATGACAGGTACAGTTAAGTGGGATTTGCACCGATGAAAAATCCGAAGCTGCACGATGAATTCAAGGCCATCGACATGTCGACAGGCTGGGAAACCCCGGTCGGTTACCCGCAAGGCATCCAGCAGAAAATTCTCGCCGGGTCGCTGGATGAACGCGCTGGCACCGGAAATCGATCTCGACTGTTGCGCTTTGCGCCGGGCGTTTACACGACGAAGCCTTTCATCCACGACTATTGGGAAGAAGTGTTTTTGGTTTCCGGCAGTCTGATCGTTGGCAACGATGCGGACGGCAATGGCGGCGAATCGTTTTCACCGCTGACCTATGCATGCCGACCGCCGGGCGTCCCGCATGGTCCGTTCAAATCGGTCGACGGCTGTTTGCTGTTCGAGCTCCATTACTACGACTGATATCGCAGTCGACCATCTCGCTCCGACGACGCTTGGTGCGTAAACTCAATGATCGAGACCTTTTGCGCCGACATCGCCTCAGGCGCCACCACCAGCAGAGCGTTGGTCGAAAACTGTCTTGAGCGGGCAACCACGGCATCCGGCGAAGGTGCCCGCACGTTTGTGCATTTGTTTGCGGATGCCGCACGCGCCGAAGCTGACGCCATCGACATGAGACGGCGCGCCGGGATCTGGACCGGCCCACTCGGAGGCATTCCAGTCTCGGTCAAGGATCTTTTCGATATCCGTGGATTGCCGACGACCGCGGGATCCGTTGCGTTGACGGATGCGCCAGCCGCCGCGCAAGACGCCATCGTGGTCGAACGATTGCGCGCGGCAGGTGCGATTATTATCGGGCGCACGAACATGACCGAGTTCGCCTTTTCCGGACTCGGGCTCAACCCACATTATGGAACGCCGGCAAATCCGTTTGAGCGTCGGTTGCGGCGAATTCCGGGCGGCTCGTCCTCGGGTGCGGCGGTTTCAGTTTGCGATAAAATGGCGGCTGCCGCGATCGGCACGGATACCGGGGGCTCGATCCGCATTCCGGCCGCGTTTTGCGGTTTGACAGGGTTCAAGCCGACGCAGACGCGAGTTCCGCTTGACGGCGTCTTGCCGCTATCGAAATCTCTCGATTCGGTTGGCCCGCTCGGCCGCAGCGTGAACTGTTGCCGCATTTTGAACGCCGTGATGTGCGGTCAGCGAAGCGGTCCGCCGCAGCCGGTCGACCTGCGCGACCTGCGGATCGCGATTCCGACGACCCGGGTATTCGACGACATCGAGCCCCATGTCGCGCAATCGTTCGACAGGGCCATCGCGGCAATTGCCGACGTCGGCGCGCAGATCTCGCAAATCGCGGTCGCCGAATTTGCCGAGGTCGGAGAGACGGCAAAAGTGGCGACCTTTCCCGCAGCCGAAGGATTTTCCTGGCACCGCGATCTGCTGGCGCGGGCCAAGGATCGTTACGATCCGCGCGTCGCGGAGCGCCTGGAGCGCGGCCGTCAAATCGGGGTTGCCGATTATCTGTGGCTCGTCCAGCGGCGCCAGCAATTGATCGCTGCGATGCGCATGCGCGCGACGCCGTTCGATGTCCTGGCCATGCCGACCGTACCGATTGCGGCGCCGCTGATTGCCGATCTCGAGCGCGACGGCGAGCTGTATCACCGGCTTAATCTGCTTGTGCTGCGCAACCCGACGCTGATCAACTTTCTCGACGGCTGCGCGCTGAGCCTGCCATGCCACCGCGAGGGAGAGGCACCGGTCGGATTTATGCTGGCGCGCTTCGACGGCGCCGACGGCACCGTTCTCGGGATCGGCGAGGCGATCGAAGCGGCTCTTGCCACTGGCCGCCGGCGCGGCAACTAGTCCGCTTTCGCGCGCGCCGGTTTGCCTCGCTCCGATAGCGCGATGTCCTCACAGAATCTTGCAATCACATCGAGCGTTTGCTCCAGCTTCTCGCGATGCGGGACGTGGCCGCAATCCGGAACGATCAAGGTCTGCAGCGGGCACCGGCACAGGTCCTTAGCCAGTGCGACTTGGCGGTGGGTGCCGTAGCGGTCGTCATCGCCGCGGATGACGAGTGTAGGCACACGGATCTTCATCAGTTCGTCCCGCAGGTTGAAGGATGCGAAGGCGGGTTCGAGCCAGACATCGTTCCAACCCCAGAACGCCGCGTCGACATAGGTGTGGTAGCGCGCCAGTCGCTGGCGCAGGTTGCGAGCCTTATAGGCTTCGCGTGCATTGCGGATTTCGGCGAGGGTCTCTGGCTCGACGAAAAAATGCGGGGCCATCAACACCAACCCGATGATTCTCGGATCGTCGACGCAGCCGGCATAGGCCGCCGCCATGGACGCACCGTCGCTGTGGCCGAGCAGTATTCCGCGCCGGAATCCGATGGTTTCGAGAATCTTGGGCAACACGTCGAGGGCGTGGCGCCTGATGTAGTCGATCGGAAGGCCGTGACCGAAAGGCGGCGACGCACCATAACCGGCGCGAGAATAAGCGAACACTCCAACCCCCGTTCGTTCGGAAACCCGGCGGGGAAATTCACCCCAGGTTTTGACCGAGCCGAGTCCTTCGTGCAACATGACGATCGTAGGCGAATGCGCGGGCGTCGGACCGAACATCCGGTACTCGAGCGCCATGCCGTCGATGTTGATCTGGCCCTCACTGGCGAGCGCCTGCATTGCCATTCTCGGTTGCCTCCGTTTTTAGCCCTTCATTCGGCCTCAGGTGATATGTAAGTAAACAACCCGCCTGACAATAGAAAACTGAATCATCACGCGCTCGCAATAGCGACGTTTTTCAAATATGTAGGCGCTTGAGGAGCCTTCCATGAATCGCATTACTGGACGTTCGGCATTTCTTGCGCTGCTGAAAGACGAGGGCGTCACCCATCTCTTCGGCAATCCGGGGACTACCGAACTTCCGATCATGCATGCGCTGAAGGAATATCCTGATTTGACTTACGTGATGGCCATGCAGGAGAGCCTCGTGGTCGCCATTGCGGACGGGTTCAGCAGAGCCTCGGGCCGCCTAGTCGCTTGCAACGTCCACGTGGCGCCTGGACTGGGGAATGCCATGGGCGCGCTATACAACGCCAAATTTACCGGCACTCCCATGATCCTGACCGCCGGCCAGCAGGAGCAGGGGCACGGTCTGATGGAGCCGATGCTCTATGGGCCGCTCGTCAGGATGGCCGAGCCATTGGTGAAGTGGGCCGTTGAGGTGACGCGACTTGAGGATTTACCGCGGATCATGCGCCGCGCCGCCAAGATTGCGACGACGCCGCCGACCGGGCCGGTCTTCATGTCGCTACCGGGGGACATCCTGAATTCCGAGGCCGGGGTCGATCTTGGTCACTCGACCCGCGTCGATACGCACGTGAAGCCATCGGATGAGGCATTACAAACTCTGGTCCAGCACATTCTGAGGGCAGAGCATCCGGTCATTATCGCCGGCGACGAGGTCGTCAAGAGCGACGCGCTGGAGGAGGCGATGCTCTTATCGATGACGCTCGGGTGCCCCGCTTATCAGCAGTCGGTCGCGTATGGCGCGCATTTCCTGTCGGAGAGCCCATGCTTCATGGGGGCGATATCGCGCGTGCAGAAGCAGACGCGGAACATGCTGGCCGCTTACGATCTCATGATCGTGCTTGGGGCAGACCCGCTTCGTATGTCGGTGCATAGTGAGATCGAGCCGCTCCCAAATGGGATGCCGATCGTGCAAATCGGCCTCCTTGATTGGGATATGGCCAAGAACTACGCGGCCGAAATGGCGATCAAGGCTGATGTGAAGGAGACGCTGCGGGTGCTGATCCCGGCACTTAAAGCTGCCGGCGGTGGGGCACTCGAAGCGCGCGCGAAGAACGGTATCGCCACGCTGGCGTCGAAGAATTGGACGTCGCAGCGGACAAGGCTCGTCAATGAGATCGTAAAAAAACGAGATTGTATGCCGATTGATCCTGACTGGCTGACGCTGCAGCTTGTCGAGGCGATGCCTAATGACGCCATCCTTGTCGACGAAGGATTGACGACATCACGTTATATTCCTGCTCTGCGTCCTCATCGTGATCGGTTTGGTTATCACGCACTTGCCTCGGGTGGTATCGGCTGGGGACTGCCGGCGTCGGTCGGCGTGAGTCTGGCAAATCCAGCTCGGCCGGTCGTTTGTTACTCGGGCGATGGCAGCGCGATGTACTCGATCCAGGCGCTATGGACGGCGGCTCATCACAAGCTGCCGTTGACGGTGGTGATCGCGAATAACGGCGGTTACCGGATTATCAAGCAGCGCCTTCTCGCATTCCATCAGAGCGATCATTTCGTCGGTATGGACTTTGTCGACCCATCGGTTGATTTTGTCGGCCTTGCAAAGGCTCTCGGGCTCGAAGCGATACGCGTCACCGATCCAATGGACGTGGCTCCTGCACTCTCGTCCTCATTTGCCCAGCCTGCCACAAAACTTATCGAGGTCGTGGTTGAAGGTTCGGTATAGGATCAGACGATCCTTGGTGAAGACTGATTGCTCAACATGACCGATACTGCGCGGCGTGCCAATCCGCTGACGGAAGGGGAAATCGGCGCCCTGCTGGGGCGCATGGGCCTGCTTGCGCCCGGAGATCCTCTCGTTTGTGTGCCGCTCGATGGCGGAATTTCGTCCGACATCTGGCGCGCTGAGATTGGCGCGCGAAAATATTGCATAAAGCGTGCTTTGGCTCAGCTCAAAGTGCCACAGCTTTGGGAAGCGCCAATCGAGCGCAACGACGCCGAATGGAAGTGGCTCGCTGCGGCGGAAACGATCTGGCCAGGCTCGGTCCCGCGTCTCGTGAGCCAGGACCGGGATGCCGGGCTGTTCGTCATGGAATACCTCGATCCCGACCGTTATCCGAACTGGAAGGGCCAGCTGCGCGACGGCATCCTGAGCGAAGAAACCGCGATCGCGGTCGCCGAGCGGCTGGTTGCGATCCACGCCGCGACCGCCGGCCGACCGGAGGTCGCGGCCATGTTTGACACCGGTGATTGTTTTTACGCTATTCGGCTCGAGCCCTATCTGGTCGCCACCGGACGCGCCCACACCGATTTGGCGCCGGTACTCGAGGCGCTTTCGAGTGCCACGCTCGCGACCAAGACTGCATTGGTGCACGGCGATGTCAGCCCGAAAAACATCCTGATCGGACCGAAGGGCCCGCTGTTTATCGATTCCGAATGCGCCTGGTACGGAGAGCCGGCTTTCGACCTCGCTTTCTGCCTCAATCACCTGCTGCTGAAATGCTTATGGCGGCCGCAGAATGCGCGCGGCTTTCTCCGGCTATTTGATCGTCTAACTGACACCTATCTTGCCGGCGTGAGCTGGCAACCGCGCGCCACGATGGAGGCCCTGACCGCCGCCCTCCTGCCTGCGTTGCTGCTTGGGCGCATCGACGGCAAATCGCCGATCGAATATGTCACCGACGCGCGCGAAAAAAATCAGGTGCGGAATTTCGCGCGCCGATTTATCGCAACCCAAGTGGATCGCCTCGACGTTATACGCGATGCGTGGGGCCAAGAGATTCGCGCATGAGCACCGCTGATATTGTCGCCGTCCATGGCCGCCGCGTCTGGGATTCGCGCGGCCGACCAACCGTGGAGGCCGAAGTAACATTGGCTGGCGGCGCCGTAGGGCGGGCGATCGCGCCGGCGGGGGCTTCCACTGGCAGCGGCGAGGCCGTCGATCTGCGCGATGGCGGCAGCCGGTTCGGGGGTGCCGACGTGATGAAGGCTGTCGGCAACGTCAATGGCGAGATCGCGCGGATGCTGCATGGACGCGACGCGCGTGACCAGAATAGCGTTGACGATTTGCTGATCGCACTCGACGGCACCGCCAACAAGGCCCGTCTTGGCGCCAACGCATTGGTCGCAACATCGATGGCAGTGCTGCGGGCCGCGGCCGCAGCCGCCGGCCTGCCACTCTACGCCTATCTGCTCGGCGGCCGGCCTGCCATCATGCCGATCCCCGAGATTCAAATTTTCGGCGGCGGCGCCCATGCCGGGGGACGTATCGACATTCAGGATTTCATGGTGATTGCGCCGAAAGCGCATTCGTTCGCCGAAGCGCTCGAATGGACCGCCGAGGTCTACCGTGCAGCCGGTACGAGGATGAGCGAAACTGGTCGGCTGCAAGGCGTCGCAGATGAAGGCGGCTTCTGGCCCGCCTTTGATTCAAACGAAGCTGCGCTTGATGCCCTGGTCGGAGCAATCGAACGCGCGGGCTTCACGCCCGGCGACGAGATGTCGATATCGCTCGATATTGCTTCATCCGAATTCTATCGCGACGGTGCCTACCACCTCGCGCTCGAAGGGCGTGTGCTCGATTCCGACGCCATGTCCGCCATGCTGATCGATTGGCTTGACCGCTATCCGATCATCTCGATCGAGGATCCTCTGGCGGAGTACGACGTAGCGGGCCTTACAAGTTTCACGAAGGCGGTTGGTGACCGGGTACAGATCGTGGGCGACGATTTTCTCGTTACCGATGCGAACCGGCTGCGGCGGGCGGCGGCGATGCCGGCGTGCAATGCGGTTCTCGTAAAGCCAAACCAGGTTGGAACCGTGACCGAGGCTAAAGCGGCGGTCGAGGCAGCGCGCGCCGCAAATTGGGGCGCAATCGTCTCCGCGCGCTCGGGTGAGACCGAGGACGTGACGATTGTCCACCTTGCAGTCGGCTGGAGCGTGCTTCAGCTCAAGGTTGGCTCATTTTCACGCTCCGAGCGCATGGCGAAGTGGAACGAGGCGCTTCGCATCGAGGAGGCATTGGATGGGCGAGCCCGCTTCGCCGGCGCCGAGCCCTGGCGCGGTCGGGCGGCCCCCAGTACATGAAGGCCCGTTATTGAGGGTGTAGTTGTCGTTTCGGTCCCTGATCAATTATCAAAGCAAGGTATAAATGTAGCGACGGCGACACTGCACGCGCGGAGGCCGGAGAAAATGGGTTTCAGCATTGATATGATTTACATTATTTCGATCTGGCTACTGCCAGTCCTTGTCGCCATCACGTTTCATGAAGCGGCACACGGATATGTTGCCCGTTTCCTCGGTGATGACACGGCGTCGCGACTCGGACGCGTCAGCCTCAATCCGGTCCGCCATATAGATCCATTCGGCACGATTCTGCTGCCTGGCCTCTTGCTGCTGGCACGGTCGCCATTCTTGTTTGGATATGCCAAACCGGTGCCGGTCAATTTTCGGGCGCTTCGTCATCCTCGTAGCGGCATGGTCCTTGTCGCGGCTGCGGGACCTGCAATGAATATTGCGTTGGCAATTGTTGCTGCCTCGGGATTTCACCTCATTGGCTATTTGCCAGCCATCATCGCGCAATGGGCTGCGCTGAATCTTAAGAATGCCCTCATCATCAATGTCATTCTCGCGGTGTTCAACCTATTTCCGCTGCCGCCGCTTGACGGTGGGCGTATTGCGGTGGGGCTACTTCCGAATGTATTGGCAGCTCAACTTGCCCGACTTGAGCCTTACGGGATGGTGATTCTTGTCGGCTTGCTTACCATTACAGTTGCACTTTCTTTTTGAGGTGTGCGCGCCGCGCTTCGGCTTGGTGTGCGCGCCGCCAGAGCGACCATCGATGACGTTATTCGTCCTGCCGCTGTTGGGTTCGCACTTGGGAATGGACCTTAGCTTCGTGTCACACGTTATCTCAGCCGCAACGAGTGCTGTTATCGGAATCATTCTTCAAATAACCGGTAATGTATAATTCCGCACGCCATGACATGTGCGGGGCGATTCACTCAGTGCAACTTCCAAAGCCGAAAACGCGCAGGGTTGTATAAGGCTCCCGGCACAACGATTGACCTTGGCAACGATCTCGGCATATGTGATCGCGCTATCGGTAGTGCGGATCGCGACTTTAGCTCCGCGTCCCTCGGCAATATGCCGATCGATGAATGCATCGGCCACAAGTGAGCGGCCACGCAGCCGCGGCGGACACTCCGAAGCGTCAATTTCGGCAGGGACTTCGGATCGGTCTCGGCCGGCTTTTCAGCTTAAATTCAATGAGGATCGGAACTATAAACTGCTAGCAGATATGAATCGGTTCGTTCATTGACTTTGGTCAACATGGATAAGCCGGATTTAAGGCATTCGCCCGCATAACTCTGCTGCGTAAAGTTTGTTGAAGGAGAGTTAAGAGATGGCGCAGCCGGCCGAAAGGCGCAAGGGCGAGCCCGCGATGCTGAAGGACAAGGACTTCCAGTGGGAGGACCCGCTCGATCTCGAAGGCGAGTTGAGCGAAGAAGAGCGCATGGTGCGCGACACCGCCAAGGGCTTCGCGCAGGATTATCTCATGCCGCGCATCGTCGCCGCCTATCGCGACGCGACCCACGATGCGCAGATGTTGCCCGAGATGGGCAAGCTCGGCCTGCTCGGCCCGACGGTGCCGGAAGAATATGGCGGCGCCGGCTTAGGCTATGTCAGCTACGGGCTGATCGCGCGCGAGATCGAGCGCGTCGATAGCGGCTACCGCTCCGCCATGTCGGTGCAGTCCTCGCTGGTGATGTATCCGATTTACGCCTATGGAAACGAAGCGCAGCGGCGCAAGTATCTGCCTAAGCTGGCAACCGCCGAACTGATCGGTTGCTTCGGCCTGACCGAGCCGGACCACGGCTCGGATCCCGGCGGCATGGTCACCCGCGCGGAGAAGGTTTCCGGCGGCTTCAAGCTCAACGGCGCCAAGACCTGGATCTCCAATGCGCCCGTCGCCGACGTGGCGGTGGTCTGGGCCAAGCTCGAGGGCGTCATCCGCGGCTTTATCGTCGAGCGCGGCGCCAAAGGCTTCTCCACCCCCAAGATCGAAGGCAAGCTCTCGCTGCGCGCCTCCATCACCGGCGAGATCGTGCTGGAAGACTGCATCATCCCCGAGGACAATCTGCTGCCGAATGTCAAAGGCCTCGCCGGCCCGTTCGGCTGCCTGAATAATGCGCGCTACGGCATCGCCTGGGGCGCCATGGGTGCGGCCGAGTTCTGCTGGCACGCGGCGCGGCAATACGTGCTCGACCGCAAGCAGTTCAACCGCCCGCTCGCCGCCAATCAGCTGATCCAGAAGAAGCTCGCCGACATGCAGACCGAGATCGCGCTCGGGCTCCAGGGCGCATTACGCCTCGGCCGTATGCTGGAAGCTGGCAAGGCCGCGCCGCCATCCATATCCCTCATGAAGCGCAACAATTGCGGCAAGGCGCTCGACGTTGCCCGGCTTGCGCGCGACATGCACGGCGGCAACGGCATCTCGGAGGAATACCACGTAATGCGGGTGCTCTCAAACCTCGAGACGGTGAACACCTACGAGGGCACGCACGACATCCACGCCCTCATCCTCGGCCGCGCGCAGACCGGGATACAGGCGTTTTTCTGAAGAAGCTATTATTGGCGTGCGTCGCGCCGCGCCTTGCGGCTGACGGCGCTCGCATCGGTGACGCCGACATAGGTCTCCAGCAACGCCCGGTCGGCCTTTAGCGCGGCGCTTTCGCCCTGATAGACGATGCTGCCGCGCTCGATGATGATGGCTTGATCGGTTACACCCAGAATCTTTTGCGCGTTCTGTTCGACCAGAATCGCCGATAAGCCTTCTTCGCGGATGATCTTGCGCAAGGCGGCCAGCAGCTCCGCGATCAGGATCGGCGCCAGCCCCTCGAGCGGCTCGTCGAGCAAGATGATGCGCGGATTGAGAATAAGTGCGCGCCCGATTGCGAGCATTTGCTGCTCGCCGCCGGAAAGTTGGTTGCCCATATTGGACCGGCGCTCGGCGAGGCGCGGAAACATCGTATAGACCTTGGCGAGCGACCACGGTCCTGGCCGTGCAATTGCTGTCATGTTCTCTTCGACCGTCAGGGAGCGGAAAATATTGCGCTCCTGCGGCACCCAGCCGATGCCGGCATGCGCGCGCTGGTCGGGGCGCAAGGACGTGATATCGCGGCCGTCGAGGCTGATGCTGCCGTCGATATGACGGGTGACGCCGATGATCGAATTGACCAGCGTGGTCTTGCCCATGCCGTTACGGCCGAGCAGCGCCACCGCTTGGCCTTCGGCTAGATTGAAGGTGACGTCCGTCAGCACGATCGCTTCGCCGTAGCCGGCGGTCAGGCCTTGGACGTTGAGGAGGTCAGGCATCGGCCACCTCCTCGCCGAGATAAACGGCCTTGACGCGGGCATCGCGGGCGACCTCGTCGGGGCTGCCTTCGACGAACAGCGCGCCATTGACGAGCACGGAAATGCGGTCGGCGAACGAGAACACGATGTCCATATCGTGCTCGATCAGCAGCACGGTGACGTCGCTCGGAAGCGCGGCGACGGCGGCGAGAATTTCGTGCCGCTCGTCCTCGGGTACGCCTGCCGCCGGCTCGTCGAGCAGCAGCACACGCGGGCGGCAAGCGATCGCGACGGCGATTTCCAACAGCCGTTGCTTGCCGTAGGGCAGGACCGCGGTGCGCTTGTCGATGACATCGGTGAGGTGAAAGCGCTCCAGGATTTCAACCACCTCCATTACCAGGTCCGGCCGGCTGCCGACGATGCGCCACCAGTCGAAGCCCTGGCCGCGCCGTTCGGATACCGCCAGTCCGATGGTCTCGAGCGGCGTCAGGTCGTTGAACAACTGATTGATCTGGAAGGTGCGGACGATCCCGAGCCGAACCCGCTCGTGCGTCGAAAGATCGCTGATATCTTGCCCGTCGAGCAAGATGCGGCCGCTGGTCGGCCGCTGCACGCCGGTGAGCAGATTGATCAACGTGGTCTTGCCGGCGCCGTTCGGCCCGATCAAGGCGTGCCGGGCGCCCTTCGCGATCTGCAATGAAACGTTGTTGGACGCGACGATGCCGCTGAACCGTTTCACCAGATTGATTGTTTCCAGCGCCACGGTCATCGTCAGTGCCTTTCGCCGGACGTGGCGGCGATACGGTGCGCCAGCGCCCGCCAATTCAAATGTGAGGCCATGCGGCGGATCGGCGTCGTCCACGTCGTGATGCGTTCGCGGCCGACCAGCACGATCACCACCAGCACGAGACCGATCCAAAACGGCCAGTACTGCGGGGTCAACACGGATAGATAGTCCTGCATGAACTTGAAGATAATCGCGCCGATCAAGCCGCCATAGAGATAACCGGCGCCGCCGATGATCAGTATCAGCAGGAGATCGGCCGAGCGATCGAACGAAAACACCTCGAGCGACGCGAAAGCCGTCGTTTGCGCCAGCAGTGCGCCGGCGATGCCGGCATAGCCGGCGGCAACGGTGTAAATTGCGATCAGGCGGGCATCGACCGAGATCCCGATCGCCGATGAACGCAGCGGATTACCCTTCACCGACATCAGCGACAGCCCGAACGGTGAATTCACCAGGCGGCGAGCGATCAGAAACAAAATGAACAGCACGGTCAGGCTATAGACATAGCCGGTATGGCCAAACAAATCGAAACGGAAGATTCCCAGCACCGGCTTAATGCTGACGCCCTGCAGCCCGTCGGCACCGCCGGTCAGCCAACCGAACCGGTTCGCCAATTCACGCAGCACCAGCGCAATGCCGAGCGTCACCATCAGCCGCGTCAGGTCGGAGCCGCGCAGCACGAGGAAGCTGGTGACGAAACCGAGCGCCATCGCGACGACGCCGGCGGCGAGTAACGCCAGCACCGGCTCGTTGATAATTTCGAATTTGGCGAGAAGCGCGGCCGTGTAGGCACCCAAGCCGAAAAAGGCCGCATGCCCCAGCGAAATGATGCCGGCGTAGCCGAGGATCAGGTCGAGCGAAAGCGCGAACAGGCCGAGCCATGCGATTTCAGTGAGGATGAGATGGCGGTCCGGCAACAGATAGATCGCGGCAAATGCGGCAAGCCAGAACGCGATCTCCAGCGGTTGCCAGCGCGCGCGCGCGGCCAGCCACTCGGTGGCGACGCGGATGGCAATTGGCGGCGGTATCATTGCCGGCGCCTCAACGTGACGCGGCGCGGGAGAACAGTCCCTGCGGCCGCCAGATCAGCACGACGATCATGATGGTGTAGATGACGAAGGAGCCGAGCGTGGGCATGTAATACTTGCCGGCGACGTCGCCGATGCCGAGCAGGAGCGAGGCGAGAAACGGCCCGGTGATGCTCGAGGTGCCGCCGACCGTCACCACGATCAAAAAATAGATCATGTATTTGAGCGGGAAGATCGGATCGAGCCCTAATATTTCGGCGCCGAGCGCGCCGCCGAGGCCGGCAAGACCCGACCCGAAGGCGAAGGTGAGGGCGAAAACCCAATTGACGTTGATGCCCAGCCCGCGCGCCACGCGGCTATCGTCGACGGCGGCGCGCAGGCGGCTGCCAAAGCGCGTGTTGGCCAGGATGAATTGCAGCGCGATCGTGAGCAGCCCGCAAATGACGATGATCAGCAGCCGATAGCGGCCGATGCCGATGCCATGAAATTCGAACTGGCCTTGCAGGAACTTGGGCACCTGCACGAACACCTGGCTGGAGCCCATGACGTAGTCGGTCGCGGCCACCGACATGAAGACGAGACCGATGGTGAACAGCACTTGGTCGAGGTGGGGTTTCCTGTAGACATGCACATAGAGGGTGCGCTCGAAGATGAATCCGATGACCGCGCTCGCCAGGAATGCGATCGGCAAGGAGGCGAAGAAGGGAACGCCCAGGCGGTTGACCAGAATAACGGTGATGTAGCCGCCCGCCATAGCGAAAGAGCCGTGCGCGAGATTGATAAAATTCATCAAACCGAGCGTGACCGCGAGCCCGGATGCGAGCACGAACAGCAGCATGCCATAGGCAATTCCATCGAACAGAATTGTCAGCATAGTCCCACCGCGAATTCGGCCCGCCCCGGAAAACGCGCACAACTGCACGCCTGCACGATAGCTTACTAGCTATTGGCGGTCGATGACCTGACTTTCGATAAGAAATGCGCGCGGCGACGTTTAAGCCGCCGCGCGCTAGAAGACGTCCGGACTATTTCTTCATTGCCGCCTTTACTGGATCCTTGACGGCTTTGAAGGTGGCAAACTCCACATTGTAGAGCTGGCCATTCTTCTTTTCGACTTTGCGGATGTAAATGTTCTGGATGATGTCGCGGGTTTCCGGATCGATCTCGATCGGCCCGCGCGGGCTTTCCCATTTCATCCCCTTCATCGCCGCGATGAGCGAATCGCCGTCGGCCTTGCCGCCGGTCTTCTTCAGGGCCGCGTAGATCAGGTGCATGCCGTCATAGCCGCCGACCGACATGAAGCCCGGGCGGAAGTGGTCGGTCTTCTCGATGGCGGCGACATAGTCTTTGTTCATCGCGCTTTGGTGATCGGCCGAATAGAAATGCGCGGTCACGGTTCCGATCGCCGCATCGCCCATTCCGGGAAGCAGATCGTCGTCGGTCACGTCGCCCGGGCCGATCAATTTGATGCCCGCCTTGTCGAGGCCGCGCTCGGCGAACTGCTTCATGAAGGTGCCGCCCTGACCGGAAGGCACGAAGATGAAGATGGCGTCCGGCTTGGCATCGGCCGCGCGTTGCAGGAACGGCGAGAAGTCCGGATTGGCTAGCGGCACCCGGATTGCCTCGGCAACCGTACCGCCGGCCGCCTTGAAGCGTTCGGTGAAGGATTTCTCCGCGTCGAAGCCCGGCGCATAATCGGAGACGATGGTGACGACCTTCTTGATCTTATTCTGCGCCGCCCAGTCGGCGATGATGACGCATGATTGCGGTACGGTGAAGCTGGTGCGCACGATGTAAGGCGACTTCAGGGTGATGATCGAGGTGCCCGCCGCCATGACCACTTCCACCACCTTCGCCTCGGTGGCGAGCGGGGCGACCACGAGCGCGGCCGGCGTGATCTCGAAGCCGGCGATCACGTTGACATGATCGTTGACGATCAATTCCTGCGCCAGCCGTTTGGTATTGTCGGGCACGCTGCCGGAATCGCGCAGGATGACCTGGATCTTCTTGCCGGCGACCGTATCGCCGTGCTGTTTCATGTAGAGATCGACGCCAGCCTTGACCTGCTTTCCGGTCGAAGCCTGTTGTCCCGTCATGGAGACGATAAGGCCGATCTTGACGGTGTCTTGCGCGAACGCGTTGCCGGCGGCGAACGCGCCGAAGGCGAGTGCGGCAATCGCGCCGGTCGTGTATTTGAACTTCATTTTCGTTTCCCTCCGCTTCCTCGGTTTCATTTATTGATTGCGTTGCCCGTTTTTCGTGGCAGCAACCACGCGCTGATGATGACCAGTCCAACATCTTAGTAAGTAGATTTGCTTGAGTCACCTGTCGCGGTTAGCCCAGCCGGGCAAGTCGGCCCGGCCCGTGATGACTGGTCGGCGACAACACTAGACCGCTTCCAACGCAACGCTTTCCTTGATTGAAATCAAGCTAAAGTGGCGTAAAACGGACCAATCTTGCACCCGGTGGCACATGCGTTCGGCGGCCCACCGCCTGTACGCAAATAGCTATCACGAAGCGCGAAATCTGAATAACCACGGGCCGGCGTTATTTGTTACCGTTGTGTGTGGCTTGCCCATCGCGGGCGTGGCGAGGCTATTCGCATGAACGTCCACCAATCTAGTTCGATATCCAACGATCCGGCGGTCACGGTGCTCAAGAGCGTCTGCCGCAGTTGCCACGGCGGCTGCGGCGTATTGCTGCACGTGCGGGATGGCGCGTTGCTGAAAGTCGAAGGCGACCGCGCCTCGCCGCTTAATCATGGCCGCCTGTGTCCGATCGGGACGGTGACTACCGACCTCGTCTACCATCCGGATCGGCTAAAATATCCGATGCGGCGCAAGGGCAAGCGCCAGTCGGGCGAATGGGAGCGTATTTCCTGGGACGATGCGCTCGACGAGATTTCACAGCGCCTACTTGCCATTCGGGAACAATACGGGCCGGAGGCCATCGCGCTCGGGACCGGCACCGGCCGCCACCATATCCGCTGGGTGTCGCGCTTCGGCCATGCGCTCGGCACGCCCAACTGGTGCGAGCCGGGCTTCGCGCAATGCTTCCACCCGCGGGTAAACACCTCGATACTGACCTTCGGCGATTTCCCGGTCAGCGATTACACCGGCGAGGTGCCGCCGGCCTGCATTCTCTTTTGGGGTCATAACCCGGTGCTGTCGGGGCCGGACGGCGAGACGCGCTTCAACGTCATGGAGGCGCTCGCGCACAATCCGCGGACCATCGTGGTCGATCCGCGCCGCACGGCGCTCGCCGAAAAGGCGGACCTCTGGCTGCAGGTGAGGCCCGGCGCCGACGACGCGCTGGCGCTGGCGATGCTGAATGTGATCGTCGGCGAGAAACTCTACGACGAGCCCTTCGTCACGCAGTGGACGCATGGTTTCGCCGAACTCGTCGCGCACGTGCAGACATTCACGCCGGAGTGGGCCGAGCCCATCACCTGGATCGCCGCCGACCAGATCCGCGCCGCCGCGCGCCTGTTCGCGCAGACCAAACCGGCCTTGCTGGATTGGGGCTGCGCCATCGAACACACGCCGAAATGCATCCAGACCATACGCGCCGTCTCGATGCTGCCGGCGCTCACCGGCAACATCGACGTGCCGGGCGGCTGGGTGTTCGGGATGCATGGGCTCGGCCGCTTCCCGAGCCTGATCGAGAACCTCACGCCCGAAGCGAACGCCAAGCGGCTCGGCGCCGAGCGCTTCAAGCTGCTCGGCGGGGAGGGCGCCGATTTGCCGGCCGCCCATATCCCGACGCTGTTGCGGGCAATGCGCGAGGGCAAGCCCTATCCGGTGAAAGCCTTCCTGGTGTTCGGCAACAACACGCTCACGACCTACGCCAACACGTCCGATGTCTATGACGCGCTGATGAAGCTTGATTTCATGGTCTGCGCCGACCTGTTCATGACGCCGACCGCGCAGCTCGCCGACATCGTGCTGCCGGCGGCGTCCTGGCCCGAGCTCGACCAACTGGTCGGTCTGCCGACGGTGGCGGCCAACGTCGTGCTCGCGCAGCAGAAGTCGGTGCAGATCGGCGAATGCAAATCGGACGAAGAAATGTTCGTTGAACTGGCGCGGCGGATGAAGCTTCCGGTCTGTACCGAACCGGTCAAGGACGTGCTCGATGCAATGCTCGCCGCCGGCGGTCTCGACATTACGTTCGATGAACTCAAGCAGAAGGGATTTATCAAGATCCCGTTCAAGTACCGGAAATATGAGAACGGCGGCTTCCGCACGCCGACCGGCAAGATCGAGCTCTATTCCACGCGGTTCGAGCGGATGGGCTATGCGCCGCTGCCCTCCTACGAAGAGCCGCCGGAAAGCCCGATTAGCGCGCCCGAGATCGCCGCGCACTACCCGCTGGTGCTCACGACCGGCGGCCGGATCTCGCACTTCTTCAATTCCGAGCATCGGCAAATCGAGAAGCTGCGAAAAGCGCACCGCGATCCGATGGCGGAAATCCATCCCGAAACGGCGGCGCGCCTCGGCATCGTCAACGGCGCCTGGATGTGGATCGAAACCAAGCGCGGCCGCATCCGGCAAAAGGCCAAGCTGACGAAGGGAATCGACCCGCGGGTGATCCACGTCGAGCACGGCTGGTGGTTTCCCGAACAGCCCGCCCCGGAATACGGCGTGTGGACGTCGAATGCCAATTTGTTGACCGACAACAAGCCGCCCTACGATCCTGCCATGGGGACCTACCAGTTGCGTGCGCTGTTGTGTAGGGTGACGCCCGCCGATCGCCCCCGCGGCCGGCATGCAATAATGCCGACGCATGCAATAAAATTTCCGCAGTTGAGGAAGCCCCATGCGCATCGACGCCTATACGCACTTCTTTCCGAAGAAGTTCTTCGACACCATGCTCGCCGTCGCCGGGCAATACAAAGACATGGGCAAGCGCGTGCGCGCGATCCCGGCGCTGCATGATCTCGATGCGCGCAAGAAGATCATCGACACCCACAAGGATTACGCGCAGATTATCGCCTATCCGCAGCCGCCAATCGAAAAACTCGCCAAGAGTCCGCAGCAAATCGACGAGTTCGTCCGCATCATCAACGACGGCTTTGCCGAATTATGCGCGAAGGAACGCCAATATTTCCCGGGCTGGATCGCGCAGATTTCGCTCGATGCGCCGGACGCCGGCGTGGCGGAGGCCGAACGCGCGATCAAGCAGCTCGGCGCGCTTGGCGTGCAGATCTACACCAACGTCGCCGGCAAGCCGATCGACCGGCCGCAATACCTGCCGTTCTGGAAGAAGATGAACGAGCTCGGCAAGCCGGTCTGGCTGCATCCGGCGCGCGGCGCCGAAACGCCCGATTATCTCGACGAGAAGAAGTCGCTGTACGAGATCTGGTGGACGTTCGGCTGGTCGTATGAAACGGCGACCGCGATGGCGCGCCTGGTGTTTTCCAAGATCATGGACAACCACCCGAACCTCAAGATCATCACGCACCATTTCGCCGGCATCGTGCCGATGCTCGAAGGCCGCATCGGCCCGGGCTGGGACGTGCTCGGCTCGCGCACCACCGACGAGGACTATGTCGCGCTGCGCAAGAGCCTGAAGAAGCGCCCGCTCGACTATTTCAAGCAGGACTTCTATGCCGATACCGCGGTGTTCGGGGCGACGCCGGCGACCAAGTGCGGCCTGGAGTTTTTCCCGGTCGACAAGATCGTGTTTGCGTCCGATTGCCCGTTCGATCCGGAAAACGGCGCGATGTATCCGCGCGAGACGTTGCGCATTCTGGGAGAACTCAAGCTCGATAAGGAAACCAGCGACAAGATCTTCTACAAGAACCTCGAAGCCGTCACCGGCAAAACATTGGTGCGGTGAGCGCGCCGCTAGCCCGCCTGCGGCTGCTCGAGCGTCTCGGCCACCGCCTCCGAGCGGAAATCGCCGGACAAGCCGCCGCTGTTCATCAAGGCCGGCCAGGCGGCGCGGAAATCGGCCGTGATCCGGTCGTAGGGAACGTCCGCGAATGCGCCGCGGTCCGTCAGGTATTCCATGTGCCGCCGGCCGGACGAATCGAACGGCTGGAACAGCGAGTCGGCGGTGCCGTCGAATTCCAGCGGCTTGATGCCGTTACGTTCGCACAGCGCGCGGTCGAAGGCCGGCGTCGCCTTCACCCAGCGTCCCGATAGGAAGAGCTCCGTGTAGGAATGCCAGATGAACGTGTCGGTTTTGACCAGTTCATAGAGCCGCCGCGACGTCATATGGTTTCGCACGTCGGCAAAGCCGATACGCGCCGGTACGCCGATCGCCCGCGCGCACGCGGCGAGCAGCGCCGCCTTGCCGATGCAAAAGCCGCGGCCAAGTGCGAGGACGCTGCTCGCGCGATAATTCGCCGGATCGGAGAGACTGAGATAGGGATCGTAAATGATGCCGTCGCGGATGGTCGAATAGAGTCGCAACACCGCGGCGCGGGGGTTGGGTTCCCCCGCAACCGTCGCCTTGGCGAAGGCGATCACCGACGGCGCGCCGCTATCGATGAAGTCGCCGGCGGCGAGAAATTGAGCCGTATCCATCTGTCTTCTTTCTCTGATCGTCGGACTTTACCGCGGCTCTCTGCGCGAACCCTTGAGCTTCGTCAAGGCGCGCTGCCCGCGTGTTATTGCGGCGGCCGGAATGCCTTGCAGCGCGCGGGATCGGTATCGATGCGCGCCGCGCCGATCAAATCGAGGCAATAGGGGATCGCCGGAAACACCGCTTGCATGGTCATCCGGATCGAGGCCGGGCGCCCGGGCAGGTTGACGATCAGCGTGGATCCGCGAATGCCGGCGGTCTGACGGGACAAAATCGCCGTCGGCACCTGTTTCAAGCTCTCCATGCGCATCAGTTCGCCGAACCCCGGCATCAGCCGCGTGCAGGCGGCTACCGTGCCTTCCGGAGTCAGATCGCGCGGCGCCGGCCCGGTGCCGCCGGTCGTGAAGACCAAGGCGCAGCTCTCGCGGTCGGCCAGATCGATCAAGGTGTCGCACACGCTGTCGATGCCATCGGGGATCAGACGACGCACCGCACGCCAAGGTGTGGTCACCACCTCGCGCAGGAACTCCTCGATGGCCGGACCGCTCGTGTCGGTGTAGGTGCCGGCGCTGGCGCGATCGGACACGGTCACAATGCCGATCGCGACAGCTTCGCTGGCTTGCATGGCTGCGGTCCAAAGATTAGCCGGTTGGAGACAATTCGCTACGCCGCGCCGTGCGCAATTCGCGCACCGAAGCCCGGCACCATGCGAGCACGGCGTTAAGATCGGTCGGGAGATCGAGCGCGAGCCCGCCGTGGAATTTCGACCAAGCCTCGATATAGGGCGGCCGCACCGCGGTGAGCACCGGGACGCCGGCCTCTATGGCGCGCACGAAGGCGGAGCGCAGGCCGCCGCCCTCGGCCTCGGCCGTACCGAACCGGTTCAGCATCAGCAACTCGACATCGCGGCCGAGCGGGCGGTCGAGCAGCGCACCGATTTCGGCCAAGCCATGCGCATCGAGCCGGCAGCCTTCGGCCTGCGATCCCAGTTCCTGGGAAATCCGGAAACGTCCCCGTGAGCTTAGGTCGACGAGGGTCATCGCCGCGCAGACGCCATCGGCATCGCCGGTATTTTCCTGCAAGACCCCGGCCATTTTGATGTGATCCGCGCGCAGCCGCTCGGCGATGCGGCTCAGCAAATCGTCGATTTTGAAGCCGGCGTCGTAGACAATGGCCGCGAGCCGTGCGCTGCCCGTTATCGTCATCTCATTGCTCCAGCAACCAGATTCCCGCGCTAGCGCCACCGCAGTCTGCCCTCGGGCCCGTGGCGGGTGCCTTGAATTTAGTCAAGTGCCGATTTCCGCCTGCCTGCTATGCATCGACTATAAAATTAATGTGCAAAATGGGGGAATCCTATGAGGGCAATGCAATATCTGACGGCAACCGCTGCGATCGGCTTATGCACTTTGCTCGGGGCCGCGCTTCCGGCTTCCGCGCAAATCAAAATCGGTGCCGTCCTATCGGTGACCGGGCCGGCGTCGTTTCTCGGCGATCCGGAAAAGAAGACGCTGGAAATCTACGTCGACGAGATCAATGCGAAAGGCGGGGTGAACGGCCAAAAGCTGCAGCTGATCGTCTACGACGACGCTGGTAATCCCAACAGCGCGCGCACCTTCGCCACCCGTCTGGTGGAAGAAGACAAAATCGATGCCATGGTCGGCGGCAGCACCACTGGCGGAACGCTGGCGATGATGCCGGTGTTCGAAGACGCCAAAATTCCCTTCATTTCATTGGCGGGCGCCATTCAGATCATCGAGCCGGTGCGCAAATGGGTGTTCAAGACGCCGCACACCGACAGGATGGCCTGCGAGAAGATCTTTGCCGACCTCAAGCACCGCAATCTGACGACGATCGCCATGATCTCGGGCACCGATGCGTTCGGCAAGTCGATGCGCGACCAGTGCGTTGCGGTGGCGCCGAAGGCCGGCATCAAAATCGCGACCGAGGAAAGCTACGGAGCGCGCGACAGCGATATGACGCCGCAGCTCACCAATATCCGCAACAAGGCCGGCGTGCAGGCCGTGGTCAATCCGGGCTTCGGCCAAGGTCCGGCGATCGTGACGCGCGATTACAAACAGCTTGGCATCACGCTGCCGCTCTACGAAAGCCACGGCGTCTGCTCCAAGGAATATATCAAGCTCGCCGGTCCCGCGGCCGAGGGCGTGCGGCTGCCTTGCGCGGCGCTGTTGATCGCGGACAAGCTGCCGGCCAGCGACCCGCAAAAGCCGGTGGTGGTGGCCTATTCGCACACCTACCAGCAGAAGACCGGGCAAGCGGTGTCGACCTTCGGCGGTCACGCTTATGATGGGCTCATGATTCTGGTCGATGCGATGAAGCGCGCCAAGAGCGCCGACAAAGCCAAGGTCCGCGACGAGATCGAGAAGACCAAAGGCTATATCGGCACCGGCGGGATCGTGAACATGTCGCCGACCGACCATTTGGGCCTCAATCTGTCGGCGTTCCATATGCTGGAGATCAAAGGCGGCGACTGGACGCTGGTCCCCGGCACTTGAAATAACGAACGGGCAGGCTTACCGGAGCTTGCCCGTTCCGACCTGCTATTATTGAACTCAAGTCCTGCGAGGCCTTCGCCGCGATGGCCGAGTTGCTGCAATTTGCTTGCTCGGGGTTGACCGTCGGCGCCATCTACGCGCTGGTCGCTCTTGGCTTTACGCTGATCTACAACGCATCCGACATCATCAATTTCGCCCAGGGCGAGTTCGTCATGCTGGGCGGGATGACGACCGTTTTCATGGCGATGGCCGGCGTTCCGCTGCCGTTGGCCGCGCTGATCGCCATCGTCGTGACCACCGGCGTCGGATTGGCCTTGCACCGCTTTGCCATCGCGCCGGCGCGCGGGGCGAGCCCGGTGGTGCTGATCATGATCACGATCGGCGCCTCGGTGTTCCTGCGCGGTGTGGCGCAGATCGTTTTCGACAAGCGTTTCCATAGTCTGCCTCCGCTGTTCGGCGCCGATCCGATCCAGTTCGGCGGCGCGGCCATATTGCCGCAAAGCCTGGTCGTGCTGGCCGGCGCCGCGGTGATTGTGGTTTTGCTTTGGCTGTTCGTTGAACGCACTTTGCTCGGCAAGGCGGTGATCGCGACCGCCGCCAATCGTTTGGCGGCGCGGCTGATCGGCGTCGACACGCGGCGTATCGTCGATTTCTCGTTTGCGGTTTCGGCGGCCATAGGAGCAATCGCCGGCATTCTGGTCACGCCGATCACGCTGACCAGTTACGACGTCGGCACCTTGCTGGCGCTGAAGGGATTCGCGGCGGCTATGCTCGGCGGCATCGGCAGCCCGCTCGGCGCCGTGGTCGGCGGCCTGCTGATTGGCATGATCGAGGCCTTGTGCGCCGGATATCTCTCGTCGAGTTACAAGGACGCGGCCGCGTTCCTGATCATCCTTGTCGTCTTGGTTGCCATGCCGCAGGGCTTGTTCGGCCGGGTCAAAGTCGAGCGGGTGTGAACTTGCGCGCGCTCATCGAAACGCGGTTGTTGCCGGCGATATTGGTCGCGGCCATCGTCATTATCCTGCCCGTGTTCTTTTCGTCGGCGTACTACTATCGGATCGGCGCGTTGGTTTTCATTTTCGCGCTGGCGGTCGTCGGTCTCAACCTGCTGATGGGCTTTGCCGGTCAAGTCAGTCTGGGTCACGCCGGCTTTCTCGGAATCGGCGCCTATTCCGTCGCCATCGGTCCGGCCCATTTCGGCGCGCCTTCCTGGCTGTGCCTGTTCGTCGGCGCCATACTCTCGGGCGTCGTCGCCTTTGTGGTGGGCCGGCCGATTCTCAAGCTCAAGGGACATTATCTCGCCGTCGCAACGCTCGGCTTCGGATTGCTCGTCGCCATCGTGCTCAACAACGAGGCGGGCTGGACCGGCGGTCCGGATGGCATGAACGTCCCCGCGCTCACGCTGTTCGGCTGGCGCGTGCATGGATCGGACGCCTGGTACTGGATCGCCGGCGCGACATTTGTCGGCGGATTTCTGCTCGCGCTCAATCTGATGGAAAGCCCCACCGGCCGCGCGCTGCAGGCCATCCATGACAGCGAAATCGCCGCCCGCGTGCTCGGCATCGACGTCGCGCGCAAGAAGCTCACCGTCTTCATCATCTCCGCCATGTACGCGTCGGTGGCCGGGTCCTTTCTGGCTCTGTTCAATGGCCTCGTCACGCCGGACGTGGCGGGATTCCTCGGCTCGATCGAATTGGTCGCCATGGTCGTGCTGGGCGGCATGGGCTCGATCTTCGGGTCGTTGGTGGGGGCCGCCGTGCTGGTCGTGTTGCCGCAGGTGCTCACCGTCTTCCACGACTACGAGCAGGCAATGCTTGGACTGATCGTGATGGTTTTCATGATCTTCCTGCGCCAGGGCATTGTGCCGTCCGTTACGGTCGCGCTCGCGGGATGGCGAAAATGATGATCCTGGAGGCCGACCGGCTGTCCATTACGTTCGGTGGCGTGCGGGCGATCGATGGCGTCAGCATCGCGATCGCTCCCGGCCAGGTATTCTCGATCATCGGGCCGAACGGTTCCGGCAAAACCACGCTGCTCAATCTGGTATCGGGCATCTACTCGCCGCAGGACGGCAGCATCCGGCTCGCCGGCGAAACGGTGACCGGTCTCGCGCCCGACCAACTCGCGCGGCGGGGACTGTCGCGGACGTTTCAGAACCTGCAGATTTTTTCCCATATGTCGGTGCTGAAAAACGTAATGGTCGGCCGTCACCGCCACGAGCGCACCGGGATTCTGGCCGATCTGCTGCATTGGCCGTCGGTCGCGCGCCAGAACGAGGCGACCCGCGCAGCGGCGCGCATGGCGCTTTCCCGCGTCGGCCTCGCCGATGCGGCGGAGCGGCCGGCCGGCTCGCTCGACTATGGCGCCCTCAAGCGCCTGGAAATCGCGCGCGCGCTGGCCAGCGAACCGAAGGTGCTGCTGCTCGATGAGCCGGCCGCCGGCTGCAATCCGGTCGAAACGCAGGACATCGATCACGTCATCCGCTCGGTCGTGAAGGAAGGAATCACGGTCGTGCTGGTCGAGCACGATATGCGTCTGGTGATGAATATCTCCGACCGGGTTCACGTGCTGGCGAGAGGCAAAACGCTTGCCGAAGGCACGCCGCAACAAGTGCGCTCCAACGCGGAGGTGATCGAAGCCTATTTGGGCGTACACGGCTCGCAGGAGGCCGCGCATGCTTTCGATTGAGAACGTCAAAAGCGGCTATGGCCGCATCGAAGTCCTGCACGGCGTCACGCTGCATGTCGAGCCCGGCGAGATCGTCACCTTGATCGGGGCCAACGGGGCCGGCAAGACCACGCTGATGCACGCCATTTCCGGCGTGCAGCCGATAACCGGCGGCGCCATACGCTTCAAAGGCGAGCCAATCGAAAAACGGCCGGCGCATGAACGGGTCGCGTTCGGCATCTCGCAAGTGCCGGAAGGCCGGCAGGTGTTCGCGCCTTTATCCGTCATGGACAATCTGCGGCTGGGTGCCTGGTCTCGCCGCGACGGGGAGATGGACGCGACGCTGGCGCGGGTCTGCGCGCTGTTCCCGATGCTCGATGCGATTCTGGATACGCCGGCGGGCGCCTTGTCGGGCGGCCAGCAGCAGATGCTCGCGATCGGACGCGCTTTGATGGCAAAGCCGCGGCTGCTGTTGCTGGACGAGCCATCGATGGGCCTCGCCCCGAATCTGGTCGACCAATTGCTCGCGGTGATCCGCGCGCTGCGGGACGACAGCCTGACCATCCTTTTGGTGGAACAGAATGCGCGCGCTGCGCTGGCCATCGCCGACCGCGCCTACGTGCTGGAGACCGGGCGCGTGACGCTGAGCGGGCCCGCGGCCGAAATCCAGGCCGATCGCCGCGTCAGGGAAGCCTATTTGGGTATCTAAAAACGCTCGGGGATTGACCTTGGTCAAGTGGATCATTCCGAATGTCAATCTAATTGTATCGTGATGGCGATCGAATGGTGAGGAGGAAGCGATGAAGGAGAGCCTTCGTCCGGGGGTGTCGCGGATCAATCGTGTTGAAGTTGATCGCGATCGGACAATCGGTTTCATGGGTGAGGAAGGCCGCGTTTACGGCACCCCCTATCTCGTGCGCGATATTGAAATGACTTGCCGTCAGTTGCTGCTCGATCACGGCGATGCCGGCGAAGATTCGGTCGGCACCGACGTCGCGATCAAGCATCTGGCGCCGACGCTGCTCGGGATGTCGGTCGAGATCACCGCCAAGGTGGCGGCGGTGGAAGGACGCAAAGTGACCTTCGAGGTTTCGGCCAAGGACAACCTCGATCAAATCTGCACCGGAACGCACGGCCGTTTTGTGGTAGATGTCAACAAGACCGTCGAGCGCCTGAAGGCGAAGGCAGCCAAGCTCGCCGCCGCCAGATCGGGATGATCGATATGCCGGGCAAGCCTACGCACAACGAACGAAGCGTTTCGACCTATTGCTACCAGTGCGTCGCTGGGCCCGATCTATTGAAAGTGCGCGTCGAGGATAATATTGCGACGGAGATAACGCCAAACTTCGACGCGGCGAGCATCCACCCGGCCGGCGGCAAGGTCTGCGTGAAGGCGTTCGGGCTGGTGCAGAAGGCCTATAACCCGAATCGCGTTCTCTATCCGATGAAGCGGACCAACCCGAAAAAGGGCCGCAACGAAGATCCCGGCTTCGTGCGCATCTCCTGGGAAGAAGCGCTCACGCTGGTGGCCGACAGACTGAACGCCGCGCGCGCGGCGGGCCTCACCGATGAGACGGGCTATCCGCGCGTCGCCGCGAGTTTTGGCGGCGGCGGCACGCCGACCGCCTATATGGGGACTTTGCCGGCATTCCTGGCGGCATGGGGTCCGGTCGACATGAGCTTCGGCTCGGGGCAGGGCGTGAAGTGCTATCACTCCGAGCATCTTTACGGCGAACTTTGGCATCGCGGCTTCACCGTGTCGCCCGACACGCCGCTCTGCGAGTACCTGGTTTCGTTCGGCGCCAATGTCGAGGCCTCCGGCGGGGTGTGCGGCGTCAAGCGGCACGCCGACGCCCGCAAGCGCGGCATGAAGCGCGTGCAAATAGAACCGCATCTCTCCGTCACCGGGGCCTGTTCGGCGGAATGGATACCGATCAAGCCGAAGACCGATTCGGCTTTCCTGTTCGCGATGATCCACGTGTTCCTGCACGAAAATGCGCGCGAACGGCTGGATATTCCCTTCCTGAAAGATCGCACCTCGTCGCCCTATCTGATCGGACCGAACGGCTTGTTCATGCGCGATGCGGTGACGCGCAAGCCGCTGGTGATGGATGGCGCAACCGGCCGCGCAGTGCCGTTCGATACCACCGGCATCGACCCGGCATTGGAAGGCTCGTTCGTCGTCGACGGGATCGAAGTCGACGCCGACGAGCAGATCGTCGCGCACAAGGCGGTCACGGTCGGCACGGCATTCGCGCGACTCGTCGCGCATGTGAAGGACTATTCGCCGGAATGGGCGACGGCGATCTGCGACGTGCCGGCCTCAACCATTCGCCGTGTGGCCAACGAATTTCTCGACCACGCGCGGGTGGGCGAGACGATCGAGATCGAGGGCATGACGCTGCCATTGCGGCCGGTGTCGATTTCGCTCGGCAAGACCGTCAACAACGGCTGGGGCGGCTACGAATGCTGCTGGGCGCGGACGCTGATCGGCTGTCTGTGCGGCGCGCTCGAAGTGCCCGGCAGTACATTGGGCACGACGGTCAGGCTTAATCGGCCGGCCGACAATCGCTGGTCGAGCGTCAAGCCGGGTCCCGACGGCTTCATGCAATATCCGATGAATCCGACCAGCAAGAGCGAGTGGATCTCGCGTCCGTCGGTGCGCAGTGCGCACCGCACGCTGGTGCCGCTGGTCGCCGATTCGGCCTGGAGCCAGGCGCTCGGCCCGACGCATTTGGCCTGGATGATGCAGAGCGAGGACTTCGACAAGCTGCCGGTGGCGACGCCGCCGGATGTGTGGATCGTCTATCGCACCAATCCGGCAATTTCGTTCTGGGACACCAAAGCCGTCGGCGCGGCGATGGCGAAGTTCCCGTTCACCGTCTGCTTCGCCTATACGCGCGATGAGACCAACCACGTCGCCGACGTGCTGCTGCCGGACTGCACCGACCTCGAGGGCCTGCAGCTCCTGCGCATCGGCGGCACGAAATATGTCGAGCAGTTCTGGGACTATCAGGGCTTCGCGTTGCGTGCGCCGGCGGTGCCGCCGCAAGGCGAGGCCAAGGATTTCACCTGGATCGCGACCGAGCTCGCGCAGCGCACCGGCCTGCTCGAGGCCTATAATTCGGCGATCAATCGCGGCGCCGCCGGCGTCAGGCTTTCCGGCAAGAGCTACGACTTCTCGCTGGCGCCGGAGGCGAAGCACGACGTCGAGACGATCTGGGACGCCAGTTGCCGCGCCGCCAGCGCCGAGATCACCGATGGCGCCGAATTGCAGGGGCTGGATTGGTTCCGCGAGCACGGTTTCCGCGTCAAGCCGTTTCCGCGGCTGCAATGGTACCTCTATCCGAAATTGGTCGAGCAGGGATTGCGCTTCGAGCAGCCATATCAGGAGCAGTTGTTCCGCATCGGCAAGGAGCTCGGCCGCCGCCTGCACGAGCAGGATATCCATTGGTGGGACAAACAGCTCGCCGAATACGAGCCGCTGCCGCGCTGGCACGATCTCAACGCGCTATGGGAAAACGCGCTGGCCAAGCATTATTCGGTGCGCATCGCCGATTATCCGTTCTGGCTGATCACCGCCCGCAGCATGCAGTATTCCTGGGGCAACAATGTCGGCATCCAGCTGATCAAGGAAGTGGCGGACAACGTCGCCGGTCACGGCAATGTCGTCATGAATCACGACGCGGCCGAGCGCCTCGGTATCGGCGACGGCGACCTGGTGGAGGTGCGCTCGCCGCTCAACGAAACCAAGGGACGGGTGATGCTGTGCGAGGGCATCCGTCCCGACACGCTCTTGATGATCGGCCAGTTCGATCACTGGGTGACGCCCTTTGCCAAGGACTTCCACGCCCCCAGCATGAATGCGCTGATGCCGATGCTGCTCGATCTGACCGACGCGACCGGCTCGAGCGCCGATCTGGTCAAGGTCAAGATCACGCGGCTGGAGGCTGCTTCATGACGCGTTGGGCCATGGTGGCCGATCTGGAGCGCTGCGTCGGGTGTCAGACCTGCACGGCGGCCTGCCGGCACGCCAATGCCACGTCGCCGGCGGTGCAGTGGCGCAAGGTGCTCGATATCGAAGCCGGCGCCTATCCGAATGTCAGCCGCGTGTTCGTTCCGGTCGGTTGCCAGCACTGCGCCGATCCGCCCTGCATGCATGTCTGCCCGACGACCGCGACGCGCCAGCGCGCCGACGGCATCGTGACGATCGATTACGAAATCTGCATCGGCTGCGCTTATTGCGAGGTCGCTTGTCCCTATCAGGCGCGTTTCCTCGTTCATGAGCCGCATGTTGCCTATGACGCGGCCATGCAGAACGAGGTCGAGCGCGCCGATTCGGCCCGCATCGGCGTGGCGCAGAAATGCACGTTCTGCTCCGACCGGATCGATTTTGGCCTGGAGCACGATCTCACGCCGGGCGTCGACCCGCGCGCGACGCCGGCCTGCGTCAATGCCTGCATCGCGGATGCGCTGCATTTCGGCGACGTCGACGATCCGAACAGCAATGTCTCGCGGCTGTTGCGCGAGCAGCGCAGCTTCCGCATGCATGCGGAACTCGCAACCGATCCGGGTTTCCATTACCTCTACGGCAAGGCGAACGGTGAGGAAGCCGAGGCCAGTCGTCCGCCCGCCGATGCCGCGATGGCCGGCGGGCAAACGCGTACGCGCGGCGTCGAGCCGTCGCTGCAAAAGCACTGGGACTGGAAGGCGGCATCCAATTTCATGTGCGGCGGCACCGGCAGTGGCCTCTTTATATTCACCGCGCTTGCCAGCCTGCGGCATGGCCAACTCGCGCTACTCGGCTGGGTCGCACTTGGTATTGTCGCGCTCGGCCTGTCCATCTTGATGCTCAAGATCGGGCGGCCCTTGCGCGCCCTCTATGTGCTGCGCCAGCCGCAGCGCTCCTGGATGACGCGCGAAGCCTGGATCGTGGCCGTGTGGTTCCCGCTAGCCGCGCTGGCGCTGTGGTTCCAGCTGCCCGCGCTGTTGATCGCCGCGGCAGGCTTTGCCGTTTTGTTCCTCGGCAGCCAGGCGATGATCTTGCAGGCGGCCAAGGGCATCCCAGCCTGGCGCATGGCCTGGGTCGTGCCGCTGATTATTGCCACCGGTCTGGCGGAGGGCGGCGGCCTGTTCCTGGCCGCGACCGCGCAGCTTTCCGCGCTGCAGCCGCTGGCGAAGGTGGTGGCCGTTGTCGCGATCGTCTTGGTGGCGCTGCGCGGCTGGATCTGGCGATCCTATCTGGCGGCGCTTGAAAGCACGGGCGCGCCCACCCGCGCGCTTGCGGTATTCTATGGCTATCGGCCGTGGTTCTTTGTGATCGGCCTGGCTTTGCCCTTGGCGCTGATGGTCATCGGATTGGCCGTGACGCCGGCGGCCGCGATTTTGTTCCCGATTGCCGGGGTCTGCAGCGCGGCCGCCGGCATTGTCCTTAAATTCATTCTCGTCACGCGCGCGAGCTTCAATCAGGGTTTCGCGCTCGTTCACACACCGGTGCGCGGGTCGGGCCATGCCGGACCTGCGGTCAAGCCGGGCTGGTCGCTATCGTGAGGAATCGGTCGAAGCGGGAGGACTTGCCATGAGCACACAGACGGCAACCCAGGCGTCGGAAAAAAACTTCATGTTCGATCCCGACGCCGAAACGATGCCGCGCGAGGCGCTGACCGCGCTGCAGACGGCGCGCCTGAAACAGACGCTCGAACGCGTCTACGCCAATGTTCCGCATTACCGGAAGAAGTTCGACGCGGCCGGCGTCGGTCCCGGCGACTTCAAGGCGCTGTCCGACATCGTCCGTTTTCCGTTCACGCAGAAGACCGATCTGCGCGACAACTATCCGTTCGGCATGTTCGCCGTGCCGCGCGAGCAATTGTTGCGCGTGCACGCCTCCTCGGGAACGACCGGCAAGCCGACCGTGGTCGGCTATACCAGACGGGACCTCGATACCTGGTCGGATTTGATGGCGCGCTGTTTCGCCTGCGCCGGCGCGATGCCCGGCGATATCGTGCACAACGCCTACGGCTACGGCCTGTTCACGGGCGGCCTCGGGGCGCATTACGGGGCCGAGCGGCTCGGCTGTACGGTGGTCCCCATCTCGGGCGGCGGCACCGAGCGTCAGGTGACTCTGATCAACGATTTCAAGGCTCGCATTTTGTGCGCCACGCCGTCCTACGCGCTCAATATCGCGGAGGTCGCTCAAAAAATGGATGTCGACCTGCGGAAATCCTCGTTGCGCGTCGGTCTGTTCGGGGCGGAACCGTGGAGCGACGCCATGCGCCACGACCTCGAGGCCCGGCTCGGGCTGAAGGCGATCGACGTCTACGGTCTGTCCGAAATCATGGGGCCGGGCGTGGCCTGCGAGTGCCACGGCCTCCAGTCCGGGTTGCATGGCTGGGAGGACCATTTCCTGTTCGAGACCATCGATCCGGAAACGATGCAGCCGCTGCCGATGGGCGCGACCGGCGAACTGGTGATCACCACGCTGACCAAGGAAGCGCAGCCGATGATCCGCTACCGCACGCGCGACATCACGCGGCTGAGCAACCAGCCCTGCGCCTGCGGCCGCACGCATGTGCGAATCTTGCGGGTCACCGGCCGCAACGACGACATGCTCATCATCCGCGGCGTCAACGTCTATCCCTCGCAGGTGGAAGCGGTGCTGGTCGGTTTCCCAGGGCTTGCGCCGCACTACCAGATCGTGCTGTCGCGCGAGGCTGCGCTCGATGCGATGACGGTCGAGGTCGAGCTGGCGCCGGGATTTACCGGCGACCGCTTCCGCAAGGCCGAGGAAGTCACGCACCACATCAAGTCGCTGATCGGCGTGACCTGCAAGGTCGTGGTCAAGGCGGAGGGCGAGGTGCCGCGCTCGCAAGGCAAAGCCGTGCGGGTCATCGACCGGCGCAACAAGGCGAACTGACGCCGGTCATTCGGTTGATTTCGGGGCGGGGGTCGTGTCCCAGGGCGCGTATTCGACGCTCGTAGGCAATGATTAGCCGATGCCCCGAAAGCCGACATTCATGGACGCAGTCGAATTGCCCGCTTTGTGCCGCAACCGGACTCATGCACCGCAGCAAACAACATCTCTATTCGATCACCTCGTCGGCGCGGGCAAGCACTGCCGGCGGGAATGTAAGGCCAAGTGCCTTGGCGGTCTTCAGGTTGATGACCGTCTCGTACTTGGTCGGCGCCTGCACCGGCAGGTCGGCCGGCTTCGCGCCCTTGAGGATGCGGTCGACGTAGCCGGCCGCACGCCGGTAGTTGTCGATCAGATCAGGCCCATAGGAGATCAAGCCGCCGGCAGCGACGAAGAAGCGTTCCCAATAGACCGTCGGCAACTTGTGCCGGGCCGCTAGCGAGATGATCAGATCGCGATAACGTATCGTCGCAGCGCTTGCCGTCACGATCAGACCGCTATTCGGAGCGCGCGCGAAAGCCTTGACGGACTGCTCGATCTCGCTGGCGTTGGGCATGTTGACCGGGATCACCTCCATCCTGAGCGACGGCGCCGCGGCCTGAATGACACCGAACTGGGCTGCGCCAGAGGCCAAGGTGGTATCTCGAAGGACCGCCACACGCGTCACGCCCGGCGCGATCTCTTTGAGCAGCTCTAGAAATTTCCCGCCCATGCCGAATTCGAAAACCATGAACCCGGTGGCGTTACCGCCCGGCCGCGCCAGGCTGTCGACGTAGCCGGCACCGACCGGATCGGTGGAAACCGCGAACACAATCGGCACGGTGCGGGTCGTCTGTAGCAACGGCGGCAAGGTTGTATCACCCGCGGCCAGGATGACGTCAGGCGCGAGCGCGACCAACTCCGCCGCCTGTCTGCGAAGTTCGGCGGCATTGGTCGTGGCCCAGCGGATGTCGATGCGCACGTTGCGGCCGATGCTCCAGCCCAATAGCGCCAGCTCCTGCTGGAAGGCCCCGATACGGGCCTGAAACACCGCATCGTCCGCCGCTGCGGGGTTCAGCACGCCGATACGCCGCATCCGCTCGCCCTGCTGTGCGTGCGCCCTCAGCGGCCATGCGGCCGCGCCGCCGAGAAGCGCGATGAACTCGCGCCGTCTCATTCGATCACCTCGTCGGCGATGGAGAGCAGCCCCGATGGCACTTCGATTCCGAGCGCCCGCGCCGTTTGCAGGTTGATGGCAAAATCGAACTTGGTCGACTGCACCACCGGCAGGTCGGCGGGCTTAGCGCCCTTGAGGATTTGGCCGGTATAGGCGCCGACTTGACGAAATGCGTCCGCGAGGTTGGTGCCGTAACTCATCAGCCCGCCGGCTTCAACATACTCACGCAGCGAAAAAGTCGCCGGTATCCTGTCGCGCGCCGTCAGGGTGACAAGTTGTGCGCGGCGGCTGACGAAGAATGCGTCGCCAGCGACGAAGAGGGCATCGGGGCGCTCGCGCGCGAGGGTGGCAAAGGCCGCGTCGATCTCGCCGATCGTACCGGCATTGAGGATCCGGATTTGCAGCCCGATGGTGGGCGCGGCTTCCTGCACCTCCCGTAACGTGGATTGCGGTGACCGCAGCATTGGGCGGATTGAGCAGCACGGCAACACGAACGGCCTTGGGCACCAGATCGTGCAAAAGCCGCAACCGCTTGGCCACCACCTCTGTTCCGAAAAAATTGGTGCCAGTCGCGTTGCCGCCCGGCCGGGCGAGGCTGGCGACAAGACCAAGCCGGACGGGATCTTCGCCTTCGCCGAAGACGATCGGGATCGTCGCTGTTGCAGCTTTGGCCGCGCGCGCAACCTGCAAGGTGCCGATCGTTGCAATCACGGCCACGTGTCGGCGAACCAGATCGGCCATCAGTGCCGGCACGCGATCGTACTGGCCCTCCAGCCAGTGATACTCGACCGTCACGTTCTGGCCCTCGACGTAGCCCGTTTCGTTGAGACCTTTGCGGAACGCAGCCACAAAGCGCGTGGCGGCATCGGCCGACCCGTCTCGGATAAATGCAACCACCGGCAGCGGCGGCTGCTGCGCGCGCGCCGCCAGCGGCCACGTTGCAGCCGCACCGCCAAGAAGCGTGATGAACTCGCGCCGTCGCATGTCCGACCACAAGCTATGGAGACGGCATCTTAGCGACTCAAACGAGTATTTCGATAGGGGCTGAAACCGGCATTAAAGCCATTGCCGCGGTGCACAGCCAATATCTCAGTTGGGACAAAAAGCGGACCGCGTACGACCGGGCCGCCTCTTGACATTATTCCTAGTAGGATTATAGTCAGGCTATCCCGCCCTCGCGACCGAGGGGTGTCTGATCAGCGTCTGCGGACGCGGGGCGGGAGCGGCGCCCGACAATGGCGCCGTCGCGGTCAAGCTGGCGCGAGACACGCGCGAGCTTGACGGATGGAGCGCCCGGGGGGCGCAGCCCGCTTCGCCAAAGCGGGCGCGCGCCTCGCCAAGGCGCGCGGCGGGTTGCGCCAAACCCGCCAAAGGGGGCTTCGCCAGCCCTCTGGCGCCCTCCCGGCGCTCCATTCCCCTCATTTTTGGGGGGACTCCCCCAGGCCCCCTGGGGGAAACGGAAAAAGGGAAGCCGGCCTGCCCGGGGCCGCACAAACAATACGGGCGGCGGAGCGTTGGCTTTTCCCCGTCATTCCGGGGCGCGAGCGATAGCGAGCGAACCCGGAATCCAGAGACGGAGGCACTGCGCGTGGCTCTGGATTCCGGGTCCGGTCCTTCGGACCGTCCCGGAATGACGGAGAAGTAATTTTTTATTCCTGCGAAACCGGCGGATCGAGATCGTCGGCCCAGTTCTCGCTCGGCTTCGGATAGCGCTGCAGCAGCCGATGCACGAGTTGGACGTGCTCGGCTTCTTCTTCGACCAGTTCCGCCGCCAGCGTCTTGACCTTCGGATCCTTGGTCGTTTCCACGATCGAGGTGAAATAGGCGAGCGCCCGCTTTTCGCCGGCGAGCGAGAGCTGCAGCGCGTGCCACGGCGTCATCATGTAATGGGCGGAACCGAGATCGGCCTCTTCCGGGCTCTCGCTTTTCTCGAATTTCGCGATTTCGCGGGCGCGCGCGGCGACGTCGAAATCGCCGGCCATACGGCGGATTTCCTCGCCATGAATGCCCTCGGCGCGAGCGAGATCGCGGAAGATCTTGACCAGGTCCGGGTTGTTGTGGGTTTCCATCTGGTCGGCCAAGAGCTTGTAGCGGTCGACCGCGTCGATCTCGATCTGATAGGCGACCGCCAAGAGATCGTTGAGATTGCCAACCTTCGGGGCGCCTGGCGATTTGCTCATAGCTCGAAGTCCTTCTCCAGCACGGACAAGTCGATATTGGTTGCGCCGGCCGCGGGCTGATAGGGCGTGCGCGTGCCGCGGTACAGAATGCCGATGTTGAAGCCGTCGTCGGTCATCAGGCGGCGCGCCGCCTTGCCCTGGTCCGAAGTTTCGGTGACCGGCGCCGCGTGCACCTGATCCTTCCACGCCTTTTCGTCGGGGCGGAAGGTCACGCAGGGGCTGAGGATTTCGACGAAGGAGAAGCCCGGATGTTTGATCGCTTCTACCAAGACGTCGGCGGTATGATTGGGGTCGCCGGAGAAGCAGCGCGCGATGAAGTTCGCCCCCGAGGCGAGCGCGACCACCAGCGGATGGAACGGCCGCACCCGGGTTCCGCCCGGCGACAGCGCGGTGTCGAATTCCGGCTCGGTGGTGGGCGAGGGCTGGCCCTTGGTCATGCCGTAGATGTGGTTGTCCATGACGACATAGGTCATGTCGACGTTGCGGCGGCAGGCGTGCAGGAAATGATTGCCGCCGATCGAGTAGCCGTCGCCGTCGCCGCTGGCGACCACGACGGTCAAGTCGGGCCGCGTCACCTTTAGCCCGGCGGCGAGCGCCAGCGAACGGCCATGCACGCCGTGAAAGCCGTAGCAATTGGTGTAGGCGGGAATGCGCGAGGAGCAGCCGATGCCGGAGATCACCGCGATCTGCTCGGGCGGCAGGCCCAACTGCGCGAAGGCACGGCCAAACGACATGAGCACGTGATAGTCGCCGCAGCCGGGACACCAGATCGGCTTCACGTCGGATTTGTAGTCCGCTTGTTTGTAGGCGACGCTCGACATGGTTATCTCCAATCCGCGATCGCACGATGGATTTCGCCGGCGGTGATCGGCAACGGTCCCGGCCGGTTGAACACGCGAACCGGCGCCGGCAAGTCGTAGTGGGCGCGCAGGAATTTGCTGAACTGGCCGCCATGGGTCTGCTCGACCACCAGAATGCGTTTGACGCCGGCAAGGGCGGCGGCGAGCCGTTGCGGCTGGATCGGCGTCAGCAAGCGCGGTGCGACCATGCGGGCTTCGATGCCTTCGGCAGCGGCAAGTCCGACCGCTTCGCGCGCGGCGCCGGTGAGCGAACCCCAGGTTATGACGGCGAGATCGCCGGTGCCTTCGACGCTCGCCCAATGGTCGCCGAAGTTGAAGCGGTCGAGCTTGTCACGCCGCTTGTCGAGCTGGGCCAGATGGTCGGCGGCTCCGCTGGTCGGGGTCGCCGCGCTCGGAATGGGTGAGGCCGTCGGCCGTGTATTGACCGCCGCGCGTTCCCGGAATGGCCATCGGCGACACGCCGTTGGCCGCCATGGCGTGGCGCTTGTAAGTGCCGGTAATTTCGCTGGCGATGCTGCGGGCGCCGATGAAGGCGACGTCGGCGGGCCGTTCGATGGCGGCGCGTGACTGGCCCATGAACTGGTCGGACAGAACGATCGCCGGGGCTTGCAGCGTTTCCGCGAGATAGGTCGCCCATTGCGTCGTGAACACGCAGTCGCCGACCGATTGCGGCGCCAGCACCAGATGCGGCGCGTCGCCGTGCATGCCGTAGACGGCGATATTCAGGTCGGCTTGTTCGGATTTGGTCGGAATGCCGGTCGAAGGACCGCCGCGCATGACGTCCACGACCACGACCGGGATTTCCGCGGAGGTGGCGAGGCCGAGCGCTTCGATCATCAGCGAAAGCCCGGGGCCGGAGGTTGCCGTCAGCGCCGGCGTGCCGCCATAGGATGAGCCGATGATCATGTTGATGGCGGCGAGCTCGTCTTCGGCTTGCAGCAGCGTGCCGCCGACTTTGGTCAGATTCGGCGCCAGCCATTCGAGGATTTCCGTCGCCGGGGTGATCGGATAGGCGGCGGCAAAGCGAATCCCGCCGCGGATGGCGCCGAGCGCCGTCGCCTCGTTGCCCGACAGCAACCACCGGCGGGCCGCTGCTCGGTTTCGGTTTGGCAAGTTGCAGGCCGAAATCGATGCCGGCGGCCGCGCCGAATCCGACCTTGATACCGGCGAGGCTCGCGTCGATGGCGGCCGGCCCCTTGTCGACAAGACGTTTCATGATCGGCGCGAACGCCTGCTCGACGCTAAAGCCCAGCAGCCGGCTGGCGATGCCGAGCGCGATCATATTGGGGCGCCCGTCGGGGATGGCCTTGGCCATCTCCTTCATCGGGATTTCGACGACGCGGGCGCCGGATTCGGTGACCATCGGCGGCAAATCGCCGCCGCGCGGATCGCTGATCACCAGGGTTTGCGGTCCGGCCTTGATTTCGGCGCCGAAACGGTGGGCGTTGAGCCAGTCGATGCCGACCAGCAGGTCGTACCGGTCGGGCAGGGATTCGATGGGGTGACCGGCCAGGCGGAGCAGGGCCGCCGCCTCGCCGCCGCGGATCTGCGGCCCCATGGTGCGGGTAAACAGGCCATGCCAGCCGGCGGCGCAAGCCGCCTCCAGCAGGCTGTCGCCTGTGGTCAACGCGCCGGCGCCGCCGCTGCCAATGATCGCAATCGAGATACTCGGCGAGGCTGCCATGGCCATTATCCCTTCATTAGAGCCCATTTTACGGGCATCCGGCTCCAATATGTATTTAAGTACTAGAATGCGTTTTTTTGCTTTTCCTTGACCTTGATCAAGGAAGTCCACCGGTCGCCGAACGAAGAATGAAAGCTGAAGCCGCGGGCGGGACCGGCAACGGGCTCGGCGGCTATTCTGGAGGGCAAATCGATGAGCGCCAAGCCGATTCGTTGGATGATGACGGGCGCCGGCAAGCCTTTTGTCCCGATGGAATTCGAAATCGGCACCCTGGCACCCGATGAAGTCCTGGTCGAAATCGCCGGCTGCGGGGTTTGCCACACGGATCTGGGCTATTATTACGATGGCGTTCGCACCAAGCATGAGCTGCCGCTGGCGCTCGGCCATGAGATCAGCGGGCATGTCGTCGACACCGGCACGGATGCGCTTTGGTACACCGACCGCGCGGTTATTATTCCTGCGGTGATCCCCTGCGGCCGCTGCGACGCCTGCCAGCGCGGCAAAGCGACGATCTGCCCGAACCAGAAGATGCCGGGCAACGATATTCAAGGGGGCTTTGCCACGCACATCGTCGTGCCGGCGCGCGGGCTGTGTGTTGTCGATGAGCATCGCTTGGCTGGCGTCGGGATCGACCTGGCCGATCTTTCGGTGATCGCCGATGCCGTGACCACGCCCTACCAGGCGGTCGTGCAGGCCGGTGTCACGAAAGGCGATCTGGTCATCGTCAACGGGGTTGGCGGCGTTGGCGGCTATGCCGCCCAGATCGCGGCCGCCATGGGCGGCATCGTTGTCGCGATCGACGTCAATCAGGACAAACTTGCCGCCATTACCGGGCAGGGCGCCGCGCTCACGCTGAATTCCAAACAAATGTCGGCGCGCGACCTCAAAGCGGCGATCCAGAAATTCGCCAAGGAACATGGTCTGCGCCAGACCGAATGGATCATCTTCGAATGTTCCGGCACCCGCGCCGGCCAGGAGACAGCCTTCAGCCTGCTCAATCATGGCGCCACGCTCGCCGTCGTCGGTTTCACCATGGATAAGGTCGAGGTGCGGCTGTCGAACTTGATGGCCTATCACGCGCGGGCGATCGGAAACTGGGGATGTCCGCCCGATCTCTATCCGGCGGCTTTGGAACTGGTGATGAACGGCCGCGTCAAGGTCACGCCGTTCGTCGAAAAACATCCCCTCAGCGAGATCAATCAGGTGTTCGAGGCGGTCCATGCCGGTGCGATCAAGCGGCGTGCCGTTCTCGTTCCCACACCGTTAGGAGCGTCGCAATGACCGCTGAAGCTGCCCGCGTTGTCGCCGTGCATAATTCCGAAGCCCAAGGATCACAATCTCGTCGCCGATGAGGCGCGCGAGGCAATCTCGAAAGGCGTGCACTACGAGAAGCGTCCGGTGAAGGGAACCGACGGCAAGCCGGTGGCCGGGCTGTTCAACGCCTGGATCACGCTCGACAACCCCAGCCAATTCAACTCCTACACGACCGATATGGTGAAGGCGACCATTCTGGCCTTTCGCGCGGCGAGCGCCGCACGCGACGTCGTCGCCGTGGTCTTCACAGGCGCCGGCGACAAGGCGTTCTGCACCGGCGGCAACACCAAGGAATACGCCGAATATTACGCCGGCAATCCGCAGGAATACCGCGGCTATATGCGGCTGTTCAACGACATGGTCTCGGCCATTCTCGGCTGCGACAAGCCGGTGATTTGTCGCGTCAACGGCATGCGCATCGGCGGCGGCCAGGAAATCGGCATGGCCTGCGACTTCTCGATTGCGCAGGACCTTGCCCGCTTCGGTCAGGCCGGCCCCAAGCACGGCTCGGCGCCGATCGGCGGGGCGACTGATTTTCTCCCCTACATGATCGGCTGCGAACAGGCGATGGTCTCAGGACTGCTGTGCGAACCGTTCTCGGCGCACAAGGCCTATCGTCTCGGCGTCATCTGCGACGTCGTTCCGGCGCTGAAAGTCGACGGCAAATTTGTCGCCAACCCGATGGTCGTTACCGACCGCTTCCTCGACGAGTACGGCCGCATTGTCCACGGCGAACCCAAGACCGGCGCTGCCGCCGCCGAAGCGCAGGCGCTGCTCAAGCGCGGCACCGTCGACTTGAGCCTGCTCGACGAGAAGGTCGAGGCGCTGTGCACCAAGCTGCTCTACACCTTCCCCGAATGCACGACCAAGACGGTCGAGGAGCTGCGCAAGCCGAAGCTCATCGCCTGGAACGCCAACAAGGAAAATTCGCGCGACTGGCTCGCCCTCAACATGATGACGGAAGCGCGCGCCGGTTTCCGCGCCTTCAACGAAGGCACGCGCGAGACCGGGCGGGAAATCGATTTCGTGGCGCTGCGCCGCGCGCTCGCCGCCAACACGCCCTGGAGCGACGAACTCACCGAAAGCATCATGCCGCGGGCGAGGTCATAATTGTGAACCAGCCGCTCAAAATCTGGCATGAGGCGGATGGCCGGTTGCTGCGGCTGCGGCTGAACCGTCCGAAGGCGAACCTCGTCGATGGGGCCATGATCGCCGCGCTCGACCAGGCGCTGGCCGAACATCTCGGCAATGGCAATCTGGGCGCCGTGCTGCTCGATGCCGAGGGACCGCATTTCAGTTTCGGCGCCAGCGTCGAGGAACATCTTCCGGCTCAATGCGCCGCCATGCTGGCGGGGCTGCATCGCCTGATTCTGCGCATGGTGGAATCGCCGGTGCCGCTGCTGGTGGCGGTGCGCGGCCAATGCCTCGGCGGCGGGCTGGAACTCGCGCTGGCCGGTCATCTCATGTTCGTTGCGCCCGATGCCAATCTCGGCCAGCCGGAAATGAAGCTCGGCGTGTTCGCGCCGGCCGCCTCCTGTTTGTTGCCGGAATTGATCGGTCCACAGCGCTCACTCGATCTGCTATTGTCCGGCCGCAGCATCACCGGCGCGCAAGCGGCGGCCATGGGCATCGCTCATGAGGCGGTCGCCGATCCGGAACTGACCGCGCTCGCCTATTTCGAGGAACATCTGCGGCCGAAGAGCGCGAGTTCATTGCGCCATGCCGTCAAGGCAGCGCGGCTCGACTACGTCGCCCGCGTCAACGACAAGATCCGCGCCGTCGAGCGGCTTTATCTCGACGAACTCATGGCCACCCACGACGCGGTGGCCGGTCTCGAAGCTTTTATCGCGAAGAGGTCGCCCCAATGGCAACATCGTTGAACGCTCCGGCTACGGCCGACATCATCGCACGCGCAAACGCGCTGTTCGAGGATTTGTCCTTCACGTCCGCGCGCGAATGGAAAGCCGCGAAACCCGGACGCAAGGTGATCGGCTACATGCCGATCTACGTGCCGCGCGAAATCATTCACGCCGCCGGCATGCTGCCGCTCGGCATCGTGGGCGGCGGCGACCAGCTCGAGGTTATCCACGGCGACGCCTATTACCAGAGCTATATCTGCCGCATTCCGCGCTCGACCATCGAGCTCGGCGTGTCCGGCCGCATCGATTTCGTCGACGGCATGCTGTTTCCGTCGATTTGCGACGTGATCCGCAATCTGTCCGGCATGTGGAAGATGATGTTCCCGCATGTCTATTCGCATTATTTCGACGTGCCGCAGAACTATCGCGACGATATTGGCGGTAATTTCTACGTCAACGAACTGGCCGAGCTGCGCCACGATCTCGGTGAGATGCGCGGCAAGCCGATCACCGACGAGGAGCTTCGGCACTCGATCGCGGTTTACAACGAAAACCGCCGCTTGGTGCGCGAACTCTACGAATTCCGGGCGCAGCGGCCTTGGCAGGCGCCCGCGGCGGAAGTCTATCTGATGGTGCGCGCGGGCCTCGTGCTCCCGGTCGAGGAGCATAGCGTCATGTTGCGGGATTATCTGGCCGCGGCGCGCGCCGAGGAGCGGCCGATGCGCGACAATTGCCGCATCGTGCTGACCGGCATGTTCTGCGAGCAGCCGCCGCTCAATTTGATCAAGTCGCTCGAATTGTCCGGCTGCTACGTGGTGGACGACGATCTGCTGCTGGTCACCCGCTGGCTCACCGGCGACGTCGAGATCGAGGGCGATCCGCTGATCAATCTCTCGTCCGCCTTCCTGCACCATTCCGAATCGACGGCGGCCAAGTACGAACCCAGTCAAAAGGAAAAGGGCCAGCATCTGGTCCGCGCCGTCAAACGCACCGGGGCGGAAGGCGTGATCTTCGCCGCGCCGAGCTTCTGCGATCCGGCGCTGCTCGAGCGGCCGATGCTGCAGCACGTGCTCAAGGATGCCGGCATTCCCTACATTGCGTTCAAATACGCCGAAAACTCCGGCCAGATGCAGCCGATCAGAGAGCAAGCCGGCACGTTCGCCGATTCAATCAAACTGTGGAGCGCAGCATGACGACGCAGACAAAGATTGTCACTTCCCGCGCGCCGGTGAAGGAGGCCGTCAAGGATGCTTCCATGGTGAAGCAGAAGGAGATGATGGCCGCGCATTATGACAAGCTGACAAGCGTGCCGGAGACCGGCGACAAGGTGGCGGCCACCTTCGTGCCGGGCAATCTCAATGAATTGATCATGTGCTTCGACCTCCTCAACAATCTGCCGGAGGTCAATGCCATCCAGAACGGGCTGCGCCGCACCAGCGGCAGCTTCGTGCTCGAAGCCGAGAAGATCGGCCATTCCGAGGACGTCTGCACCTATGTGAAGTCGGACATCGGCATGATGGCCAAGGGCAATCTCGCGCCCAATGGTAAGAAGTTTCCCAATCCCGATGTGCTGCTGCTCTCCTACACCGGCTGCTTTACCTTCATGAAGTGGTTCGAACTGCTGCGCGAGCAGTACAAGTGCGAGACGATCATGTTGCACACGCCCTACATGGGCGACGGCAAGATCACCAAGAACATGATCGACTACATGGTCAAGCAGCTCAAGGAAGAGGTCATCCCCACGCTCGAGCGCGTCTCCGGCGTGAAGTTCGACATCGACCGGCTGCGCGAACACCTGAAGAATTCGACCAAGGCCGAGGACGATCTGGTGCGCGTGCTGCAAAGCGCCAAGTCGAAGCCCTCGCCGATCGACGCCTATTTCGGCGGCATCTATTACATCGGGCCGATCTTCGGCGCCTTCCGCGGCACCCAGGACGCGGTCGATTACTACAAGTTCCTGCGCGAGGAGGTCGAGGCTCGCCAGGCCGCCGGCCTCGGTCCGGTCACGCCCGACGGCGACATGGGCAAGGAGAAGTACCGCCTGGTCGTCGAGGGACCGCCGAACTACACCAGCTTCCGCCAGTTCTGGAAGATGTTCTACGACGAAGGCGCGGTGGTCGTCGCCTCCAGCTACACCAAGGTCGGCGGCGTCTACGATTTCGGCTTCCGCCACGATCCGAGCAAGCCGCTGGAGACGCTGGCCGAGTATTGCCTTGGCGTCTACACCAATCGCAGCCTGCCGATGCGCATCGACATGCTGGTCAACTACATCAACGAATACGAAGCCGACGGATTGCTGATCAACTCGATCAAGAGCTGCAACAGCTTCTCGGCCGGGCAATTGCTCATGATGCGCGAGGTCGAAAAGCGCACCGGCAAGCCGGCGGCGTTCGTGGAATCCGACTTGGTCGATCCGCGTTATTTCTCGGCGGCCAACATCAAGAACCGTCTGGAAAGCTATTTCCAGATGGTCGATCAGAAACGCGCCGGCGTGGACGCGGCGGCTTGAGGAGGAATGCATGAAGACTTTCGTCGGCATCGACCTAGGTTCGACGACGACCAAGGCTGTCCTCCTTGACGAGGACCGCCAAGTGATCGGCCGCGGCATCACCAACTCGCGCTCGAATTACGCGACGGCTGCGCGCGTGGCCGGTCAGGAGGCAAACGTCGACGGGCAGTTCACGCTGTTCCGCCGGGCACTGACCGACGCCCACGCGCAGATCGATCTCGACACTTTCCTCGGGTCGCTCGAACGGGCCTTTCGTCTCGAACAGTTTCTCGAACAACTCAATGACCTCGAGCAGACCTGCGCCAGCCAGATCCAAGGCGAGCGGTTCGCCAAGGTCGCGTCCGGTGTGAAGGATTCGCTTGGCGAGGTATTCAAGCGCTTGCGCGCGGAGGCGCCCGAACTTTACGCCCCCGGCGCCAAGCGCAAATCGGATTTCTTCCGCGATATCGCGGGGTCGCGCTACCACACCCATGCCGAGGAGGTCGCGCGCGACGCGAACCTTCCCTATGACCTGCTGCTCAATGTCTACGACAAATCGATCATCGAGGTGGAGAACCGGCCGCCGGCTGGCGAGCTGAGCGATAAATTCCGCCGCGCGCTTGGGCGCGTGCTGGCGTCGGAGCCGTCGGTCAAATCGGCAGCGGCCGACATCCAGAAGATGATCGAGGACGCGCTCGCCATCGTATTGGAGGAAACCTATCTGGTCGGCACCGGCTACGGCCGGGTGACGCTGCCGTTCTCCAAGGAGCATATCCGTTCGGAGATCCTCTGCCACGGCCTCGGCGCCCACCTGATGTATCCGCAGACGCGCACCGTGCTCGACATCGGCGGTCAGGACACCAAGGGCATTCAGATCGACGAGAACGGCATCGTCGCCAACTTCCAGATGAACGACCGCTGCGCGGCGGGCTGCGGGCGCTATCTCGGCTACATCGCCGACGAGATGAACATGGGCCTGCACGAATTGGGCCCCATGGCCATGAAGTCGGACAAGCCGGCGCGCATCAACTCGACCTGTACCGTGTTCGCCGGCGCCGAGCTGCGTGACCGCCTCTCACTCGGCGAAAAGCGTGAAGACATCCTGGCCGGATTGCATCGCGCCATCATCTTGCGCGCAATCTCCATCATCTCGCGCTCGGGCGGAGTCACTAATGAATTCACCTTCACCGGCGGCGTCGCCAAGAACGAGGCCGCGGTGCGCGAGCTGAGGAAGGTGATCAAGGAGAACTACGGAGACGTCATTATCAACATCAACCCGGACTCGATTTACACCGGCGCCCTCGGCGCCGCGGAGTTTGCGCGCCGGGCACATTCGGGTCTGGCGGACGGGAGCGAAGCATGACCATCGCGGCAGGAATTGACATCGGCACCAGCACCATCAAGGCGGCGCTGTTCAAGGTCGAGAACGGGGAAGAAACCTGGCTGTCGCGCTACGTGATGCGCATCCGGCAACGCGATCCCATGGAACTGGCCCGCGTCGCCTATGACGCCGTGCTCGAAGACGCAAATCTGCGCCCGGAAGACGTCAATTATGTCGCGACCACGGGCGAAGCTGAAAGCGTGCCGTTTCATACCGGCCATTTCTACTCGATGACGACGCATGCGCGCGGCGCCATCTACCTCGACCCGGAATCGCGAGCGGCGCTCGACATCGGCGCGCTGCACGGCCGCGCGATCCAGATCGATGGGCGCGGCAAGGTGCTGAGCTACAAGATGACGAGCCAGTGCGCCTCGGGCTCGGGGCAATTCCTCGAAAACATCGCCCGCTATCTCGGCATCGCGCAGGAAGAGATCGGAACGCTGTCGAGCCAAGGCGATAATCCCGAAGTCGTGAGCAGCATTTGCGCCGTGCTGGCGGAGACCGACGTGATCAACATGGTGTCGCGCGGCATCTCGACGTCGAATATTCTGAAGGGCATCCACCTTTCGATGGCGGCGCGGCTCTCCAAGCTGCTGAAATCGATCGGCGTGGTCAATGGCGCGGTCATGGTGACTGGCGGGCTCGCCCTCGACAAAGGACTGGTCGCCGCGCTCGAAGAGGATATTTCCCACATCAAGGACATGAAGATCGCGGTTCGCAGCCATCCGGATTCGATGTATGCAGGCGCAATCGGCGCTGCCTTGTGGGGCGCGTTCCGGTTTGAAAAGCTTGCCGCCAGCAACCGGGCGCCCAAGGCGGCATGAGAACGTAAGGAGACGATGCCATGGCCCTGATGATTAACGATGCCTGCACGGCCTGCGATGCTTGCGAGCCGGTGTGCCCGAACAAGGCCATCACCGCCGGCAATCCGATGTACGTCATCGATCCGCTGAAATGCACCGAGTGCGTTGGCGCCGAGGATGAGCCGCAGTGCAAGCTGGTCTGCCCGGCCAATTGCATCGAGCCCAACCCGGACTGGAACGAATTGAAAGAGGACCTGCTCGCCAAATATGAGCAGCTGCACGGCTGAGCCATGAACTTCCAAAACCGCGTCTGCCAGAAGCTGCATGAGGAGCACGCTGCCGTGATCGCCCTGATGGAGCGGTTGGCGCAGACCGTCGCGCGCGACCGAAATAATGCTGCCGGACGCGAAAGATCCGATGGTGGCGAAGCTCTTGAACGATCTCGCCGCCGAACTGCCAGGCGAGGTCGAGCGCCATTTCGCTTTCGAAGAGGCCGAGCTGTTCTCCTACCTCGGCGAAGCAGGCAATCAGGGGATCGGCGCGCATCTGACCTACGAGCACGGCATTATCCGCCCGATCGGCGCCGCGTTGGTCAAGCTGATCGGCGATGTCCGCGCGCATGGCTTCGATGCGGCGCGCTGGGCCGAATTCCGTCGGCTCGGACAGCAACTGAACGATTGCCTGGTGCCGCACGCGCGAAAAGAAGACATGGCGCTGCTGCCGATGCTGGACGACTTGATGGATCCCGAAAAGGAAATGCAGCTTTACGAGAAATACGTCGAGCACATGTGAGGCTCTTGCCATGAACAATGCCGCCGCAGCTACGGACAATAGCGTCCGCGCGTTACGCTCTGCCGATCTTGAGCGCGTGATCGCCATCGATTCGGCGCACGTGGGTGAGCCGCGCCGCCGTTTTTTCGAGAAACGGCTCGCTCATGCCAAGCAGCACCCGGATGATTTCGTGCATGTCGGCGTGGTCCGCAAAGGCTCGCTGGTCGGGTTTGCCTTCGCCCGTATCCAGCGCGGTGAATTCGGCCGCGAGCAGGCCATTGCCACGCTCGACGCGGTCGGCGTTGAGCATGATAGCCGGGAGCACGGCGTTGGCCGTGCATTGATGGAGGGCCTCACCAAGCTCATGCGTGATAAGGGAGTGCGATCGCTGCAATCGCAAGCCGATTGGACCAACCACGCCTTGCTGCGGTTCTTCGATTCTTCCGGCTTTCGGCTGGCGCCGCGCCTGGTGCTGGAGCGTTCCGTTCTGACTCCGCTGGCGGAGGCTCCCGATGACGAGTGACGACAGGACAAGGAGCGAGCGCATGAGTCGAAAGGACCGGCATCACGATTCCGCAACACGTGGGGGAAGCCGCCGAAATCAACTACAGCGGACAACCCGCCGCGGATTACGGCCCGCTCGCGCGCGACCGGATACCGGTGCGTTCGATGGCCGAACGTGACTTGCGCGCGCTGGTGGCGATCGATCGCCGAATTACCGGCCGCGACCGCGCCGGATATTTTCAACGCAAGCTGGCTGACGCACTGACCGAGTCGGATGTGCGCGTCTCGCTCGTCGCCGAGATCGATACGGTGCCGGTCGGCTTCATCATGGCCCGCGTCGACCTCGGCGAATTTGGCCGGGTCGAAACCACTGCGGTCATCGATACGATCGGCGTCGATCCGGATTATCAGAACAGGGGCGTCGGCCGCGCCTTGGTATCGCAATTATTGGCCAATCTCGGCACGTTGCGCGTCGAGAAGGTGCGCACCGAAGTCGATTGGCAGGACCACGATTTGCTCGGCTATCTCGATCGCAATGGGTTCCTGCCCTCGCAGCAGCTCTGCTTCGACCAGCCGCTCGTTTGATGGCCTCGTCGATGCTCGTCAAATCGAAACTGGCCGGTCAGCCGCGCTTCGACTTTCGCGATCACCGGGCCATCGTCACCGGCGGCAGCCGGGGCATCGGGCGGGCCATCGCCGACGCGCTCGGCGAGGCCGGCGCGCAAGTCTACGCCTTCGATGTCGGCGAGCCGGAGCGCGTCGAAAGCTTCCCGCATCGGTTCGTGCGCATCGATATCGCCGACACCAACGCGGTGAAAGCGGCCATCGCGGAGTTTCCCGAGCCGCCGACCTTGCTGGTCAACAACGCCGGCATCACCCGCGATCGCTCGATCGCTAAGATGAGCGATGCCGATTGGGCGGCGGTGCTCAACGTCAATCTCACCGGCGCCTTCAATATGATCCGCGCAGTTGCGCCATTGATGGTAGGGCAGGGATTCGGCCGCATCGTCAACATCACGTCGATCAACGGTCTGCGCGGCAAGTTCGGCCAGGCCAACTACGCGGCGGCCAAGGCCGGCCTGATCGGACTGACCAAGACTGCGGCGCGGGAATTCGGCAAGAAAGGCGTCACCGTCAACGCGGTCGCCCCCGGCATGGTCATGACCGACATGGCGCGGGCCTTGCCGGAAGAAATTCTCTCACGGGCCGTGGCCGAAGCGGCGCTGCCCGAGCTTGCCGATCCGCAGGACATCGCCAATGCGGTGTTGTTCCTGCTGTCCGACGCCGCTCGCGCCATCACCGGCGAAGTGCTGCGCGTCGATGCCGGACAATATATCTGAAGCGCGGCTTATCGCCCCCAGCGCACCATGCGCAACATGAAGCCGCCCTCGCAGTCGCCGCATTGCTCGTCCATGGCCTCGTGCGTCCAGCCGCGCTCTTCGAGCTCCGGATAGAGCAGGATGGGCTCGCCGTCGAAATGCCCGATAATGGCTGAGCCGGCGTCGTTGCTTTCGATCGTATGCAAAATGGTGGTCAGCGGCTCGTCGAGTCCGCGCAAGTCGACGTGCAAGCCGTCTTCGCTGCGCCAAACGCGGGACCCGTCCGCCGGTCGCGCGTGATTGTGGTGATGATGCACGGGCCGCCGCTCCCTCAGGCTATAAATCGGTACCAAAATGCCTAATTATGCGCTATGGGTTTTTGATTAGAATCAAAGGGCGGCTCTTTTGGCGACAGCGAAAAAACCGCGTGCAGCGACGACCGACAGCGCGGTGCGGGTCCGTCGCGTGCGCGCCGCCGACATCGCGCAGGTGATCGGTCTCGACACCCGGGTCACCAATCTCGCCAAGGCGGAATACTGGAACGATGTTTTCCGCCGTTACGGCAAACAACGCCTGCACGAACGGTTCTTTCTGGTTGCCGAGGGTCGCGCGGACGGCACGGATGCGCACGTGCTCGGCTTCATCATCGGCGAGATTCGCGCCTGGGAATTCGGCTCGACGCCCTGCGGCTGGGTCTTTGCGTTGTCGGTCGAACCGGAGATGCGCCTGCAAAGCGTCGCCACCGAGCTGTTCGAAGCGATCTCCAACGAGTTCAAGAAGGCCGGCGTCCCCAAGATGCGCACCATGGTGGCGAGGGATGCCCGGCTGCCCATGCTGTTCTTCCGCAGCGAAGGCATGATGGCCGGGCCCTACATCCAGCTTGAGAAGGACCTCGATTGAGCGGGATAGCGGCTTCATGAGACTGCAGATTTCCACCCGGCTCGCCATCTTCGCGGTTCTGGAACTGACCGCGCGCGAAGGCCGTCAGCTTTCGGTCGCGGAAATCGGCGAGAAATACGGCGTCTCCAGTCACCACCTGGCGAAGGTCATGCACGTCATGGGGCGGGCCGGCCTGGTCCGCTCGGTGCGCGGCGCGGGCGGCGGATATCAGTTCGCCGGCAATGCGCGGCGAACGACGCTGCTGGACGTGGCCCAGCTGTTCGAAGAGCTGAGCTCCGTCGAGCACGACACTGAGGCCGCCGTTGCGACGCCCGAGGACCAAGCTTTGCGCGAAGTTCTCAACGAAATCGATGACATCGCACGCGCCACCCTTGGCTCGATCACCATCGCTACGATGCGCAAACTGGTGGACCGCCGTGCCGCCGAGGGCGGGCAGCGGTCGAAAACCGATATGGCGGGCCGGCGGAATCAATCGCGACTTTGATTTGTGGGACGATATTTGTTTTGGCAGTCCGAGGCGGACGCTGCGGCGAGCCGCGGCCGGCGGCCTAAATGCCAATGATTTCAGCCCCGATCGCGGCGCCATTGTGCGCCGCAATATAAATGAAAATTCGCCGCCTGGTAATCCTTGATCGAGATCAAGGCGGCCTGGCCGATCGGCTTCTTGAGTGAGGCTGGATCATTTAAGGCTTCCCTATGGCTTCGAAGCTGACGGCCGGCGACCTTCAAATTATCACCCGCATCGCGGTTTTTCGCGGACTCAAAGCCGAGACTGTCGAGCACATCATCGCGCCGGCAAGCGCGCTCATGTTGCGGCCGCACGAATGGATTATTCGGCAAGACGATCCGGCGACGGCATTTTTCATCGTGATTGACGGCTGGGTGAAGCTATATCGCAGCACGCCCTCCGGCGATGAAACCGTGATCGAAATCATGACAAAGGGTCAGAGCTTCGCGGAGTCGGTCGCCTTCACCGGCAATCGATATATGGCGACGGCCGAAGCGGTGAGCGAAGCGCGCGTGGCGCGCATCCCGGCCGATCATATCGTCCGTTGCATCCGCCAAAGTCCCGACATCGCGCTGGGGATGATCGCGTCGATCTCCCAGCACATGCATCATCTTGTGCAACAGGTCGAACAGCTCAAGGCGCAAAGCGGCGTGCAGCGGGTCGCTGAATTTCTCGCGTCGCTGTCGGTGGCAGAGCAGGGTCATTGTGCAGTCGCGTTGCCCTACGACAAGGTCCTGATCGCCGGACGACTGGGCTTGACGCCGGAATCGCTATCGCGGGCCTTTGCGCGCTTGCGAAGCATCGGCGTCGTGGTCGATGCATCGCACGTCGTGGTCAAGGACGTTGCCAAGCTGCGTCAGCTCGCCAATGACGACCGCAGCGCGGTGCGGGGCACCTTGCGGGCCGTGCGTTAATGTCGTCGCAGATCCTCCATCCACGCGCCTGGTCGCCGCCGATCGGCTATGCCAACGGCATCAGCGTGCCGGCGGGGCGCATCGTGTTCATCGCCGGCCAGGTTGGCTGGGATGCCGATCAGCATTTCCACAGCGAGGAACTCGTTCCGCAATTCGAGCAAGCGCTCAAAAACATACTCGCCATTCTGGCGGAGGCCGGCGGCAAGCCGAACCACATTTGCCGGCTCACGGCCTATTGCATCGACAAGCCCGCCTATCTCGCGGGCCGGCGCGAACTCGGGCGCATCTGGAAATCGCTGATCGGCAGCCATTTCCCGGCCATGAGCATGATTTTCGTGGCCGACCTTCTCGATGCGCCGGCAAAGATCGAGCTGGAAGCGACCGCCGTTATTCCCGCCTGAATCTAGCGGTTCAAGCCGCGCGTTCGGCGAACAGCCTTGCGGTCAGGCGCCGTGCAAGAGCGGCCGCCGCGACGCGGCGATAATTGGCCGATGCAATCGTGGTCCGCATCGGCTGCACTTGCTTCTGCACCAGCCGATCGATCTCTTGCAGCAATTTGTCGTCGACCGATCGGCCGGCCAAGGCGTCCGTACCGGCGAGCAGAAACGGCCGCGAATTGGTGCCGGTCAGCGCGATGCGGAGCGAGCCGATGGTTGCTCCGGATGCCGCAAGCGCAACCGCCACGCCCGCCAAGGGAAAATCGATGGCTGCGCGCACCCGCACCTTTTCATAAGCCGCCGGAGGCGGCGCGGCCGGCAGATGCACCGCCACGACGAGCTCGCCGGCGGCCAGCGCGAGATGGGCCTTGCCATCTTCGACATAGAGATCGCTCAAAGGAATTCGGCGTTGGCCTTGTGCGCCGGCAATATCGACTTCGGCGCCATACACAAGCAAAGCGGGCGCAAGATCGCCGGTGAAAGCGGCATGGCAGCGCTGTCCCTGCGGGGCGACATGGCAGACATCGCCGCGATTCTTCAGGCAATAGGCGTTGGCGCTGCGCCACCATTCGCTTTGATTGTAATAGATGCAGCGCGTATCGAGGCACAGATTGCCGCCGACGGTCGCCATGACGCGATGGCCGGGGCCGGCGATCGCTTTGGCGGCTTGCGCGAGCGCAGGGTATTGGCCGGCGATCGCCGTATTGCGGGCCAGCGCGGCGAGAGTCACGCCCGCGCCGATCGTCACGCCGCGGCCGTCGCTCTTGATCTCGGACAGTTCGTCGATGCCGGACAGATCGACCAGCAAATCCGGGCTATTGATGCCGCGCCGCATATTCACGAGCAAGTCGGTGCCGCCCGCGACGAAGCGGCTACCCGGATGCTTGAGGCACGCCGCGATCGCCTCTTTGACGGTGCCTGGCTGGGCCAGACGGAACTCGGCTAATGGCGCGGTCATGATGCGGCCTTCACGGTTTTGGCAAGCCGCGCTTGCCGCCGGCGCTGGATAAGCGCCTCCATGACCCGGTCGGGCGTCACCGGCAATTCATTGAGCTCGATGCCGATCGCGTTGGCGATGGCGTTGACCAAAGCGGGCGGGAAGCCGGCAAGTGCGCCTTCGCTTGCTTCCTTGGCGCCGAACGGCCCATAGGGATCGTGGCTTTCGACGATCTGGACCTCGATCGGCGGGGATTCGGCGATGGTCGGCATGCGGTATTCGAGCAGACTGGCATGCGCCGGCAGGCCCTCGAGGTAGCGGGTCTCCTCGCATATCGCTTGTCCCATGCCCATCCAGACCGATCCTTCGACCTGCCCTTCGACCGCCAGCGGATTGATGGCGTGGCCGCAGTCGAGCGCCACCCACACTTTGTCGACGCTGACCAAGCCCGAGGCATCATCAATGCTGACCTCGACGACCTGGGCGGCGTAGCTAAAGCCCATGGTCGAACCGACGGCGCCGCCGCGGTGCTTGCCGCCCTGCGCCTCGGCCGGGGTCGTGAAGGTGCCCTTGACGGTAATCGCGCCCTCGTCGACCAGCGCAGCGGCCACAACTTCGGCGAAAGACAGGGTCGCTTGTTTTCCGCTGCCGACGCGGAACATCTCACCTGCGCACTCGATATCCTCTGGACGCGCCTCGAGCTTGCGCGCGGCGGCGGCCACGAGCACGGCTTTCAAGTTCTTCGCGGCGTCGATCGCCGCGCTGCCCACCATAAAGGTGATGCGCGACGAGTAGGCGCCGTTGTCCTTGGGCGTGACCGCGGTATCGGCGGCGACGACGCGAATGCGGTCGAGCGAGATGTCCAGCGTCTCGGCCACGGCGATCGCCACCATGGTGGAGGAACCTTGGCCGATATCGGCGGCGCCGGTGAGCGCCGTCACGCTGCCGTCGAAATCCAGCTTGAGATTGACCACCGCATGCGGCTCACCAGTTCGGTGGATCGGCTTGGCGGCGCCGCTGACATAATGCGAGCAGGCCATGCCGAGGCCCTTGCCGGGCGGCATCCGGCCGATGCGCTCATGCCACCCGCTCGCCCGCTCGACCTTGTCGAGGCATTCGGGAAGACCGTAGCTGTTCACCATCAGGTCGTTCATCGTGCGGGTGGGCGCCTGCAACAGGTTGGCGCGGCGCACCGCAAAGGGGTCGAGCCCGAGTTCGCGCGCCATGCGGTCGAGCAAACATTCGAACGCGTGACGCATGTCGACCGAACCGTGCCCGCGCATGGCGCCGCAGGGCGGCAGATTGGCGTAGACCCGGTAACCGTCGTACTTGACCGCAGGGATATCGTAGATGCCCTGCAGCAACGAGCCGGCGTAAAGAATGGTGATGATGCCGTAACCGGCGTAAGCGCCGCCGCGCTGCACCACCTCGCATTCGCAGGCGGTCATGCGCCCGTCCTTGCGCATGCCGAGTTTCAACCGGATATCGGTCTGTGGCCGGGCGCGATGAGTGATGAAGGTCTCCTCGCGGGTAAGCTGCATCATCACCTTGCCGGCGCTGGCGCGAGCGAGCAGCGCGGTGACGATCTCGAAATTCAATGCCTCGACGCGGGCGCCGAAACCACCGCCGATGAACGGCTTAATCACCCGGATGCGGGAAGTGTCCATCTCCAGGCATTCGGCGATCATCAAGTGCAGGTAATAGCCGACCTGCGACACGGTCTGCACGGTGAGCCGGCCGGTCGCCGGATCGTATTCGGCCAAACTCGCGTGCGGCTCGATCTGCGCGTGGTTGATCTCGGCGCAGCTGAATTTCTCCTCGCGCACCAAATCGGCCGCGGCAAAACCTTGGCGGACGTCGCCAAACTCGTTATGCACGTCGCGTTCGATATTGCCGGGCTTGTTGTCGTGCAGCAGCACGGCGCCCGGCGCACGCGCGGTCTCCGACGTATAATAGGCGGGCAGCTCCTTCACCTCGAACTCGATCAGCGCGAGCGCCCGCTCGGCCGTCTCCGCGTCGATCGCCGCCACCGCCGCGACCGGTTCGCCGCGATAGCGCACGCGGCCGCGCGCCAGCGGATATTCGTTCATGGCGATCGGGAGAACGCCGTAGGTGTGCGCACAGTCGTCGCCGGTGACGATAGCGACCACGCCATTCAATGCGCGAGCCTTGCTGACATCGAGCCGAATGATGTCGGCATGGCTCACCGGGCTGCGAAAGATGCGTCCGACCAGGGCGTCGGCGTGGTCGAGATCCGCCGTATAGCGGGCTTTGCCGGTGACCTTTTCAATGCCGTCGATGAGCGGAACGCCCGGACGTTTTGCGGTGCGCGCCTGATCCGGAGCTATCGTCATGATGCCGATGCCGCCGCCGCATGCACGGATTCGATGATCTTCACATAGCCGGTGCAACGGCAGAGGTTGCCGGACAGTGCGGTGCGGATTTCCTCATCGCTCGGGTTGGGGTTGCGCCGCAGCAATGCTTCCGCCGCCATGATCATTCCCGGCGTGCAGAAGCCGCATTGCGCGCCAAGCTTCTCATGAAAGGCGCGTTGCAATCGGTTGAGCCGGCCTTGCGTCGCCAAGCCCTCGACGGTTTCGACGTCGCGGCCCTCGCAGCGCACCGCGAGAGTGATGCAGGACGGTACCGCTTCGCCGTCGACCAGCACCGTGCAGGCGCCGCACTCGCCGCCATCGCAGCCGGTCTTCACCCCGGTCAGATGCGCGACTTCGCGCAAATAATCGACCAGCAGATCGCGCTCGGCGACGGCGTCTTCGCGCCAGCGCCCGTTAAGCCTCAATCTCAGCAGCCGCTTTTTCGGCGGCGGGCCCGGTGCATGCATCGGAGCGCTCCTGAGCTGAAAAAATGCGCCGTTTGCGGGCGTTTTTCCATGACAAAAATCAAGACAACCCACTCTGGCTGCTGCTGTATCGGGCGATCTACCTAACCGAAGTCAAGGATAGGGCTGCGATTAGCCTGTAGGTTTTCAATAGTAATTGCACTTGGGCGAGCCTTATGACGGCGCTTCGCGACTATAACGCCGCGGTCGATTTAGCGGCCAAAGAACTCGAACAAGCAGCGCAAGACGTTTCCGCGCTCAGCGTGTTTTTCAATCCGAAGAGCGTCGCCGTGGTGGGCGCCTCGTCCGACCCGAAAAAGCCGGGCAACACCGCGCTGCGCCACATGATCTCCATGGGCTACAAAGGGAAATTGTTCCCGGTCAATCCACGCGAAAAGGGTATCCTCGGGCTGCCTTGCTACCGAAGCGTGAGTGACATCCCCGAGCCGGTCGACATGTGCATTCTGATGGTAGCGGCCGAGTTGACCGTGCCGGTCGCCAAGGAGATGGCGGAGCGAAAAAAACGCTTCAACGACATCAAGGGCGCGATCTGTATGTCGGCGGGCTTCGGCGAGATCGATGCGCCTGAGGCCAAGCAGCGGCAAAAAGATCTGATCGACATTCTACGGTCCGCCTCGATCCGGCTCATCGGCCCGAACTGCGTCGGCGTCATGGATACGGTGAGCGGCTTCAACACCAATTTCGACATCGGCTCCTATCCGCGCGGCGGCATCAGCGTGCTGACGCAGAGCGGCGCCTTCGGCAATTCATTTCTGTTTGCTTCGGGGACGAGCGGCCGGGTGGGCCTGAACAAATATGTCTCCATGGGCAACATGGCCGACGTTCAGATGGCCGAGCTGCTCTCTTTCTTGAAGGATGACGTAACGACGCGCGTCATCGGCATCTATCTCGAAGGGTTGTCCGAGCCGCGCGGCTTTTTTCAGGCGGCCTGCGAAGCCGCCGCAGTCAAGCCGGTGGTGGTGCTCAAAAGCGGCCGCAGCGAATTGGGCTCGACCGCAGCGCTCTCCCACACCGGTGCGATCGCCGGCGCCGAGGCGATCTACGAAGGCGCATTCCGTCAGTCCGGATTGATGCGCGTGCGCAGCGTCGCGGAGTTCTACGACACGCTGCGCGCGTTCTCGATGCAGCCGGTGCCGAAGGGTAACCGCGTCGCCGTACTCACCCACATGGGCGGGCCGGGAACGATGTGCATCGATGAGATTTCCGATCTGCCCGGCATCAAGATGGCGTCGTTCACCGCCGAAACCCACGCGGCGTTGAAGGCGATCCTGTCGCCCGCCGCCAATATCGGTCATCCGCCCGGTTATATCGATCTCACCGCCGCACATTTCGAGCACCTGCACCATCAGGTGCTGCAGATTCTGTTCAAGGACCCGAACGTCGATCAGGTGATCCAGATCCTGGCGCCCAGCGCGTTCCTCGATCAGCCGCTGCTCGCCAAGGAGGTCGCCGGCGCGTTCCAGACGCAAGGCTCAACGCCGAAGCCGCTGCTCAATGTCATCACCTTCGGCGACTTTGCCGACGAATTGCGCCGCGGCCTAGAAGGGGCCAGCCTGCCGACCTTCGATTATCCGGACACAGTCGCGCGGGTCGCGGCCAATCTGGCGAATTACGGCGCCATGCGCGCGTCGGCCGCGCGAGCTGACGAAAAGACTCCGTTGGCCACCACGAAAGGGCCGGCGGCGCAACTAATCGCCGCCACTGCCAAAGAAGGACGCGTCAGCCTGCTCGAACCGGAAGCCTATGCGGTGTGCAAGCAGTACGACATCCCGGTGCCGCCGTTCAAAATGGTCGATTCGCTGGCGGGCGCCTTGGCGGCCGCCGGAGAGATCGGCTACCCGGTCGTGATCAAAGTCGTGTCGGCGCAGATCCTGCACAAATCCGACATCGGCGGCGTCATGCTCGGTATCGGTTCCGACAGTGCGCTGGAAAAATCCTATGCGCAGCTCGTCGACAACGTCCGCAAGGCGGCGCCCGGAATCGGCAAGCCGAGCGTGCTGGTACAGAAAATGATGCCGGCGGCGACCGAGCTGGTGCTGGGCGCGATCCGCGACAAACTGTTCGGCCCGGTGGTGATGTTTGGCCTCGGCGGCATCTATGTCGAAGTGCTCAAGCGCGTCGGTTTCCGCCTGGCGCCGTTCGACATCGATGAGGCGCGCGCGCTCATCCACGACACGCTGCCGCAAAAGATCATCGCCGGCGCGCGCGGCCGCAAGAAACTCAATGTCGACGCCATCGCCGCCATGCTGGTCTCGCTTGGCCGGATGCTGGAGGAGCACCCGCAGATCGACGAAGTGGACCTCAACCCGTGCCTCGCGCTCGACGACGGCTGCCTGGCGGTGGACGCGCGCATCATTCTGGCCAAGGCCAAGTGAGACAGCCCCATGACCGCCATGCACCCGCAACCGTTACCTGCATTATCAGAGGGTAAGCCGCAGGAATGACCGACGTTCGCGACTATAATGCCGCTGTCGATTTCGTGGATCGCAACGTTGCCGAGGGACGCGGCGACAAGACCGCGTTCGTCGACCCGTCGCGCAACCTGACCTATGGCGAACTGTGCGACACCGCGGCGCGCATCGGCCCGATGCTGGCGCGCATGGGGATCGAACCGGAAAACCGGATCGCCCTCGTTCTGCTCGACACCGTCGACTTTCCGGTGCTGTTCTGGGGCGCCATCCGGGCGGGCATCGTCCCGGTTCTGGTCAATACGCGTCTGACCGTCGACCAGTATCGTTACCTGTTCGAAGATTCGCGCGCCAAGGCGGTGTTCGTTTCGACCGCGCTGCTTCCGATGGTGCAGGAAGCCGCGAAAGACTTGCCCAACATCAAGGAGGTTATTGTCGTTGGCGGAGGCCCGCCATCGGTGCCGCGGCTGGACCAGCTTTTGGCGGCCGAGAACGAAGGCGCGGCGCCGGCCAGAACCTGCGCCGATGAGGTCGCCTATTGGCTCTATTCGTCCGGTACGACCGGAAATCCGAAGGGCACGATGCATGTGCATTCGACGCCGATGAACATCGCGCGCACCTCGGGGCAGGGCCGCATCGGCATCCGGGAAGACGACGTGATCTTTTCCGCGCCGAAGCTGTTCTTCGCCTACGGCCTCGGCGACGCAATGTTTTGCCCGATGTCGGTGGGCGCGACCACCGTGCTCTATCCGGAGCGGCCGACGCCGCAGACCGTGTTCGAGACGCTGCGCGGATACCAGCCGACGATGTTTTTCGCGGTGCCGACGCTTTATGCCGCCATGCTCGCCGATCCCGAATGCAAAAAGGAAAATATGTCGAGCCGGCTGCGGCTCTGTTTTTCGGCCGGCGAGCCGTTGCCGGTGCATGTCGGCTTGGCCTGGAAGGAACGATTTGGCCTCGACATCGTGAACGGCGTCGGCTCGACCGAGTTGGGGCATCTTTTTCTGACCAATCTTCCGGACGCGGTGGAGTACGGCACATCCGGCGTGCCGGTGGACGGCTACGATCTCAGGCTGGTTGACGAAAATGGCGAGGACGTCGCCGACAATGACATGGGCGAGCTCCTGGTACGCGGCGAGTCGTCCGCGGTCGGCTATTGGAATCAGCGCGAGAAATCCCGCCGTACGTTTCTCGGCGAATGGACCCGCACCGGCGACAAATACATACGGCGTCCGGATGGCGTGTACACCTACTGTGGCCGCACCGACGATATGTTCAAGGTGAGCGGCATTTGGGTCTCGCCGTTCGAGGTCGAGGATGCGTTGATTAGCCACCCGAAAGTGCTTGAGGCTGCGGTCGTGCCGGTTGAAGATGCTAACGGTCTGATCAAGCCAAAGGCATATGTCGTGCTCAAAATTCAAAACGAGGGCGATCCCGGCCGTGCGCTCTACGAAGAACTCAAGGTTCATGTGAAACGTGCGATCGGTCCTTGGAAATATCCGCGCTGGATCGAATTTGTCGACAGCCTGCCGAAAACCGCGACCGGCAAGATCCAACGCTTCATGCTGCGCGACAAAGGACCCAATTTGCACGCCGGTGACCGCTGATGCCGCCGCTCGCTCATCTTGCTTGGCCGTTTTTCGGCGAGGAGCACCGGCGATTTGGCGCCGGCGCTGGCGGATTGGGCCGACAAAGAAGTCGGCCGCCACATCGATCACGAAAACGTCGATCAATCCTGCCGGGCCCTCGTTCGGGCTTTGGGAGACGCCGGTTGGCTCAAGGCGGTCGTGCCGGCGGCTTATGGCGGGCTCACGGAAAAACTCGACGTGCGGACGATTTGCGCCGCACGTGAAATTCTCTCCTGGCACGACAGCCTCGCGGATTTCGCCTTCGCCATGCAAGGCCTGGGGACCGCCTCGATATCGCTGTTCGGTAGCGATGAGATAAAAGCGAAATATCTGCCGCCGGTTCGCGACGGCCGTCATATCGCGGCGTTCGCACTTTCGGAACCCGAAGCCGGCTCCGACGTCAGCGCGCTGGCGACGACCGCGACCAAGGACGGGCCGGCGCATATGCGCATCGACGGGCTCAAGACCTGGATATCCAATGGCGGCATCGCGGACCACTACGTCGTGTTCGCGCGCACCGGCGAGGCCCCCGGCGCCAAGGGGCTTTCCAGTTTCGTCGTCGATGCCGATACGCCGGGTCTCGAGATCGCCGGCCGCATCGACGTCATCGCGCCGCATCCGCTGGCGACGCTTCGCTTCACCGGCTGCCGTGTTCCGCTGGCCAATCGGCTTGGCGGCGCGGGCGAAGGCTTCAAGGTGGCGATGGCGACGCTCGATATCTTCCGCTCGACCGTCGCCGCCGCGGCGCTCGGCATGGCGCGCCGCGCCTTCGACGAGATGATCGACCGCGCGGCCACGCGCAACTTGTTCGGAGCGCCGCTGGCGGACCTGCAACTCACGCAGGCCGCGCTGGCGGATAGCGCCATCGATATCGATGCGGCGGCTTTGTTGATTTACCGCGCGGCCTGGGAAAAGGATAGCGGCGCGGCGCGCATCACGCGTCAGGCGTCGATGGCGAAGGCGTTCGCGCCCGAGATGGCGCAACGGGTCATCGATCGCGCCGTGCAAATCTTCGGCGGCAATGGCGTGCGCGTCGGCGTCAAAGTCGAAGCGCTTTACCGCGAAATTCGCGCCTTGCGCATCTACGAAGGCGCAACCGAAGTGCAGAAACTGATCGTGGCGCGGGAATTGCTGAAGGCGCGCGATGCCGCGCGGCGCCAGGCCGCCGAGTAGGCATCATGCTGTTGACCGAAGAGCAGGAACAAGTTCGGGACACCGCGCGCGAATTCGCGCAAACCCAGTTGGCGCCCCATTCGGCCGAATGGGACCGCCAGGCGGTGTTTCCGCGCGCGGCGCTGCGCGAGCTGGGCAAACTCGGCTTCATGGGGATGACGGTTCCGCCGGAATGGGATGGCGCCGGCACCGACTACGTCGCCTATGCGCTGGCGCTGGAAGAAATCGCCGCGGGCGATGGCGCCGTCTCGACCATCATGAGCGGCCATAACTCGGTCGGCTGCATGCCGCTGGTCGAGTATGGGACGCCGGAGCAAAAGGAGAAATATCTGCGGCCGATGGCGCGCGGCGAGATGCTGAGCGCCTTCTGTCTCACCGAGCCGCAGAGCGGCTCGGATGCCGGTGCGATCCGCACGCGCGCCGAGCGCCGCAACGGCGGCTACGTTCTCAACGGCACCAAGCAGTTCGTCACCTCGGGCAAGAACGCCGACGTCGCGCTGGTCATCGCCGCCACCGATCTCGGGCTTGGCAAGCAGGGCATCAGTTGCTTCATCGTCGACACCAAGCAATCCGGCTATTGCGTGCGGCCGGGTCGAAAACAAAATGGGACAACAGGCGTCCGATACCTGCGAAGTGCAATTCGACGAGCTCTAGCGTGCCGGCGGAAAACCGGCTTGGCGCCGAAGGCCAAGGCTATCGTATCGCGCTTGCCAATCTGGAGGGCGGCCGCATCGGCATCGCCGCGCAAGCCGTCGGCATGGCCCGCGCGGCGCACGAAATCGCCGTCGCTTATGCGCAGGAGCGCCGCAGTTTCGGCAAGACGATCATCGAACATCAAGCCGTTGCGTTTCGCTTGGCCGACATGGCGACCCAGCTCGAGGCCGCGCGCCAGCTTGTGCTGCATGCCGCCGCCTTGCGCAGCCAGGGCATGCCCTGCCTCAAGCAGGCCTCGATGGCGAAATTGTTCGCCACCGAAGCCGCCGAGCGCATCTGTTCCGACGCCATTCAGACGCTGGGCGGCGCCGGCTACATGGCCGACTTCGGGGTCGAGCGCATTTATCGCGCGGTGCGCGGCAGCAAGATCTACGAGGGCACCAACGACATCCAGCGGCTGGTCATCAGCCGCGCGCTCACGGCCCAGTCCGGGCAGGAAAAACGGACCTGAGCATGTTCCTGACGCACACCGCCGACGCCGTGACCACTCTGACGCTGAGCCACCCTCCGGTGAATGCGATCAGCGAAGAATGGGTGCGGGCATTCGACGCCAAGCTTGACGAACTGGGCCGCGGCTCGCGTTCTACTGTCCTGCACATCCGCTCGGAACAGAAGGTGTTCTGTGCGGGCGCCGATCTCAAGGAAGTGCAAGCGCGCATGGATGCGCGTGACGGCCCGGACCGGATGTATTCTTACGTAGCGGGCATCCAGCGGCTCTATGCGCGCATCGAGCGCTTGCCCCAGGTGACGCTGGCCGAGATCGGCGGCGCGGCGATGGGCGGCGGGCTTGAATTGGCGCTGGCCTGCGATCTGCGGATTGCGGCCTCCGAAGCCAAACTGGGGTTGCCCGAAGTTAGGCTCGGCTTGATTCCCGGCGCCGGCGGCACGCAACGTCTGACCCGGTTATGCGGCCCGGCGCTCGCCAGCCGGCTTATTCTCGGCGCCGAAATTCTCGACGGTACGGCGGCAAGCGAACTCGGCGTGGTGCATTGGGCGGTGCCGCGCGCGGAGCTCGCCCAGCGCGCCGCTGAAATCGCCCGCCGCATCGCTGATCTTCCGGCCGCGGCGCTGGCCGCCAGCAAGGCCTGCATCGCGGCGGCCGGTCCCAAAGACCGCGGCGGATATACCGACGAATTGGAATTCACCCGGTTGCTGCTCAGCAATGCCGAGACGCGCCAGCGCGTTCAGGCGTTCCTTGCGGGTGCGGCCGACACTTCAAAACCGATGAAAAAAGGGACGGCATTATGACATTCGATGGCAAGGTAACATTGGTCACCGGCGGTGCTTCGGGCATCGGCAAGGCGACGGTGCTGGCGTTCGCCCGCCAGGGCGCGACGGTGATCTGCGCCGACGTGAACGCCGCGGCGGGCGAGGCGTTGAAGAAAGAAGCGGCCGGCGCCAGCCTGAAGGTCGATTTTGTCGCCGTCGATATGGCTGATTCCGCCTCGATCCGCGCCGCCGCCGCCGAGGTGCTCAAGCGCTATCCGCGCGTCGACATCCTGGTGAACGCCGCCGGCTGGGGCGACATCCAGCCCTACATGCAGAACACGCCGGAGTTCATCAACCGCGTGATCGCCATCAATCTCGCCGGCCCGGCGCATCTGACGCAGGCGCTGCTGCCGCCCATGATCGCCGCCAACGGCGGCAAGGTCGTCAATATCGCCAGCGACGCCGGCCGCGTCGGTAGCGGCGGCGAGACGGTTTACGCCGGCGCCAAGGGCGGGCTGATTGCCTTCACCAAGTCGCTCGCGCGCGAGGTCGCCCGCTACTCGATCAACGTCAATTGCGTGTGCCCGGGCCCGACCGATACGCCGATGCTCGCCACCCGCTCCGAGAAGCTGCGCGAGGCCTTCCTCAAGGCGATCCCGTTCCGCCGCTTCGCCAAGCCGGAGGAAATCGCCGACGCCGTCTTGTTCTTCGCCAGCCCGCAAGTCCGCCTATGTCACCGGCCAGGTGATGAGCGTGAGCGGCGGCCTGACCTTCGCCGGTTAACTCATGAACATTCATCTGAAAGGGCAAACACCAATGAACGATACAGCCACACGGTTTCGTCCCGCCGGTCTCGATTTTTCCAACTTCAAGCCGAAGCATTTTCTCTGGAAGGTCGACGGCAAGGTGGCGACCATCACCTTGAACCGGCCGGAACGGAAGAATCCGCTGACGCTCGAGTCCTATGCCGAGTTGCGCGACACGTTCCGCAATCTTCAATATGCCGACGGTATCAAGAACGTCGTTATCGTCGGCGCCGGCGGCAATTTCTGCTCCGGCGGCGACGTGCATGAGATCATCGGCCCGCTGGTCGAGATGCAGCGCAAGGATGACATGGCGGGGCTGCTCGCCTTTACCCGCATGACCGGTCAGCTTGTCAAGGAGATGCGGGGCTGTCCGCAGCCGATCGTTTCGGCGATTGACGGCATCTGCGCCGGCGCCGGCGCGATCATCGCCATGGCGTCGGATTTGCGCGTTGGCACGGCGCGCAGCAAGGTCGCCTTCCTGTTCGTACGGGTCGGGCTTGCCGGCGCCGACATGGGCGCTTGCGCCATGCTGCCGCGCATCATCGGCCACGGCCGCGCCTCGGAGCTGCTCTATACCGGCCGCGCCATGGACGGCACCGAGGCCGAGCGCTGGGGCTTCTATAACAAGCTCTCCGAGCCGGAGAAGGTGCTCGAAGACGCGCAGGCGCTGGCCAAGATGCTGTCGGATGGTCCGACTTTCGCCAACGCCATGACCAAGAAGTGCCTGCACCAGGAATGGAACATGGGCGTCGAGGAAGCGATCGAGGCCGAGGCGCAGGCGCAGGCGATCTGCATGCAGACCAAGGACTATGAGCGCGCTTACGAGGCCTTCGTCGCCAAGCAAAAGCCGGTGTTCCAGGGTAATTGAGGAAGCCCAAGGCAAGGCAGACGCCACGGCTGTCATGGCCGTGGCGTCATTATTTAGGCGCCGCCGGCCCGATCGCCGAACTGGGCATTTTCATGGCTCGGTGATAGTATTTGGCGATCACCAGCGGTCCGCCGGCGTCGCCATGAAACTCAGTCAGTTGCGAAATTTCACCGCCGTGGTCGAGGCCGGCGCGGTCCGCCAGGCGGCCAAGATTCTCAATTTGTCGCAGTCGTCGGTCACCAAGAGCATCCAGCAGTTGGAAGACGATCTCGGCGTCGAGCTTTTGCATCGCGGCGCCCACGGCGTGGCCGCGACCGAGGCGGGCAAGGCGCTGTTCGCGCGCATCAAAACCGTCGAAGCAGAGCTCCGCCACGCCCGCAATGATGTCGAAGCGATCCAGGGCGCCGGGCTTGGTGAAATCCGCGTCAGCGCCTCGCCGAGCGTCGCCACCGGCCTGTTGCCGCGCGCCGTGATCGCCTTCCAGCGCACCCACCCGAGGGTGAGCTTTCATATCCTCGAAGGCGTCTATCCCGACATGCTGCCGGCGATTCGCACCGGCGATCTCGATCTCGCGATCTGCCTGGTGCCGGGCCGGCCCAGAGACGACAGCCTCAGTTTCATCAGCTTGGTCAGGGACCGGCTGGTACCCGCGGTGCGCGCCGACCACCCTATGCTCGGCCGGCGCAAGCTGCGGCTGGAGGATCTCATCGAGCTTGATTGGATTATCTATCGCCGCAGTCATACCGGGTTGGACGTGTTCGAGCAGACGTTCATCGCCAATCGGCTGGAGCCGCCGAAGAGCACGATCGAATGCACGTCATTCGCCTGCGCGCTGGCCTTGGTCGAAAACGGGGACTACGTTACGCTGGTGCCCTCGCAGATTTTTGCCAGCAGCCGCACCACGCCGTTGATCGCGCCGGTTCTGCTCGATTCACCGATGCAGCCCTGGCAGGTGATGGCGATTTCGCGCGCCAAGCACGAGCTGTCGGCGGTTTGCCAGGCGTTTCTCGCCGAGTTGCAGAAAACCGCGGCTAAGATCGATCTGCCGATGGGGCAAGGGCGGCGGGCGGGGCGGCCGCGGCCCTAAGCGGACGTCGCCGCATGATCGATATAATCGATCACATTGCCGATAAATTGCATCGATAAACGATAGCGGGAAATCCTATAATCGTGCCCGGAAAGCCGTTACGCCGCCGGCCCGGCGGGCGAACGGCGGGGCATGCGCGCATTGGTCAGGGTGGAGAGACGCTCGATGTTCTCGAAAGCGAAATTCGCACTCATTCTTTTCGCGCTCGCGCAGCTCCTCCGCTATGTCCGCTGGCGCCATCCGCTGTTCGCGGCGCGGCTGAAGGAGCGCAATCTGGTCGCGCAGATCATGGCGCGCGACGAAGGCACCGGCCGCTGGATCGAAATCCGCGACGGCAAGATCGCCTCGCGCGCCGGCCGGCATCCGAAGCCCGATATCACACTCAGCTTCAAGAACGCCACGATCGGCGCGTCGCTGCTGACGCCGCCGATCAATTGGCTCAATCAGATCAACGCGCAGAAGGATTTTGTGCTCGGCGTCGACGGTCCGGAGGACCTGACCAACTGGTTCGCGCAGACGCTGATGATGATGCAGACCGCGCACTGGAAATTCGGCACGCCGATGCCGGACGGCTCGATGCGCTATTGCAACATGGCGAACGGTGGCCCGCTTTTCGTTTATGTCAAGGACGGAAAGATCATTCGCACGACACCGATCGATTTTGACGAAACCGATCCGCAGCCCTGGACGATTGAGGCGCGCGGCATGAAATTAACGCCGCCGCGCAAGACGTCACTCGCGCCGCATGGGCAAAACAGCAAGGCGATGATCTACTCTCCCGACCGCTTGCTCTACCCGATGAAGCGCGTCGATTTCGATCCGAAGGGCGAGCGCAACCCGGAGAACCGCGGCAAATCAGGCTACGTGCGGATCAGCTGGGATGAAGCGCTCGGCATCGTCGCCGGCGAAATCCAACGCGTCAGACGCGATCACGGGCCGGGCGCCATGACGGTCTCACACGGTTCGCATCATACCTGGGGCCATATCGGTTATTACCTCAGTGCCTTGTATCGCTTCGCCAACGCCGTCGGCCATACGCCGGTGCATCATAATCCCGACTCCTGGGAAGGCTGGTACTGGGGCGCCGCGCATCACTGGGGCTACACCATGCGCGTCGGCCAGTGCGAGACTTACGGCACTGTCGAGGATCTGCTGCAAAACTGCGAGATGGTGGTGTTCTGGGCGGCCGATCCCGACACCACAAGCGGCTCTTATGGCGCACAGGAAGGCACGGTGCGCCGGCAGTGGCTAAAGAAACTCGGCATCAAAGTTGTGCACATCGATCCCTACTATAACTCGTCTGCGCAATTCCTGCCGGGCAAATGGATCTGCCCAAAGCCGACGACCTCACCGGCGCTCGCTTTGGCGATCGCTTACGTTTGGATCAAGGAAGGACTCTACGACAAGGAATACGTGGCAACGCACACGGTCGGCTTCGACGCCTGGAAGGCCTATGTCATGGGCGAGCGCGATGGCGTGCCCAAGTCGCCGGAGTGGCAGGAGAAGGAGACCGGCGTCGCCGCCAAGGATGTGCGGGCGCTGGCTCGCGAATGGGCGTCCAAACGTACTTATCTAGGCTGTGGCGGTTGGGGCAACGGTCATGGTGGCGCATGCCGCAATCAAACCGGCATCCAATGGGCGCGCACCATGGTGTGCCTGATCGCCATGCAGGGGTTGGGCAAACCCGGCATCAACATGGGCAATCTGCAATGGGGCGCCCCGGTCGATCTCAACTTCTTTTTCCCGGGTTACGCCGACGGGGGCATGTCCGGCGACGTTGAGAAGACCGCGATGGTCGTCGAGCTGTATCAGCGCATGCCGCAGCTCCCGACCATGAATACGCCGCAGCAGAAAATTCCGCGCATCTACCTTCCGGAGGCCATTCTCGAAGGCAAAGCCGAAGGCGGCTACCCGTGGAACGGCAAATCGATTGAAATGCAGTTCGCCAAGTTCAGCTACCCGGCGCCCGGTCACGCGCCGGTGCGGATGATGTTCAAGTACGGCGGTTCGTTGATCCCCACGATGAACAACACCAACCGCCACGTGAAGATGTTCCAGTCGCCGAATCTTGAGTTCGTTGTCAGCCAGGCGATCTGGTTCGAGGGCGACACCAAATTTGCCGATGTCATCCTGCCGGCCTGCACCAATTTCGAGCGGGTCGACATCAGCGAATGGGCGGCGCTCGGCGGCTACGGCCATCACGGCCAGCAGCAGCTCAACCATCGGGTCATCATTTTCCAGGCGCCCGCCATCGAGCCGCTCGGGGAGTCGAAGTCCGACTACTGGATATTCAACGAGATCAGCAAGCGGCTCGGGCTCGCCAATTATTTCTCCGAAGGCGTCAACGAACTCGATTGGGTCAAGCGCCTGTTCGATGCATCCGATTTGCCGAAGATGATGTCGTGGAAGAAATTCATCAAACGCGGCTATTACGTCGTCCCGGCGGAAAAGGAGAAGCTGCGTGTGCCGGTGTCATTCCGCTGGTTCTGGGAAGGCCGCAAGAAAGACGTTCCGGAGCCGCATCCAATGCCGTCCGACTATTCGGTGGAGTTCCTCAAGGGCTTGCAGACCCAATCGGGAAAGCTTGAGTTCGAATGCAACAGTCTCAAGCGGCTGAATGATCCCGAGCGGCCGCCGGTCGTCGAATACGTACCGTCGTGGGAGGGTCCGCAGTCGGGCGAGCTGTTCGAAAAATATCCGCTCCAGCTGCTGACGCCGCACAGCAAGTACAGCTTCCACACCCAGGGCGACGGCAAGGACAGTTTCCTGCTTAACATTCCGGATCACCGGGTGAAGGTGAAGGATTGGTACTACTGGATCGTACGCATGAATTCGCAGGATGCGGCGGAGCGCGGAATCAAGCAGCACGATTTGGTCAAGGTCTACAACGACCGCGGCGCGGTGATTTGTGCGGCGGTTTTGACACAGCGGCTGCCGCGGGGTGTTGCCAGCAGTTACGAGTCCTCGGCGCTGTACGAACCAATGGGCGAACCCGGCCGGTCGGTCGACCGCGGCGGCGTCATAAACCTGCTGATGCCGCACCGCTCGCAAACCAAGTCCACGCATTCGCTCGCCGGCGCACATGGCTTGGTCGAAATCGAGCTGTGGGACGGCGGCATCGAACATATTTCGGAAGCTTTCGCCAAAGTGGACAAGTCCAAGGAAATCCGCGGCACGCTCAAGGCGGCGAAACTTGTGCCGGCAAAATAGCAACAACAGGAGGAACTGATCCGATGGCTTATGTATTCAAGGAGGGCGATCTGCCCTCGCTGATCGACGCCAAACAGGCGCGCGAGCGCATTTTCTTCGTCAATCAGGAACTCGCCAAGACCGACGACATGCTGGCCGGCGTCATGCATTACAAGAAAGACGCGGCCTCGCCCCTGCACCTGCACAAGAACTGCGAGCACTTCTATTTCATCATCGACGGCAAGGCGACGGTGGAATCGGACGACGGCATCCGGCCGGTCGGGCCCGGCGACATGATCTTCATTCCGGCCGAGGAAAAGCACCGGCTGCGCGCCACCGAGCCGCTGTTCTATTTCGAGTGGCAGGCGCCCAACCGCTTCAAGACCACGATCCTCGAAGGCACCGACGCCGATCTGCGTTGGGACCGCAAGGACGGCAAAGTTTGGATCCAGTCCTGAATCCAGCGGAGCACGATCATGTCGCTTACATTTATCGAAACCAACAAACTGCCCAAAAAGGCCTCGGCCGGCCAGGGCGAGGTCACCGAGGTGCTCAACGCGGCGCTGTGCGGAGCCAAGAACGTGCACGGTTCGCTGCGCTGGCTCAAATCGGCCGAGACGTTCAAGCCGGATGCCTCCGACAAGCATCAGCTCATCTACCTGATGGAAGGCAAGGGCAATATCCGGCTCAACAACAAGGATTACAACGTCGAGAAGGGCGCCGGCGTCTATCTCGGACCTTCCGAGACCGCGACCATCCAGGCCGCGAGCGGCGCGTCGCTGAAGCTCTTTCATCTCATCGTGCCGCAGATACCGAAGTGACGATCGGCCGGCGCGAGGCATGGTGTAGATCCGATGAATAAATGGAACATGATCATCGACGTGGCCGAGTGCACCAATTGCAATCTGTGCACGCTCGCGGCCATGGACGAATATGTCGACAACGAGTTTCCCGGCTACTCGGCGCCGATGCCCAAGCACGGGCACAAGTGGATCAACATTCTGCAGAAAGAGCGCGGCCAGGTCCCGGCGATCGACATCGCCTACGTGCCGACCATGTGCAACCACTGCGACAACGCGCCCTGCGTCGCCAAAGGCGGCGGCGCGGTGAAAAAGCGCGACGACGGCATCGTGCTCATCGATCCGGTCAAGGCGAAGGGGCGCAAGGACTTGGTCGACGCCTGCCCCTTTGGCCACATCTGGTGGAACGACGAACTGCAACTGCCGCAGGCCTGGACCTTCGACGCGCATCTCATCGACCAGGGCTGGAAGCAAACGCGCGGCCAGCAATCCTGTCCGACCGGCGCCATGCGCGCGCTCTGCGTGGACGATGCCGAGATGGCGAGACTCGCGCGCGAGCAGAAGCTCGAGGTCATGCAGCCGGAACTCGCCACCAGCCCGCGCGTCTACTACAAGAATTTGTGGCGCTATTCGAAATGCTTCATCGGCGGCTCGGTCTCGCTGGAGGCGAATGGCGTGGTCGATTGCGTCGAGGGCGCGAGCGTGCGCCTGCTCAAGGACGGCGTCATGGTCGCGCAATCGACGACCGACAATTACGGCGACTTCAAATTCGACCGGCTGGACGAGAACTCGGGCGACTATGTCGTCGAGATTTCGGCGGCCGGCCGCGCCAAGAAGACCGTCGCCGCCAAGCTCGGCGCCAGCATCAATCTCGGCGAAATCCGGTTATAAGCTTGCCTGACCCTTCAATTCCTCTCGTCTTTCCGCAGCTCGGCGCGCTCTACCAAACGCTTGCTCCGGTGGCGGAAGCAGCTTTGCGCGTCATGGTCGGACTGGCGCTGGTGCCGCATGCCTTGCGCAATACCTTCGGCTGTTTCCCCACGACCGGCCAGCCGATGAACAGCATCCGAAAGCTTGCCGACTATATGGACAAGCAGGGCTATCGCCCGGGCATCGTGTGGGCGCCGGCGATCTCGGCGACGCAATTGATTTGCGGGCCGCTGCTGGCGCTCGGCCTGTTCACGCGGCTTGCGGCCGTGCCGATCGTTCTGTTCTTGGTTGTATCGAACGTCGAGCGCTGGCGCGTCGGCCGATATTTCTGGAACCAGCTCGGCCTCGAATACACGCTGATGTGGACGCTCGCGGCGGTTTACTTCCTTGTGCACGGCGGGGGCGCCTATTCGCTCGACAGCCTCGTCCTCGGACGTGAATTCTGACCGGTTTCTGACTGCGAAAGAATGGTCGGCTGAGCGGCAGCGGACGCCCGATTCCTCGGCCTTTTCTCCATCCCAGGTGCGCAAATCTTGAGCTTTTCAACCATGCCGAAGGACTTTCAGTTTTGCCGCACCACTTTGGTCTAGATTACGCCGACATAGCCGCATATTCTGCCCGCTTCTCAAGCGCGGCCGCTTCGGCGCCGATCAGCCTCCGTCCGGGAGGCGGGGCAGGCCGCTGCAACGCATAAACGGCGTGGTGTCAGGGAAAATGACCGGATGAAGGCGTTCGGATACGTATCGGCCAAGGATGTCGCGCACGCCGTGGCGCTGCTCGGCGAGCACGGCGCCAAGGCCAAAATCCTGGCCGGCGGGACCGATCTGCTGGTCGAACTCAAGCACGCCGTCCACAACCCGGAAATCATCGTCGACGTGTCGCGGCTGCGCGAACTCAGCGACATTGCCATTGCCGACGACGGGCTGCACATCGGCGCGCTGGCCACCCACACCGACATCATGAACTCGCCGATCATCAGCGGCATGTTCCCGGCCTTGGTCGAAGCCGCCCATTCCATCGGCGCGGTGCAGACGCGCAATCTCGGCACGCTCGGCGGCAATCTGATAACCTGCGTTCCATCGATGGACAGCGGTCCGGCGCTGCTCGCGCTCGACGCCGCGGTGACGGTCGCCAGTTCTGCCGGCCGGCGGCGGATGCCCTTGGCCGATCTGTTCGTCGGTCCGCGCAAGACCAGCCTCAAGCCCGGCGATCTGCTCGTCGACATCGTCATCCCCAAAGAGAATCTCGACAAGCCGGCCGCGTTCGAGAAATTCGGTTTGCGCAAGGGCCAGGCGCTGGCGCTGGTCAATGTCGGGGCGGCATTCTTCATCGACAAAGGAAATTTCCTTAAGCCCCGCATTGCGCTCGGCGCGGTCGCGCCCACCGTCATTCGCGCGCCCAAGGCGGAAGGTTTTCTTGACGGCCGCAAGATCAGCCCCGAGGCGTTTGCCGAAGCCGGCCGCATTGCCGCAACCGAGGCGAAGCCGATCAGCGACTTCCGCGCCAGCGCCGACTACCGGCGCGATCTCATCGCCGTCCTGGTCAAGCGCGCGCTCGCCAAGGCGTTAGCGCGCGCAACGGCGAAGCAAAAGGAGCTGGTGGCGTGACCGACGTAACGATGACCGTCAACGGGCAGACCCGCAGCGCTTCGGTGCCGCCGGAAACGACGTTACTTCAGTTGTTGCGCGAGAATTTCAATCTCACCGGCGCCAAGCTCGGCTGTGATGTCGGCGACTGCGGCGCCTGCACCGTGATCGTCGACGGCCAGGCGGTCAATGCCTGCCTGATGCTCGCCGGCCAGGCCGACGGCCGCCAGGTGCTCACCATCGAGGGACTGGCCAGCCGCGATCACCTGCACATCATCCAGAAGACATTCGAGAATTCCGGCGCGCTGCAATGCGGCTTCTGCGGCCCCGGCGTGCTGATGTCGGCCAAGGCCTTACTGGACGAAAATCTCGACCCGTCGACGCAGGAAATCCGCGATGCGCTGTCGGGCAATCTCTGCCGCTGCACCGGCTACACCAAGATGATCGAGGCGGTGCAGGACGCCGCCCGCCTGTTGCGTGAGGACTCCCGCAGCAAACTCACTCACGCGCGAACCGAGGTGACCGCACCATGAACGAACACAGCCGAGTTCTGGAACGCGACAAGCTGGACATTGCCGAGCCGCTGTCCGACGTCGATCTGCGGCTGCCGGCGATCGCGCCGCGCGAGCCTTATCCGATCGAGCCGCTGTCGCCGGACGCCCGCCAGCAGACCCGCGCCGTCGGCCAGCGCGCGACGCGGCCGGACGGCCGCCTGCACGGCCTCGGGCAGACCAAATACATCGACGATCTTTCCTTCCCCGGCATGCTCTACGCGCGCATCAAGCGCGCCGGCATCGCGTCGGCCCGCATCAAGCGCATCGACACCAGCGCCGCCGAAGCCATGCCCGGCGTGATGGCGGTGCTCACCGGCAAGGAAATCCCGGTCAATTCCTTCGGGCCCTCGTTCCAGGACCAGCCGGTGCTGGTCGACGAGTTTGTGTTCCATGCCGGCGACGGCGTCGCGGCGGTGGCGGCCGTCACCGAGCAGATCGCCAACGAGGCTTTGGCGAAGATCGTGGTCGAATACGAGCCGCTGCCGGCCGTGCTCGATCCGGTCGCGGCCATGCGCGAGGATTCGCCCAAGGTGCACGCGCCCAACAGCAACATCTATGCGACCAAGGTGATCCGCAAAGGCGACGTCGAGAAGGGCTTTGCCGAATCGGACCACATCTTCGAGGGCCGTTTCTCGACGCAGATGATCGAGCACGTGTCGCTCGAGCCGCACGCCGCCATCGCCGATTGGGACGCCAACGGCCGCCTCACCATCTATGCGACCATCGGGCGCATCACGCTGGCGCGCGCCGACATGGCGCGCACGCTCGAAGCTGCCGATGAGCCGCATCCGCATCGTCGGCACCATCGTCGGCGGCAATTTCGGCGGCAAGAACGAGATCACGCAAGAGCCGGCGCTGGCGCTGCTGTCGAAGAAGACCGGCCGGCCGGTGAAGGGCGTGTTCACGCGCGGCGAGGAGTTCACCTCGACCACCACGCGCCACCCGATCATCATGGACTACAAGACCGGCGTCACCAAGAAAGGCCGCATCCTGGCGCGCCAGATCCGCCTGGTGCTCGACGGCGGCGCCTATTGCTCGTGGAGCGAAACCACGCTCGGCAAGGCCTGCATTCTGGCGCCCGGCCCCTACAAGATCGACAACGTCGTGTCGGAGGCTTTCGTCGTCTACACCAACAAGACCATGACCGGCGCCATGCGCGGGTTCGGCGCGCCGCAGGTGTGCTTCGCCTACGAATCGCAGATGGACGACATCGCCACCAAGCTCGGCATCGATCCTTTGGAAATCCGCCTGCTCAACGCCTTCGACGAAGGCTCGCCGAGCCCGACCGGCCAAGTGCTGCACAGCGTGGTGGTCAAGGAATCGCTGCGCAAGGCGGCCGACCGCTTCGGCTGGGAGCCGCGCTCATGAAACGGCGCGGCCGCGGCATCGCCTGCATGTGGTATCCGATCGGCTTCACCGTCTCCGCCAATCCGAGCGCGGCGACGGTGAAAATGAACGAGGACGGCACCGCCACGGTGCTCACCGGCACGGTGGAAACCGGCCAGGGCTCGCTCACCGTGCTCGGCCAGATCGCCGCCGAGGCGCTCGGCATCGCCACCGACGACGTGCACGTCGTCTCCGCCGATACCGACACGACGCCGATGGACACCGGCGCCATCGCCAGCCGCACGACTTACGTCACCGGCAACGCCATCTGGCTCGCCGCCGAAGCCGCCAAGGCCATCCTGTTCGAGACCGCGGCGCCCATGCTCGGCGTCAAGGTCAGCCAGCTCGAAGCCAAGGACCGCAAAATCCAGGTGAAGAATTATCCGCAGCGCAACGTCTCGATCGGCGAGGTGGCGCATCGCGCGCAGGTCGTGCTCGGCCAGCCGGCGATCGGCAGCGCCTCGTGGAACCCGCCGACCGTCGCGCTCGATCCGGAGACCGGGCAGGGCAAGCCGTTCGCCACTTACGTCTACGCCACGCAGATCGCCGAGGTCGACGTCGACGACGAGACCGGCGAGGTCGAAATCCTGCGCATCGCCGCCGCGCATGATTGCGGCACCGCCATCAACCCCATGCTGGTCGAGGGCCAGGTCGAGGGCGGCATTTCCATGGGCGTCGGCATGGCGCTGCAGGAGGAGATGCTGTTCGACGCCAACGGGCGCCACATCAATCCCAACCTGACCAATTACATCATGCCGACCTCGCTCGACATGCCGGAGATCACGGTCGATATCGTGCAGGGCTTCGATCCGACCGGTCCGTTCGGCGCCAAGGGCGTCGGCGAGCCGACCGCGGTGCCGACCTCGGCCGCGATCCTGAACGCCATCCACGACGCGGTCGGCGTGCGCGTGCACTCGCTGCCCGCCACGGCGGAAAAGGTGCTCGGCCGCCATCAAGGCCAAGCGCGCCGCCGCGCAGAAGCAAATTCCGGCGTAATTGCAGCGGCCGTCGTCGCCTAGCGCTTCAGCAATTGGCTGCCGAACAGGCCGGTCGGCCTGACCAGCAGAATCAGCAGCATGATGGCGAACGGCGCCATCTGGGCGAGCGGCGCATAGACCAGCGCGCCGATCGAAACGACCTGCCCGACCAGGAAGCTCGATATCAGCGTGCCCTTGATGCTGCCCAGGCCGCCGATGATGACGACCATGAAGACAAAGGCCAGCACGTCTAGGCCCATGTTCGGATCGACCATGATCAGCGGGGCATAGAGGCCGCCGGCCAGGCCGGACAATGCGCCGGCGATCACAAAGGTAATGGTGAACAGCCGGTAGACGTTGATCCCCAGGCCTTCGACATGCTCGACGTCCTCGGTCCCGGCGCGGATCGCCTTGCCAATGATGGTGCGGTTGAGGAACAGCCAGATGCCGACATAGACCAGAACCGCGACGCCGACGATCACCAAACGATAGACCGGGATATCCGTTCCGATGATATCGACCCGGGCGGCGATCGGCTCCGCCACCGGGCGCGGCACCAGCCCCCAGAAATATTTGATGACGCCGACGCCGCCGATCAGCACGCCGAACGACGTGATCATGGTGAAAGGCAGGTCCCGATCGTAGATGCGCCGGAAAACGACCCGTTCCACCGCCAAGGCGGCGGCGCCTGCGACGATCGCGCCTGCCAGCACGCCGAGCCAGATATTGCCCAGCACCGCGCTGATGGAAAAGGTGATATAGGCGCCGACCGAGTAATACAGCAGCTGGTCGAGGCTGATGATGCGCATCAGGCCGAAACAGAGGGAGAGCCCGATGGTCATCAGGAAAAAAATGCTTCCCAGGCTCAAGCCGAAGATGATGCCGGAAATCAGAAGCTGCGTGCTGATCATCGGCTGCTTCCTCCCCGCTCGGCCGCGTTGCCGGTAACGCGCAGGAACGTCTTTTTAATCAGCGGCGCCAGCGTGCCCCAGATGCCCTTTTCGCCGGCCAGCATGATGAACACCAGCACGAAGCCGATGACCAGCTCCCAATTGCCGAGCGCCTTGCTGAGCACGTCCTTCATGCCGGTATAGACGATCGAGCCGACGATGGGTCCGTACAGCGTGCCGACGCCGCCGAGGATCGTCACCACCACGGGGTCGGCGGCGCGCGCCGGGCTGGTGATCTCCGGGCTGACGAAGCCGAGATAGACGGCATACAGCGCGCCGGCGAGGGCGGTGGTCGTGTTGGCGATGACAAAGGCGGACAGCCGGATTTTGAAGCTGCTGTAGCCGAGGAATTTCACCTTGTCCTCGTTGATCTTGGTCGCCAGACAGCAGGCGCCGAAGATCGAGTCGTCGAGATATTTGAAGAACGCCCAAACGGCGAAGGCGACCAGGAAAGCGAAGATGAAGAACTGGTCGGGCCGCGACAGGTCCAGCACCGGCGTGGACGCCATGTTGGTGAGGAACCACAGCCCATTGTCGCCGTGGGTGATGCCGGCCAGAACCTTCTGCATGAGATAGAAGATGATTACCGCCAGCGCGAGATTGACCAAGGCGAAATAGTCGCCGCGCAACCGCACGAACAGCGGACCGATGGCGAAGGACACGGCGATCCCGGCGGCCACGCCGATCAGGATGCCGACGTAAGGATTGTTGCCGAAGTAAAACAGGTAAAACGCGGCGGCATAGGCGCCCACGGCCAGATAGGCCGGCTGGCCGAACGAGATGAAGCCGATGCGGCCGAGCAGGTAATTGCAGCCCATGGTGTAAATCGAAAAAATAATGATCTCGTTGGCGAACGGTAGCGGCAGGAATACCCGCCCCACTGCCAACAGCACGAACGCCAGCAGCAGCCCCCACCACCATCGCAAAAAATTCATCGCCATTGTCAATTCATATCCTAGAGATAGACTTCGCACGCCTCAGGCGTGATCTGGTCGCGCTCCGTCAGCTCCGCCATGATGTGGCCTTCCTTCAAGGCGTAGACCTTGTCGGCGATGGCGCACACCAAAGGCAGGTTCTGCTCGACGATCACCAGCGCCGTTTTCTTGGCCAGCTCCTTGAAAACGTCGCGCAGGTGCATGACGATGCTGGGAGCCAGGCCTTCGGTCGGCTCGTCCACCAGCAGCAGTTTGGGGCCGCCCAGAATCGCGCGGCCGATCATCAGCATCTGACGTTCGCCGCCGCTCAAATAGCCGGCCTTGCGGTCCATCAGCACCTGCAGCTTGGGGAAATAGTCGATGACCGGCGCCCAGTCGTAATCCTGGCTGGCGTAGCTGCCGAGCTCGAGATTTTCCCGCACCGTCAGATCGGAAAAGACTTTCTTGTCCTGCGGAATGTATTTGATTCCCATTCCGGCGACCGCGAACGCGGGCAGGCCGATCAAACTGGCGCCGTTGGAGATGATCGATCCCGACGTCGGCTTGAGGAAGCCGGTGATACTCTTGAGCAGCGTGCTCTTGCCGGCGCCGTTGCGGCCGACGCAGGCGACGACTTCGCTCCGCCGCACGCTCATGCCGATGTCGAACAGCGCCTTCAATTCGCCGTAGGCAACGTTGAGGCCGGCGACCGTCAGGATATCGTCGTTATTCGTCATGCCACGACGGTCCTGTCCTGCTCGCCGGTGGCGCCGATCTGCCAATAACTCCGGCGCACTTCCGGGTGGCTCAGCGTCTCCTCGTAGCCGCCGTCGGCGATGATGCGGCCTTCATGCATGACCGTGAGCCGCTCCAGGAAGTCCTCCACGTGCGAAATCTTGTGCTCGACGATCAGGATGGTCTGCCGGCCGATGCGCTGGCGAAGCACGGTCAGCACGGCTTTGATCTCCGACTCGGAGAGGCCCGCGAGCGGTTCGTCGAGCAGCAGCACCTTGGGCTCGGCCAGGACCGCCATCGCGATCTCCAGGCGGCGTTTTTCGCCCAGGCTCAGGTTCTTCACCATGCGGTCGCGGATGTCTTGCAGGTCGAAGGTTTCCAGGGCATCGAGGATCTTCGGATCGTTGCGCTGCCCTTTGCAGGTATTCAGCAGGAGCTGCAGCATGGACGATTTGCGGTGCGCGCGGAAAAAGGCGAGCACCAGATTGTCGATCACGCTGAGATTGTCGAACGTGGCGGTCAACTGGAACGTCCGCATCAGGCCGCGCGCCACCCGCTGCTGCGGCGTCATGAAGGTGACGTCCTCGCCTCTGTAGTGGATCGTGCCTTGGTCGGGCGGGAAGTATCCGGTCAGCAGATTGAAAAATGTCGTCTTGCCGGCGCCGTTCGAGCCGATGATGCCGGCGACCTCGTTCTCCCGCAGCAGATAGCTGACATTGTCGACCGCAACCTGCTTGCCGAAACGTTTGGTGACGCTTTCCGCTCTGATAATCTCGGCGCGCGTATCCACGTCTCACCCTATTTTAATGCCTTCACCCCGGCGCAAGACTGAAAGCTTGCGCCGGGGCGAAGATTGACGACTTTCATCGACCGCGGGCGATGCTCGCCCGATCGAAGCTGGGATCAGTAACCGAGGGCCTTGAGCGTCGGCAATACGGATTCGCCGCCCATGGAACCTTCCACGGTAAACAGATCCCACTCGTTCTTGCGCTCGGCGCCTTTGCCCTTCACCAGGAAGGCCGCGTACTTGTAGGCGGCCGAATGGTCCTGACGCCAATTGGCCGGGCCCTTGACGGTGTCGAATTTGCCGTCATTGGCCATCAGAGCCGCCGAGACCTTTTTCGGATCCAACGACTTGGCCGCCTCGAAGCCGCGGAACATCTCCATGTAGGCGACATAGGCGATGGTCGCGTAGGCGTCGGGCGGGGTGTTGTATTTCGCGCGGAACAATTCGGTGAACTCTTGCGCGCTCTTGGCCACCGCCTGGTCCGGGAAGCCGCTCAGGTCATAGTAGAAGTAGTGCATGGCATAGACGCCTTGCAGCGCTTCCGGCGGCAGCCCTTTGGCGACCACGTTGGTGATGAAGGCGTTGAAGATGGTCATCTCCTTGCCGAGGCCCATTTGCGAGACCTGCTTGAGGAGCGCCACCGAGTCGGCGGCGAACTGCGCCGCGATCAGAACGTCCGGCTTTGCGGCGCGGACCTTCTGCAAGATGGTGGTGAAGTCGGCGGTGCCGAGCGAAGCCTCGTCATAGCCGACGATCTGGGCGCCGAATTCCTTGGCGGCCGCATAAGCGCCGTCGCGCATGTCCCAGCCCCAGCTGTCGCTGCGGGCGAGGAAGAAGACGCGCTTCTTACCCAGCGTCTGGACCGCCGCCTTGCCGGCCATATAGCCGACCGTCCACGGGCTGTAGGCCACGGCGAAGCTGGAATCGGCGAGCTTGCCCTTCATGAAGGCTTCCTTCGCCATCACGCAGACCGGGAAGTAGGGCATCGGGTCCTTGGAAACGATGGCGTTGATGGCATAGGCCAGCGGCGACCAGGTCTGCCCGCCGACGCCCTTGACGCCTTCGGAAACCATGTAGCGAAACCGGCGGACGCCGACATCGAGCTTGGCTTCGTCGTCGTCGACGACGCCTTCCACCTTCACCTTGCCCCAGGGCATGTTGAGACCGCCCTGTTTGTTGATGACGTCGACCGCGAGCAGCGCGCCCTGTTTCTGAGTTTCCGCCACCGCCGCGAACGGCCCGGTGAGCGGCAGCAGGATGCCCACTTTGATACTGGTCGGGTCAGCCGCCTTGGCGGGGCTGAATCCGAGCACGCTGCAGAGGGCAAAAAGCGCAGCAAAAGCCCAGCGCATTTTCATTTCCGATCTCCTCTAATTGGTTCTTGCTTCATTCACTTCGATTGCTGACGCAGGCGCATATTTTTTGGTCGGGTCGATCTGCCGGCGGTTCGCGCTACGCCGGTAAGCAGTGCCGCGGTTGCGCCAACCGTTCGGCACACCAATGCCGGCGAAAAACCGCTTGCGCGAAAAGCCAACCCGCCGGCACATATGAGCCCTCGGTAGGACAGCCAATTTCTCCCGCCGCGGCCTTGACCTACGTCAAGGGGACCGAAGAATTGATCTTGTTTTACGGGCGTTTCCGGCCCTGCGCCGCGCAAGCGGGCGAAGCTTCGGCTTCCTGCAGCCGGGCCGGAAAGCTAGCATCGGCCGAAGACCGCTACGGGGCGCGATGTCAAGTTGGAGGTATATTGCGATGACCGTTGTCATGAGCCGGGCGCGCCGCGCCGCGCTGTTCGGGGGCATCGCCGCCTTGCTGGCGTTCGCCGTACCGGCGTACGCCGCCGACTATCCGAGCCGTCCGGTGACGCTGGTGGTGGCGTTCCCGCCCGGCGGTCCGAGCGACGTGCTCGCCCGCATCGTCGGCAAGAAGATGGAGCAGTTGCTCGGCCAGCCGTTCGTGATCGAGAACAAGCCGGGCGCCGGCGGCAATATCGCCGCCGATTTTGTCGCGCACGCGACGGCCGACGGCTACACGCTGCTGGTGGGCAACAACAGCATCCTCGCCACCAATGAGAGTCTGTACAAGAAGCTCACCTACAGCCCGCAAAAGGATCTCGTGCCGATCACGCTGATCGGCACGCAGGCCAATATCCTGGTGGTCAATCCGAAAGTCCCGGTGCATTCGCTGAACGAACTGATCGATCTCTGCAAGGCGCAGCCCGGCAAGCTCAATTTCGCCTCCTCCGGTTACGGTGCGGCCGCGCATCTCGCCGGTGAATTGTTCAAGGCCGAGGCGCGCGTCGACATCGTGCACGTGCCCTACAAGGGCGCGGCGGCCGCGCTGCAGGACGTGATCGCCGGTCATGACCAGATGATGTTTGCGACCGCGGCGTCCGTGGTCGGTCACATCAAAAACGGCCAGGTGCGCGCGCTGGCCGTGACCACGCTCAAACGCACGGCGATCCTGCCGGATCTGCCGACCATGGACGAAGCCGGCCTGAAAGGCTTCGAGGCCAGCACCTGGCACGGGCTGGTGGCGCCCGCCGGCACGCCGCCGGAGATCATCGCGAAACTGCATGACGCGGCGGTCGAGGCGCTGCACGATCCGGGCGTGCAAACGTCGCTCGGCCGGCTCGGCGTCGATATCGTTGGCGACACGCCGGAGCAATTCAATGCCTATATCGCGGCGGAAATTCCGAAATGGAAGGCAATCGTGAAGGCGTCCGGCGCCACGATAGGAAAGTGACATGAATAAAGTCGACCGGCCGAACGGCGCACTCGCCCGCAATGTGCGGCGCCTGGGCCATCTCGATCTGCCCGGCGCGGGCCAAGTCACCATCGCCGGCCATTACGCCTATGTCGGGCACATTCCGAACAAGGAAGACCTCGGCACCTCGATCCTCGACATCGCCGACCCGGCCCATCCGCGCCTGGTGGCAACGGTCAATGTCGGCGATCCGACCTCGCACAGCCACAAGGTGCGCGTTGCCGGCGACCTGATGGTGGTCAACCACGAGCGCAACATGACGCCGGTCGGCCGGCGCGCCGAGCAGATGCCGGGCGTGCGCCGCGCGCTGCGCGAAGCGCTCGGCCGCGAGCCGACCCGCGCCGAACTGGCGCAGCGGCTCAACATCACCGAAGCCAACATCATCGAGGTCGAAGCCGCCGAGAAGCAGCCCTATCGCAATGGCGGCTTCCGCATCTTTGATATCGCCGATCGGTCGAAGCCCAAATTGATCCACCATCAGTTGACCGGCGGCGGCGGCGTTCATCGCTTCGATATGGACGAGCGCTACGCCTACATTTCCACCGAGATGGACGGCTTCCTCGGCGCCATGCTGGTCATCTACGACCTGCGCGATCCGCAGCGCCCGCACGAAGTCTCCCGCTGGTGGCTGCCCGGGCAGCATATCGCGGCGAACGAAAAGCCGGACTGGTCCGGCAAGCGGCACCGGCTGCACCATGCGCTGCGCTTCGGCAACGAGATGTTCGCGAGCTGTTGGCACGGCGGCTTCCGCATCGTGGACGTGTCCGACCTCGGCAAGCCGAAGACCGTGGCCTCGTACAATTACCATCCGCCGTTTCCCGAGCCGACGCACACGGTGATGCCGGTGCCCGGCAAGATCGGCGGCAAACGCATCGCGCTTACCATCGATGAAGAGGATCAGGCGCAAAGCGCCAACGAGGAGCAGGCGCGCCGCGGCCGCCCGCATGCCGGCATTTCGCTCTTCGATATTTCCGACTACGCCAAGGTGAAGCCGCTCTCGCTGTTCGAGGTGAGCGAGCTCGATTCCCCGTTCGCCCGCACGCCGGGCGCGCGCTTCGGCGCGCATCAGTTCCATGAGCGCATGACGGGAACTCTCGTACATGCGGTGTGGTTCGGAGGCGGCTTGCGCATCATCGACGTGGCCGACCCGATGGCGCCGCGCGAGGTCGGTTATTTCATTCCCGAGCCGGTCGCCGGACGCGCCGCGCCGCAAAGCAACGACGTGATGCTCGACGCGCGCGGGCTCATTTATATCGTCGACCGCCACGTCGGGTTTGACGTGCTGGAGTTTTCCGGGCACGCGTGACTACTCCGCGCCTTTAGAAAATCGGCGCCGCTCACGTGCCGCTTTAGGGTTGCGGTCTGAGCGGAATGGTCGAAGGGAAGACGCGGTCGGAAAACGCTCGCTTATTATTTCGCTCAAGCATTCTTACGAATGCGGCTTTGGCGAGCGGCGACGAAGCGCTCGGGCCGAGTAAAATGAATTCCAAAATGTCGGAGAGTGTGCCCGTCGTAAGAGGTTCGCCAGTCTTGCCTTCTTCGGGCTGATACGTTTCACCGAACTTATACTTCAATTTCGGCTCGACACCGCGCGGTCCAACGAAATAGTCGAGACACGGCTTAAGGTACCCGAGCGGATCGCGTTCTGGAACATAGACAATGCGCCACTCTTTTTCTTCGTCGAAGCCTGAGTGCTTAGTTACAAGAGAGAAGCTTTTTATGAAATCAAAAATAGCGTACGCAACAAGATAGAGATGGTCATCGGGCAAATTCGCGGCCTGGGTTATTTGAATCCATTGTCTGAGATGCTGGCGGAGCTGTGCTTCTCTGGCGGCGTAGGAACCGTACGCGACCTTGGCGATGATTAGCGGACTATGCGGGCGATAGTGAACCTTCTGTGTGTTGAATACGAGCGCAGCTCCGTTTCCCTTGCTCGCATATTCCCGCCACATCGGAAGACGTCCGTCGGTGTTGCCGGGCGGATGCTCTGAGAGACAGAAGACATACGTATCGAGTGCCGTTTCAGTGGAAAGGCGCGCCAGAAAATGGTTGAAGGCTTGAACGAGAAGCTGGCCACGTTGCGCTGTACCGCCGGCCTCTTGGGCTAAAGGAGGCAATATCTGATTTCCCATGAGAAGTCCCGCCCGCATTTCGTCGAGGTCGTTCATGTAGAGGGGATTGGAAAGCCAAATTTCCTCGTTCCGTAGGATTTGCTCAACGACCTGAATGGACGTGTAGTGGGCGAGCAACACCGGATTATCGGGGCTCGTTCGCGTTTCGAAGGAGGAGTAGAGGCCCAAATAGAGGCCAACAATCCTCTCGGCGTCTGCTGGGGTCGGTGGCGACATGGGCGACTCTCGTACATCAATATAGCAGAAGAGTGCCCACCACCCGGAATTGGAAGAAATTCGCTACTCGCCCCGCCCGAATAAACGCCGCGACGTCGGCGCCGAAGGCCTTGCGCGATTGCGCCTCGAGATAAAGCATGTGGCCGCCGCGATAGAGCTTGAGCTCGGCCCGTCCGGGCGCGTCCGCTTGCGGCAGGTGGTTGAGAATGTAGCGCGTCATGGCGTAGGGCGTGATCATGTCCGAAAGCCCGTGCGCGATCAGCAGACGGAACGACGGGCCGAAGGCGAGCAGCGTGCGCAGGTCGTCTTCCACGCTGGCGTGCATGCGGCCGCCTTGCCAGTCCCAATGATTGTTGGCGTCGCTGGCGAGCAGCGCATAGGTCATCTCGGTCTTGAAGCCGAGCTCGTTGCGGGCGTAGGCGGCCATGGCGCCGCCGTAAGCGCGCGTGATGCCGTCGACGATCGGGTCGGGCCCGTGCCCGGATCGAGCCTCCGGATAAGGATCGTCCACCGCGAAATTCACGTCGTATCGGCTGACGATCTTGCCGTTCGGGCGCAGGTTCTTCACGTAGGCTTCGGCGATGAAGCCGCGCTGCTGCGTCACCACGTCCACCGGCAGACCGGTCAGTTGCGCCACGCGCGCGTAGAACGCGCTTGCCGCGGCGCCCCGCGGCGGCGGTCCGGCCATGGTCGTCAGATAGTCGGTCATGGCGAATTTTTCCGCTTCCGCCAGCGCCGCGGAACTGAAAGCGTTTTTGCGCTCGAGCGCGGCGGCTGCCAGCGATGGCAATTGCAGCGCCGAACGCAGCGCGGACTCGTCGTCGCCGAAGGTGAGCCAGCCTTCCAGCATGGGCGACAGCATGACGATGCCGGAGATCACGATGCCCTGCTCGCGTTGCAGCGCGCGCGCCACCTTGGCGGCGCGGAAGCCGCCGTAGCTTTCGCCGAACAGATATTTCGGCGACGCGGCGCGGTTGTTCTTGGCGACGTAGAGCGCGATCGCCTTTGCGAATGCGTCCGCGTCGCCGCGGATGCTCCAGAAATGCGAGGCGTCATCCGGCTTGACGGTGCGGCTCCAGCCGGTGCCGATCGGATCGATCAGCACCAGGTCGGTGAAGCCGAGCCAGGTGTCGGGATTGTCGCGCAATTGCGCGGTCGCAGCATCCCGGCCGCCCGGCCCGAGATCGAGGATGCGCGGGCCGACCAGGCCGAGATGCAGGAAGGCGGACGCCGCGCCCGGCCCGCCGTTGAACACGAAGGTCAGCGGCCGGTTCGTCTGCGAGCCGTTGGCGACATAGGCGGTGTAGAACACCGCCGCGCTTTGCTCGCCGGACTGGTCGTAGAACGCCAGCGTCCCGGCGGTCGCCGTATAGGCGAGCTTGCCCTTCGGCGTGTCGATGGAATGTTCGGTGATGGAATCCGGCGGCAGCAGCCGCAGCACGCCTTTGCCGGATTCGTGCGGCTCGGCGCGGCTCGGGTGCCCTTGCGCGGGCGCCTTGTGCGCTTCTTGGGCGCCGGCGGAGCCCAGCGCGCCGGCGAGGACAATCGCCAGCGCGAAACGCAGAACGGAAGAGGTTTTCATGGCAGGCCCGGCACTCCAGCGATCGCCCCCGCGCCCCCAATATTAGTGTCAGCGCCGCCGGAAGTTCGGCCGGCGCTGCTGCGGGCCCGGGGTCGGCGCGTCGCCCTTGTGGCGGAAGCTGATGCGGCCGCGCTGCAAGTCATAGGGCGACATTTCCACGATCACGCGGTCGCCGACGCCGGTGCGGATGCGGAACTTCCGCATCTTCCCGGCGGTATAGGCCAGAACCTCGTGTTCGTTGTCGAGCTTCACCCGGAAATTGCCGTCGGGGAGAACCTCGGTCACCGTACCGTCGAACTCCAGCAGTTCTTCCTTCGCCATCCAGTTGTCTCCGGCTTCAGCGTTGCGTTCGGTGGGCGGCATTACGGCGCGGCTCATTCGGACGCTGCAGGAATGTAACATTTCCGATGCCGTTTGGCTCCCCTGGAGTTGCTTCTTGCCTGGGGGCCTGTGAGTGAGCGGCCTGGTGGCCATTCTGGCTCGGACGGCCTTGATGGCCGTTGCCGCCGTTATGGGAGCGATGGCCGTTATTGCCGTTGCGGCCAAATCCGCCGCCATTTCCGCGCTGCTGGTTGCCGCGATGCGGCCGGCCGCCGCGGCGAGCTTCGGCCTGTTGCGGGGCCGGGTTGGGCCGTGCGCCGGTGCGCCGGTTGGTTGACGGAATCGACATCCGGATCAACCGCTCGATGTCGCGCAGGAACGGCGCTTCGTCGTGATCGCAGAACGAAATCGCGATGCCTTCGGCGCCGGCGCGCGCGGTGCGGCCGATGCGGTGGACGTAAGATTCCGGGATATTCGGCAAATCGTAGTTGATCACGTGGCTGACGCCATCGACGTCGATGCCGCGGGCGGCGATGTCGGTGGCGATCAAGGTGCGCAGCTTGCCGTCACGGAAGGCGGCGAGCACGCGCTCGCGCTGGTTCTGCGACTTGTTGCCGTGGATCGCCTCGGCGCTAAAGCCGGATTTCTGCAAGGCGCGCACGACCTTGTCGGCGCCGTGCTTGGTGCGGGTGAAGACGAGCACGCGCTCGACCGGTTCGCTCTTGAGCAACTCGGCCAGCAGCGCGGGCTTCGATGCCTTTTCGGTGAGGATGACGCGTTGCGCGACCTTCTCGACGGTCGTTGCCTGCGGCGTCACCGCCACGCGCGCCGGATCGCGCAGCATCGCGTCGGCGAGCCGGGTGATTTCGGCCGGCATGGTGGCGGAGAAGAACAGCGTCTGCCGTTCCTTGCGCAGCATGGCGACGATGCGCTTGATGTCGTGGATGAAGCCCATATCCAGCATCCTGTCGGCTTCATCGAGCACCAGCACCTCGACCTGGTCGAGGCGCAGCGCGCGCTGATTGACCAGATCGATCAGGCGGCCGGGGGTCGCCACCAGCACTTCGACGCCGTGCGCCAGCGAGCGCACCTGCTTGTTGATCGGCACGCCGCCGATCGCGAGCGCGACGGCGAGTGGGCGGATGTGGCGGCCGTAGGCGCGGAAGCTGTCGGCGATCTGGCCGGACAATTCGCGCGTCGGCGAGAGCACCAGCACGCGGCAGGCTTTTTTGTCGGGCCGCAGCCGCTTGGTGGTGAGGTGATTGATGATCGGCAGCGCGAAGGCCGCGGTCTTGCCGGTTCCGGTCTGCGCGATGCCGATGACGTCGCGGCCTTGCAAAGCGAGCGGGATAGTCTGGGCTTGGATCGGGGTGGGAGTGAGGTATTTCTCTTCGGCAAGCGCGCGAAGGATCGGCTCTACGAGGCCGAAATCGTTAAATGAAGTCAAAGAGTCTCTTTCTTATATGGCGAAGCGGCCGGCGCGCGGATCGCGGGCGGCGGAATCGCGGGGTTTAAAGACATCCCGCGTGGCCAGGGTTGTCGGTCGTTTGAGAAACGGAAGAGGCGGGGCGAAATTCGTTTTAAAGAGTTTCGTGCACGCAGCCCGCAAACCCGATATCGGGTCATTCATCCGTGCCGGTCATATGACAGGGCTCGATGGTCTTTTCAAGGCAGGGATATCCCTTATTCCGCCAAATGATGAATAATGTGGTCGAAACAGCACATTCGGCCTGATGGACAAGCCGCCTTGGATCGGGGAATGTCGGGCCCAAATTGCGGTTAGAGGCCGTAATAAAGCCAGCCGGAGCTATCGAAATGCCGTTTCCTCGGGCATCCCAGGCCCTTTCCCGCTTCACCGTCCTCGACCTCACGCGCGTGCGTTCCGGGCCGACCTGCGTGCGCGAACTCGCCGATTGGGGCGCCAATGTCATCAAGATCGAGACGCCGGCGCGTCTGGAGAAAGGCGAGAGCCCGGGCGGTCCGCGCCAGGGTCCGGATTTCCAGAACCTGCACCGCAACAAGCGCAGCATGACCCTCGACCTGAAATCGCCGCAGGGGCATGCCGCCTTGCTGCGCATGGTCGCGAAAGCCGACGTGGTGGTGGAGAATTTCCGCCCCGACGTGAAGCGCCGGCTCGGCATCGACTACGACGCGCTGCGTCAGGTCAACAAACGCATCGTCCTCGCCAGCATCTCCGGTTTCGGCCAGGACGGCCCCTACCGCGACCGCCCGGGCGTCGACCAGATCGCGCAGGGCATGGGCGGGCTGATGTCGATCACCGGCCTGCCGGGGCAGGGCCCGGTGCGCGCCGGCATTCCGATTGCCGATCTTTGCGCCGGCCTGTTCTGCGCGATCGGCATCATGGTCGCGCTGCTCGAGCGCGAAAGCTCGGGCGAGGGGCAGTGGATCACCACCTCGCTGCTGCAGTCGCAGATCTTCATGCTCGACTTCCAGGCCGCGCGCTGGCTGCAAGCGCATGAGGTGGCCAAGCAGGCCGGCAACAATCATCCGACCACCATCCCGACCGGCGTGTTCAAGACCAAAGACGGCTACATCAACATCGCCAGTGCCGGCCACGTGATGTGGGATCGGCTGTGCCGCGCCATCGGCGCCCCCGAGATGATCGTCAATCCCGACTTCAAGACCGGCGCGCTGCGCTCGAAGAACCGCGATGCGGTCAATGCCGCGATCGAAGCCAAGACTACGGCCAAGCCCAGCGCGGAATGGATCGATATCTTCAACGCCGCGGGCGTGCCGTGCGGGCCGATCTATTCGATCGACCAGGTGTTCGCCGACCGGCAGGTCAAGCATTTGGGCGTCGCGCAAAACGCCAAGCGGCCCGACGGCAAGGAACAGACCTTCGTCGGCCAGCCGTTCGCGCTGTCGCGCACGCCGAGCAAGATCGCGGCAACGCCGCCGGAACTCGGCCAGCACACCGACGAGGTGCTCAAGGAATTCGGTTTCGCCGATAATGAAATCGCCGCGTTGCACGAAGCCAATGCGGTCTGAGGAGATAATGCGATGAATGCACCGGTGCAAACCGACAAAATGCTGTCCCGCAAGGAGGGCGGCGTCGGCTATATGACCTTCAACAATCCCGAGCGCCACAATGCGGTGTCGCTCGACATGTGGGAGGCGGCGCAAAGCATCCTCGCCGACTTCGCCGCCGACGCTGGCGTCCGTGTGGTGGTGGTGACGGGCGCCGGCGGCAAGGCCTTCGTGTCGGGCGCCGATATATCCAGGTTCGAGAGCGAGCGCTCCAGCAAGGAGGCGATCGAGCGCTACAATGCGGCGGTCGATCGGGCCAACACTGCGGTCTACGAATTCCCCAAGCCGACCATCGCCATGATCCGCGGCTATTGCATCGGCGGCGGCGTGGGGCTCGCGCTCTGCTGCGACCTGCGCATCTGCTCGGACAATTCGAAATTCGGCGTGCCGGCCGCCAAGCTCGGCCTCGGCTACGGCTTCAAGGGCATCAAGAAGCTGGTCGACGTGGTCGGGCCCTCCTTCGCCAAGGAAATCTTCTTCACCGCCCGCCAGTTCACCGCCGCCGAGGCGCTGGCCATGGGCCTGGTCAACCGCGTGCTGCCGGATGGCGAGCTTGAGACCTACGTGAATGACTATGCCGCCATCATCAGCGCCAATGCGCCGCTGACGGTCAATTCGGTCAAATACATCGTCGGCGAGGCGGTCAAGCCGGAAAGCGAGCGCAACTTGCAGAAATGCGCCGATCTGGTGGCGCAATGCTTCGCCAGCAACGATTACAAGGAAGGCCGCACCGCGTTCATGGAAAAGCGCAAGCCGGCGTTCACCGGCAAATAAAAATCTCCCCACGAAGGGAGAGACTAAGGGAGGATTTGCGTGGCCTCGGTTGAGTTGCGCGGCCTGACCAAGCGCTATGGCGATGTCGCGGTGGTGGACGACATATCGCTTGCCATCGAGCACGGCCATCTGGTCTGCCTGCTCGGCCCCTCGGGCTGCGGCAAGACCACCACGCTGCGGCTGATCGCCGGATTCGTCGAGCCGAGCGCCGGCGAAATCCGCGTCGGCGACAAATTGATCTCCTCGCCCGCCCATTCGCTGCCGCCCGAGCGGCGCAACATGTCGATGATCTTCCAGAGCTACGCGCTGTGGCCGCACATGACGGTGGCCGAGAACATCGTCTACGGCTTACGCCTGCGCAAAATGGATCGCGACAGCATCGCCAAGAAGCTTAACGCCATCCTCGCCACCACGCGGCTGGCGCCGCTCGCCGAACGCTATCCGGGCGAATTGTCCGGCGGCCAGCAGCAGCGCGTGGCCTTGGCGCGCGCGCTGATCGTGGAGCCGGAGACGCTGCTGCTCGACGAGCCCTTGTCCAATCTCGACGCCAATTTGCGCGAGGAAATGCGCTTCGAGGTGCGCCGGCTGCACGACGCCTATCGCTACACCACCGTCTACGTCACCCACGATCAGTCGGAGGCGATGACCACCGCCGATCTGATCGCGGTGATGAATGCCGGCAAGATCGAGCAGGCCGGCTCGCCGGAAGAGATCTACGACCGGCCGCGCTCGGAATTCGTCGCGCGCTTCATCGGCTCCAGCAACGTGCTCAAGGGCAAGGCGCAGGACGAGGCCCGCATCGGCTTTGCCGGCGCTGCGCTGCGCTGCGTCGGCGCCGAGCTCAAAGCCGGCGCCGCCGCCGCGGTGTCGATCCGCCCGCACGATATCGGGATTTCCGCCACGCAGCCGCAGGCGGAAAACGTAGTGCCGGCGACGGTGACGCGGCAGGTCTTTCTCGGCGGCAGCCGGGACTATATGGTTGAGCTCACGGACGGCACGCAATTGCGCGTCGTCACCGCCGCCGACGAGAGCATCGCGCAGGGCAGCCCGGTCTGGCTGCACCTGCCGCCGGACAAATGCCGGGCGCTGCTCGGATAGCGTCGAAAAAATCGCCGGGGCGAAACAACAAAAAGTTCAGGGAGGATACGCATGAAAGGCTCGAAATTCTCACGCCGCGACGTATTGATCGGCTCGGGCGCGCTGGCCGCCGGAGCCTCGTTCTCGACCCGCGTGCTGTCGGCCGCGCCGCCGGCCGGCGCCGTCACGCCGGCGCTGATCGAGGCCGCCAAGAAGGAAGGCAAGGTCGTCTGGTACACCTCGATCGATCTCAAGCTGTCCGAACAGATCGGCAAGGCGTTCGAGGCCAAATATCCCGGCGTCGCCTGCAGGGTCGAACGCAGCGGCGCCGAGCGCCTGCTGCAACGCATCAGCCAGGAATATTCCGCCAACGTGCACGCCGTCGACGTGGTCAACTCGTCGGACGCTTCGCTGCTGGTCTACTGGAAACAGCAGGGCATGCTGGCGCCCTACGTGCCGGAGGACGTGGCCAAGTTCTATCCGCCCGAGCACAAGGATGTGGACGGCACCTATGCCAGCTTCCGTATCTTTCTCTGCGTCATCGCCTACAACACCAATCTGGTGAAAAAAGACGAAGCGCCCAAGAGCTTCGCCGATCTGCTGCTGCCGAAATGGAAGGGCAAGATCGTCAAGGCGCATCCCGGCTACAGCGGAACCATCCTGACCGCTACCTACCAGTGCTCGCGCGATCTCGGCTGGGGCTATTTCGAGAAGCTCGCCCAGCAGAACGTGCTGCAGGTGCAATCGGCCGCCGACCCGCCGAAGAAGATCGCGCTCGGCGAGCGCGCGATCCAGGCCGACGGCGTCGAATATTTGATCCTGCATGAAAAGGAATCCGGCCAGCCGGTCGAGCCGGTCTACGCCACCGAAGGCACGCCGCTGATCGTCGGACCGAACGGGCTGTTCAAGGCGGCGCCCAATCCGAATGCCGCGCGGCTGTTCCAGAGCTTCTGCTTTACGCCCGAGTGCCAGCAGCTCTGCATCGACATCGGCGGCTTACGTTCGGCGCATCCGCACGCCAAGGAGCATCCCGGCCGCACGCCGCTCAGCCAGATCAAGCTGATGAAGGACGACCCGGCGGCGGTGCTGAAAATGGGCGAAGAACTCAAGGCGCACTACGTCAAGCTGTTCCACGTCTAAGGCAATAATCCTTTAGCCCGCGCGGGCTAAAGGGAAGAAATGGGGGCATGCCATGACCAGACGGTTTTCGAAACGCGATGTGCTCAAAGGCGCCGGGGCGCTTGGTCTCGGCGCCTTCGCCGTGCGGGTCGCCGCGGCGCCCGCGGCGGAGGCCGTGACGCCCGCCTTGATCGAGGCGGCGAAAAAGGAAGGCAAGCTTGCTTTTTACACGGCGATGGACCTGCAGTTCGCCGAACGCCTCGGCAAGGCCTTCGAGGCGAAGTTTCCCGGCATCGCCGTGCGCGTGGAGCGATCCGGCGCCGAGCGCGTATTTACGCGCATCGGTCAGGAGTATTCCTCCAACATCCACGCCGTCGACGTCGTCAACACCGCGGACCAGGCGCATTGCATCATCTGGAAACGCAACGGCTGGCTCGCGCCATACCTGCCGGAAGAGGTCGTGCAGCATTTCGACAAGCGCTACTACGATCCGGAGGGGCTCAATATCACGACACGAATTCTGGTCTCTCCGATCGCCTACAACACCAATCTGGTGAAGAAGGAAGACGCGCCGAAGAGCTTCAAGGATCTGCTCGATCCGAAATGGATGGGCAAAATGGTCAAGGCGCATCCGGCCTATAGCGGCACGATCATGAACGCGACATTCGAGATCGCGCGCGATCTGGGCTGGGACTACTTCGAGAAGCTGGCGAAGCAGAAAGTCATGCAAGTCCAGTCGGCGACCGATACGCCGAAGCGGATATCGCTCGGCGAACGCGCGGTCATGGTCGACGGCGCGGGCTACCTTGTCATCCGCTACAAGGAGGCGGGCCAGCCGGTCGACGTCATCTATCCGGAGGAGGGCACGCCGCTCGCCACCGGTCCAAGCGCGGTCTTTAAAGCGGCGCCCAATCCGAACGCGGCGCGGCTGTTCCAGAACTGGATGCACGCGCGCGAGGCCCAGCAGCTTCTCGTCGATTGGGCCCGCCAGTATTCGCCGCATGGCCAAACCGTGGAAAAGCCCGGCGTCCGCAAGCTCGCCGACATCAAGCTGATGAAGGAGGATCCGGAAGGCGTCTATGCGCAGGCGGACGCGGTCAAGAAGCGGTACGCAGAGATTTTCAAGGTGTGATGACGATCGCTATTCCAGCAACGCCGGCGTCAAAGCCTCGCAAATTCGGGATCGATTTCTCGAAGCCGGTGCTGCTGGCGTTCGCGCTGATTTTATGCCTGCTGATCGTGCTGCCGCTGTCGTGGCTGGTGTACTACGCCTTCACCGACAAGAGCGGCGCCTTCACCGTCGGCAATTTTCAGCGGCTGGTGTCGGACGCCGCCTATCTCGATCCGCTGCTCACCACCTTCGCGCTGGCGACCTTGTCGTCGCTCATTTGCTGCGCGGTGGCCGCGCCCATGGGCTGGCTGGTGGCGCGCACCGACATGCCGCTGCGCCGCACCATCCGCATCCTGGTGATGGCCTCGTTCGTCACCCCGCCGTTCCTCGGCGCCATCGCCTGGGAACTCTTGGCGGCGCCCAATAGCGGGTTGCTCAACCAGCTCTATCGCGAGATCACCGGCGCGCCGCCGGAGTCGCATTTGCTCAATATCTACAGCTTCGCGGGGCTGGTCTTCGTCATCAGCTGCTACACGTTTCCTTACGTCTTCGTGCTGGTCGCCAATGCGCTCGACCGCACGCCCGGCGATCTCGAGGACGCCTCCGCCATTCTCGGCGCCGGGACCTGGGATACCGCGCGCCGCATCACTATTCCCTTGGCGCTGCCGGCGGTGCTGGCCGGCGCGCTGGTGGCGTTCCTGCAGGCGATGACGCTGTTCGGCTCGCCGGCGATTCTCGCCATGCCGGCCGGCTTCCACACCATCACCACCAAGATCTGGAGCCTGTTCCAGTTTCCGCCCAAGCCGGAACTCGCCGCCGCCGCCTCGCTGCCGCTCCTGGTGCTCACGGTCATGCTGCTGCGCGCCGAGCACATGGTGCTGGGCCGGCGCGGCTATTCGGTGGTCGGCGGCAAGAACAGCGAACCGCGCATCGTCAAGCTCGGCGGCTGGCGCTGGGCGATGCTGGCGGCCGCCATGCTGGTGCTGATGTGTCCGGTGTTCCTGCCCTATTTCGCGCTGTTCAACGCCTCGTTCTCCAAGATCGCCTCGCACCTGATCGCGCCGCGGCAATTTCACCATGCAGAACGTGCATTTCGTTTTCTTCGAATTGTCGGCGACGCCGCTTGCGCTGCGCAACACCTTCATTCTCGGTATCCTGGCCGCGAGTTGCGGCACCGTTCTCGCGCTGGTGATCTCCTACGTCACCACGCGCCAAGCGGTCGCCGGCTATCGCGTACTCGGGTTCCTTGCCACCGCGCCGGTCGCCATTCCCGGCATTGTGCTTGGCGTCGGACTGTTCTTCACCTATACGCGGCCGCCTTTCGTGCTCTACGGCACCCTATGGATTCTGCTGATCGCCTTCGTCACGCTGGCCATGCCGGCGGCCTATCAGCAATTGCAATCGGCCTTCCGCTCGGTGCATCCCGAGCTGGAGGACGCCAGCCGCATCCTGGGCGCGACGCGCCTGCGCGCGCTCTGGCAGATCACCGCGCCGCTCTTGCGCACCAGCGTGATCGCCACCTGGTGCTTCATCTTCGTCGGCGTCATCCGCGAATTGTCGGCGGCGATCATGCTGTTCACCTCGCAGACCAAGGTGCTGTCGGTGCTGATTTACGATCTTAACGAAAGCGGCGATCTCGCCGCGATTTCGGTGCTCGGTCTCTTGATGCTGGTGATCACCTTCAGCATCGTGGCGCTGGCCAATACTTTGCGCGGCCGCGGCAATGCGCGCCGCGACGTTGCAATTGGATGACCTCGTGAATAGCAATCTCCCCAAAGTTTCCGTTGCCGAACAGCTCGCCGCGCGCATCGTCGCCCTCGACGCCGGCAAGCTGCCCGCCGCCGTGCGCCGCAAATGCGAGGATCTGCTGGTCGATGTCGTCGGCCTCTGCCTCACCGCGCGCAACGAGGACTACATCAAGGCGGCGCTCGCCGGCTGCGACGACGACGGCCCCTGCACGGCGATCGGCCACGCCCGCACGCTTGAGCGCGGCCGGCGCCGCTTTCGTCAACGGCACCGCCGCGCATGGCGAGGATTTCGACGACACTTTCGAGGGCGGCCCGGTGCATGCCGGCGCGGTGGTGGTACCGGCGGTGCTGGCGGCCTGCGAGCGGCACCGGCCGGACGGCGCTGCTGCGCTTGCTCGGCATCGCGGTCGGCACCGAGACCATGTGCCGGCTCTCTACCGTGGTGCCGAAGGCGGTGCACAAGGCCGGCTTTCATCCGACCGCGATTTTCGGCGTGATGGGCGCCGCCGCCGGCGTTTCCGCCGCGCTCGGGCTGAATGCGAAACAGATTGTCGATGCGCTCGGCATCGCCGGCAGCTTCGCCTCCGGCATCATCGAATATCTCGCGGAAGGCGCCTGGACCAAGCGGCTGCATCCCGGCTGGGCCGCGCAATCCGGACTTGCGCGCGGCGCTGCTTGCGCGCGGCGGGTTCCTCGGGCCGCGCACGGTGTTCGAGGGCGTGCACGGATTGTTTCACGGGTTCGCGCACACCACCGCAGGGCGACTACGCGGCATTGGACGATTTCGGCAGCCGCTGGGTAACCGAAACGCTCGCCTTCAAGCCCTATCCCTGCGGCACCATGGCGCATCCTTACATCGATTGCGCCCGGCGGCTCGCCGCGCGCGGCATCAAGCCCGCCGATGTCAAGGAAATGATCTGCGAGGTCGCGGAAGGCACCGTGCACCGGCTGTGGGAGCCGCTCGCCGCCAAGCAGCGCCCGCCCAACGGCTATGCGGCGAAATTCGCCACGCCCTTCATCCTCGCCAGCGGCTTCGTGCGCGGCGGCGTCGGGCTCGATGCCTTCACCGACGCGGCGGTGCATGATGAGGCGGTGCTCGCGCTCGCGGCGAAGGTGAGTTACGTGATCGATCCGGAAAATCCCTATCCGAATGCGTTCACCGGCCATATCCGCGCCGTGCTCAACGACGGCAGCGTGGTCGAAGAGCGCCAGCCGCATTTCCGCGGCGGCGCGCAAGAGCCGCTGACGCGCGCCGACATCGAGGAAAAATTCGCGCTCAACGCGCGCCATGGCGGCTGGGACGCCGCGCGCAGCGCCGCCGCGCTCAAGCTGCTGGGCAAGCTGTATGATGGCAAGATCGATCTGGCGTCGTTACGGGGGTAAATAAATGGCTGAAGGGAAAGAACTCGCCGGCAAAGTCGCCATCGTCACCGGCGCCGGGCGCAATATCGGCCGCGCCATCGCGCGGCAACTTGCCGCCGCCGGCGCGTCGGTGGTGGTGAACGCGCGCGCCAACCAAAAAGAAGCCGACGCCGTCGTCGCGCGAGATCGAGGCGGCCGGCGGCAAGGCCATCGCCGTGCTCGCCGACGTCGCCGATGCCGCCGCGGTCGAGGCCATGGCGCAGGCCGCGCTGAAAGCCTTCGGCCGCATCGATATCCTGGTCAACAACGCTTCGCTGCGGCGCGAACAGCCGATCGACAAGATGAGCTATGCCGACTGGCGCGAGGTGATGAACGCCACGCTCGACTCGGCGTTTCACGGCGTGCACGCCTGCCTGCCGGCGCTGAAAAAAAACGGCGCGGCACCATCATCAATATCGGCGGCATGAGCGCGCATCTCGGCGCCAAGGGCCGCGCCCATGTGATGACGGCGAAAGCCGCTTTGGTCGGCTTCTCGCGCGCGCTGGCGCACGATCTCGCCGCCGACCGCATCACCGCCAATTGCGTGGTGCCGGGCGCGATCGACACGACGCGGCCGGGCTCCTCGCCCGCCCAGCGCATCATCTCACCCACGGCACCATCACCGGCGAGCGCGGCAAGCCCGACGACGTCGCCGCCATGGTGCGGTTTTTGTGCGGTCCTGGCGGCCGCTACGTCACCGGGCAGACCATCCACGTCAACGGCGGGGCGTTTCTCGGATAGCTCTCTTCATACCTCCCCTTGCAGGGGAGGGATAAGTGAAGTTCGGCAGGGTGGCCGCTCGTGCCCGAAAGTGCTAATCCACCGCCGAGATTGTTCCCGGGTAGCAATGAGGGTCCCATGTATTCCGAGCTCGCGCTTTACATCGATGGCAAATGGCTCAACGGCGAAGGCCGCAAGGGCGAAGACGTGATCAATCCGGCGACCGGCAAGACCCTGGCGCATCTGCCGCATGCTTCCACCGCCGACCTCGACGCCGCGCTCGCCGCCGCCGCGAAGGGCTTTGCGGTGTGGAAGGCGACCTCGGCCTATGACCGCTCCAAGATCATGCGCAAGGCCGCCGATCTGGTGCGCGAGCGCTACGACCACATCTCCAAGGTGCAGACGCAGGAACAGGGCAAGGTCTATGTCGAGTCGCGCGCCGAAGTGCTCACCAGCGCCGACATCATCGACTGGTATGCCGAGGAAGGCCGCCGCACCTATGGCCGCGTCGTTCCCGGCCGCCAGAAAGGCGTGCGCCAGCTGGTGCTGCAGGAGCCGGTCGGCGTGGTCGCCGCCTTCACGCCGTGGAATTTCCCGACGCTGACGCCGGTGCGCAAGATCGCCGGCGCCTTGGCTGCCGGCTGCTCGCTCATCATCAAAGCCTCGGAAGAGACGCCGGGCGGCTGCCGTCGAGCTGGTGAAGTGCTTTGCCGACGCCGGCCTCCCGGCGGGCGTGCTTAATCTCGTGTTCGGCGTGCCGGCCAATGTGTCCGAGCACCTGATCCCGTCCAAGATCGTCAAGAAGATTTCCTTCACCGGCTCGATTCCCGTGGGCAAGCATCTCGCTGGGCTTGCCGCCAAGGGCATGAAACGCGCCACCATGGAACTCGGCGGCCATTCGCCGGTCGTGGTGTTCGACGACGCCGATCCGGAAAAGGCCGCCGACACCATCGCCGCCTTCAAGTATCGCAACGCCGGCCAGGTCTGCATCTCGCCGACGCGCTTCTACGTGCAGGAAAAGAGCTACAACAAGTTCGTCGCGCGTTTCACCGAATACGCCAAGGGCTTGAAGATGGGCGACGGGCTGGAAAAGGGCATCACGCTCGGCCCGCTCGCCAATCCGCGCCGGCTCGACGCCATGGAAAGCTTTGTCAACGACGCCAAGGCGCGCGGCGGCAAGATCCAAACCGGCGGCTCGCGCCAGGGCAACCAGGGCTTCTTCTTCCAGCCGACCGTGATCACCGACGTGCCGGACGATTCGAAGATCATGACCGAGGAGCCGTTCGGCCCGCTGGCGCCGATCGTGCCGTTCAAGACCTTCGACGAAGTGGTCGAGCGCGCCAACTCGCTGCAGTTCGGGCTCGCGGCTTACGCCTTCACCTCGTCGGACAAGACGGCGGCCGCCATCGGCGACGCCATCCAGTCCGGCATGGTGGGCGTCAATTCGGTCGCCGTGTCGACGCCGGAGACGCCGTTCGGCGGCGTCAAGGAGAGTGGCTACGGCTCGGAAGGCGGCATCGAGGGCTTACAAGTCTATATGAACACCAAGTTCATCTCGCAGGGCTGAGCGCGGCCATGAAGCCAGAGCAACAACCCGCCTATGACCGCACGTTCCATGCCATCTACGACAAGGAAATCCCCTGGCAGGAGGGGTCGAAGTCCGTTCTGAAACTGCCCGACGGCGTGCAGGTCAAGATCTTCGCCCACGACAAGGCGATGGGGCGGATCGACATGAAGGTCAAGTTTCCGCCCGGCTATGTCGAGCCCGAGCACGCGCACAAGAGCTGGCACTCCATCGTCGTGCTCAAGGGCCGCATGTGCGTCGCCGGCAAGGACCTGCGTCCCGGCGACTACGTGTTCGGCTGGGACGAATTGCACGGCCCCTACGAATATCCCGACGGCTGCGAGGTCTTCGTCGTGTTCATGGGCGAAAGCGTCGCGCATGAATGGGACGAAGCCAAGCACAAGACCCACAAAAATGTCTGGCAGGCGGAAACCGAGGAAGGCCGGCAAGGCATCGACCGGCACAGCGCGCGGCGCAAATCACGTTGAATCGATCGGCACTTATGCCATCAGCGGCAAAGCGCGCGTCGGGAACGGCCGAATTGGGGTCTTGCCTGACTGATGCGACCCGCGAGGCCGCTCCCGGCGTGCCGTCCGCAAATCTGCCGCTATGCCGCCGCCCGAACGTTTGCGACTGCAATCCTCGCGGCACTCTGACCCGGTGGTGCCATGCAAACCTCCGTGTCTCAACTTGCAAAGCTCATAGTCGGACTCAGCCGAGCCGGCTGTCAAGGCCGACGGGGTGGCCGCCGAGGTCGAATGTTCCACGCAGGTGCGACACGCCGGGGACGCCCGCGTCGCTCTACTCCACGCCCACCATCACATTGCTGGCCTTTATAATGGCGTAAGCGGGCTTGCCAACCTCGAGCTTCAATTCGTCGGCCGACTCGTTGGTGATCGAGGCGGTGACGAACTGGCCGCCCACGTCGATGCGGACATGCGCGGTGGTGGCGCCCTTCTTCACCTCGACGATCTTGCCCTTGAGCTGATTGCGCGCGCTTAGTTTCATGGCTCTCTCCTTTCCTTTCAGGCATTCCGAGACACGAGCGAAGCGAGCGGACCCGGAATGGCGGTCAATTCCCCGGCGCGAAGCCGTAGCTGGCCAGAATCGCCTCGCCCTCCGGCGAAACGATGAAATTGGCGAAAGCTTGCGCGACTGGCGGCGCGCCGTCGATCACCGTCAGCCCGTAATCGGCGCCGACGCTGAGATTGTCCGGCAGCGCGACGATCTGCTGGCCGGGGTTCTGCTTCTGCGCGGCCAGCGCATTGGTGCGATAGGTGAGAAAGATGTCGGCTTTGCCGTCCGCGATCAGCCAGCCATAGACCAGACGGCCGGGCGGCGGCGCCGCACTGGTCGCGCTGCCGGTGAGCCGACGCGCTTTCTTCACGAGCGCGGCCTGCGCGCCCGGTTTGACCGCCTCGGCCTTGCGGAACACCTCGATCGCATAGTCGCCGGACGGATCGGCCTTCGGCGTCGAAATGCCGAGCTTGACCTCGGGATCGAGCATGCGCGCGAGCAGATTGCCGCTGTTCACCTTGAGCAGCGGATTGGCCAGCGCGCACATTTTGTTGCGCGCGAAGCGCACCACCGGCCCGCTTTTACCGGCGTCGTGCAGCGCCTGCGGGTGTTCCATGTTGGCGGAGGCGAACACCTGCGCCGCGGCGCCCGCGGCGATCTCGTTCTTGAGCAAGCCGGAGGAGCCGTATTTCGCTTCGACCTTGTCGCCGGTCTTGGCCTCGAATGCTTTCGCGACATCGGCCAGCGCTGCCTTCAGACTGCCGGCGGCGTAGAGCTGGACCGTGTCGGCGCGGGCCATGGTGGGGCCAAGGAGAAAAAATATCGCAGCGGTAAAGGCGAGCGCAGCGCGCTCCCTCTCCCCGCGTGCGGGGAGAGGGTAGGGGTGAGGGGGCGTTTCGTTAGGATCGAGCGTAATGGCCTGGCAGCAGCCCCTCACCCGACTTTCTCGCTGCGCTCGAAAGTCGACCTCTCCCCGCAGGCGGGGAGAGGTGAAGACGTATTTACGCGCTGTGGTCGTTCGCATTCGGGTAGAATAACTGCTCGCCGTTGATCTTGTAATTGGCAATGTCTTTCTGGCCTTCCGGCGAGATCAGGTAGTCGATGAATTGCTGGCCGAGCTCCTTCTTCACGCTCGGATGCTTGGCCGGGTTCACCAGCATGACGCCGTATTGGTTGAACATGCGCTTGTCGCCCTGCACCAGGATTTTCAGATCGCCCTTGTTCTTGAAATGGATCCAGGTGCCGCGGTCGGACAACACATAGGCGTTGCCGGCGCCGGCGGTGTTGAGGGCTGCGCCCATGCCCTGGCCGATCGCCTTGTACCAGGGGCCCTTGTCCTTGGCGATGTCGATGCCGGCATCCTTCCACAATTTGAGCTCGGCGATGTTGGTGCCGGAGCGGTCGCCGCGCGAAATGAACGAGGCCTTTTTGTCCTTGATGGTCTGGAACGCCTTGGCGACGTCCGTCATGCCCTTGATGCCGGCCGGGTCGCTCTTCGGCCCGATCAGCACGAAGTCGTTGTACATCACCGGATAGCGATGCACGCCCTGGCCCTCGGCGAGGAATTTCAATTCCGCCGATTTGGCGTGCACGAACACCACGTCGGCGTCGCCGCGCCGGCCGGTGTCGAGCGCCTGGCCGGTGCCCTGCGCCACCACTTTGACGGTGATGCCGGTCTTCTTCTTGAACAGCGGCAGCAGGTATTCGAACAGGCCGGAATCCTGCGTCGAGGTGGTCGAGGCGACCACGATCGATTTGTCCTGCGCGCCGGCGACAGGCGCGGCCAATACGACGGCGCCAAGCGCGGCGGCGGCGATGAGAGTGTGGCGGGTGAACATATGAATCCTCCATTATCTCGATTGTCGTCCCCGCGAAGGCGGGGACCCAGTAACGATGGCTCGTCCGTATCGCGTCGACCGGGGTTACTGGATCCCGGCTCTCGCTTGCGCTCGGCCGGGATGACGGCCGAGCGCGTTTCACTCACACCAGCAATTCGCCGGCGATGAATGTCCGCGCCTCCTGCGTGCGCGGATTGGCGAAGAATTCCGCCGCCGGCGCGTTCTCAATCAGTCGGCCGCGATGCAGCAGCACCACGTCGCCGGCGAGGCGTTTGGCCTGCCCGAGATCGTGCGTGGACATCACCACCTTGACGCCGCGCGCGGTGACGGCGCGCACGATGTCTTCGATCGCCTTGGTGGCGGCGGGGTCGAGGCTGGCGGTCGGCTCGTCGAGAAACAGTATGGCCGGGTCGCGCGCCAGCGCGCGCGCCAGCGCCAGCCGCTGCTGCTCGCCGCCGGATAGCCGGCGCGCGGGCCGGCGTTCGAGGCCGGTGAGCCCGACCAACGCGAGCAGTTCGGCGGCGCGTTCGTTGCGCGCGCCGCGCGGCACGCCCGCCGCGGCCAGCGCGTAACGGACATTGCCGGCGGTGCTGCGGCGGAGCATGACCGGGCGCTGGAACAAAATGGCGCGGCGGTCGGGCGGTGATGCTTCGCGGCCGCCCCAGGTGATGCGGCCGCGCGTGGGAGCGATCAAGCCCATGGCCGCGCGCAACAGGGTGGTTTTGCCGGCACCGTTCGGGCCGACTAGAACAGAGGGCGGAGAAACATCAGAAAGAACAAGTGATATGCCGTCGAGGATCGTCACTTCTGCCGCGACGATCGTCACATCTGAGAACATTACGGGCAGTTCTGAGGCGGGTGCGCGCATGGTCATCCCGCGTAGCGTTCGCCGGCGCGGCGCGCGCCCCAGGCCAGCGCGTTAATAAAAATCACGATAAAAATCAGCACCATGCCGAGCCCGATGGCGAGCGGCAGGTCGCCTTTGGAGGTTTCCAGCGCGATTGCCGTGGTCATGGTGCGGGTGAAGCCGTCGATATTGCCGCCGACGATGATGATGGCGCCGACTTCCGCGGCGGCGCGGCCGAAGCCCGCAAGTAGCGCTGTCACAAGGGAAAATCGCGCGTCCCAGACGAGCGTCGCGATCCGGCGGGCAGCGCCGACATTCATCGCCGCCAACTCGTCCTGATACTCGACCCACAGGTCCTCGATGGTCTGCCGCGTGAGCGCGGCGATTATCGGAGCAACCAGAATGGTTTGCGCGATCACCATGGCCTGCGGCGTGAACAATAGTCCGTATGCTCCGAGCGGCCCCGAGCGCGACAAACTCAGGAACACCGCCAGTCCCACCACCACCGGCGGCAGCCCCATCATCGCGTTGAGGGTGACAATGGCGCCCTCGCGCCCCGGAAAACGCGTGAGCGCAAGGAACGCCCCAACCGGCACGCCGATCAGCGCCGCCAGCAACACGGCACTCAGGCTGACGATCAGCGACAGCCAGACGATAGCGAACAACCCCGGATCGCCGGTGAGCACCATATGGAGTGCCGATACGTCACTCGTCATTTTGGTTTCCGAGCTGTTCCGTATCCGCCGCGGTCTAAAAATCGTGGCGTTATGCCTAGTTGGTATTTTGCGCCTTTGTTCCGTAATCGGTCAATCTACGAAAAATAAACATAACAGTGCAAGAGCATTAAAATGCCCATCTTGGCTTGAAAAAGGCCGCCCGCCTCGCTTGAAAAAGGCCGCCCGCCTCGGCATGACGTATCGATCAGCTAGCAATAAGCAGGCATGGCCGAGCGGCTGAAGGCGTGACAGCGCCTCGCGCACGTCTTTATCTAAAAAGGTGTGCGCCATTGCGGGTGTTGGTGAGGAGGGGTGGCCGAGTGGCTGAAGGCGCACGCTTGGAAAGCGTGTTTACGGGAAACCGTAACGTGGGTTCGAATCCCACTCCCTCCGCCAGTCCTTAAGAGATTGGTCGAGCTCCAATTTGGCTCTTGGCGGAAACGCGAATTGGTCCGGTATTCACGGCCTTTTTCGCGGCCGTATTGATGCCGCGCGTTGAGCAGAGAAGATTTAGTCCGCGTATTCGCGCTGCGAATAGGTGACTGTCTCGATGTAGGAATTCGGTGGTACGGGCGTCTCTGACGTCGTCACCGAATTCCTGCCAAGAGGGGATGGACTCAAAAAAACAGGTCCGCTGGGAATGAGATTGGTGACGTAGAATTTGATTTCAGCAGTGCTCACGCAAACCCGAGACTTCGCCGCTGCTCGTTCCAATCGAGCGGCAATCGCGTGTCATCCAGGAGCTTGCGCGCGTTCAGTTCCGGCGGTTGCTTTCCGGCGAGGATTGCGCTGACAATATCAGGCGCTAACAGCGTGAGACGGAATAGCCGTGTCACGTAGGACGGGACTATATCCACTGATTTGGCAATTTCGTCTAATGTGGCGCTCTTGTCCGCAAGAAATCGATCCCGGATCATATGGGCGCGAACGAGAACACGCACCAAGCTGGCATCAGGACTTGCCGAATCCGACCCATCCTCGATAAGGATCTTCATCTCCTTGCCGACTCGCTTGAGACGAGCAGGAATAGATAATGTCGCGAAGGAGCCTTCGGTATCGCACCGTGTTGCTGTAACCGGTTCAGCGTGACTATCCGTTCGACCAAGCCATCGAACAAGGCTGCTCGGTTTCAGCAAGATATCGATCCGGTCTGCATGCACTTGAATGCGTGCCACGATTGATAACATGAAGTTGCGAACTTCATCGGCCTTAAGTTCAAGCCATGTCGCCACGCATTGCTCGAGGCCAACTATCAACTGTTTTTGGGTTGTGGCATCGGACGTGTGGCTCTGGGTAATATCGAGCATCGCTGCTCGATCGCCCAGCCAATTAAAGATGCGGCCAGTGACAAGAGCTTCCAGGTTGGATGCTGGGATGCGCTGGCCCGAGTGCTTTATTGTCCCGGCGAGCAGTGGCCGGGAAACATAATAGCGATAGCGAGTGTTATTCTTTGTCGCATGGGTAGGAGACATCCGCTCGCCATGTGTATCGAATAGGATACCGGACTTGAGTAGTCGAACGGACTTTAACTCGGCATAGCGCCGGAAAATGAATCGAACAGTTTTTGCTTCCGCCTCATTGATAACGAGCCTCTTGTCCTTGATATCGTAACCAAGTGACGGCAGGCCGCCCATCCAGATGCCTTTCTTCTTCGAGGCGGCAATCTTGTCGCGGATCCGCTCGCCGGTGACCTCCCGCTCGAACTGGGCAAAGGACAGAAGAATATTAAGCGTAAGGCGTCCCATAGACGTCGTAGTGTTGAACTGTTAAGTCACCGATACGAAGGAGACGTTCCGTTTGTCGAAGATCTCGACGATCTTGGCGAAGTCAGACAATGACCTCGTCAAGCGGTCGACCTTGTAGACCACGACCACATCGATTTTGCCTTCGCCTACGTCTGTCAGTAACCGCTGAAATGCCGGTCGCTCTATTGTCCCGCCCGAATATCCTCCGTCGTCATACATCTCAGGGAGAATGGTCCAACCTTCATGCTTCTGACTCGCAATAAAGGCCTCGCGCAGCCGGTGCTCAGGATATACATCACCCCGTTCATGACCGCGCGCATGTCTGTTCGTCGCTTGCCGCCCCCCGGCTTCGCTGGCGGGATGAACGGTTCGACATGCGTCCACTCGTCATCCGTCAGGTCGCTCGGGTATCTCAGATGATCACGGTTGTATTTCGTTCGGTTCTCATTCGTCCACATTGGCGGTCTCCTATCGAATCAGACTACCTTCCTTGAATCACAACCGATTCAACCGATTCAAGAAGTTTGGGACGGACACTTAGCGAGGGCGTCGATGTCGGGGAGATCGTCCTGGACGGCGATGGCGGCCGTGCCCTGAGAACGGTTGTCGGTCTCGCTCCAACTCGGCGCGATGCCGACAACTACGGTGAGGCCGACGAGGGCGGCGGTGGTGGTTATGAGGGCTGTCTTTTTCATGTCTGCTCTCCGTTGTGCTGGTGGATCGCTCGTTGATCCTTACCTGCACTGTAGGCCGCAGCGACGCGCACTTTTTGGATTGCAAGCTTGCCGAGGAGGTAACGATGCCGAGACGGGTGGAGAGGGGCGTCTGCTCGCCGTGGGGCGGTAGGCTGGCTGCCTAAAACGACAACGAACGTCTCCGAACAACGACAACCGCCCGCGCCGGTAGAGGGCCGACGCGGGCGGTATCGCTCAGAGGCCGCTGGGTACATCCGCCAGTCGGCCGCCGCAACGGAGCGTTGAGCATTACCAATGCTGCCGCCGGGCCTGAGCGCCATGGGTTGGAACCGTGGCGTGGCTCTTATGTAGCGCAGTCAATCACCCGAGCAGCGACATGCAACCTTGCGGCGGAATGTGCGCTCAACGCTGAAATCGTCGGTTACACACCATCCCGCACCGCGCAGGGCGGTGCGGGGCCAACTCGCCAAATGATTCTGGGCGCCAAGTCGTCTCAGTGAGGCCGCACCGCGCAGGGCGGTGCGGGTCGCACGTCCAGCTTTGTGTTGGACTTCCGCCGTCTCAGTGAGGCCGCACCGCGCAGGGCGGTGCGGAGGTTGGGGGCCGATAAGGCGCTGCTTCTCGCGGTCTCAGTGAGGCCGCACCGCGCAGGGCGGTGCGGGGGAAAAAGTAGGGGGAAGGATACGTGCAATCTGCGTCTCAGTGAGGCCGCACCGCGCAGGGCGGTGCGGGCGCGAGAGTCGGCAAGGTCGAAGAGCGTGTCAGGTCTCAGTGAGGCCGCACCGCGCAGGGCGGTGCGGGTAGTGTGTCTGTACCTAACGATTTCAAATAGCAATTTCGAGCATTTTGACGAAGTGACGCGATCTTGGTCAAGGGAGGGTCAAATCGGTGCATTTTCGGCGCCGTTTTTTCCAGGAAGTCGATGCTGGATCAATGAGTTGCTGAGGTTCGAGATGACGGACTAGCCTTGCTATCGCAGCGTTATAGGGTGCATCCGGTAACGCGGGCCTAACTCAAAGGACGTTGCAAGCTTGCCGTCCGCCCAGCTGGTTCAGATTGGCGCCATCGTTCGTTTATGGAAGATCGATAACGGCGAGGCGAAGCCTCTTCATTTTGCAGGCAGTATTCTCGACCATCAATATCCTCGGGCTGTGGCGATGGGCCGGATTATGACTCGCGTCCGCCGGCGGTGATGGGAGGACAACTGGAAAGAACATGGATTGTTTCTTTTAATTTTACGGTATGTGGAGTATTGTTTGCAGAAGCCGCCGCCCTTCTCGTTGAGACCGCTACGCTAGCGCTGGCGTGTTTATCGCTCCACTCTTGACCAGTTGGCTTAGCAAGAGAGCCGCGCCAACTTGCTTTGAAGTGGCTTCCGGGTCCCACTGCCGATCTGCAACATATTTGCCCCTGACGTAATGATTGGAATAACTCCACAGGTAAGCCGTCGCTTTGCCGAAGCGACGTCGCGGTCCAATCCCATTGTACCGCTCGAATGTGTAGAGAATGCGAGGCAACGTCCAATTTTCGACCTGGTCCAGGCGGTCGTAAGTGATCGCGTCCTGGGCACTTTTTTCCCATTCCCATGAGGGATCCCATATCGGCGGCCGGTTCTTCGGGTCATGCACGGTCCGGGCGGTCAGTGGGTCACCGTTGTGCAGGTGAGTTTTGAAATTGCAGGCGCATTCCATCGAGTGAAGGATACCGATGACATACCAGGGCAGATTGGGGAAATTGATTGCAGCCGTCTGATAGCGCGCGCTACTGTCGGCGATTGTTTTTGCCGTCGTCGCGACTTCGCTTATCTTTTCGGGTCTGACCAACATTGTGTTCCACAAACCGACATATTCATCGCGAATGGCATCAAAATCGATGCTCGGATTCACAGATCGTGTTTCGTCGGGCCAGTCTGCTTGCGCTGGAGGAATTGTCTGCGGCGAGGGAGGTCGTGCAAAGATCGGAATGACGTCGTGGGGCTTCCAAAACTTCAATTTTAGCGCTCTACCAGTTTCAGGTCCGACCTCGCCATCCACGTATAAGTGTCTCGCGCTCTGGAATTCAAAGACAGCACCTTCGGTCAGTGCGCCGAACAATCCGTCGAACGGGCCAGGATCGAACCCTGCCGCCGCGAGTGCGCGTTGCAAAACTTCCACTCTGGGATCTTCCGCCATCACATCTTGGCGGCGCAGAATGACGACCTTCTCGCTAGGTGCTGGCTCCTCGGACCGCCTCGGCAAAGCGGGAGAGCCTTTGTAGGAAACCCAAGGCACCAAGATACCAAAATCCCACGTCCGCCCAGATACCGGTCCACGGCGAACGCCATAGGCCGTCCCCATTGCCTCGATCGTCCCACCATTGCCATCGCTGACTACGATGTGCCCGATAGTGGTGGGAACGCGGAGAATGAAAGCGCCCGGAGTGTGACGCGCATCTTCGACGCTGATAATCGTTCCGCGCGCTTTGGCATCATCGCGCCAGTACCCGGTATACGCATCCGCCGTTGCTGGATCGTGACTATTGGGTGCGCATCCATACAATTGACCGCTTGCCTGATAAACGAGCCAAGAACAAAATTCCGCACAATCCCAAGGCCCACCCCAGTTGGTGTTATTCTTTGGTGCCAGCGAGCCGAGTTTGTAGACCTGCCCATATGTCGGGCCGCCAGACTAACTATCGCATCGCCCGTCGCAGGTACATTGCCGATTGTCATGTTAGCTCCCTGCGTCGGTTGTGTTAGTTTCGTTGGAGCCCTTTGGCGGTTTGGCGCCAGCCGCTCTCAACTGCAGCGCTTCCCCAAGCGTTTTGAACCAGAATTGCGTGCCGAGCGAAGCGGCGAGCGCCGTCATCAACCATCCCGCAATTAGGACAATCCAATTCCAGATCTTTGGCCAAGACGACCAATTCCAAGGCATTGCCCAATGCCAGTTCCGAGGATTTGCCAAGTTGGCGATGCCATTGTCGGGCAAAAGCTCATTCCGTCTACTACCGTCCCATCCAATGGGTAAATCCAAAGTGTTGAGCTCTTTCTAGAGTTCGTCCAACCGCTTCCTTGGATCATCATTCTTCACATCTGCGGACTTGTTTTCGTTTGTCGGCCTATTTTCATCGTAGAACTTACTCGCCGACTGCACTACGACATCGCGCAGCAGTGGTTGCGTCCATAATGCGCGCGCAATCTCAATCGTGCTGACATTCAACGCTGCGGCGAAAGCGAGTCCAAGGGCGAATAATACGAGTTGGACATTGCGTTTGTACCATCCGCTCAGGCGATCCATCGTGTCGTCGAACCACTGCATAAATTGTGCTTCGAGCTGTCGACCTGACCAGCCGCGTCTCGGATAAAGGGAGCAAGTGGCCCGTCGATATTGGCAGTTAGATTGCCATCCTCGACGACGAGGTCGGCCAACGCTTTGGCGAATGTTGCGCTTGGAATATAGCTTGGCAGTTTACCGGGAAGCGACAACGTGAAATCCGGGGATGGAGGTAAATCCGTTGGGCAAGGCCCGTCATTGTCGGATCGTTCAGCATCGACTGGATGCCGTGCCTAAGCTGCTTTCCGCGCCAACTTGTGATGTTCGCAATGATCTCCTGTATGATGTTACACATTAGTGAAATCAGCAGATAGACGAAGCTCAAGCCGATTACGACGTCGACTGAGGTCAAAGTCAGATTCATATCGTCCTCCCCCGGGAACCTGCGTCGGCGACGTTCTAGAGACCCGGTGGATCGACGCTCGGTGGGCTTACCCAATCACTAGCTTGCTGGATGCCCGGAATCCTCAAGTACCAACTCGGCTTGCGCGAGGCCAAGGAGTAAAGCGGATTTCCGGCTTTGTCCTTGCTAGGTGACCGCCAGATCTCATAAGGCGCTCCGCTTTCAGCTTGGCACGCGGAGATAATCGCACGCACCTTTGCCGGATCGAGATTGGTCGCCGAGGCAAGGCCGCCCTCATTGCGCAGATCGAATGAAGGGTTGAGGAACTCGGCCAGTCCCTTTTTACCTCGTCTCCACGACTGGCGTCGCCGGTGGCAGTTTCCAGACCTGTGGCAGAGCCCAGCCTTCGATTTGATCGCGCCGCACTAGATCAGACAGTATTGACAATCTGATAAATTCTAAGATTTGTGTCCGAGTCTTGGAATAGATGAAAGATAAAAAACTACCCGCAATCCCACCCGGTCCGTTTGTCGCAATCAAATATTTGGCCACCTTGTCCAAGCGTTGCTCGATCCGAGTTTGTAGAATGTCTAGATCAGCCTGAGCGATTTGCGGCCATTGGGGAACCTGGATCTCAATTGCCGCGTTGTCGATCAGCGGAATTATGCAATAATAATTAGGTCCTCCCGCAGCGCTTGGTACGACAAATTTCGGATTACCCTCGCTATAGCAGGCCATCGCTGGATAATCTATCTTATGCGGGCAATGCAAAGCTGGTGGCGAGGAACCTCTGGCAATTGCGTTGACCGAGAATAAAGTCGTGTTCGCGAAACTTGCGAGACAAGAACCCGCCGAAACCACCGAGCAAGCCACAGGCAATCGCAAATGGTTCCTCTTTGCCCAGAGGTATCGTTCGCGAGGGCGCAATCAAGTAACGGCTGAAAATAGCCTCGCTGGCCGCAAGAACGAGTTCCGACCGTTGAAGGTGCCGATTCTTCATCACAGGAATGAGTGCTTTGACCACACTGATGAGCTGATCGTCCGGCTTTCCATCGGGCAGAAAATCTGGAGGTTCCGGAAACGGATCGATCATGATGACTGCCCGGTCGGCGTTCTCTCCATCCCGCGGATTCTGCTCCGGCGGCTCGTCCATCAAACAAAACCGCGTGTATTCGAATGGTTCATTATTGACCATGCCTCCGTCGACGGACAGGAAGGGGAGTTTTCTGCTTTTGTCGTTGCCCCACGGTGCCGGCCAGGACGGCACGAAATTGTTATTCAGGTGCCATTCGTTCAACGGCCATGAGCGATTCTGGTATTCCGCTGAGGAGCGGCTAGCGGTCGAGGCGCAAGTCCGGCTGGAATGCCCCCGATTCAACGCCGGTTTTTATCGTCTGCCATTCAGTCGAAGGGCCGTCGGTTCGACAATGTGTGGACGGAAATCATCCTGGGATTGTCCGGATCCGCGAATTTGCTGGGTGCTGTCCACGAACCTAGATCTTTGATGCAATAATGGATGCGATCACCGTGGGTCATCATTCCAAAATTGCCGCCCTCGAAAGTGACGTGGTAGGGCACGCCGCGAAAATTGTTACCGTCATATAGATATGCAGCGTGGATGAAATATACGGCAATGATCCAGCCGCCCGCGGGCCAAGTTTTAACGCGCCCTCGCGGATGTCATTGAGTAAATCGGAATTGAGCAGGGAGATGACGCCATCTCGCTCAATATCTCCTGTCTGCAGGAAATCGTTTCCGCTCGTGGGGAACACCATGCCTGGTTTGACGACCCACGTATCGTAGAGTGACGGAAGAACGCAATTCACCGTCTGATTGCTGGTGGTGTGGATCTGCTTCGGCGTGACGCCCTGAGCCAAAGCGATCGCGCCGAGCGCCCCGGGGATCGCGCCCGCGTAGTGCTCCCTGTGATGACCTTTATCCCGACCCGGTGGTTTGGAAGGTCATCTGTACGGATGGGGTTGCTCTCGCGTTCTCCCACGCCTCAAGCGCTTGAATAAAGAAATCAAGAACACCAGCCGAGTATGCGCCGGCGGGAAATGGCTCCCGCCATTGCAAACCCGATTTGAAACTCTTGACCGGATAATCGCTGGGCCACGACGTCCCCCGATGCCTTGCAGCTCTTTAAGAATTAATCCCAAGCAAGCTCAACTTAAAATATTACCAATACGACATTTAAGTCGATCGAAATTTCTCGCCTCACAAACACATAAGGTGATGCGATCATACCGAACCGTTATGTGTCATCAAACTGCGTTCAATTCTCGCAGAGTTTGGTTCAAAAGCGGGTCAACCGGATCAAATGCGCTTGCACATTCGATTGATGGCAAGGTCGAAGCAGCATATCGTCGTCGTGACTTATTCGAGAAACGCCTTCGTATAATGGCTAAGTGGGCGAAATTTTTTACTGGCGGCAATGCGCCGCAATAATCGGGGGGGCTCATGGGAAAAAAAGCCACAAGCGACATCAGGACGAAAATCACCAGTAACGTCGGGATCGAAGGCAAGTACGATGGGAATATCGCGGCTGTTGCCTAACCGTTTCGCGGGGACGCAGCCGAGAACAATCACCCGTGACGAAATCTATCACAGATTAGAATGGTACTTCAACGCAAGTCACGATCCCGCAGGGACCACACACTATAGCTCCAACGGCGCCTATGAGTGCGTTACTTCATGGGTTCCAGCCCGTCCTAACTGCACGAAAACATCAATAAAGCCAGTCAGACTTTCTATCCCGCCTGGAACAGCACGTTGTTTCATGGTGTGCAATTCCTTGGATATCAATGCCGAACGAAGCCCGGGCGTTAAAGATATTAAGACTTTCGGCGACTTGATCAATTGCGTGGTGGGCGCATACGGCCACGCCGGATGGAAGGTCACCGATCCAAGTGGAGGTGCGTCATGAAAGCCAGTCTGTCCACCTTATCAACTGTCGTAATCGGCGCATTGCTTTGTACGGCTGCTGATGCTGCTCCAACGAAACCGCGCGCGGCTGATGCGGACCCAGTTCTAACGCAGGAGCAACTGGCAGCACTGATACTGCAAGAATACCATAAAGACGACGTAAGCTGCCAAACGATCTCCTCTTTTTGAGAGGGCGACGAGCATCCGAGGTCAAGAAATACTTCGGTGATAAAAGTCCGGGGCCTACAGTTAATCCAAGCAAAACGCCTAATGGCCCGTTATCACCACAGCCACCTGCGTCACCGAGTTCCTGTGGGCTTACTCCATATCTCTTCGTCCGCCACGATCGTCTCGACACATTTCAGCTGCGCGAAAAGCAATGCTGTGCCACTGAGTGGTGCCAAGGGCGCATCAATAAGCTGGACAAATGACCAACTCAGCGGATCGAGTTTCTAACGGTCAATGGGCGAGTTCAATACTTGATGTTTGGATATGACGGGCTGACCCCATGTGAAAACGGCAATGTTGGCAATCCTTACACGCCCTTTGATCCGTATGCATCGCACTATGGATATGCAATCGCACCGTTTGTTGACGCACAAGGAACAATCAATAGTCCGGCAAAAAAGACAAACTCTCAGAATTGAGTTGGTGTAAATGGGCCAGCTCTCGGTGCTAGGTGGGCCTATTTCGTTACCAGTATTTTATTCTTACGCCGTATTACCAGACCGATTTCAATGGTACGGCCGACATCCAGGGAATAAGAGCCGGTTGGCAGCTGCCGCTCTGGATATTCACCTCGGCGGATATTTTGGTGTACCCAATCCATATGTCGGATGGTTCGGCAGCTTCGGGGGGAATTCGACGAGAAGCATGTAACGACTGTCGGATCGACAGGTCTTGCACTCGGGAACTACGATTGGTTTGGCGGTACGGCGCAGTTGCATCTTCAGTTTTTTCCGGGCCGCAAGGACATAGATCCATTTTGGGTATCGCCAGCTCCTGCCTTAGTAGATAGGTTCTACTCCAATATAACTTTTAAGTCGTATTGGGACGCGGTTAGCGAAAGAACTGTGTCTTGGTTGAGGTGAGTTGGCTTCAATCTAACTTCGGATGGCAAGTCGTCGGTGTCCGTGAAATACGACAAGGGAACAGACAAAGATACGCTTCTAGCTACCCAAAAATATCTCCTTACGGTCAACTACAAAAATTGAAAACTCAGTCGCAGGGCCATGGCACTCTGGTGCAGAGCGGGGACGATGGCAATCAACGCAAGCAGATACCACCATTGAATGCGGGTATTGATAAAAGTCATGGTGAGTTATGCAACAGAAAAAGAGGCACGGCTGTAGCAGCAGCCTGTCGAAAGGATAGTACGAGTTGTTTGGTATTTTTTCTTTGAGAAAAAATGGATTATTCTGTCTCCAATTCACTTCGTCGCTGTTGGAGTTGTTGGATTAGTGGGTGATTGGTAACGAATGGCCGAAATTCGGTAGCAGCATTTACCTTCTTGGCCTCAACCGCCTCGCCGAAATCAAACACCTATGGTGCTCGAAGCGGATCACATGCTTGGTGGCGGTCGCCTTCAACTTCCCCTTGCGTGCACCGACGCTTGAATTCCTGATCACTGCACGCATGCCGACCGCATGATCGGGATCGAACTGAACTTCCTCAGCATCGAACGCGTTAGGGTGGAGCGCTGGAACCTACAGTCATAAACTGTATATCGTTAGAACTAACAATTCGATTTGCAAGAGCATTTAATGAGGCCTGTGTGTGTTGAAAACATTATCCGATAGCTATTTCGGCCTTGGTCGGTATAATTCCCTGTTCCTACGCCAGACTTCCCCGTTCTGTTGCTTATGGAATTTGGCTAAAACCCTTTGAGATTGCTCAAGCCACAGTTGGGCAGGCGGGCAAGAATGAATTTTGAACGTACTTGGTAGGAACCGAGCATGCTGGAAATCGGCCCGACCGCGATTTGGATAATCATTGCGATCTACATCCTCCTGTCCACGCTCGCGGTAGCCAAGCTTCCGCCCTTTATTGCGCCGCTGAAAAGCGGCCTGTCGAGCGCGGAAGAATTCGAAGCGCTCGATTTGCAGAACAAGATCCGCCAGACCGTGATCCAGATCTGCGGCGGCATCGGGTTCCTTTTCTCCGTTTTCATGGCGCTAAATGCGCAGGACAGTTCGAACAGGGACTTGAAGGCGAATACGACCGGGAAAACGGCCGAACTGTTCGTCAAGGCGGTCGAATTAGAAAGCCCGGAGTTGTTATACGCTTTGGCCTACGTCGCTCAGCGCGATACAAAGAACTATCATGAAGTGATTTTTCGGATGCTCGCGTCATTGATCCGGAGCCTTTCGTCTTCGGCATGCGGCCAAGATTTCGAGAACGCGCCGAAAGCCGCCGCGAAGATCCAAGTCGCCTTGCAGTTGCTCCACGAACGGCCAGTCGAGAGCGACCCGAAAGACATCACCTACAACATCGAACACTCATGTCTGAACGGTACCGATATGCGCGTCGAGAAGGGTGAGTGGGGAAGATACCACGGCCTCGCCAACATCCGCGCTTCCGGAGCTGAGATGCTGCGGATCGATTTTACAAGGACCGAACTACAAAAGGCGGAGTTCATGGGGATATCGGCCGGCGATTGGCGAAACCCCGGTTGGGAAAGCGAACCGCATCATCTCGAATTACACGCTGTCGACGGGCAGGGGGAGCCGAAGTGCAAGGCATTGCGCCGGAAATACATCGCCCATTTCGTTCACGCGAACCTCACAGACGCCAAATTCAGCGGTGCCGGTCTCGAAGGCGCGGACTTCAGCGGAGCGAAGCTTGGGGGCGTGAACTTCGACGGAGCGAACATCTCTCGGGCAAGCTTTAGAGGTGCCCAGAACCTAAAAATCGAGCAGTTTCGTTACGCGTGCGCGGGGACGTCTGGAGATCAGAATAGCCCAAAACAGGACCGACCAATCTTTGACGCACCCTTCGATGCGGATTTGCAAAAGGTCGGGGGAGTACCACCATACTCACCTTGATAGTAAGCTTTACGGTTAGTGGGGTTCTCTGTGTTTATAGTTCACCTGGTTTATAGTGTCGGCCAAACTAAAATGTTTGAACCAGAGTCATTCGGATTGAGCACCGATTAGTCCAGATCAAATATAGCCGACGCGGCGGGCGCTGCTGCAGAACATTGAGTTTAATGCCCAGCCCAGAATTTCGGCTAAAAGCTGCCGTCGCGACTTGAAGTCCCCGTAGAGGACTCTGGACAAACGAGAAGGCAATAGCGAACATCCAGCGATCATGTTCTGATTTGCTGGGAATTGCGATTTCAACGGATGGAGTATTCGGAACTGAGAAGGCGATCTTCTTGCATTTGTAGACGTTGCGGAAAAATGGGACTGTTATGAAATCATCATGCTTGAAATCGTCATGCTTCAGTTTGTCACCGAGATACGGGCAAGTGACGGAGCATTCCGCCCACCGCAACCTGGGGCTCACACGAACGGGTCAACAGCTTATCCGTTTACCCCTTGCCCAGGTCTGCACGTGGTCCCCCGCCTTAAGCGCACGGGTCTCCTCGACCTCAAAACATTGGCTCGCAGCTAGAAGTCCGCTAACCCTGCTCCAATCCGCGGGCCCCGGTCGCACATTGACTTGGGTCCTTGCCTTAAGCTTCGAACTCAATGGAATTTGCGCCGGAACCGCAGCGCCGTTGGCCAGGTCAAAATTCATGTCCCCACCTTGAAGGCCAACTGCAACCCATCCCTGCGTGGTTGCCTCTGGAGGACCCGGTGTTTGCGGTGATGCTGACGGTGACGGTGACGCTACGGTATCCTCCCCCCCTCCGAGATCGCTGCTAGTGCCTGCGCCAGTCCCTTCCTAATGAAATCGCAATTTCCGGGGTCGCTTATTTGCACAATACGTTCGATCGAATCATTTGGATAGGATTTCTCTTGTACGACTTTATACAGGTCCTGAACAATGCTGCTGCACTGCTTCGTTTCCTCCGTGATAAACAAATAATATGCTCCGTATACGGTAATTACGCCAACCCCAAGCTTCGCAAAGGTGTCAGCCAACGAAACCAATTTCCCCACAAATCCGCTGCTGGATTCGGTCTCACTCATAGTAATCCCCCGGTTGGGTCGCCGTCTGCCATATGGGCTCCGGTTCGAATGTTAGTTATAAACTGGGATCGGCGCTACGGGTTTGGCGGTTAGCCATATGATTTGTCAGAACCGAAAACCTCATCCGATGATAACTTCGCATTCGATCGGAAAAATTCCGTGTTCTTCAACCAGAATTCCCTGTTCCGCCGAAAACATTCCCTGTTCTGTTGCGTAGGGAATTTGGCTGAAAGCCATTGAAATTGCTGGCGTGATACCTTTTGAAATCTCACAATGTGGGCGGATTTGACAAAATTCCCTGTTATTTTCCCTGTTAGCAGGGAATTCGGGAGTGGAGACTAGTTCGATTCCGACTGCGTCCGCCGCCAGCCCGCATTGATATGTTTATCTTTTTCTAAAATTGACGGTCCGTACGTACGTTGGAGCGTACGTTTAAAGCTACGACGCAGGCGGGGATTAAAGCGGCCAAACGGGCTCGATCGATTCCGCTATGGCTGCCGTTCATGTGGGATATTGAGCCCCGCACGAACGTCGTTGTTTAGGGGATAGACGTTGGGCGAAGAAGAAAACAGCCGAACCAGGAATTTTACGATAAGGCCGTGCGGGCGCTACGGGAGCTATTCCAAAAAGCGCAGGCCGCTCATGAGCTTCATTTCGTCATGGCGCTAATGCCGGAGATGCGCGGAGCGCAGGATGGCGGGTGGAATACCGCAGAAGAAGCTGTCCATGCCTACGAACAATTCTCGAAATTGTTGGAAACCATAGCCGCCGACGACATCGTGCGGATACGCGTCGTTCTCGCGTTCTATCAGCACATGGCGGAGTGCAGCGGGTTCTATGAAATGCCGAAGAAGATGCTCCTGACGATAGAGGGCAAGGGCAACAATATCACCCCATTTCAAAAGCTGATAAAGCGGCATCGAAAGACGGGCCAGGCGATAGCGCCGAATGCAAATGCCATCATGAAGAATTTGATGGGACATTCGTACGCTCTCGGATTGCGGGAGCTGTCGGAGGTATTTGAGCAAGCATTCGATTGGGACGTCCGCAACGCAATAGCTCACGCCGACTATACGCTCGCCTCAGAGGGCATGCGTTTGCGGAAGCGAAACGGCGGCCAAGTGCGGGTTATTCCGTGGGAGGAATTCGATGCGCTAATATCGCGCGGGCTGAATTTTTTTTCCTTTATCCGACAGATCGTCGAAGAGTATGTCCATAGTTATTCTCCGCCGAAAACAATCAAATCGCGGTTGGATGGCAGAGAGCCGATTACGGATTACACCCTGTCCCTGCTCAGAAACCTATCCAGCTTGGGAATTGGTTTGCCGATGAAGATCGGTCGAATAGAACATTGGCCGCTCCTGCGATCTCGGCAGCATTCATGGGTTTGGGTGCGATTGCATCTGAGCGATAAGCGCAATAGGGAGCGACCGACCACGCCGAAACGGGTCGGCTTGTTCGGTCGCCTACATTAGTTCATGCGGCGCGACGTTCGTAGCGATGATGCAGACCGCCAACCTCGGGGAAGGCTATGATCTTGCCAGCGGTTGGCTGGCTGTATTGGGCGGGTCTGCGGACAATCCTTGTCGAGCGAGAGATGTGTTCTGCGTCCTGTGATAATATTGAAAATATGACAACAAGGACGCCGCGCAAGTGATGCTCGTTGAAGATGATGACGTGATCCAGACATTCGCGGCGGATCGAGCCAATGATCCGCTCGACATAAGCGTTCTGCCAGGGTGACCGCGGCGCGGTAACGACTTCGTTTATTCCCATCACCTGAACTCGATCGCGGAAGATCAGGCCATACGATGCGTCACGATCCCGCAGCAGATAGCGGGGCGCGGTGTCCCAGGGAAATGCCTCGGTCATCTGGCGCGCGAGCCAAGCTTGCGTCGGATTTTCGGTGACATCAAAATGGATGATCGTTCTTCGGTCGTGGCGGAGGACGATCAGGGCGTAGAGAAGCCGAAACGTCGCGGTTGCAACAACGAACATGTCGATCGCCGCAATCTCGGTCAGATGGTTGTGCAGGAAGCTACGCCAGGTCGGGGAGGGGATTTTGGGCCGCCACGGCATGTATCTCCCGACCGTGGCTTGGCTGACCTCGATGCCGAGCTTGAGCAGTTCGCCATGAATGCGGGGCGCGCCCCAGAGGGGATTGGCCACGCTCATCTGGCGGATCAGATCACGGATCTCTGAGCTCATCTTGGGCCGTCCCCGATGGCGTGATCGCCACCGCCAGTAGAGGCGAAAGCCCTTGCGATGCCACTGGATCACGGTTGCTGGTTTGACCAGCACCATGGCGTTGAGGATCTGCGGCCAAACCCGGTAAAGCCACACCCAGAGGAGCCGGTCTGTGCAGAACAGCCTAAGCGCGACCTGGTCGCTGCCGCCGCAGGACGGTCACCTGATGTCGCAGGGCGACGAGTTCAAGCTCCAGGGAGACGCGGCTGCGAACACGGAACGAGAGCAGGGAAACGAGGGCGGAAAGAATTGTGATCATGCCCACGACGGTATGGCGGTGGCGCGAAAATCACTAGCCTTTCTCGATTTTCAGGGTTTTGAGCAACCACAACGGCATATCGGGCAACTTTCGACGAATAAGTTGGTACGCCTATCAGGTCGCGAGGATCTGGCAGAAATGGTTGTCGCGGCGGGATCGCCGGAACCGGCTCCGATGGAGCCGTTTCGCTGCGCTCCTAAAACGTCACCCTTCGCCCGCAGCCCGGATCGTCCATCGCTACACCGCCGCGAGCGAAGCTCTCCCGTGAAGAACTGGAAGCGGGAAAACTGCACATCCGGGACTGTGAGGGATGAGGATGGCAACATCCTCATCTACTCGGCGAAAGGACAGGGGCTAGGAAAACTACCGGCGGGCAACCTCTACGCAAAGTCGCCCGCCGTTGCGGTCATTTCAATTAGTCGCTAGGCCCTTTGGCCGCCTTCTGGGCCTCCTCCATCTTTTTGCCCATCTCAGCTTTGATTGCATCAAGATTGAAGCTCGCACCCCGCTGCATCGGCGGATAGTCGAGGAAGGTCTGGATTTCCTTGCCAATTACCTGCTGGACGAACACGAAGCGCCAGAATTGGTACTTGAACCAATCGAAGTACTGCTGCGCACCGTCTTTCGTCCCATTGCCTGGCCAGCCTGTGCGCTCGAACGGGTCCAGCCGCAGGTTGGTAATGTAAGGCACGTCCGGATGGGTTTTTTCGCCCAACCAGCCTTCGGGCTGGTCGATGAAGCGGTACTTATAGTCGTCGATGCGTACCGCGCCGAGCGAGCTTTCGCCGAGGTAGAAAATCTCGTGACGCGCGGATGGCCCTTTGCCGGTAATGGCGGCCAACTGGTTGTAGCCATCCAAATGGTTCTTGTAAGTCCGGTCGCCGATCTTTTTGCCCTTCAGTAATTCTTCGGTGATGTCCGGATTACCGGCCGCAGCCACGAAGGTTGGTAACCAGTCCATGCCGGAGAATATGCCGTTTTGCACCGAACCTGCCGGCACATGGCCCGGCCAGCGAAGGAGTGCGGGAACGCGGAAGCCACCCTCGAGGACTGTTCCCTTGGACTGCGCAAACGGTGTCTGACCGCCATCAGGCCAGGTGAAGACTTCGGTGCCATTGTCGGTGGTGAAGACGATGATGGTGTTGTCGTCCTCGCCCATGTCCTTGAGTTTCTTCATCACGATGCCGACGTCGTCATCGACCTCGGCCATGCCGGCTTCCTCTTCCGACCAGCCATTCTCTGAGGTGCGCATCGCTTCATACTTCGGGGAAAGATGCGTGACGATGTGCATACGCGAAGGGTTGATCCAGACGAAGAACGGCTTGCCGTCCTTCTTGGCTTGCTCCATGAACTTTATTGAGAGGTCGCGGATTTCGTCGTCTATCGTTTCCATCCGTTTCGGATAGAGCGGGCCGGCGTCCTCGATCCTCTGCTTGCCGATCTTGCCCCAGCGCGGCATCACGGTCGGATCATCTTTGTCGGTGGCCCAGCTGTGAACCATGTTGCGCGGGCCGACGACATTCAACAGGTTCTGCGGATAGTTGGGATGCGACGGGTCTTCCATCGCATCGAGGTGATATAAGTAGCCGAAGAATTCATCGAAGCCGTGGACGGTCGGCAGGAACTCGTTCTTGTCGCCAAGGTGGTTCTTGCCGAACTGACCGGTGGCGTAGCCCATCGATTTCAATATCGTCGCAATCGTGACAGCTTCGGCTGGCAGACCGATAGATGCGCCAGCTTGGCCGACCGTGGTCATGCCGGTACGGATCGGTAGCTCCCCAGTGATGAAGTTCGCGCGACCCGCCGTGCAACTTGCCTCGGCATAGTAGTCCGTGAACAACATACCCTCTTTCGCAAGCTGATCGAGGTTCGGCGTCTTGCCCGCCATCATGCCGCGGTGGTAGGCGCCGATATTCCACATGCCGATGTCGTCGCCCATAATGACAACGATGTTAGGCTTTTTCGGTTGCTGGGCGATTGCCGGTGCGGAAGCCGCCATTGCGGCCGCCACGCACGAAGCCAACAGACCGAACCTGATTGTACGGTTCAAACTCATAAGCTCATCTCCCTGGTGACTGATGCGCTAGAGGTTTATCGTAGACGTATTTCAGCTTGACGACTTATTTCGCGCCTGGCGCAAAAGGGACTGCTGATCGTTAGGCGCAATAAATTAGACGCCTATTTCGGGGGTAAGTCTGTATTTATTTGAACAATGAGGCACCGATCACGAAGGTTTGGAGTGTGGCGCTCTGATACTGCGCCTCACCTGTTCAACGCACGTCCGCTTTGTGTAATTTGCGATCATCTTTATTTTTATGTTTTGATTATTTTGTCCGCTTTGGGTGGTGGTCTCAACCGATCGACGCAACACTTATCGAGAACAGAAAAGATATAGGGCGTGTGCTGATAAGCGAAAAATGTCGTTTAGGGCTCACTGCTGCCCCGAGAAACCGGAAGCTTTGGTATCGCCGGTAGCTGGGATCTTGAAAGCGATTAGGCGAGCATTTGGTATACGTTACGCGAGTGTTGCGTCGACCGGTTGAGCTGGCTGGCAAAAGCGGACATTGGTTGTGCACTGTGACAATCGTTTTGATGCCGGTTTATCAATTGGTCGCCATTGGTGGGCGGTAACCTGGTGCCATAGTGTTGTTGCACAAATGCGCCATGAAGCCGAAATGATAGAACGAACCGCTCGATACGATTTAGATCAATGACCCGCCCTTGGCAGATATTGTTGCAAAAGTCTCAAATCGCGGAGCGACAATTTCCCCGCCAGAAGACAAGACAGGCCGTGATCGCCGATTAATATGGCCTCAGGCTTATTAGCGAAGTCGCCGGTGAGTTCATCGCTGTGCGATGAGGTCCCTCACATATTTATTCCCAAATCGCATCTAGAGCCCAGAGAAATTTTGATCGGCAGTGCAAAAAGACTTTTGCAACAATATCGGCACATAGCGGACAATAGCCGCGTTGCAACATTTTGTCCGTTTTCGGATGCCAATTTCGGACAATCACCTATGCGCGCTGGCGAGGTTATTCCGATCATCCTCATTGGCCTCACTAAGCCTTATTGAGCAAGAGGCGCAAGCGCGTGGCGCAGCGGTTCACTTGAAATCTGCAACAGACCTGCAAGAGGCTGATCCATCTCCAAGATCAGAAAGATCGCGCCAGCGACAGATAGCGCACCGACAAAAAATGTGATGATCACTGTTGGATTAGCCCGTACAAACAGGCCGAAGCTGGCAAAAATCATTGTGAGCCAAAAAATGAGGATAGCAAGAAACGGCATTGGAATAGAATCGTGCGCCTGAGCGAACAAAGACAAACGCGCCTGCCCTAAATCGGCGGTAGCACTTAGGATCCGCGCTTGAAGGGCGCGCTTTGGTTCATTGTCTGGCTTGAGTTCCTGGATTTTATCGACAAATGTTTGCGCTTCGGCGGTTGCCACAAATGGTGCCGACTTACCACTATCGCGTTCGTTCCAAATTCGGTCAATCAATGGAGGGACAGCATTACGCAGCGCAACGCGCAAAATCTTTGCGTTCGGTCCATAGTGCTCTAGCAGGCCATCAAGAAGAATGAGATCGGCAGTAATCTGTTTGACCTGGGTATTCCTCGCATCGTACGAACTTTTTGCCGAAGCAATCAGCAGCCCTAAAACAAGAGCCGCTATCGTCCCAATGAGACCTGTACTCAGTCGCATAACGTCCTTTACATCGTCCCGCAGATGGCCCTCCGGTAGAGCATTGCGGAGGTACATACCGAGTAATGCGCCACCGAAAACAAAGGCGAGCGCAATTAAAGAGATTGCGAGTGCACTCACACCACTCTCCTATGTTCAGGAGCCAGAAACGTTGTGCGGCTACGCCGAGCTTTTGTGCTGCAGCAAATAACTGAGGTCAATTCACTTGACCGGCCCCCACTATCGGAACCACTCTCTATGTTAGTTAAGCGGCGGCCGCAGCGCTATAGGCTGGCTGACAGCGTGTGAGATGACCTCCGGTGCCGGTGGCCGATAGCCGAGCGAAGAATGCGGACGGATTGTGTTGTAGTGTCGGCGCCATTGTTCGATCACAACCTGCGCCTCTCGTGTCGTGTCGCCGGCGAGCCGCTTTTTGCCCGCCTCCAGAAACTCCTTCGACCAGCGGTAATAGAGGTTCTGGTTGATTCCTTCCTTGCGACAGAGCTCGGCAATACTGACCTCGCCGCGAAGGCCCTCGAGCACGATGCGGATCTTTTCCTCGGCCGAGTGATGCCGACGGGTAGCTCTACGGATATCCCGGACCGTTTTCTCTGCGCTGTCCGGTATGCGCTTGCTCGCTTGTCTCATCATTGGCTCCTCAATGGGGCTACGATGAGCCAGAAATCCTCTCTTACGCAATCAGCTCATTCTGCCCGACAAGTGCTGACGGCCTACAGGCCTCAAGGTGGGCATAGTCAGGACGGTAAAGTTCGAAGCCCGCATCAGGGAGCTCGTCGAGAATCTACCCGACCTGGCTGCGCTGGTCGAACCGCTGCTTATTGTCCGACGGACGCTTCGCGAGCAGTTCTGCATCCTACACCGCCGCTTGCTGGTCATCGTCCGAGACGATGAGGTATGCCGGCGCTTGATGACAACTCCTGGCGTCGGCCCCGTGGTGTCGCTGACCTATCGCGCCACCGTCGACGTGCCCGCTCGGTTCCGTAAATCCAAGTCCGTCGGGGCGGTGTTTGGTCCGACGTGTGCCAAGTATCAATCGGGCGAGGTGGATTGGAGCGGCAGAATATCACGCTGCGGAGACGAGATGATGCGAGCGATGCTCTACGAAGCAGCTCAGGCCATGATGCGTTCGAAGAAATGGTCCTGGCTCAAGGCCTGGGCGATGCAGATCGCCAGACGCCGCGGAATGAAGAAGGCGATCGTGGCGCTGGCGCGCCGCTTGGCCGTGATCCTGCACCGCATATGGGTTGATGGTACCGAGTTCCGTTGGACCCGGGAACAAGCTGGTCGGCCCCCATCGAGTGGTCCAGGTGGAATGTTAGTTGAGAGTTGGCCGTTGCGCCAGCGTGGCCGGCGAAGCCGGTCGATGTAGCGCAGCCGGCCACGCAGCGAAGGCGGGCACGAACACTTCCGGTGCTGGTGGCTTGTAGTCCAGCGATTCATGCGGCCTGATTGCGTTGAAGTGGCGCCGCCAACTTTCGATGATGATTTGGGCCTCACGCAGCGTGTAGAATATTTCGCCATCGAGCAGTTCATCTCGCAGGCAACCTCGCTCACGCCGATCTGGCGAATGACATCAGCAATGTCCTGCCCCTGCGATATCAAGACATCGGCTTGTCGTAGCTTCGCGACGATCTCTTCAGGCTTGTGCTTCTTCTTCGGCATCTCGGTCCTCCTTCATGTCAAAAGACATAGTTCAGGTCGGACCACTTTTCAGGGGGAGGACCAAAGCCGTGGCAGCAGCATGAAAACCGTGCAGGATCAAATACGATAGGAGAAAACCCGAGCTCCACCGAGCGGTGGAATGATGTCCCTCGCGGGACGATGGATGAGGTGAGTGCGCTTGTCCGCTTGGACCTATCGTCAATCTGGCGGTAAGGCCGCGTAACAGATTGTTCCGCCTCGTCCTCGGGTCCCATGATGGAAGGGCCTTGGTGCCGATTCCGAAGAGAGAAGCGCGAGCCCGTGAGCGACATCAACACTGCAGTAGTGGATAGTCTGAAAGCGCTTGACCCCGACCGGCCGATTAGAGAAGCGGACATTGCGATTACGAATTTTTCATGCTCAAAATGTTCTTAGTTCTCCGAATGTGCATTTAGAAATAGGGGTACTGGCCCCTTTGCATGCTGCCCGGTCATAGTCTGCTTAGGGGGCCCTAGGCGCATGGACGGAATCATCACGCCTTTGTATTTGATCGTACACCCTTGGCTGTTGGAGTTTACGATGGTTGACGCTAGTCCATCGGATCCCTCGCTCAAGCAGCGGATCGCCGATGAATTGAAGGATTTTGCGGTCAGCGCGGCCTACCTCTCTGTCTGCTTCACGGCGGTCACCTATTTCAAATTCGCCATCCTGCAAGCGCACGGTATCGCGTTTGCGCCTTTTGGTTTTGCCGTCACGAAGGCACTGGTCTGCGCCAAATTCATGTCTTTAGGATACATGGCGCAACTCGGTGGCCGCCGCAAAAGCCTACCACTGATCTGGCCTGTGCTGCGCAAGTCGGTTGCATTTCTGCTGCTGTTGCTTGTGCTTGACGCCGCCGAGGAGGTGATCGTTGGTCTTATGCATGCACGCTCAATCGTGGCATCGCTCGCCGAGGTGAGCGGCGGCACGCCTGAACAGTTGATCGCGCGCAGTATTATCGGGCTACTAATCCTGCTGCCGTTTTTTGCGCTGCGCGAACTGGGCAACGTTGTTGGCAGACGTACGCTATTGCGCGTTTTCTTTGAGCCGCGCCAGAGCAGTGATTGACCCGCCAGCGACTGATGGTGCTGTCATGGTAGCCACGATAGTCGGAGTGATACGTCAGGGTTTTTCCATTAACATTACGCCTTAACTAATTATTAATTATGCGCTGGCGGGCACGAAAGCCTCCGCTTAGCGTGAGTTGGACTGCTGCACAGACGTATAAATTGGTGTGTGCCATGGCGTATAAAATGTATGCGGCGCTCATCGCGTCTCTCGGCGTAGCGCTTGCTCTTGCCTCGAGCGAATCATTTGGCAGGTCCGGGGCAGCAAATGCTGGAAGGTCCGCTTCGACGCATTCTACTTCCCATGGATCAGTCGCGCGATCGCTACACCACCATCATGGACGCAATACAGGGGCTTTCTGGCCGGCAGCCGGGGGCTTCTTTTACAATCCACCGAGCGCCGAACCAACGGTAGATTTTACGCAACCACAATCAGGCGACGTCCATTACACGTGCACGTATGATATTCCTTGGGATTGGGCACATCGATGTCCGCCTATTGTTGGGTCTTCTGAACCACCCACTGCATTAGTTGTCAGACCATATGTGCCGGGCTGCCCCGCGCAGACCGTAACGGTTCCTATGGGTGACGGCAAAGAGCAAACCGTAAATATCGTTCGTTGCTACTAAATTGGGAACGCTGCGCACGCGCTGACGCTGGAAAGTTCTCAGGGGCGCGGTCGGGCTGATTGCGCTATAATTTTAGATCAGAGCGGATGGACCGGGAAGGCACAAAGGGCCTGAGCTAAATGCACATGTCCCGGCACATGATAGTTTGGATTGTTGTCGTGAGCCTCGTCGGCAGCGTGTTCACTTTGAGCGGCGCCGTGGCCCGAGGGAGCGGAAGTTCTCGCGGAGGACACTCCGCAGGATCGCATGGGAATGGGGCGCGATGGCCCAGTAAGGGCCATCGCTATGGTTACTGGCGGGGCCATGCAGGGCATGCCACATGGTGGCATGCGAACCATGGACATAATTTTTTAGGCAGGGACAGTCACTCGCACAGACTGTCGCATTTCGGTGCCTTTGGACACGGACCAAGGGATTCCCACGGTGAATGGCATACCTCCCCAGGCTTTGGGAGCGATGAGCGCGGTTCAGCCACTGTTGAGGGCGAATGGTATTAATCCCGGTTTCCAGGAACCATGAATGCAGTGACCGGCCCCCACTAACGGAACCACTCTCTATGTTAGTTAAGCGGCGGCCGCGGCGCTGTAGGCTGGCTGACAGCGTGTGAGATGACCTCCGGTGCCGGTGGCCGATAGCCGAGCGAAGAATGCGGACGGATTGTGTTGTAGTGTCGGCGCCATTGTTCGATCATAACCTGTGCCTCTCGTAACGAGTAGAAGATCTCACCGTTGAGCAGCTCATCGCGCAGCTCGTCTCGGTCACACCCAACAATCGCACGACATCTGCGCCCGCTTGTCCCTGCGCCAGCAACACATCCGCTTGGCGTAGCTTTTAAACAATCTCTTCGGCCGAATGCCTCTTCCGCGGCATGGTTTCCCTCCTTCAGATCGGCAATGCCTAGTTTACTCTTGGCTCCGTCTGAAGGGGGCAGGTCACCGCCGGGTAGCGTGAGCGAACTTAGCTCAACCAAGTTTGGGTCTAAAGCGGCTGCTGAATTCTACCGCGAATAGAATACCGAGGTGGTAAAATTCCGTAGATGAACCGTCGTCAATTGGGAGGCATCTGGTACCGATATACCGATGGATGGACCTGTATCAGTATTTGGCAGGCCGCGCCCTCTCCGAACGATCAACAGGTCAACCTCGTGCAAGCCGAGTTCTGCCTTCAAATTGCCCGTGCGGACCGCATCGCTTCAGCAACGCGTATAAATATGGCCGGTCTCTGATCAACTCCGGAATTCGCGCCTCTAAGGCTTTACTCGACGGCAGCTTTCTGCCATTTGGATGTACTTCTTTTCGGATTCAATATACAAATTGCAGTTCACGTGCTCGCTGGGCATCGTGATTATCAGTGACTTACGGCAACGTCTTATTTCGGTTTTCGGTGACGTGGGGGCAAGATGAAGCTTTTAGGAAAAGAGCGGCTAGTTCTTTTGGTGTCAGCAATTCTGAGCTCGCACTTAGCAATAAGCTCCGCGGTCGCCGCCGATGTAGCCTCCCCGATGCCGACAAAGGCTATTGTCCGGCCGGCTCCGATTCTCAATCCCTGGACATTCAGCTTCACGCCCTATGCATGGGTAACGTTGATGAATGGCTCGACGACGGTCAAAGGCCGTACAACCGATGTGAATGTGACCTACTCCAATGTTTGGGATCTGGTGGAACATTCAGAAATTCCGAAGGATCTTTTCCAGTTCGCGGGATATTTCGAGGCGCGCAACGGACGTCTCTCTCTGTTCGCCGACGTAATTTACGAGAAGATCGGATTGAACGCGAGTATGACGCGAACCGTTGGCACTGATGACCTCGGCGCCACGGTCGGAGCATCAGCGGGTTTGAAGTACCAAATGGTTATTGCCGAAATGGCGGCCGCCTATGAGATTGTGCACTGGGGATCGACCGGTGCGCCGGGCTCTGGCACGGCCATCGATGTTTTGGGCGGCGCCCGTGGGTGGTGGCAGACGGCTGATGCCAGCTTATCTGCGTCCGGCACTATCAATATCGGCGATCTCACGCGCAACGCGGACGGAACACTCACGGCATCCGGCAGCGCCAGCTGGGTCGATCCGCTCGTGGGCTTGCGGCTGCGCCACCAATTTGCGCCGGGCTGGAACTTCGTTGCCACTGGCGACGTCGGCGGCTTTGGCGTGGGAAGCAAGTTCTCCTGGCAGGCTCTGGCGGCTCTCAATTACGATTTCTATGTCCACAACGGTATTACCTGGAGCGGCATGGCGGGCTACAGGGCCTTGTATGTCGATTACTCGAAAGGCAGCGGGCTGAGCGAGTACGAATTCAATATGACCATTTATGGCCCCGTCATTGGTCTCACCGCGCGGTTTTAATGCGCCCAGGCGTTGGGATTGCGAACCGTTATCAGGGCAAGGGAATAATGAGCGGATCCAGAAGCAGCTCACCGCTGGTGAAAAGTATTACGTTTGTCCTGCTTATGACCGGCCTACCGGGTGTTGCAAGCGCGGCCGACCCATACGGCGTCTGGATACGTCCATCGACCGGGACACAGGTGCATTTCTACGATTGCGGTGGAAAGCTTTGTGGGAAAATCGTTGCGGTCAAGGATCAGAGCCGAAAGGGTGAAATTGGAACGGTAATTATGCGAGGAGCTGTTAAGTCCGGCAACGGCCAATGGAAGGGCGACCTATTGAATTCTGATAAAGGAAAGATTTATGCAGGGGCGGTCACGTTAGAGGGGCCGAATGCGTTAAATCCTAAGGGGTGCGTCACTGTAATCTGTCAGGGCGAAACCTGGTCCAGAGTTAGATGATACCGAAGGCCTCAAGGGTTTGGTCGGGCCCCATTGGGTGTTCCAAGTGTAATGTTAGTTCAGCGTTGGCCGTTGCGCCAGCGTGGCCGGCGGAGCCGGTCGACGTAGCGCAGCCGGCCACGCGGCAATGGCTGGCACGAACACCTCTGGTGACACTTGACAAAACTAAACGTATTACCGGGCACCGCTGTCGTGACGTAGCCTTTGATCATATGGCACGGCCCTTTTTCAGGCGGCTTTTCTCATCGTTCGCTAGTGAAATCGACAATTTTGCTAACTATGTGCCGTTTAAAGCTTTGGTGACCGCGGTAATCACCGTGCTTTTCGCTTCCCTGATACCGGTATTTGCCGGCGCGCAGACTGACAGCCCCGCAAAATATGTCGGGGTCGAGGTCTGCGCCGGTTGCCATCAAACGCAGGTGGATCGCTGGAAGAAGTCTCACCACGCATTGGCGATGGAGAGAGCGACGCCAACTACGGTGCTGGGCGATTTTTCCGGCGTCTCAGTTGAGAATTTCGGTGTCGTCAGCACTTTCTCGCGCGTCGGTGACAAATTTATGGTGCGCACCGACGGCCCCGACGGAAAACTTCATGACTACGAGATTACCTACACGTTCGGCATCGATCCGCTTCAACAATATCTGATCGGATTTCCCGACGGCCGCTACCAAATGCTGGGACTTGCTTGGGATACGCGACCGAAGTCCAGGGGTGGCCAGCGCTGGTTCCACCTCTATCCAGACGAGAAACTCCAGCCAGGGTCATTGCTGCACTGGACCGGCCGCGACCAGACTTGGAACTACCAGTGTGCCGCCTGCCATACGACCGATCTGAAAAAGAACTACAATCTCTCAACAAACACCTATGCGACTACCTGGGCAAGTCTCGGCGTAACCTGTGAGGCCTGCCATGGCCCCGGATCCCGCCATGTCGCGTGGGCGAAGGCGGGCGCAGGCCCAGCGCCTACCGACAAGTCTAACCTCTCCGACAAGACTCGGATGGGTTTGGAGGCTTGGCTGAAGGCTACCGATTCCGGCCAATGGAAAATGAACCCGGCGACTGGCACCGCCCGCCGTACCGAGCCGATGGCTTCCGCGCAACTAGACACATGTGCCCCTTGTCATTCACGACGCAAGCTTCTCGCTACCGGACTGGCGCCGGACACGCCATTTCTTGATGTGGCTCTGCCCGGTCTCTTGGAGCCGGGGCTTTATCATGCGGACGGCCAGATCGACGGCGAGGTGTTCGAGTATGATTCCTTCCTTCAAAGCGCAATGCACAAGGCCGACATCGTTTGCTCTAATTGCCACGAACCGCATGCTGCCAAGCTGCGAGCCGAAGGCAATGCTTTATGTGCCCAGTGCCACTTGCCGGCAAAATTTGACGCAACGGCTCATCATAAGCATCAGCCTGGTAGTGCCGGCGCGCAGTGCGTCAATTGTCACATGCCGACCAAGACCTACATGGTCGTGCACGCCCGTCGCGACCACAGCATCCGTGTTCCGCGGCCCGACCTGACCGTGTCAATCGGCACGCCGAACGCTTGTAACCAGTGTCATACTGATCGCTCGGCCGAATGGGCGGCAAAGGCGGTCGCGACGTGGTATCCGGAGGGCCGGCAGAAACAGCCACATTACGGCACCGCGCTTTACGCCGGCCGTACCGGCGCAATCGATGCGGAGCGCCAACTCGACCAATTAATTTTGGACAATGGCCAGCCCGCGATTGCGCGGGCGAGCGCCTTGCTTCTCCTGCCGCAGTACGCGTCGAAAGCCTCCGAACCTGCCATTAAATCGGCAATCGCTGACCCGGATCCGCTGGTGCGCATGGCCATAGCGCGTGCATTGCCAGGCTCCGCACCACACGCGATTATTGAGGCGGCGCTTACGCTTCTTGGCGACCCGGTGCGCGCGGTTCGCACCGAAGCAGCACGGGCGCTTGCCGGGGTCGATCCAAAGACGATGACGCAAGAGCAACGCGGTGCATTTACGCTCGCCTACCAGGAATTAATTGCCGCCGAAACGATCGATGCCGACCGGCCGGAGCACATCTTAACCTCGGCTTAGGGAAGATGCGGCGCAAACAGGTCAACGAAGCGGAGGCTGAATACCGCACCGCGCTTCGGCTCGATCCCAAATTTGTTCCTGCTTTGGTGAACCTCGCCGACCTTGATCGGGAGCGCGGCATGGACAAGGAGGGAGCGGAGTTTCTACGTGCGGCGATTGCAATTGAACCGAACAATGCCGCCATCAAGCACTCGCTCGGTCTCCTGCTTGTACGCCAACACAACTATACTGAAGCTTTGCCATTATTTCGCGAGGCTGCCGCGCTTGCACCTGACAACGCGCGCTATGCATATGTATACGCTGTCGCGCTCAATTCCACTGGTTCAGTCGGCGAGGCGGTGGCACTTCTTGAGGGCACGCATAAACAACATCCGACCGACAAGAATATTCTGTTGACATTGATTACGCTAGAACGTGCCCACAACGACCTAGCGGCAGCCCTAACTCATGCGCAGGAATCTGCCGTGCTTGAACCGCAGAATCCGCAAATTCGCGCATCGATCCAGGATCTGCGCGGGCGCCGCAGGGCGCTAAAACCCAATAACATTTAGCGCACATACCGGTATAGTGATAGCGGAGAAAGTAGGCCACCTGTCCAGTGCTGTCGGCAATTGCAATTATGCGTGAGCCACCATCAATGACGCGCAGATGGCTCCTGCGACGCCTTGGCATGGATCTCGAGCAGTTCGGTCACAATGGCGGGGGTCTTGGCTCGCGCCATTCCACATTCGGTGGCGATTCCGAACCCGCTGACGTATTTGCTGGCCGCCGCCACCCGCTTCTTGACGCCCTCGACGCCGTCGGCCGCGTGCACGACGCCGAGATAAAGCTCGGTGCCGGGCGAAAGCTTGAGATCGCGGAACGGCTGGAAGAAAGCGTCATCCGTGCGGGCAATCGGCACGGGCATATGCACATAGGAGATCGGATGCGCGACCGTTTTTCATCAACGCATTTGCAAGTTCGACCATCTTGCCGGCGTCACGCGGCTCGACGAAATGCTTTCCATCGAGGTCGCCGTAGCAAAGATGAAAGCCAAGCTCGACGTCGTCGGGGACTGCCGCACTTAGACGCTGCACGCGAGCCATAATTTTTTCATTTGAAATACCGACTGTCGGGTATCGACCGGGCATCTGGCCGTCCCAGATGATCATCTCCGTGCAAATGTCCCACTGGATGCAGAGATCCTTGTGCGGGATCGCGCGGCAGACCGTCTCGACCTCGCGGATCATGGCCTTCTCATAGGCCTTCTCGATTGCAACCACATCTTTTTCCGAACAAAATGAATAGGCGACGGCAAGCGGCGTCGGCAGGCACACCTGGAAACGTACGCCCGCTGGTAACTCGCCTCGCTCTCGCGCGGTAAGGAAATCCTGGTAGGACGCTCGCGCCTCTCGCGCATATCCAAGTTCGCTGAACCGAATGTCAGCAGGTCTCGACACCATCCCCGAGGCAAAGGGTCGGAACCAGCGTGCTCTTGACCTTGCTTGCCTCGGTATCAATCTTGAGAAAGGGGCTGGCGCGGAGCAAGGGATACTGCCAGCTGATCCACAACCGCCGCCCACCGGGCTCGCCGTCGGGCACGCGACGGATACGTCGTCCGAGCAGCTTGCCGACCGTGCGGTATACCTCTTCAACCGTATCGAGGCCGATGCTGCCTACCAGATGGACCTTATCGGGGATCATTTTGGGTTCGGTCATCGCAGCTTGCACCCTTTAACTGACATTCCCCAGATAAAATCTGGAATGGCGTGGACGATAGCAGACGGCGGAGTTTCCGGTAAGCCATAGGTAGCTATGCAGTGCTCCCGGCGCTTTCCATTGTCCGCGGGCGATTACTCCGTCTAAGTATCAATAGGCGATATCGATTGAGTACTCGAGCCACCTAGCGAACCGCCATTTCGCGCTCGCCTTTCTTGACGCCGTACCGCAATAATTTTTTTCACTATTCATCCGCTTAGATTAGGTTGGCTCATCACCGCCGCTAGGATGCCCATCGCCAGGACCGCCAAGATGGCGCCGAGCGGCCCGAGCCTGGCGACGTAGACGCGCTCGGTGCCGCGCGCGTCGGCGAAGACACGCGTTCGTGGTTCGCCCCGTGCTTTGCGCCATTCCACTTTATCCGCCGGAATGATCTCGGGCTCGGAGCGTGGCTTCTCATCCTTTGGCATTGCTCATCGGCTCCATCGTTGTGTTTGCGACCCTATCGCAGCCCATCTTTATCCACGGCAGAGCAATTACCGATGTCGTCACCTCGGGCCATTGGAGGAGGTGGCTGTGGCAGCGGGTGCAGTCTGTGCTACCGAAGCCGGCGATCGGCACCGGCAGGCCCGATAGGGCCGCCACTAGATCACACTCGTCGCCGCCGGGGAAAGCCCAGGCGCCGAGGACGACTCCCACTTCCGTGAGACGGTCGATGTGCCACCTGACGACTTTGCCGCGACGCATGTGCCTCCGGAGCCTGGCTCGAATGCCGCCCGACCCCCGCGCGGAACCGCAGTAGAGATACCGACTAGGATTTAGGCACGCCACTGGTTTGCCGGTCAGCGCCACCGGCACCGACGCGGATAATTCGACGGCCAGGATGTAGGCGCCTGGCAGCGGCGGGGCGTCGTCGGCGTTTGTGCAGAACATTCCCATCGTCGGGTGGCGCCCCCGCATGGAGTGGGACCTTGAATCGTGTCTTGTCGAGACTAACTCTAGAGATAACAGAACGGACAAGGGCGTGACGTCCCCAACGAGTCTTTGCCAAACTTTAAGGCCGCCGCACGCCCCCCGTGCGGCGGCCTTTTCTGTGCTTAAAAGCCGTCGATCTTCCAAGCCGCCCGGCGTAGTCTCCCGTCTGGCGTTGCGATATAATTCGAGCGCGAAGCCGTCGCGTCAACCAGCGTCGTGGTACTCGAAACAACTGGGAGAAGCCGCGTGACCACTCGGGCAAAGGAAAAGCCCCAGAATTATACAGTGAAGCGCGTCGAGACCGTCGTGAAGGGTAGCGATGTCCAGGCCCGCCTATTCACGCTCGCGCCCGGAGAAAGAATCCCGTGGCATTACCACAGCCAGAGCACAGACTATTATTTTGTGCTCGAGGGCAAACTCTCCGTCACCACGCGTGAACCCAGGGAACAGACGAGGGACATCCAGATCGGGGGCGCCTATAAGATTACGCCTGGGACCGCGCATTTAATCGTGAATAACGGTTCCACAGACTGTCGTTTCTTGCTTCTGCAGGGCGTCGGGATTTACGACTGGATCAAGGCTCATTGATTATGCGCGATCCGGGCTTAGTCTTTGGCGTGCCTGGCGGTGATGTAGTCGCGCCTGTGAGGAAGCGGTGAGATGCTCTTGAACTATATACGCATCGTTGCAACCGCCGGCCTCGCTACCCTTATAACATTTCCATCCGGCGCCCTGGCGATGTCTGTGAAATTCTCGTGGGCAGGATACCAGGCGTGCAGCTCAAGCTCGCCGGCCTTCGTCGTTTCTGACGTACCGGCGGCTACGACACGCTTAGCATTCAAAATGATTGACAAGAATGTGCCGAGCTACCCGCACGGCGGCGGGACTGTCCCCTACGATGGCGCGCGAGAAATTCCGGCCGGAGCATTCTCGTATAAAGGCCCTTGCCCGCCGTCGGGCTTACAGCACACTTATGAATGGACCGTTCGCGCGCTTGATAAGAACGGGAAAATACTAGGCTCAGCAATCGCGATCGCAATATTTCCGCCGTAAAAAGTGGGGGCCCATTCGAGGCGTTGACATGTCGGAACGCCGTTTCGTACTGGTCGACTTCACGCACATGAGCCGTGCGGGCTGCCTGCGGCTATACGAGGCGGGCCGCACCCACACGCTCCCGCGCGGCATCGCCCACGCCGCGACCAAGCGCGAGCTGGTCGCAAAACAGCGGCCCGCGGGCTGGACGCCGCCGGGAATGTTTAGAACGCCCGAGGTGCTGACCGAGGCCGAAGTGGTCGAAGCGGAGGCGGAGCTGCGGGCCCTGCAGCGTCACGCGCTGGAGGTGGTCGACCCCGAGGCAGAAGCTTAAGATCGATGCGGGGGCACTAAAACGCCGCCTATTTCCGCCCTCGGCGGCGTGGATTGACGCGCGGCTTTTTCTGCCGCGGCTTGGGCGCCCCCGGCAACTTGACCACCACGTCGCCAGATACCGGATCGGTCACGCCGAGCCCGGAGCCAAGGTCCTCAAGATCGTCGCGGAACGTATCGAGGATCTCGATCATCTTAGGCCGCGCGTCGACCATCCTTTGAAAGCTTGTCCACTCGCCGACGATGCAATAGCTGCGTTCGCCGGTCTTGATCAACGCGCCGCCACGGAAGCCATGCAACCCAAGTTTCCGGTTGCGATGGGCCGCGACGAAGTGTTCCTCGCGGCCCAGTTTGACGCGAAATCGCACGATATTGAACGCTGTCATGACGCCCTCCCAACAATACAGTCATAAATGCTGCGCCAGTTTTTGATCGCGAACAATAGCATTGTGTGTTGGCCACAGTCGTTCGCACCCAAATGGCCGCAGCGCTTGTATCGCGTAGCAATTTATGATTCTGGGCTTCAAGTGGCCTACGGGCCAAATGAGCAAATCGTCAGAAAAGAAGCGGCCGAATGGACGCGGCCAGCCTGGCGCGTACATTAAAACACGTAACGCCACGCCAACAGTATGATCACGATGATGGCTACGGTAACGAACGTTATTTGACCGATCGGGCTGTTGAAAAAGCTGGGCGGTTTAGTTTCTGTCGCCATGGCGATTTCTCGTTTGCTTAAAGTGGTCCTCTTTCAGTTCAATCGTTTCGACGTTGTGGCATCGGTCGCAGCGATAAGTTTGTATCTCTGGATAAGTGGCGATGCGCGGGATGGCCTTGACCAGCTTCATGCGCTCGCCGCAGCAAAAACGCGCGATTTGACGCCCTGGCTCGTATTTAGGTTGTTCGGCAGCGGTCATGTCGGAAACGTAATACTAAAGTCGCCATGAGTTTCAATTCCGGATTTTTGCGTAATGCATAAACCATCATCTGCTTGAGCTTGTCCGGAAAAATTGAACGGACGCCTTCGGGAAAAGATCAGAGGCTGCTTTTTTGAGGGTGTTGCCTCTCGCACTGCCCGAAGGCGCCCGCTCAGTTTGCAGCCGAAGAGACCGTCCGACAAAAAAGGTCTCTGCAGTGCACATCGAAAACAGAGCGCAGAACTGAAGGGCAGTCTTTGACTTCAATCAGACAGCATTGCTGACGCAAATTGCGTCGGCGGCGGCGGGATCTTCGTCAACTGGAGCCAACCCGCTCGCCTTGGGCCCGCGGTCGAACGCAGCGCCCCTAGCTTCTGTGCAAACTAGGCGGCGCAATCTCACCTCACCTCAGTTCGGCCGAGCGTCCGCGCCTAAATGGCCGCGTGCGGGACGCAGGCGGTTTCTTGCACTGCAATGCATTCTTTGCGCATAGCACTATGTCTTGACGTTACTAACCTTGAGGCTGATCGTTGGTTATCCTCGGAAGCGCGGGTCAACCCACCGCAGACGGAACCAGGGAGGCTGCAATGATCGTCAAGAACATTTTGGCCGGCAAGGGCGGCAATGTCATCGCGACTGAACCGACCGCTAATGTTATCGCGGCAGTGAAGCTGCTGGCAGAGCGAGGCATCGGCGTTGTCGTCGTCCTCGGTGCCGATCACCGCATCGTCGGCATCTTGTCGGAGCGCGATATCGTGCAGGCACTCGCCGAACATGGAGCGGCGGTGTTGGACGAACCGGTCAGTCAAGTAATGACACGCGAAGTTAAGACGTGCTCTGAAGACGATAGCATTGAAGACCTGATGGGCCGCATGACGACCGGAAGATTCCGCCATTTGCCAGTGGTCAAGCAGGATAAAGTCATCGGCATCGTGTCGATTGGCGACGTGGTCAAGAGCCGCGTCGAGGAGATCGACCACGAAGCCAAATCGCTGCGCGATTATATCCAGACCGCGTGAGCGCAATTCAATTTGCGGCTCGCGATGAGGGTTATCGTCATGCGGGTTGCGATTGGCTTGGCAGGCGTAGTCTTGCTGTTTCTAGCAAGCTTGGCGTCAGCGACGTCTCCCGCACATGCGCAGAAATGGTGCGGCTCCAGCAAATCGCTCGGCTCACATGTTCAGTGTGGCTTTTCCAGCCCCGAAGCGTGCAAACAAGGGCTGGGTGACAAGACAGCCCTCTGCTTTCCTGACCCATTTTTTGCCAACAACCACCCCGCACGGAAACAGCAGTCATGGCTATGCGACGCGCCCTGCTAATCTTTCTGCTGCTTCTTCCTCTCCATGCTGTCCTTGGTGAACCGCGGTGGCAGACCCTGCCGCCGACGCCGGCCCCCGTCGCCGGTGAGCATACCGGTCGCGCCAAGGTCAACGGCATTAGCCTCTATTACGCGACGATCGGCCACGGTCCACCGGTCGTACTTCTGCACGGCGGCCTCTCCAACTCGGACTATTGGGGCAATCAGATCAAGGCCCTCGCCCCGCGCCACACCGTGATCATCGTGGATAGTCGCGGGCACGGCCGCAGCACGCGCGACGCCCGCCCATACGGTACGATCTCATGGCCGACGACGTCGTCGCGCTGCTCGACAAGTTACGTATCGATAAGGCCGATGTGGTGGGCTGGAGCGACGGCGCCACCCTCGGTCTGGACCTTGCCATTCGTCATCCGGACCGTGTCGGTAAGGTGTTTGCATTCGCCGCCAACACCGTGACCTCAGGCGTGCAGGAGGGCGTGGAGAAGAACCCTACCTTCGCGCGCTTTATTGAGCGCGCGGGACACGAATACGCCAGGCTGTCCGCGACCCCGAAGGAGTACGACGCCTTCGTCGCGCAGATCAGCAAGATGTGGGAGACCGAGCCGAACTGGACCGACGCCCAACTGCAGTCGATCCGAATTAACCTAACTCACTGCCCTCACGCGCGCGCGCGAGGCGCTCGCCGATTGCAGCGAGCTCTGACGCAGACCGACCGGCTCGCGCCGGCGCTACGGCTGCTGGTCGACGTCGCCCTTTCTTTTTAGCGGATTGTTGTTGGCAGATTCTGGTTGGGGGCGACGATGGAGCTCGGGCGGTTCGATGATGTCCGCTGGCGCCGGCGCTGCGCGAGCCACGGGGTCATCGACAACAGATCGGAAAATCTGCAGCACTTACAGTGGGGGCGCTCTCCCTCCCTCCCTCCCTCCCTCCCTCCCTCGCTCGCGCAGCGCTGCGGCGGCTGCGGCACTGAACGATCATCAGAAATTGGCCGAATTAACCTAACTCACTGCCCTCACGCGCGCGCGCGAGGCGCTCGCCGATTGCAGCGAGCTCTGACGCAGACCGACCGGCTCGCGCCGGCGCTACGGCTGCTGGTCGACGTCGCCCTTTCTTTTTAGCGGATTGTTGTTGGCAGATTCTGGTTGGGGGCGACGATGGAGCTCGGGCGGTTCGATGATGTCCGCTGGCGCCGGCGCTGCGCGAGCCACGGGGTCATCGACAACAGATCGGAAAATCTGCAGCACTTACAGTGGGGGCGCTCTCCCTCTTTTCGCTCGCGCAGCGCTGCGGCGGCTGCGGCACTGAACGATCATCAGAAATTGGCCGAATTAACCTAACTCACTGCCCTCACGCGCGCGCGAATAATAGGGAAAACAAGGCGACCGTTGACCAACCGCCGCCCTGGCGTGAGCTTTTCTACGAAGAGTCCGATTCCAACGAACGGCTACGCGTCAGCAATTGGATTGTGCAAAGACTCTATCATTATGCAATCAAGGAAACCGTCTAATTCTGACTTCTGACGGTCTTTCAACATATAGCTTATCCAACCCGCGTTCGCACCGTCGCGGACTAGAATTCGGCCGTGGCCCCACTCGACCTTGGCCCAACAGTCGCAAATCAGGTTTTCAAGAGCAACAGCATCAAAGTGCGAGGGCAATTCAATTGCGCAATGAATATGCCATCGACCGGACGTGCCACGCTCCCATGGACGTAATGAGCGGGCGCGGACCTCGCCTTTTTCAAGGACGGGTAATACACGCAGACGTTTGCCGTACCGGCGAAATGCAGCTCCATACACCGCTCTGTTGAGGAGGTTCATGAAGTGCCGAAAAGCTTGTCTGCATCGATAGTCGTCGATCTTTACCCAACCGCCGCTGTCGGGCTGGTGGCCTTGCTTCAAAGTTAGGGTGACGTCACAAAATTTACTCCAGCTGCTAGTATCGAAGAAGTGTGATCTGGCTGATTCAATTGGATCAGGTCTAACCTCCATCGAGTTGTTATTCGTGTGTATTGCAAAGGTGGCGGAAGGTCTCACGGCAGCGGTTGATCGCCGACCTGAGCTTTTGCCTGCCAACTCCGCCTCGTACACGACTTCCACTTCCTGGCTTTGACACGTTTCGCCGTACTATATTCGGGCTTCTTAGCGCGATGCGGCCGACGACAAGTAGGCCACCTTGCGCGGAATGTCGATCTTCGACGCTTGCCCACTCGTCGGGACGGAGCAACTCCAAAAGACAACCGGAGGATCTTCGGGTTCGGTGGGCAAGCGATACTCATATTAGTTGCCCCTCCCGCGCTAAATGAAGAAGGCATTGACCAACACTATCCGGCTAACGACTACGCGTTCGGCCTAAAGAAGCCACGGCGTAAGCAGATAAGGCAGCGACCGTATTCGTCAAGCGCGAGGGGAATGGTGCCGGCATGCCCGGCGAGATGTCTTAGATGGTCACCGAACGTCCAAATGCCGGCGCCGTCAGGTACCAGGATCGGTGCGGTGTCGTCCGCCGCCCGAGGGGTAGAGGTTTTGTTCCGATCGTTGCTCACGGCATCACTCCGATCAACGTCGCTGCCGGGTCTTGGAAATGTTCGCACGGAGTTAACCCGCATTCTCCTGACGAGCGTTTGCTCGCTCGGCTGGCTATGCTTTGGCTTGCTTGCCCTTCTTGCCAGCAATGGAAAGCAGCATCTCGCCCTGTCCCTCGGTGCGCTTGCGCGCCTTCTTCGGAGCAGCAGATGCGGCCTTCTCCTCTGCGATGCTGCGGCGGAGCGCGTCCATGAGGTTGACAACGTTCTGCGGCCGCGGCGCGGCATGCTCCCGCGATACCGGCAGGCCGGCTTGCTTCTTATTGAGCATAGCGACGACGGCTTCCTCGTAGTGATCCACAAACTGCGAGGGATCGAAGTCTGTCGCCTTGCTCTGGAGGATGTGCTGGGCCAACTTGAGCATATCCGGCTCGACCTTCACGTCAGGAATGTCGTCGAAATATTCCTTCGCGTCCCTGATCTCGTAGGGATAGCGCAGCGTCGTGGCCGTCAGCCCCTTGTCCCACGGCTGGAGCATGATGACCCGCTCGCGCTTTGCCAGCACGACACCAGTGCAATAAGCGTAGTCGCCAACAACTGTTTCATTGTGTTCTTCTTCGGATTTCCTGAAAACAAACGAGCGCGAGAGTTCTTACCGCGCCGGGACTGTCAGTCCGCGCAACGATGTTATCGGCTGCTGTGCTAACGCGGGCAAATATTTATTTTGTTATCTGCCTTAAGAGTGAGGGCGCGACATAGAGATAGATGTGTTCGCCATATTGCATCCGCTCAAAACGGCACACTACGACGCGAATGTCTGGATCATGTGGTGATCATCGGTGCTCGGCATTTGCGGCAGGTCCTCGCTTCGTATACCGCCTACTACAACCAGACACGCACGCACTTGGCGCTCCAGAAACATGCGCCATTGCGCCGAATAGTCCAGCGGTCTGGGTGTATCGCCGCCATTCCGATCTTGTCCGGACTGCACCACCAATATGTTCGGATGTGATTTCGGAACGGAAAGCCATACGGTGCGCGCCTATAAGAATAGGTTGGGTAACCAAACCGCCACTGCCGGTAAGAAGAATACGAGCGCCAACAGCACCAAGCTCAGCATGATATAGGGCGCCACCGACCGGAAAATGTGGCTCATCCTGATCTGTGGAGGAGCTACACCTTTCATTGTCATCAGGAGCAATCCGTGCGGCGGTAGCATCAGCCCAAGCTGCATGCAAATAAGGTACATGACGCCGAACCAGACCAGATCGATGCCCAATTTTTGCGCCACCGGCATGAATATCGGCAACGTGATCAGCATCATGCTCACTTGGTCGACAAAGATGCCGAGAAAGATCAGGATCGCCATCATGTCGGCGATGATCACGTTTTTCGTTAGGCCGTGCCCGACGATGAGCAATACAATGCCATTGCTGGCACCGGAAAACGACAAAATCTGCGAGAACGTTGTCGCCCCGACGATGACGAACAAGATCATGCCCGAAATCGCCGTCGTGCCGCGCAATGCCGTGAGAAGATTCTCCCGTGTGAGCGCCCCGTAAGCAAGCGCCAGGACCACGGTGGCCAGGGCACCGACTGCCGCGGATTCGGTTGGGGTCCCAAATCCCAAACTCATGGAGGCGACCACCACCACAAATATTAAGAGAATTGGAATAACGTATTTTACCAAGGGCTTCAGCTTCTCCCAGCCTTGGTAAGCCGCGAGTTGCGTGCTGGGCGCAAGGGAAGGGTCCAGTTTTACACGAACAACGATGTAGACGATGAATGCAGCCTTCAAAATCATTCCCGGGACAAATCCTCCCATCAGCAGCCTGGGGATTGAAATGCCAGAAAGGCTTCCCAACAGCACCGCCAATGCCGATACCGGCATCAGCATATCCAACGCGCCGACAGCAATGATTGGACCGGTCGCCATGATCGGGTGGTAGCCGCGCTTGATCATCAACGGCACCAGGAGGCTGCCCAGCATCGCCGTAACTGCGATCGTTGAACCCGATATTGCCGAGAAGATGGTTCCAGCGACGACGGCGACGATGGCCAGTCGTCCCGGCACTTTCGTGATCAGGCGCTCTACGGCGTCTATGACCTTGACCGCCAAGCCGGTGTGAAACAGCACCTCGCCCATCAGCACAAACATCGGGATAGGCGTTAGTGAGAAACTGGCTACCGAAACGACGCTGTTGCGCGTCAATTGCACCAAGCCCGGTTCGCCGCCGAGGAACAGTATCGCTCCGATGATGTTGATTGCCATGAAGCTGAACGCAACCGGCAGACCAAGCAGCATCAGCGCGGTCGAGCCGCCGAACAAGAGCCAAGATGCAATTTGCCATGACATCGCCGCCAGCCTCTCCTTTGACTAGGACGGCGGCGCGGCGTCTTCACGCGGTGCACGCTCGCTCCGCGCGAGCCGCTGCATGCGAAACAGTACTTCGATTGCGAGGAGTAAAAAGGCGATCGGCAGCGGCACGAGCGACCACCATTCCGGTGTTACCACCGTCTGAATTGTAAGGGCGTTTGCGGAATAGCTCGCGTAGGCCGCCTTGGTCGCGTAAATGACGATTACGACACAGCAGACGAAAGCGATCGCGTCAGTCAGCCACTCGCAATACCAGCCGATCCGTGCCGGCATGGCGCGTAGCAGGATGTCGACACGGATGTGTTGGCTCTGCCGGAGCAACCACGGTGCGGCAAGCATCGTGACGAGATAAAGCATGTATTCGGATAGTTCATCCGCCCATGGCAGCCCTGGCAGCGACTTCAGCAGCGCGACGTTCCTCTGTAAGACGTCGGCGCAGATCATCAGCATCATCAGAAACAGCACCCCGCACGCCGCGAGCATCAGCTTCTCGAGAAACTTGCCATACAATGCCGACAGCGCACTCATTGCGGGTCACCTTTTGAAATCCGTTCAACAGCAGGGGCGATCTTCTGTATCACGTTTTTCTCGCTGCGGTTATGAGGGGGCTGTGCTGGCCCCTAGCCACCATACTTTGCGCCAAAGCGCCGAAACCAAATTGACACGCCAGAGGCGGAACAATACTCTATTCGCACATAGAAATTGTACGGTTCCGATTTGAATCGTGCAAAAACAATGCCGCAAAGGCAAGCGGAGGATCATCAATGTTTGGCAAAGCGCTCATTTTCGTGATTGCGATTTTTGCTTTTGCAAAAACCGCGACGGCTAAAGAGGTAACCCTTAGAGCGATCTCCGCTTTTGCAGAACAAACCACCTATTCGCGAGGCATCGAACGCTTCGTCGCGCGGGTCAACGACGCCGGAAAAGGCCTCATTCAAATCAATTATATCGGCGGACCAAAGGCGATGCCGCCGTTCGAAGTCGGAAATGCGCTTAAAAATGGCGTCATCGATATCGCAAATACCACCGGTGCGTTCTACACCAATCTGATGCCCGAGGCCGACGCCTGGAAGCTGACGCAGCGCCCGATGGCGGAACTGCGGAAAAACGGTGGCTATGATTACATGGCTCGGCTCTACCTGGAAAAGATGAATGCTATTCTCTTGGCGCGCGTAGTCGACGACAATCCCTTTCATCTTTACTTGAACAAACGCATCACCAGCCCCGATCTCACCGGCCTGAAGCTGCGAATTACCCCGGTCTATCGCGATTTCTTTCAGGCGCTGGGCGGAACGGTCGTACAAATTGCGCCGGGTGAGGTTTACACCGCGCTCGAACGCGGCGTGGTCGATGGCTATGGTTGGCCCATCACCGGCGTCTTCGACCTCGGCTGGAATGAAAAGACCAAGTATCGCGTCGATCCGGGTTTCTACTCGGCGGAAGTGTCGATCCTGATCAACAAGGCGGCCTGGGACAAGCTGAACGACCAGCAAAAGGCGGTTCTGAACAAGGCAGCTGAGCAAGGCGAGGCGGAAGCTTCATTCCTCACTGAGAACGCCAAGGAAGCCGAGCGCCAAGCGGCGGCGGGCATCGAGACCATCAAATTCGACCCTGCCGTAGCCAAGCAGTATTACGATAAGGCCTACGAGTTAGGATGGGCTGGGGAAATTCGGCAAAGTCCAGAGCACGGACCGAAGTTGCGGGAGTTCTTTTCAAAGCCGAACTAGCTGTCCGTCATCGAGCTTCGGTACACAAAGGGAAGGCTACGCTCTTCGTTGTCACACCGCAAACCTAAAACGGCTGGTGCGGAACTGCGAATCGGGTGTTGCTTTTGCCCAATGTGCAATATTTGCAGACTGATTTGGTACGTGCTCGTCGGGCGGTTTCGGTCGCGCACCTCGCTGGAAGCAGAGAACCTGGCGCTTCTGCCGAAGAAACTGGGTCTCAGCAATATCGATCGTGATGTTCAAAAGGCGGCCGTAGAACAATTATTTCTAATCTGATCCCTCCCACGCGGCGGAAGCAATTAGGCATGCGCTGGGAAATTTGGCATCGGCAGTGACACCGTGACGGTGTTCGAGCTGATGCCGCCTTGCCCGGCGGCGCCATAGGCGCGCACGTGATAACGATAGGGCATGCCCGCCAGCAGGCCATGACCCTCTAAGCGCGTAACCTTGACGCGTCTGCGATCTCGACGTTTCCCAACGGGTCGGTCCGGCAAACATCGTAGCGCGCGACGCCGGGCGCCTTATTCCATTTCAGCGTGGTCTTGCGGTTGCCCATTGTCGCCTTCAGGTTTGCGCCTTCCATGCTCCAGCGCGGCCCTTCGCTAGCACGATCGTCGGGCGGCGCTTGCAGCGAACCTTGCGGCCAGAGCGCACGGATGACGCGAGTGTGTGTGCCGTCGAGATGTGAATTGACCGGGGGTCGAGGATGCGACATTAGTCAACAATAATGTCGCCGCAATCATGCTGCACGACCGCGCCGATCGCGCAACGCCACTAGGACGGGACGAGCGCTCTCAGCACTGCACAGGTCATTGCGCCGGCTTCCGGTTTCAGTCATCGGCCGCATCGAGAACAACGCAATAATCCTCGATCTGCGCTGTCTAGAAGATGAGATGAAGAGGCTTTCATCGCAAATCTCGGCCCGCTTGATCTTGCAGTGGATTCCGATGCGCTGGCCTGATGCATTGACCAATTGGCTGCTGACGACCGGCGAAGGCGATGCCAATGGTCAGGCGATGCCTGGCACTGCTCATTACGCCCGAGCTACCGCGCCGTTTCGCGAGGCGGCATCATGATCGTTGGCACCGCCGGCCATATCGATCACGGCAAGACTTCGCTGGTGCGGGCACTCACCGGCATCGACACGGACCGGCTGAAAGAAGAAAAAGCGCGCGGAATCTCCATAGATCTTGGTTTTGCCTATCTACCGGCCCCAGACGGTTCCGTCCTTGGCTTTGTCGATGTGCCGGGTCACGAGAGATTTGTGCGGAATATGCTCGCCGGTGCCACCGGCATCGATTTCGTGTTGTTGGTGGTTGCGGCCGACGACGGCGTCATGCCTCAGACGCGGGAGCATCTTGCCATTGTCGATCTGCTCGGCATTGATCGTGGCGTTGTCGCGCTCACCAAATGCGATCTGGCTGAGCCGCCCCGGCGAGCGGAGGTTTCCGCTGGTATCACGCAGCTGTTGGAAAACACGGGCCTTGCGGATTGCGAAATCGTTCCAGTTTCGACAGTCACCGGCTACGGCATCGATAAGTTGCGTGATCGGCTGTTCGACGCCGCCGGCATGATGCGGGCGCGGGTAGCGTTGGGAGCCTTCAGACTTGCCGTCGACCGCTCGTTTACGCTCGCCGGCTCCGGCACGGTGGTAACCGGAACGGTGCTGTCGGGCGCAATTTCGACTGGTGAGCGGGTGGTGATCAGCCCATCGGGCCTCGCCGCCCGGGTGCGCTCCATCCACGCTCAGAACCGGCCGACCGAACGCGGCGTCGCCGGACAACGATGTGCGCTCAATCTTGCCGGCAGTGGGGTGGCCAAGGATTTCATCAAACGTGGCAACGTGGTGCTCGATCCCGACCTGCATGCTCCGACCGATCGTATCGACGCGACGTTGCGGCTGCTCTCAAGCGAACAAAAGCCGGTGACTCAGTGGATGCCGGTCCGCCTTCATCACGCCGCGACGGAAGTCGGCGCACGCATTGTGCTGCTCGGCAACGCGCCGATCCCGCCCGGCGGCGAAGCGCTGATCCAGCTCGTGCTCGAACAACCGATTGCGGCAGCGGCTGGCGGTCGCTTCGTGCTTCGCGACACCACGGCGCAGCGTACTATCGGCGGCGGAAAATTCCTCGATTTGCGGGCGCCGTTACGCAAGCGCCGTTCGCCGCAGCGGCTGGCGCAACTGCAAGCGCATGGCATAGCCGACCCGGCAGCGGCCCTCGCAGCCTTGCTTGAGGTTGATCCATGTTTCGTCGACCTTTCGGCGTTTGCCCGTGATCGCGCGCTGACCAAACAACAGGCGCGGGCGGTGAGCGAACAACTGGGATTGTTTGAGGCGGAAATAGACGGCCATACCTTTGCGCTCTCGTCCGATGCGTGGCTCCGCCTCAAAAGCGGCCTTTTGGCGGCGCTGCAACGCTTTCATATCGATAACCCTGAGCTGCCTGGCCTTAGTCTCGAAAGGCTGCGGCTACAGCTTGAACCGCGGCTGCCGGCGGTCGCATTGTTATCGGTGCTTCACAAGCTTGTGCAGGAGAAGGAGATCGCTCTGGATGGCGGCTGGGTGTGCTTGTCCAGCCATAACGTGCGCTTGACACCGGAAGACGACAAGATTTGGAGCCGCATTGCGCCGTTGATCGGCGGCGCCGAACGTTTCCGGCCACCGCGTGTGCGCGATATCGCGGCAGCATTGACGATGCACGAAGGTGACGTGCGGCGCTTGTTCAAGCTGCTCGTGCGTATGGGCAAAATGAGTGAGGTCGCCGACGATCATTTCTTTCTGCGCGCGACGATCGCGGAGATAGTAGACATTCTCATCGAGCTTGCCACCGGGGCGCCGAACGGACAATTCAGCGCCACGCAATTGCGCGATCGATTGAATAATGGGCGCAAAGTCGCGATCCAGATCCTCGAATTCTTCGATCGGCATGGTGTGACCTTGCGCCGGGGCGATTTACGCCGTCTCAATCCGCAACGCCTCGGGCTGTTCCGCCGGCCCGCGGACGCCGCTGACCCGATTAGATCGATTACCGGAAGAGAAGCGTCCCCGGTGGGACGTCCGGACTTCAAATCCGGGAGGGGCCGCGATGCGGTCCCTGGTGGGTTCGACTCCCTCTCTCTTCCGCCACGTTCATAGGACAAGCGTGCCATTGTCTGTCATAACTTTCGTAACATTTGACGAGCGTCGGCTTACCGGTGGGTCGCACAAGGATAGATGCGTGCAATGAAGTGAGCTGAGCTCATCCAAACCGATATGGTTATCGTGGCGGACGGAATGCCCACGCGCTTGTCGTCGCGTATTCCGCCATGCAACTGCGGGCGCGTGCGGATCTAAGTTGTGGTGAAATGGCCTCTATTTAGCTGATGTAGCATCGCAAATGCGACAAAGCCCACCGCCGGCAACTCCGTACCCTGTTACAAGGCCGGAAGCACGCCATGCTTGGCATTATTGAAAAATGACTTATCCCTTTAACTCAGGCAACAACCATATTTAGACATAAAACCGCTCCTAACGTCGGCGGCCGGAGCATTTCTTGCGGAGCCGCGGCTCAAACCAGCCACCGATCACCGCAGCGGTCGTTAGCTGGTATTAGACAAAAACAGTTGACGCGCTTTGGATGCTCGCCGCTTCTCAAGGAAGTGTTCGGACGAGCGCTATTGCGTGTTTGACCGCCGGCGACGGGGGCGTCTTTGGTCCGATAGGCAATCGTGCTTTCGTCGACCTCGACCATTCCTTCGAGCGGATTGCGATCGGGGTTGACCATCGCCCGGCGCAGCTTGTGCAGCAGCAGCCAGGCGGCCTTATAGGAGCCGATGCCGAGCTTCGCCTGAAGCTGCAGCGCGGATATCCCGTTGGAGTGCGTCGCGACGAGGTGCGCCGCCAGAAACCACGTACGCAGCGGCAGGTGGGTCCGGCGCATCATGGTCCCGGCAGTCGCCGAGGTCTGCCGGCCGCAGGCAGCGCATTCCCAAGTCCAGGGCTTGGCTTCTAGTTTCCAGCCTTTGCGGCCGTTGCAAACGGGACAGACGAAGCCATCCGGCCAGCGGCGGCGGGCCAGCCATTCGGCACACGCCCCGTCGTCCGGAAACGTCGCCATGAATTGCTGCAGCGACGGCGGCCGGTCGTGCTTCCAGCGGTTGGTTTGGTGGTGCGACGACATTCCGGTCGCCTAGGACGGTGAAACGAGGTAAACGACCGGAACCACAAGATATAGTTAGTGCCTGACTTAAGGGGATAAGCCATATTGAAAATGACAGGTCCCCGTCAGTCGACCTTGATGTTTGCCGCCTTGGTGATTGCCCCCCAGCGCTTGATCTCCGACCGAATCAACTTATCGAGCTGTTGCGGCGTCGTCGGCTTAGGTACGACCCCGTACGGCTTCATTTTTTCAGCGAAATCCGGCGATGATACCACGGCGCGGATGTCCGCTGAGATTTTTTCGAAGACGGGCCGCGGGACGCCACTCGGGGCTATGATCGCAATAGACGCGCGGCAATCGAATCCCAGATAAGTCGTTGCGATGGTCGGATACTGCGGAGCATCCTGTAGACGCTCATCACTCGCTACGGCAATCACCTTCAATTGGCCCTTTAGCACGTAGGGCTTCGCCGAATTCCACAAGTCGAACATCATCGGCACGCGACCGCCGATCACGTCGATCAGCGCCGGCGCGCTGCCGTTATATGGGATGTGCGTCATCTTGACGTGTGCGAGACTCTGCAGCCACTCTCCGGCAAGATGGCCGATGCCGCGCGGACCGGGCGAGGTGAAGTTCAGCGGCTTGCTGCTGTTCTTCGCTTCAGCGATGACCTCGGCGATGGTATTGGGAGCGAACGAAGGGTTTGCGACCAGCACGACCGGCGCCGAGACGACCATGCTTACTCCGGCGAAATCCTTGAGTGTGTCGTAAGGCAGCGAGTGATTGATGCCGGGATTGATCGTGAACGAATTGGTTGCCACACCCAGCGTATATCCATCCGGTGCCGCCTTGGCGAGTAAGGCGGTGGCCACGATCGTTCCCCCGCCGGGCTTATCGTTGACGATCACCGGCTTGCCCCACCGGGTCGACAATCGATCGGCTAGAATGCGGATGATGACGTCGGTTGGACCGCCCGCGGCGAACGGCACCAAGATGGTCACGTCTCGAGTTGGGAAATTCGTCTGCCCGTAGGCGCTGAAACTCGCGAGTAATGCAAAAGTGAGGCCTAGCACGCATTCTTTTATTTTCATGATAGTTCTTCACAAAAATGTAGCAGAGATCAGATGATCGACCTCTCACCAATAGACCTCGTTTGCTCGTACCACGCGCGAGCCCCCCAGGTCCATGAATTTCTATGCATCTATGCCTTAAAGCCGGCACCTCCGAGATGAGCTCTAGAACGGAGCGGACGATAACAAGCGGCGTGACCTGATCCGGACGAATGCGTAATTGATCCCTATAGTGTACGCGCTTAAGGTGCTAGGTTACATGCTCGTCGTTAGATAAGGCGCGGCTTTGCGGATTTGCGGACGTTGGATAAAGAATTCGAGGTGGTCGTTGCGGGAAGTGGGATTGCCGGTTTGACAGCCGGCCTCGTTTCGGCACGCCTTGGACGCAAGACCCTCGTCTTGACCGGAAACGTCCTCGGCGGCCTGCTCCTGAGCATCGAGAAAATTGAGGGATTTCCCGGCTTTCCCGACGGCGTACCCGGTTATGAGCTATGCCCGATGACGCAGGAACAGGCCATCGCCGCCGGGACAGAATTCGCCAGCACCAATCTTGAACGCCTCGAGCGGCAAGACGGCAAATGGCGAGTAACGACTGGCAACGGCGACATCATGGCGCGCGCCGCCATCCTCGCAACCGGATCGACGCTGAAGGAGCTCGGTGTGCCGGGAGAGGCTCGGCTGCGTGGCAAAGGCGTGAGTCATTGCGCGAGTTGCGATGCTCCGCTGCTTCGCGATCGTAACGTCGCGGTTGTCGGCGGCGGTGACTCCGCCATCCAGGAAGCTCTGACGATCGCGAAATTCGCTTCGCGAGTAACTGTGCTTCAGCGCGGCGCCGCGCTGACCGCGCAAGCCGCATACCTTGACCAGGCGACTAAAAATCCGAGGATCGAGATTCGATTGAACACTGTCGTAAAAGAAGTTCTTGGCGAAGCCAAGGTGAATGGCGTTAGTTTGTGCGACACGACTAACTGCGCCGCAACCAATCTGGACGTGGCGGCGGTCTTCGTATATATCGGCTTGCAGCCGAGCAGCGCGTTCTTGAACGGGCAGATAAATCGCGACCCTTCAGAACGAATTCCAACTAACAGTTGGATGCAAACCGAGTTGCCGGGGGTATACGCGGCAGGTACGCTGCGATCCGGGTCGCCGGGCCGCGCAGTGGGTTCGGCCGGCGAGGGGGCGACCGCCGCTGTCGCAGCCGACCGGTATCTGACAGATGGTGTTTGGTGATTTTTCAATACGGGTGGTCAGCGGAAGGTGCGCTCACCAGCAGGAGGCTCAGATGGACAGGCTGTTGACGGTTTATGACCCGCGCGGTTATCCGCCGAAGGTCACGGGGAAGCGTCTTGCCCAGCGGCACGAGAGCTTGGATGGAAAGATCGTTTATCTAGTTGATTGCCTGTTCGACAATTCCGAAGCCTTCATGGATCAGTTGCGGCAGTGGTTTGCCCAACATCTACCGGCGGTCGTCACCCGGATTATCAAGCCGCGCGAGAGCTGGGAAGATGACCCGGACATGCGCGCCAGGATTGTCGCCGATGGCAACGCGGCAATCCTCGGAGTTGGCCTTTGAAGCACCTGTAGCCCGACGGTCGTCGGGTTGGCAATGGCGTTGGAAGAGAGCGGTGTCCCAAGCATCGCAGTCCATACGCATGTGTTTGCGCGACTAGCCCGCGCGACCGCTCTCGCGAACGGCATGCCCCGTACCCGGCAAGCTTTTGTGCCGCAGCCGCTCGTCGGCCGCTCGGCGGAGAACCTCCGTGACTACATCGAGGGGAACGATCCCAACTCCGGCCGGCCGTTCATGCAGGAGGTAATTGAGGGCCTAACCGGCGCGCTCACCGAAGAGGACCTAAAAGGAAGCTCGTTTGAGCGATCCACGCCCCGGTTCCTTGCGCCGGATATGGAAGACAACCTCCAGCAGTTGTTCATCGAGAATCGGTGGACCGATTTCTTGCCGATCATCTTGCCGACCGAAAAGCGTGTCGCGGAGATGCTTAAGGGCACGAGTTATCCTCCGGATAAAGTCGTGGGGCGGCTCCGGCCGGCCCGTTTCCGCGAGTTATGGGAGTTCACTGTCGAAAAAGTGGCGGTGAATGCGGTAATGGCGGGCGCCCGGCCCGAATATTTCCCCGTGATCCTTGCGCTCGCTGCTAGCGGCATCACCGCGCGAGCGAGCAGCACGACGTCATTTGCAAACATCTCGGTCGTCAATGGTCCGATCCGGAACGAGATCAACATGGATGCCGGGATCGGCGTCCTGGGGCCTTACAATCACGCGAATGCCACGATCGGCCGCGCTTACGGTCTGCTGTCGCAGAATCTTCAGGGTGGGTCGGTGCCGGGCGAATCCTACATGGGATCGTTAGGTAACTGGTATGCCTATAGCGCGGTATTCGCCGAGAACGAAGAGCGCAGCCCATGGGAGCCGCTGCACGTCCAGCACGGTTTCAAGCCAACCGAGAGCGCCGTCAGCGTCTTCTTCGGCGGATGGTACACGCAAGCCGGATACGGTCCGCGCGAGACCTGGCAGGAAAAGATGAGGCGCTGCTTAAGCGCAACCGAGCACTATAACCCGCCGCTACTTGTCTTGGACCCCATCGCCGCCCGCGGGTTCGTGGAGATCGGGTTTGACAACAAGCAAAAGCTCATCGACTGGTGCGCCGAGAATGCGCGCCTGCCTGCCCGGGAGTATTGGGACAATCAGTGGATTCGGACGCTCATTCATCCCCTCGCCGTAGCCGGGGTCGAGCCTTTTGCCACGCGGCTGAAGGCTGCGCCGGACGAATTGGTGCAGATGTTCCAACCGAAGGATATCAATATCGTGGTAGCAGGCGGAGAAACCCAGGGCGCTTGGAAGATGTTCGGCGGTGCGTATCGGGGGAATGCAACAATCTCGGTCGACGCATGGCGTTGACGCACGGCGGTTGTGTGGACCTAACACTTCATCTGGTCCTCCCCCTGAAAAGTGGTCCGACCTGAACTATGTCTTTTGACATGAAGGAGGACCGAGATGCCGAAGAAGAAGCACAAGCCTGAAGAGATCGTCGCGAAGCTACGACAAGCCGATGTCTTGATATCGCAGGGGCAGGACATTGCTGATGTCATTCGCCAGATCGGCGTGAGCGAGGTTGCCTGCGAGATGAACTGCTCGATGGCGAAATATTCTACACGCTGCGTGAGGCCCAAATCATCATCGAAAGTTGGCGGCGCCACTTCAACGCAATCAGGCCGCATGAATTGCTGGACTACAAGCCACCAGCACCGGAAGTGTTCGTGCCCGCCTTCGCTGCGTGGCCGACTGCGCTACGTCGACCGGCTTCGCCGGCCACGCTGGCGCAACGGCCAACTCTCAACTAACATTCCACCTGGACCACTCGATGGGGGCCGACCAATTTGCGAGGACGCTTGTTTGTTCTTTTGCAGGCGTAGCGGGCCGTGGCGTGGGCGACGCGAGAGATGCTTGAACGATACCAAGGTCCCGTAGAACTGTTTTATATCCTTAGTCATTGCCCCGATAATTGATTTTGAATTTCCGGGAATGTAGTTGAACATAAACGTGGTGAGATATCCCGTGTATCCTTCATCCAGTGTACCCTTTACCCATGCTCCATATGCATCCAGCAACTCACATCGTAATCCGTATGGCAGTTGATCCATATCCATTAGATTTGCTCCATTGAATTGATATCCATTGAACTGTTATCCAGTGAGCGCTGTGCCGGCTAGCCTGCTTAACCCTCGTACCGTTGCATATCGGATGACGGGCCACCCTCAGGCCCGCGTCAACCATGATCGCTGCCCTCACGCGCGCGCGCCGCACAGCCGGCTCGAGCCGGTCGGTCTGCTCGGCGCAGCTCGGTCTCACAGCTCGCTGGAATCGGCGCGCGCCTCGCGCGCGCGCGTGAGGGCAGCAAGTAAGGTGAACCCGCACGCGCGTATGGGCAGCGAAGATGGTGGCGGCGGAGAGTTGGCGCCTCCCGCCGCTGAGCCTACAATGCGCCCTAGAATTTACCCGCGCATTTTCTTGCGCTATAGTTCAGCAGGCAAATAGCAGGTAAAAGAGTGAGAAAACTTAGGTTTTGCGGGCGTAGTTCAATGGTAGAACGGCAGCTTCCCAAGCTGCATACGAGGGTTCGATTCCCTTCGCCCGCTCAATGGCTTAGCAGAAAAAATAGTATTTTTGCTGGGATATTGCCGGGTTGCGTCGCCGTGTTTTCTGTCCCACCTTTCTGACAGGAGGTGAGCGCCATGACACCGGATGACGAACTACTCGAACGCGCCCGGCGTGCTCGGGAGGCTTCACGGACCGCTCGTCAGCGCGCCAACGCCGCGCTAGCCAGGATCGAGAACGCCGATATCTATCGCCTGCGCACCTATCCGGTGATTGAGATCACGCTAGGACTCGGTAACGATTGCAGCGTGCGGCACATCGGCATTACGCGGTCGATTGAGCGGCGGCGGCCATGACCCACAAGAACGACGGGCAATGGCTCATCGGCGGCAAGCGCAAAATGATCTATGGCACGACCAGGCTCCCGTTTGTGGAGCGGGTCAAGGCGGCGCAAGTGTTGGTAGAGCAGGAACATCGTCTTGCGGCCCGGGCGGCGGCGAGGAAGGCGGGCACACGCCCGTAGCTCACCGGGACAGAGCACCAAACTACGAATCTGGGGGTCAGGAGTTCGAATCTCTTCGGGCGCGCCAGCACTTAGCACCCCACATCCGTGCAAAAATTGACCGATTTTTACGGCTTTTGCAAGGAACGCCACAACGCCTCTTAATCTGCGGGTCTTAGCCCCTGCGTGGCCCCGCACGTCTCGCACTTTGGAATACTGGCTTCGAGTTTAAGTGCCCTTCTTTCGACGGCGACTCACGATTTCACAATAGGCCACCCGGGGTCGAATAAGGCCAGCACCCACAAATCAAAGAGGCCGCCGATTGGGCGGCCTCCCCAATATCCGACTGTTCGCATTAACTCGTGTGATGGACGGTCCGATGTTGGTACCGTTGGTAGTGGTGAACGCTAGTCCAATGCGGTTGCGGTACTCCGAATATACCCTCGACGCCACCCGCGACGCCGCCGACGACGCCACCGACCACACCGCCAACGGCTCCGCCGACCGGACCGGCCGCACGATCGCCTTGCTCGACACCTTCTTGTGCACCACGAACGATCCCCTGAGCGTGCGCTGCCAGGGGCGTGGCAAGAACGGCGAGGGTCAGTAATGCCAACTTCTTCATGATATGGTCCTCCATGAAGATGGACGATAGGAGTATAAATTCCATCAACCTAAGAAGTTCCATCTCATTTCAAATTCGGCCACTGAAGATCAATACCGCCCAATGTCCTCAACCTTTTCATCCATCTTGGCCCCAGCGAGTGGACGGGGACTGGGGACTGAAACCCAGTAATTAGTTCCTATCGGCCGGTTGGCGCTATCTGCATTCTAAAGCCCATGTCCTAATATGACGGAACTGGTGTTCTAATTTAAACTTTTTATAAGCGGACGGCGTCCGTGATGGAACTTTTCGTGCGCCTCGCGATTATTTAGCTCGTCTGAGGTGAAAAATATGCCACTTAATCCTGCTGATGAATTTTTGAAACATGCCGCTGAGTGCAAACTCATGGCCAGGCACGTTCATGGTTCTGAGGACAAAGCCGCTTGGACTCGCATGGCCGAGCGATGGCAACGGTGCGCTGAATGGTTTGAGAGCGAAACGGCGGCGGTAAACCCCCGTCCCTCGATGCAACACCGGCCACGCCCTTTTGGGTGGGCTCATCATTGAGATTGATGGATCCGGGGCCGCCTCCGACGAAAGTGAGCGTGATCCCGAGCGTCAGAGGGAACACGCGCAGACGCATATAGGTGAGGGTGCCGGAGGCATAGGTGATGGAACCGAGCGTGACTGCAGCGCCGAGCAGGGTCGTCGAACCGCCGGCGTTAGATGTCCGGCTTTTTCACAAGCGTTGGAAATCCCCTCCTACGGCTTTTGCCTGTTCCTTAGGTTTGCGAGCAGGGACAAGCGTGGCGACAGCCCCGCCCGACCGTGAGCACGTGACCAATTCACTCGAAAGACCGTGGTGACTTACGCCCGTACCTCCTGCCGCTGGAACGCGACGTAGCCGCCGACGAACAGCAGGATGCTCGCCGCCACCAGCCAGACAATTTGCGGCCAGGCCACCATGATGCTGTCCCACAGCGGCAGCGGCGCGCCCATCACCGCGCCTTCAAGCTGGCTCAAGTAGACCGGCCCGAGCGTGCGGGTGGTCGGATCGAGCAGCGCCAGCACGGATTCGCCGAATAGCGTCGACGGCGACAGCCGCGCCAGCATCTGCGCAGTGGTGACCAGCGTGGCTTGATGCTCGGGCGACACGAAGACCTCGGCAATGGCCGGCGCCAGCGCCGGCCAGATCACAGACAAAAACAGCCACAGCGCCGAGCGTCACCAGCGCCGCGGTCGCGGCCGAGCGGAACATCACCGAGAACAGCATGCGCCACCGCCAGCCAGACGCCGGCATAGGCGATCGTCACAGCCAGAAAGATCAGCATGCGCACCATTTCCTCGCCGCCCGGCGGCACGCCCGAGCATGACGAGGCCGAGCCCGATCACCAGCAGCCACAGCACACCAGGCCGACCGCCAGCGCCGAGCCCAGCGAGGAATTTTCCGAACAGCAGCGCGTCGCGGTAGATCGGCTGCGACAGGATGCGCGACATCGTGCGCCGGTTGATGCTCGCCATTGACCGCGTCGAAGCCGAGCCCGATCGCCATCAGCGGCACCAGGAAACCGAGGAACGCCATGAACGACGGCAGCGGCTCGCGCGCAGTGGTGAACAGACGCAAAAACAGGAACGGGTCTTCGGCGGTGACGGCGCGGATCTGGTGGATCGCGCCGATAGACGGCGGCGAGCGCGGTCAGCACCACCAGCCATTCCAGAACGCGCATGCGCGCGCTGACAGATGGTCCGCAGTTCCTTCAGACGTCACCAAGCCCGAGTCCCTGGAGCGGCCGAGCCTTCACGCCGCATTGCGGGCCTCCTGCGCATTCTGGAAATATCGGGTGTAGATCTCTCGAGGCTCGGCTGTCGGCGATAGCTGCTGAGCCGCTCCGCCCGCGGCCACCACGCGCGCTCGCGGCTTCGGCGCGTAGATCGCTGTCGCAGGTCATGCGGAAACGGCCGGCGCCTGGGCTCCGTCGACGCTGCGCACGCCGGCCAGCGCCGCCAAGCCGCTTGGCGATGCCGTCGCCGCCGTCGGCCTCGACCTCGACGACATAGCCGCCGCCCAGCACCTGGCGGCCGAGCTCGGCGACCGTGCCCATCAGCACGATGCGGCCGCCGTTGAACAGCGCCACCCGGTCGCACACGCTCTGCACCGGTCGAGCAGATGCGACGACAGCAGGACGCTCCGCCCGTCGCTTTGAGCGGCGGATCAGTTCGAGCAATTCCAAGCGTGGCCTGCGGGTCGAGCCCGCTGGTCGGCTCGTCGAGGATCGCGATGCTCGGGCGCCTTCATCACGATTTCGGCAAGCCCCAGGCGCTGGCGCATGCCGTGCGAGAAGGTCGCGACTCTCTTGCTGGCGACCGCGGACAGCCCGACGCGGGCGAGCGCGGCGGCAATGCGCTTCTTGCGATCTCGGCGCGGAGCCCCATGAGCCGCGCCGTATAATGCAGATTCTCGCGCGCCGTGAGACCGTCGTAGAAGCCCGACCGAGTCTGGCAGATAGCCCACCTGGCGCTTGACCGCCGAGGGCTCGCGCATCGGGTCGTAGCCGACGACGCGGCCTGGCCGCCGCTGATGTCGGTCAGGCCGAGCAGCATCAGGATGGTGGTCGTCTTGCCGGCGCCGTTGGGGCCGAGCAGACCGAAAATTTCGCCGGCGCGACCGTCGAAGTCGCACCGTCCACGGCGGGCGTGGCGCCGTAGCGCTTGGTCAGGCCTTTGGCCTCGATGACGGTTTCGTCGGTCATCGCCGGCCGAACCGTGCGACGGCGCCGACCATGATCAGCAGCGCGGCTCCGATGATGCCGATGCCGGCAATCCCCCACATGGTCGAAGTCATCACCGTGACGCGGAAATCCGCCGTGCCGAGTCTCGCCGCGCGTCTGGCGCGGTTCAGTCGCCGTGACGTAATCGCCGGCGATCGCCTTGCCCGGCGGGCTGATCAGCGCCTGCACTTCCTCGTGCTCGTTGGGCGCGATGCGGTCGATGGTTTTCGGCTCGAACTCGATCTTCCAGCCGCTCGGGGCACTGGCCGGACAGTTGGATATTCTCGGCCGGCGCGGTGCCGGTATTGGTCACCACCACCGGCACCGGCTGTCCTTGCCGGCGGTAGCGCGCGCGCTGAGCAGGCCCTCGCCGGCCGGCGAGCGCGAGCTTGGGCTGGCCGGTAATGTCGAGCGCAACTCTGGCAGACGGCGCGCGCATCTTCGGCGGCGATGCGCGCTGTCACAGACATTGTAGCGCCGGCATCGACGGTGTCGGGCGGGCTGCACCTTTAGCTTCACGTCCTTCTCTTGCCGGCCTCGACCGGGATCGCGGTGAGCTGCTGGCGTGCCGTAGGCCTCGGTGAACGAGGTGTCGAAATTCTTCGGCGCGTCGGCGGCGAGACTGACCAGCAGCTTCTTGCCGCTGTCGTTCTTGATTGTGAGCGTGTATTCGAAGCTCGAGCGCGAGGAGCCGCGCAGTTCGGGCAGCTGCGGGGCTAGCGTCATCTTGGCCGGCAACTCCTTGGCGAGCGTGACGGCGACCGGCAACGCAATGTGATTGTCGGTGCCGTCGGCGTTCACCGTCAGCGTGTGGCTGCCGATCTTGGCGTCCTTCGGCACGTCGAGCCGCAAATCGAGCGACACGCTGTCGTCGGTCGCCGGCATGGCGGCCGCGATCGGCTGGCCGCCGCCGAGCAACGTCGCGGTCCAGCCCTGCGGGACGCCGGCAACCGACAGCGCCAGCCGCTCCGGCGCCAGCGCGTAATTGCGCAGTTTCAAATTGACCGTCGACGTGGTGCCGGGCTGCACGGTGACCGCCGGATAGTCGGTCAGCAGATAAAGACCCTTGATGTCGTGATTGGCGTCGGCCGCGAAGGCAGGCGCGGCAATCGCGAGCAATGAAACAATGAGCGCGAGGATACGTACCGGCATGGCGAGCAACTCCCTCGGGCCCTCCCCACGAGAGGTCCCGTCGCAACGCCGCCCCCGAAATGGAAACACGACTAATCCGGCATTCCCGAGATGACCGGAGATCGCCGTCAACGCATATCATCAGAAAAGGTTCCATGATAGTGCGAGCCAGGCCCAATATGTTCCCTACCGTGGAGCAGTCGAAGCTCTGACCAAGGTTCTCACCGGTCGGATCGATGTGTATTTTGCTCCACTTTTGCTAGTGCTCACACAAATCAACAACGACAAGTTGTTGCGCCTCGTGTTCAACGGCAGTACGCGGTCGGCGTTATTGCCGGATGTCACGACGATCGCCGAAGCGGAATACACTGATCATGTACACCCACGGTCACAGTCTCTGTCCATTCGGGGCGGGATCTCAAGCGAGGCTTGTGTCCAGGGTTCTGTGTACAGGCCCGCCATAGAACCGGTCAGCGTCGAAAATCTTACTGACCTGCAGGCGACGTTGCAGCGGGTGAAAGGGGCGGAAACGGTCCATACCCGCGGAGGGGCATGCTCGGCCCCATTCCAGTGGTGGTGGGCTGCGGTTCGTAGGGCGTGAAGTGCTCGGCCTGTTTGAGTTCATCCTTGTTCTGCGACACCTTGAGCTGATCGACGAACCCGTTCTGGCTCGGTATCAAGTCGCCGATGTTCTTGTCGTCGGACCCGATAGCCGTAGTGTCCCAGCTCCTTGCAAGCCATTGATCCATCTTTTGCGGCAGGTTCACATCGGCCTTGCTGGAACTTTGGGCCTGCGCGACGGGAGCCGGGTTGGTTTTTAGCGGGGATATCGACGACTGCGCCAGCGCGCTCGACAGCATCAAAGCGCTGAGGGCGGTGCCAAGCATAAATGTTTTCATCATGGATTTGCCACCGTAGCTCAATGATTCAAAAAGCCCGTCGTTGAGGGAATGGGATCTCCCTGGACGAGCACTTTTATTGGAAGCAATCTTCGAACTCGGCCGTAGAGCTATGGATGATGCATCGAGCTCCGCCGCGCATCACCGCGTAACAAAGCTGGCAGGTACAATTGCGTGCGGTCGGCGCCCCTAAGGTGATGAATAAAATTTAATTCGTTACCGGCTACGACTGGTGAAACCTTCCGCACTTTGCGGCATTTGCGCGCAGGGGTGATTGGTCGCCTATGGAGGATCTCTCATGAAAAACAGAATACGTTTGGCCGTGGCCGCTGTCGTGCTTGTTTCTGGCGTTTCGGTCGCGGTCGCCGCTGGTAGCTCGATGTCTAAGGAAAGCACCGCAAAATCGGCTTCGACGTCGATGCTCAAGGACAAATTGTCGTTGACCAGCAAACAGCAAACGACCGCATGGCAGGACATAAGCAAACAGGCCACTAAGGAGAAAGCGCCCGCGCGCTTTGCGGCCAAAATCGGTGCAGCGGTGCCGAGTGCTGTCATGACGTATCCCGTCCCGACGACCGTCTCCAGCAGGGTACCGGTGCTCAGGGGATATCAATATGCATTGCTTCAAAATGACAGGCTGCTGATCGTCAATCCGCACGATAAGAAAGTTGCGGATGTGATCACCCGCTAATCGAGCGGCGCGTCTGCATAGCGCCTGGCGCGACGTAGTCTTTAGCCGCGCCAGGAGCCGCGCGAGGCGTCAGCAGCCCCCAGGGACAGAGCTTCTCGTAATGTGGTTTAGCTGCGGCCGCGGCAGCATGGCTCGATGCTCCCGTCAACCACTGGCGGCACCATTCACCACTAACACCGGCGATGCCTTTCCAGCTCGGACAGTACCCACTCAATTTGTTCCAGCGCTGCTGATATTGCTGACACCGGCTGATTCCGGCAAAGTCCGTGTGCTCCTATCCGCCGTCACGCGCTCTGGGCCGCAGAATTGGATGGAACCATTTGCTTCTAGGGTCGTTATGCGGCTCGAGAGCCCTTTGCTGAAAGTCTGTGCGACGGCGGAAATTCGGGACGTCGCGCCATGTCCATAATCTTCCAGACTAGCAATGGTTGGCAAACCGTTCGGCGCCGCGATGGCGCTGGCGGGTTGCGTCCCATCCGCCCGTGTTCGGCTGGCAGCAAAAAAAATCCTTCCGGGGGCGACGAACCAAGACCCTAGGAGGACAGAAAATGTCCAAGGATATAATTCGCGATCCCATCCACCGCCGGACGATCCTCAAGGCCGGTCTCGCCATCGGCGCTCTACAGGTTGCCAGCCCGTTCGTGGTTAAGGCGCTTGGCGAAGAGCCGGTTAAGTTCGGCCTCGACGACCCATTCACCGGCACCTATGCCGAACTTGGCCGCAATGAGCAGATCGGTTGCCAGCTGGCGATTGAGCATATCAATGCTAAAGGCGGCATCCTCGGTCGCAAGGCGGAGCTCATCTCCGAAGACTCGAGCAGCACCGATACCGGCACCGCAGTGCAGAAGGCACACAAATTGATCGACCGCGACAAGGTCGATTTCCTGCTCGGCAACGTCAACTCCGCAATGGCCCTTGCGCTTGGAGAGGTCTCGAACCAAGCCAAAATCCTGCACATCGTTACCGGCGGTCACACCGATGCGGTCACCGGCAAGGACTGTCATTGGAACGTGTTCCGCGTCTGCAATACGACGCGCATGGAGACCAACTCCGTCTCCAAGTTGCTGTTCGATAAATACGGCAAGAAATGGTACTTCATCACGCCGGATTATGCCTTCGGCCACACGCTGCAACAGGGCTTCGAAGCCAGCCTGAAGAAATTCGGCGGCACCGAGGTCGGCGCTTCTCTTACCCCGCTCGGCACGACCGACTATTCGGCGGTGCTGATCAAGGCGCAGGCGGCCAATCCCGACGTCATTATCTTCCTCACCGCCGGAGAGGACGCCGTCAACTCGTTGAAACAGGCGGTGCAGTTCGGCCTCAACAAGAAATTCCACATTGCCGGCGCCCAGCAGGAGCTCGAGGTGCTCGAGGGCCTGCCGGCCGACGCACGCATCGGCACCTGGGTATTCGAATGGTACTGGAACCAGCCGAACGTGCCGCACGTAAAGGAATTCGTCGCCGAGATCAAGAAAGAAAACGGCGGCAAGGTGCCGACCGCACGGCACTGGTTCGGCTACGCATCGGTGTGGACTTGTGCGCTGATCGCTAACGAAAAGAAGACGCTCGCCGCCGAGAAGCTTGCCAAGGGCCTGGAGAACTTCACGCTGCCGCCCGAGGTCGCGCTGATGCCCGATAAGGTCTTCTACCGCCAGGGTGACAATCAACTTATGCCAGATCTTTATGTCGGCCACGCTGTAGAGAAAGGTTCGACACCGGAGGATCTGTTCCATGTCGATCAGGTCGTCAAAGGTGTCGATGTGGCGCTGCCGGTTGACGAGACTGGCTGCCACCTGAGTTGGCCAGTTTAGGTTGGTATTTTTGTTTGTTCAAATTGACCGCCGCGCTTCCGCACGGCGGTCAATCACCTCCGCATGTGCAACAGCAAGAACGACGAGGTCGATGCGAAACGCAATTCTATCGAGTGCAAAGAATCGGTGCCACCAATTCAGTGCCAATGAAAGGTAATTGGGGGTCCCTAAGCCTACCCACAGGCCCGTCCAAGGTTGGTTAGCAAGCGACGAGCTGCGCAACATAAGGTAGATCATGGCCACTATTGCTTCGCTGCCGTCTGCAAGTAACTTGCCTACCAAATCGGCAGCTGCCGCGAACGGATGATCTGCCGGCGGCCTGACGAGCGACGAGGCGCGCCGCCGGCTGAAGAAGTTCGGCCCAAACGCGATGCCCGATACGGCGCTCGCATCCGCTGCGCATGGCGCTCGAAAAGTTCTGGGCACCCGTTCCGTGGATGCTCGAGGCCGCGATCGTGCTCGAGACTGGCGCTCGGCAAATATGTCGAGGCCGCGATCATCGCCGCTCTTCTGGTGTTCAATGCCGCACTCGGACTGTTCCAGGAGAGCCGCGCCCAGGCGACCCTTGCTGCGCTGAAGTCGCGGCTCGCGCTGAACGCATCCGTCCGGCGCGACGGCGCATGGAAAACCGTGCCCGCGGCGGAACTGGTGCCGGGCGACGTGGTGAAGCTTTCGCTCGGCGCCGTGGTCGCCGCGGATGTGCACCTCACCGGGGGAGAAGTCCTGCTCGACCAATCCATGCTGACCGGCGAATCGGTGCCCATCGAAGCCGGCGCGGGCGTGCAGACCTATGCCGGAGCGCTGGTCCGGCGCGGCGAGGCGGTGGCCGAAGTCACGGCGACCGGAGCGCGCACCAAGTTCGGCCGCACCGCGGAGCTCGTCCGCACCGCCCATGTCGTGAGCTCCCAGCAGAAGGCGGTTCTGCGCGTGGTGCGCAATCTCGCCGCTGTTCAACGGCGTCGTCATCGTGATGCTGGTGGCCTATGCCTGCTTTCTCAAGATGCCGCTCGCCGAGATCATCCCTCTCGTCCTGACAGCGGTCCTCGCATCGATACCGGTCGCGCTGCCGGCCACCTTCACCCTTGCGGCGGCGCTCGGCGCGCGGGCCTTGGCTAAGCTGGGCGTTCTTCCGACCCGCCTCTCCGCGGTGGATGAAGCGGGAACGACGGATGTCCTGTGCGCCGACAAGACCGGCACGCTGACCCAGAACGCGCTGACGGTGACGAGCGTCCATGCGATGCCCGGCTTTGACGAACCACATATTTTGGCGCTGGCCGCGCTGGCCAGCTCGGATGGCGGGCAGGACCCGGTCGATGGCGCCATTCGCGCCGCCGCCGCGCACAAGGCGATTTCCGACGCGCCGAAGCTAGTCAAGTTCGCGCCGTTCGATCCGGCGAAGAAGATGTCCGAGGCGACCGCAACGGATTCGGCCGGGGGCACGCAGCGTATCGTGAAGGGCGCCTTTGCCGCGGTCATCGGCCTCGCGCAACCGTCGCCAGCCGCGGCGGCGGCGGCGAAGGAACTCGAAGGGAAGGGCTTCCGGGTTCTGGCGGTCGCGGCCGGACCGCCGACGGCGCTGAAGCTGGCAGGACTCATCGCGCTCAGCGACCCGCCGCGCGCGGACTCGGCCAAGCTCGTCACGCGAATTGCACGGGTTGGGCGTGCGCACCGTGATGGTGACGGGCGACGCGCCGGCGACGGCCGCCATCGTGGCGCAGGCGGTGGGGCTCGATGGTGCGATCTGTCCGCCCGGGCCGATCCCCGACAGCGTCCACCCCGAGCAATTCGCGGTCTTCGCCGGCGTCCTGCCCGAGGACAAGTACAAGCTCGTCAAGGCGTTCCAGAAGGGCGGCCATACCGTCGGCATGTGCGGCGACGGCGCCAACGACGCGCCGGCGCTACGCCAGGCGCAGATCGGCATCGCGGTCTCGACGGCGACCGATGTTGCCAAGTCGGCCGCCGGCATGGTGCTAACCGAACCAGGACTCGCCGGCATCGTCGCCGCGGTCAAGGAAGGGCGAATAACGTTCCAGCGCATCCTGACCTATACGCTGAACTCCATCATCAAGAAGATCGTGACGGTGCTGTTCCTGATCGTCGGCCTGATCATGACAGGGCACGCGATCCTGACGCCGCTGCTGATGGTCATTGTGATGATCACCGGCGATTTCCTCTCCATGTCATTGACGACGGACAAGGTGCGACCATCCCCGACGCCGAATGCGTGGCGCATTGGCAGCTTGACGACGGCGGGCGTCATCATGGGTATCTGTCTGCTGGCTTTCTGCAGCGGCGTCCTGGCCTTCGGCAGATTTGGTATAAATCTCGCAACCGGGGCACTGCAAACCCTGGCCTTTGTCGTCCTCGTGTTCGGTAGCCAAGCGACGCTCTACGCCATTCGTCAACGCCGGCACCTGTGGGGCATTCGTCCAAGCCTCTGGCTTGCCGTATCGTCCGTTGCCGATATCGCAATCGCTTCGACATTGGCCGTCGGCGGGATCGCGATGATGCCCCTGCCGGCCTCGGTGGTAGCCGGCACACTTGTCGCAGCTACTGGTTTCGCCATCACCTTGGATTTGGTGAAGGTTCCGGTTTTTCGTCATCTTAGGATCGCCTAGATCACGTCTCGCAGCCGGAAGGAAGAATATGAAAATCAATTCAAAGGATTTTCGAGTACGAGAGGGAGACGATGTCAGCCTCCGGAAGTGGCCGTGGGGAGCAAGCGGACTGCCCGGGCGCGGAAAGCAAAGCCGTGCACGTCGAGCGTTGCGGTGCTGCGAGGTACGGCGGCCCAATAAGGAATATCCCGAGGAGCCGCAACCTCCGCGACCTAGCGGGTAGCACTGAACTCCGACCGCGAAAGCAAAAACAAATCTTAACCAGTCACAATTTTATTCTTTTTTCACAACGAGTTTTTCATCGTGTTAGCCCCTGCGCCGCAGCGAGTTAACGCGCATGCGCCATTAAATCGGCGCTCTTTTCCTCCAACGACTAGTGCACAGAATTTGAATGACGCATGCACGTAGGATGTAGGCACAGGACCGCTCGGGTTTCTTGGCAATATTGTGTGGCTGGTGCTCGCCGGCTGGTGGTTGGCGCTAGGGCATCTCGTCACCGCAATTCTTCTAGCCGTCACTATAATCGGCATCCCCTTCGCGTGGGCCCATTTGAAACTTGCCGGAATCGCGCTCTGGCCTATTGGCAAGGTGATCGTGCCGGCCGAAGACGCTCCGCTCCAATACCCACACTCAACCCTCACATAATTTACCGTGACCCCCCGAATGCGACCGATGTCCGAGATGGGGTCATTTTTGTCGGTATTCGCAGCCGCCCGAATTCGCGAGAGTTCATCGGTCTGTCCGGCGGCTGGCTTCCACTCGGCCGGTGAAAATTCGGATGCAGTGCTGATGGAGATTAGGCTAGGCTTGTCGTCTGACATCGTCATCCGAGAAAGGCTCGTTCCATGGCTATTTCCATGTACACCGTTTCCATTCCGGTCTTCATCCAGCATCTCAACGGGCTCAATACCGTCCTCGACAAGGCCGCGGCTTGGGCTTCCGCGCGCAAGGTCAACGAGGCCGATCTTTTGAACATGCGGCTGTCGCCCGACATGTACAATTTGGCGCGGCAGGTGCGGGCGGCGACCGATCACGCCGCCAACGCGGCGGGGCGTCTCGCCGGCAAGGAGCTTTTGAAATTCGCCAATGACGAGACCACTATTGCTCAGTTGAAGGACCGCATCGCCAAGACCATCGACTACCTCAAGAGTGTCAAGCAGAGCGAGATCGACGGCACCGAGGGCAAGGATATCAGTATCACCTTCCCGAGCGGGCAGACACGCCAGTTCACCGGCCAGAGCCTGCTGCTCGGCAATAGCCTGCCAAACTTCTGGTTTCACATCACCACCGCCTATAACATCGTCCGGCAGTGCGGCGTCGAGATCGGCAAGCGCGACTTCATGGGCACGCCGGCGGCATCGTAAAGCGCCAAAGCGAATTAGCTGGCGGGTGATCAGTCGAAGCAGCACGCGTGGAATCTACTCAGTTGCCAACGATCCGACGGCGGTGCTCCTCCCTCATATCGTTCCTGCCGCCGCTCACAGCTATTTTCCATTCCGGCGCAAGCCTCAGAGCAGCGCGGTGAATGGAATGACCTGGCCGCCGAGCTCGATTGGCTCGGGATCGCAGATTTGTCCTGTCATCAAATCAATCCATAGGGTCCGGGGAGGCGTGCGGAGCCGCACAATCTCAACCTCTTTGCTTTGCTCATCAGCGGTTGTCATTCAAATGACATGTGCGCTCGGCCGGCGTCGCCGGCATCTACACTGGTCGGATTCTTAAGGGCGAGAAGCCTGCCGATCTGCCGATCCAGCAAGCAACCAAAATCGAGCTATTCATTAACCTAAGGACTGCCAAGGCGCTCGGCCTCAACGTCCCTAATACGCTTATCGGGCGCGCCGACGAGTTCATCGAATAGGGCGCTGTTTGCTGCGGCGCATATTGTCGCCTTTGGCACATCACGACCTTTCGGACCTATGCCTTGAAAGGCGCCGCGATGCAATATTCATGACGCTGTTGGACTAGACTGAAGTTCGCGGGTGGTCTCACTGCAAACGCTTGGTCCGACTCCACATTTTGCCGAAAGGCCTTTCTTGCGGCTGGACACGCGTTCGAAGAGTGACCGCGCTCTCAATGTGTTAGCACCGCAGTCCCTGGACACAGATCGAAAGCGATTTTGCGCCTAAGTGACTCATGCGACTCCTAAATTAGGCGATCTGCCGTGCAAACTTAAGACTAGAGGAGACATAGTCCCGTTGTCTCCTCTACCCGTTCCTGGGTCCTTCTTCACGGCATACCCGTTGCAAATACAAGTGGTTAGCTTATTTTGAGACGTCGCGCCGCAGCTAGTCGATACTCAGTCGGGGGGCTATGAATGCCAAAAGGTCAGAAAACGCTTGGCCGCAAGACGCCAAACCCAATTGATATTGAAGTGGGCAAACGCATTCGCGTTTATCGGCAGCAGGCAGGTCTTTCTCAGACTCAACTCGGCGACGCTCTCAAACTGACCTTTCAACAGGTCCAAAAATACGAGAAAGGCGTAAACCGCGTTGCGCCAAGCCGGCTTGAAGTCATTGCGCACGCGTGTGGCGTCGCGGTGTCGGCATTTTTGCCAAGCCTGGACGGGCAGAAAGGCAACAGTGGTCCGCTGCCGTTTGCGGAACTCCAAATCAACGGCGCACAGGATTTGCTCGCCGCGTTCGCCAAGATTAAGAACAGCAAGGCGCGTGCTGCGCTCGTGGCTCTCATTGACGAGATGGTCGGTCGCGTTTGAAGCCGGTCATGATGTTGTGGACGATTTCAGCAGCACCTGAGTGCCATCGGGTGGTTGTATCGGAGGCGATGAAAATCTCCCTTTTCGGGTCGCAGCGAAGGACGTTAATCGCACATTCACTGCGTTCGCTGCGCCGCAGAATCTAGGACGCTAGCCGCGGCGATGAGGTGATCGAATGAAGCGTGCCGTCGTCTGCCTATCGACTTCACAGCCTCATTGATTATCTTATGGATTAGTGGCGGCGTCCGAACCCGGGAGAAATCCTATGTTTCGTAAGGTGATTATGACAGCGGCAGCAATCATAGCCCTTGGGGCCGCTGCAGTTCCGACCGACGCATCTGCATATTGGCGTGGTGGCGGTTGGCATGGTGGTGGGTGGGGCTATTACGGGGGCGGGTTTGCCGCCGGTGCAATCCTCGGTGGGTTGCTCGCGGCGCCCTACTATTACGGGCCGCCACCCGGTTATTATTACGGGCCTCCGCCAGGAGATGCGGTGGCCTACTGCATGCAACGTTTCAAAACGTATGATCCTCGTAGCGGAACGTATTTAGGCTACGATGGATATCGGCATCCTTGTCCCTAGACGGATCAAGATCGATCTGATCGGATTTCGGAGGGACCGCCGCGAGGCGGTCTTTCTGTTTTAGGAGCGTGACGGGCGATCAGGCGGCAGCCCATCAAGTTAACTCTACGTTAACGCGGCGCATCGGATGCTCATTAATGGGAACAACCGCGTGGAAGAGATCACGATGCTGCCCGAACACCGCATACTTCTTGAGGACGAACCCTGTCCCGTCTCCGACGAAACGCTCGGCGAGATGTATCGTGCCAGTGCGCATGGGCTGCATGAACTCATTGAGACGATTCCGCCGACAACAAGAGCCTTGCTCGCCGTGTATTGCTACCGTCGCGCCCACCTTGCTTCGATTGGACTAGCGATTGCGGCTACCTGCGAGAAAGACGATCTCGGCTCTTTTGGGGGGAATGCAGGTGCCATTTTGTTCGAGCGATCACGGGAAGCTCCAGTGGCGTCATCGGCTTCCACGCATGTGTCTGACCGGAAAAAAATTACTTTAGCCGCGGGGGCAGCTCGCGCTCCCACGCCGCTTTAAAACGGCTGGTGTCCCCAAACACATTTTTTTAACCAGGGCGGTTGCACCGTACCCGGCCGATATTGGCAGCTTCCGCTCCGACCAGCGGTCCCGGGAAATCCCCGTCATCATGATTTCGGCACTGAACGCTTCGCGAGCAGTTCTGCATCCTGCACCGCCGCTTGCTGGTCATCGTCCGAGACGATGAGGTATGCCGGCGCTTGATGACAACTCCTGGCGTCGGCCCCGTGGTGTCGCTGACCTATCGCGCCACCGTCGACGTGCCCGCTCGGTTCCGTAAATCCAAGTCCGTCGGGGCGGTGTTTGGTCTGACGTGTGCCAAGTATCAATCGGGCGAGGTGGATTGGAGCGGCAGAATATCACGCTGCGGAGACGAGATGATGCGAGCGATGCTCTACGAAGCAGCTCAGGCCATGATGCGTTCGAAGAAATGGTCCTGGCTCAAGGCCTGGGCGATGCAAATCGCTAGGCGCTGCGGGATGAAAAAAGCAATCGTCGCGCTAGCGCGCCGCTTGGCCGTGATCCTGCACCGCATATGGGTTGATGGTACCGAGTTCCGTTGGACCCGGGAAGAAGCTGCGGCAGCAGCATGACAGCCGTGCAAGATCAGATCCGATAGGAGGAAACTCGAGTTCCACCGAGCAGTGGAAAGATGTCCCTCGCGGGACGATGGATGAGGTGAGTTCGTATGTCCGCTTGGACCTACTGTCACTCAGACGGCAAGGCCGCCTAAGAGATTGTTCCACCTCGTCCTCGGATCCCATGATGGAAGATGCTATGGGGCCGCGGCGAGGATATTGCATCCATCGTCGCTGATGTAAACCGATGGAGCGCCCCATGCAGAAGTTGAACGACCTGAGCCGATCCCTCACCACTCTCGAACCGGAAGGCACGCTGATCGCGGTCATAGAGATGAGCCTGTCGAACTGGCTCGTTGCCGGCATCGTGCCTGGCGTCGAACGCCAGCCGTTGAAGAAGCTCGCGGTCGACGAGAGCGCATTGCTGAAGCTGCTGCATCGATGGCGGGAGGAAGCGGAGAAAGCAGGACGTAGGATCGAGCGCATCGTAGTCGCCTTCGAGGCCGGCCGTGACGGCTTCTGGTTGGCACGCTGGCTCAAGGCGCGCAGCATCGAGGCCCACGTCATTCACGCCGCGAGTGTAGCGGTATCGCGCGAGCATCGGCGGGCGAAGACCGATCGTCTCGACACCGAGCTACTCAAACGCGCCTTTCTCGGCTGGCTGCGTGGCGAGCGTGATCACTGCAAGATGGTCGCGATCCCCACGATAAAGGACGAGGATGCCAAGCGGCCCAACCGCGAGCGCGAGAGCCTGGTCGGAGAGCAAAGTCGGATCGTCAACCGAATGAAAGCAGCGTTGATTTCGGCTCGGCATCCGCGGCTTCAATCCCAAGCTGAAAAAGGCCGCCGGGCGCCTTGACGGCTTGCACACGCCTGAGGGCGAGCCGATCCCGCCGAACACGCTGGCTGAGCTGCGTCGCGACATGGAGCGACGACGGCTTGTCAGGGATCAGATCCGGCAGATTGAGGAGGCACGCCTGGTGCGTCTCGATCACGCGCCCAGTGATGGACCGCACGCTATGACGCGCCTACTCGCGCGCGTGATCGGGGTCGGCATCGAGACGGCCGACATGCTGGTGCACGAGGTGCTGTCGCGAAACATGCGCGATCGACGGGCCATAGCCCGTTATGCCGGCCTCACTGGCTCGCCTGACGAGAGTGGCAGAAAACGCCGGGAGAAAGGGCTGGCCCGTTCCGGCAATGGTCGAGTTCGGCGAGGTATGATTCAATTGGCGTGGCGGTTCCTTATGCACCAGAAGAACAGCGCCTTGGCGCAGTGGTTTCGGGCCCGCACCGAGAACGCTCGCGGTACTCGCAAGCCCATGATCGTGGCCTTGGCGCGCAAGCTTCTGATCGTCCTGTGGCGGCTCGTGCGGGAGGGCGTTGTGCCGGACGGCGTCGTTTTGCGTCCGGCCCAATGAACGGAGGACGCTGAAAGAACCCCGACAGTTTCGGCCTCGTCCGTACGCTTGTGACGGAGCGCCGATGACGGTTCGAGGTGGCGGAATCCCGGTAAGTCCCTTGGCTTTCATGCCGAATGGAAGAATGGGTCCGCCGCTTCGGAGCTTCGCTGCCGATGCGCATGACTGCATCATGGTTCGGGTCCTTGGACCTACCGGATACAAGGTTGTGGCGCGATTGATCCGCGCCCGAAAGCGGGCTCCCCTCTGATCGTCATCCCGACCGAACCAAGCGGTGCCATCGTGCTCGAAGCCGTCAAGGTGTGGCCTGGCAAGGGCGGAGCATGCCGCAAGGTTGGTACGACAGCCAACCTTGACAACTCCTGCGCGCGCCGGCGTGAGCGAAGCCACGGTCGGGACGAAGAAACAGACTTTCAGATCGAACAAAGAAACTGACGAAGAAAAAAGATGCACCGCTCTGCTTAAACTCCTTGACTAAAAATGCCCCATACAAGGGCCTTGGTGCCGATTCCGAAGAGAAGCACGAGCCCGTGAGCGACATCGACACTGCAGTGGTGGATAGTCTGAAAGTGCTTGACCCCGACCGGCCGATTAGAGAAGCGGACATTGAGCGTGCATTACTGAGCAATTGCATTATGCCAGTCCGAGCCCCTTCCAAAGTGCCCGTTTGGGCCGATATGATGCCGTCTCCTGAGCCTTGGGGAAAGCAATGCGACGGCGCGAGTTCATTTCCTTCTAGGCGGCGCAACGGCATGGCCCGTCGCGGCCCGAGCGCAGCAGGGCGACCGCATGCGGCGCATCGGCTGGTTGGATAACATTCAGGCCGACAGTCCGGCCGCGCTCGCCCGCGCCGGGGCAGTTCAGGAAGAACTGGAAAAATTAGGTTGGATTGTCGGTCGCAACCTTCAGCTCGACCATCGGTTTGGTGTCGTGAGCGCCGAGATGGCGCAACGCGTCGCGGCTGAACTCTTGAGCTTGAAGCCGAACGTGATCCTATGCAGCGGGAGCCCCGGTGTGCAGGCGTTGAAGCAGGCGACCAGCACGACGCCGATCGTGTTCATATCGGTGGCCGAACCGGTCGCCCAAGGCTTCGTTCAGAGCCTGGCGCGGCCCGGCGGCAACATCACCGGCTTTGCGTTTCTTGAGCGGACAGTGGGAGCGAAGCTGCTCGATCTGCTCACGGAGATCGCGCCACGTGTCAAGCGCGTCGCGTATGTTTTCAGCCCGAAAGCGGCTCCCTACGCCCACCTCTATTACGAGGCGGCCGAGGCGGCCGCCGGAAAGCTGGGCGTTCAGATAAAATCATATCCGGTGGATGCTCCAGCGGAGATCGAGCCGATCATTGTTCAACTCGGTGCGGATGGCGGCGCGATCTTCAATCCCGACGCCTTCATCAGCAACAATATCCAACTGGCAACTGATTTGGCGGCGCGGTATCGCGTGCCCGCGATCTATGGGAACCCAGTCGGGAACAAGGAATGCTTGATAGCTTATACTCCCGATCTCCTCGCGCAGTATCGGCAGACTGTGACGTATCTTGACCGCATCCTCAAAGGCGAGAAACCCGCCGACCTTCCAGTGCAGCAGCCGACAAAATTCCAGCTTGTTATCAACCTCAAGACCGCGAAAGCGCTCGGCATCACCGTGCCGCTGACGCTGCAGGCTTCCGCCGACGAGGTGATCGAATGAAGCGTCACGAGTTCGTCATCCTTCTTGGTGGCGCGTCCGCTATTGTCCCGAAGCAAGGGAGCGCTCAGTGACGCTGCTGGCTATCACACTAGCGATCCTGACCTTAATTTGCGGACTAAGGGCGGTTCAGCTTTGGAAAAGATCAAGCGAGGTAGTTCCCGAACCGGAAGGTTTTGAACCCGTCGATAAATCGCTACGCCAAATGTGGTGGCAGGCTGCGTCGGTGAAGGCTTCTGATAGATCAACCACGCTTAATAAACAGGCCGCGCGATGGATCGCCGCCGCAGTAGTTTTTGGCTGCCTCACCATCCTTGCAGGTTTCTAGTTTAAAGATGCTGTTTGCTGCGCTGCGTCGGTCGCTTATGGCACAAAGCGGACACTCGCTGCGCTGCCAAAGTTTGTCGCCTATTGGGCAGCCAGCTCAACCGGTCGACGCAACACTCGCGTAACGTATACCAAATGCTCGCCTAATCGCTTTCAAGATCCCAGCTACCGGCGATACCAAAGCTTCCGGTTTCTCGGGCAGCAGTGAGCCCTAAACGACATTTTTCGCTTATCAGCACACGCCCTATATCTTTTCTGTTCTCGATAAGTGTTGCGTCGATCGGTTGAGACCACCGGCGAACAACGGACAAAGGTCAGCCCCGACGCTGAATGATAGGTAGCGATTGACCCATAGCGTCGGTTTGCCTGCGCGCCACAGAGCTCAGACCAAAACACCGAGGTTGTCGCATGCCCTCCTTATACATTCCCAGATCGGCTTGCAATATGCGGTGCGGAAGGTGTTTTGCGCCTCCAGTTGTGGCGTCGGTCGTGCTCTGCACACACAGCAAATGACCCCGGCAGGGGGGTGCCGGGCTCACTTTGCAGCTGGACGTGGGGGACTGGGCTGTCCAGCTTGAGGCTCCATTAAGCGCCGATATGCGCTTGTATACCTATTAGCGCTATGAGAATTGCGGCGACTAACGCTACGGCCACAATCTTCATCTGGGTTTTGATGTCGGCTCGATAGATTAAGGCATTCATTGTCTAGCCTCCTCTCTAACTCCCAACTCATTCCCTTTGCCTTTTCGTCTCCAGATTTAGGCGCTTCAATAAGACGTCGCATTCAAGATCAAAATGCCGAAGAAAATCGCAGCGAGGGTCAAGCCAAATAAGCGGTCGTTCGTTAGGCTGCTGATCATCCTCGCCTCCCAATTGCCGAAACTAATCCACCCCTCGCACTTTTCGTGCGCCGCACGCTATTTTCCCCCTTCGTCGAAGTGTTTTTTCTTATATACAAAAATATTTGTCTCGCATTGACCCACGTCAAACGAACCGATTAGCTCCTGCGGCTATTGCAAGCCAGATAAAGGTAATTCGCATCCATCCATGATGCAGATTTCCGCTCCCGAAAAGAATATCTCACAGCTATGTCACGGCAGCAAAATATAAATTCGTGAAGACCATTCACGCGAAACCGCACGAATATCGCAGGCTTGGCCATTCCTTTTTCGCTGAAAAACCGACGCTTTAGGTCGCAAAGCAGGCATGATCCAAATCAATGCCTTTAATCTCTAAAACGCTTAAGAGGAAATTAAGAGGAAACCTGGATTAGTGGGAAAAATAGGTGGGAGAAGGCAGATGAAACGTATCCTGTTGGCGGCTCTTGCCATGACGGCTCTTGCTTCGGCCAGCGCTTTGGCGGCCGACATGCCGCAGGGGCCAGTCTACAAAGCAGCACCAATGATGGCTCCAGCTCCGGTGGCCACCTGGACCGGCTGCTATGTGGGCGGCAACATCGGCGGGGCATTTGGCAACGCCAGTGCGAGTACTACTGGCGGGGAAGTCTCCGGAGACGGTTCCGGCTTTGCCGGTGGCGGGCAGGTCGGCTGCGATTACGAATTTGGCGGCGGATTTGTGATCGGCGCCCGCGAACTGTTCGATTGGACCAGCAACAGTAAAAGCGGGACGTTCGCAACCACTGCATTCGGTGGTCTTGCCGCCACGGCCGACTTCGAGAATCAATGGTTCGACACCCTGACGGCCCGCATTGGCTATGCAGTGCAACCCAACTGGTTGCTCTACTTTCAGGGCGGCGGCGCCTGGGCTCATACAACTACAAGCGTAACCGTCATTTCTGGTGGTACTGCGTTTGGTGGCCAGACCTCCAACACCAGAAGCGGCTGGACGATTGGTGGCGGCGTTGAGTGGATGTTCGCACCGCACTGGTCGGCGTTTCTCGAAGGTAATTACATGGACTTTGGCACGAAGTCGGGGACTGTCGTCACCCCAGCCCTCACTGCCTGTTCGGCCGGCTGTCCCATCAGCGCCAAAGCGACCGAGAGCAATGTCCTGGTTGGTGTGAACTATCGTTTCTTCTAGGCGGTAAACACCCAGTCTGATCGATCGGGCAAGAATTTGAAGCCCCGGGCTGATTGCCCGGGGCTTTTGTTCTCTATGCCGCCGTCGCTGCTTGCTACTGCCGGCGAGATGATCGAATAGAGGTGCAAATTGCTGCATTGTGTCGGTCGCAAATGCGACATTGGTCCGTTCACGCCGCGTTCAGTTACAAAGGAACAGAATACGAAAACTCTAACAAATGGAGGAAATGTGATGCTACGCAAGTTAACGATTGCCGCTGCAATCGCGAGTGTTCTAATACTTCCAGCGTCAGCTTTCGCTGCCACGGTTCATCGCAACGTTAACGTCAACCGGAACGTTCACGTCAATAGAAACGTCAACGTGAACAGGAACGTTCACGTCAATAGAAACGTCCACGTCAATAGAAACGTCCACGTCAATAGAGCCGTACATGGAAACTACGTCGTCGGCAGAGCATACAATGGCCACTATTGGTACGGCCGTAATCGCCACTTCTGGCATGGCGCTTGGTATGCATACGGCGTCGGCCCATGCTGGATCAACGTTGACGGCCTGTGGTTCTGGAACGTTGCGGTTTGCCCTCCTTGAAAGCTTGGATTGCGGCTATCGCAGTCGGATCGATTGCATCTGAGATCAAACAAAAACCCCGGGCAAAATGTCCCGGGGTTTTTCGTTGACACGTATTGGGTGCGCATCGTGGTTCGTTGGAGACGGCGAAAAGGCTTTCTGTTTTTTGCGTCGCAGCGAAGGACGCGATTGGCACATATGTATGGTCCGGCCGTGCGTCGCAAGTGGATTTCGCCGAGCTGGCGGTGAGCGGTCTTGCATCAATGTATCCGGCCTCTGATTGGAGCGTGTTGTGCTCCGGGCCATCATGGATATCAGCGCGCGTGCGATCTCATTAGCGTATAGGCCTCGACTGGGCCATTCGGGTCATCAGTGTTCGCATGCGCCGGGAAGACCGAACCTCCATCTCGTCTCATCCTCTCGCAGACCTCGGCAGGTAAGGTGTATCGATCTGGTTACGTCATCGCAGGCTCCTCGTTTTGCGTGCTCGCTGCGTTTCTTAGTGTGGAATCACGATCAAGCTGACTGGGCGGCGGCCTCATTGATCCTCCTAACTTCGAAGTCCCGGCCATGAGCCAGAACGCCCCAAGCGATACGGGCCAGCTTGTTGGCGAGTGCAATCGCAAGCACGTTGGGGTGTATCGTCGAAGAAAAAATAGAGGCATGGTACTCGGCCGCGTGTAGATATGCGCACAGCATATCATCGTCAAAGCCATCGCGCGGAAGCCATGGCGGTCAGATCGCGTCTGACATTTGAATCCTGCATCGGCATTGTAGCATTGCGTTCGGCCGTTGCCACAGGGGCCTATTTTCGGTAGTGGGCTCCTGCTGCCAAGGTCACTGACCGGCTTTGGGAGATCGGTGATATTGTGGGTGTCTTAGAGGCATGGGAGGCTCAAAATGCCAGATCTCACATTCGAGTTGAGAGATTTCCGACGATTGGCCGACCGGGCCATTCCGCCACAATCAAAGTAGCCCACTACCCTATTTTCGCACCGATCGGCAAATGAATGCCCGAGTCAGCTATTGCCGACTTGGGCGATCTTGAAAGCTAGCGCTGGTGGGGCTTTATCGCACCTGGATTTGGCCGCCCGCAGCGCTCGGTTCAGAGCGGCCGGAACCGCCATCAGTCCACAATGTCCGAAGCTTGCATGGATTCTATTTCAGAAATGGATTCTGAATTGTAAGTCCCTCAAAGCGCTGCCCGTGCTGAAAATCCTCGCTGTAAAGGATTAAGCAGCCAGCTTGCAGAGCCGCCGAGACGATGAGACTATCGTAAAAATGAAAAGCGTGATCGCGGGCGATGCCAATCGCCGCCTCGTGAATTTCCATCGTCAGTGGGCGTGGCGGATCGAGCAGTGCTTTTAGCACGTCCAAGATTTTTGCAATTTCGCTCCAGCCCCGACGTTGCTTGCGACGTGAGACATTCACGAACTCGTTGAGAACCTGAACGCTGATGGTTCCTCCGGCTGCGAGGATTGCCTCGGCTCTTTCGCTGCGCGGATCGTCCGAAGTGAAGGCATAGACCAGGATGTTGGTGTCGACAAACGGCTTAACGCTCATTGGCTTCGTCTCGATCGAACTTGAAGCCCGGTGGCAGAGGGCGTTTGAGCGCGCGTAGCCGCTTTAAAGCGTCCTCCCGCTTGCGGTCGGGGCCGACCTCGAACTTGCGCATTCCGGCGACCGTGATTTCCACTTCGTCGCCTACTTTGAGTTTGAGCACCTCGACCAAAGCCTTGGGTAGGCGGACAGCAAGACTGTTGCCCCATTTGGCGACCTGCATGATGACCTCCTAGATATACATCTTGTGTGTGTATCATATAGCCTTATCATGGGGCGCCGGCAAGCCCGATGCCGTGCTCTCGGTTCGCGCTGGTTTCGTCCGGAAGATGCTGAGTTGTGTGGCGTTATCACACCTGCGAGCCGGGTCGGTAGGCGACCAGCTCGGCGTCGGAGAGAGAGTCCCGATCGACAGCTTGCAGCTCTCGGTGTTTCGCAATGGCAGCTGGTTTCTGGTTCTCGTCCCAGTCGCGAAGCTGCTCGCGCCATAGTTTTTGCGCGTAGACCTGCTCGGCGCGCTGAAAGCGCTGAGGGATTTCCGCGTCCGGAGCTGGCAGCACCTGATAGTAGAAGCCCCTCACGTAGCTGAACTGGAGACCATCGATGAGCATCCCATAGAAGCGGGCGAAGTCGTTGGTGCCCTTCTTGAAAGAGGGAGGGCGAGTCTCCTGGAAGTAGCGTGCCGCCGGAAAGGGAACGGGGTCCTGCTCCTACGTTCCTGGCCCGGGGGGACCTGAAGCGTCCCGCCGACGCGTTGGCAAGCTACGACAGAGCGATCGCGCTGAAGTCTGACTATGCCGAGGCGTACGGCAGCCGCGGCAATTCGCTGCAGGACCTGAAGCGTCCCGCCGACGCGCTGGCGATCCGCCAAATCGACCTTGCCCTTTAGTCGAAGTGTGTTCGTGACGTTAACCGCCATTGCGGGTGAAAGTTTTAGCGTCACACGCCGCTATTTTATCGACCGCTCTTTGATCTTTCAGACTCGGCAGTAATCCCTACGCCTGCAACGCAAGCCCCGCCATTGAATGTGCGCGGGGCTTTTTCGCCTTCACAATGAAGACGGGAATTATCCTACATAAGCGACGCGCTTCTGCGTCTCTTCCTCCGCCGCAGTCGAGGGCTGCACCGGAAGCTGAAGCACCGTTGCCTCCTGACCCTCACCTAGGTGCGTCAGGAGAACGGTGCGCCCGTCCGGAAATTCGAGCGCATCATGATGTACCCGCGATCGTGCTTGTTCACTTGTCGGAAGATTGCCGTCGCGTGATCGAGTGTTCGCACCCTCCAACGCGCGAAGAAGCGCACATGAGGATCTGTGACGGTCACCGCGCTGGAAAACGCAAGCTCGGTTCCCGGAAAAACGCAAACCGCCACTCTAGCATCTTCCGCCGCGGCGAACCCACGCGTGCCGGTACCGAAGTCACGTATGGTTAGTATGTCGCCGACCTTTGCAGGACGCGACCTAATGCTCTGTAGGCTATAGTCGCACATGCCTAGGAACTCCTGTTGTTGAAGCCCCACAGCCCTAGGCGAAAACGATACCGCAACGCTTCCACTCCGCCATTCTGGTGTCAATAAAAAATTCATTAAACTTTCAATCCCCGCGGCAACGCCTACGACTGCAACTCAGCCCTGCCACTGAATGCGCGCAGGACTTTTCGTATTGAGCTTTCATTGTCGTTTTCCGCACCGCGCGCCAAATTGCCAACACTGGCATGTCAACTTTAATCGAAGACGAATTGAGTTTGCGCTGCCCATCATTCGCCATACGATTTTCTTTTGCGAATTTATGCTCTGGATCTCGATGAATTCAATGGAGGGGCGTCATGTGCAAAGCGCTGTTCGCGGTTACTGTTTTCGCTGGATTGACGGCACCACTATCCTTCGTCGTCGGTACTGCGGCTGCTGACCCATAAGTGGTGCGCTGAGTACTCCGGCGGAATGGGAAGCGCTAATTGCGGCTTTGTTACGCTTGAACAATGCCAGGCGACGATCTCCGGCGGTGGCGGCTTCTGCAGGATAAATAACTTCTACACCGGCCCTGACGAAAAGCCCGCTTCGCCCAAACGAAAACGCAACCCGAGCTAACCGCGGCAGCTCCCTTTGGTTTCTAGAAAACCGGTTTGCTAGCCTGTCGCGTCGGCAATACCGTGCTCCGTTGCGCAGGCACCTAAGTTAGCAGGGCCTCAAAAGCAGAGCCCCGATCGGTTTGCTTCCGAAAAACTGAATTTTCTTGATCTGTCCCCGTAATTCACAGGCACACGCTTAAAGCCATAAAATAAGTTACTGCCCAGGTTGGCTGGATGGCTCACGAGAGGCGTAGGGATTTCGCGAGGTTTGAGGGCTCGCTGGTCAGGGCGTCGATGATATTCCAGCCCTGCTTCTTGGCGGTCGAGAAAAAGGAGCGGATGACCGCGAAGTCCATCGCGCCTTCGAACGAGCGGAAGCCGCCGGAGATTTTCTGGCGGAGCTTCATCATGCGCCCGTCGCGTTCGGCCTGATTGTTGGTGAAGGGAACGGTCGGATCGTGAAGGAAGCGCAAGGTGTCCTCTTTGCGTGTCGCAAGGCGCAGGAGGAGATTGTGTCCGGTTCGGCGAGGCGCACGGCCACGTCGTTTGCCGGCTCCCTTCATGGCGGCGCGTGCCAGCGGCACTTGGGCCGCATGGAAGCCCAGCCCTTCAGCGAGAATGGCGTCGTAACAGCGCTCGAAACATCCGATAAGTCGAGGCTTCAAAGGAACGCCACGTTCTCGCGCGAGATTCGCCGCGTGACAGGCGCGCCGCAACAACCGCTGCATCTTGCGCGCCCAGTCTTCCTTCTCGATTTCGACAAGAGCCTTCAGTTCGCGAAGATGATGAGCGTTACACAGGGCGTGCAGCACGCCTTGCATCGTGTAGTATGGCTTCCAGTGATCGTGGACGACAATGCCGGTGACATTCGCCAACAAGCTGCCGCGCTTGGCGCAGACGCGATAGAAGGTCAGCAAGGCGGTGGACGCCACATGCAGCCATTGCGTCTTGCCGCCGATGCGAAAACCGGTCTCGTCCATGTGCTTGACCGGCGCGCCCGCTACGAGATCGCGCAGCGTTTCGGCAAAGCCCCGCAACCGTTCGGCGCAAGTCCGACTCATTCTGGCGATCGTCGCGGCGGCCAGTTTCACGCCGAAGAGATCGGCCATCAGTTCGGCCAAACGATCCTCGGGCAGCAATTGATAGTGCAGCAGATAGACCACGAAGGCGGTAATTTTCGCGCCGTATTGCACCGGCGCGTTGACGCCATCTGGAAACGGCGAACGCGTCTTCGCGCCACAGGCGGCGCATTGGCAATCGTGCGCACGATGTTCGGTGACGACCAGAGCCGGTGGCTCGGGCAGATCAAACACCTGACGGGCGCTATGGCCGACGCTTGCTTGCGGATCGAGGCCCGCGCCGCACCGAGTGCAGGCCGACGGATAATGATGGACGATTTCGTTGGGATCAGCGACCTGTCGCAGCGTCTCGCCTTTGTGGCCCTTCTGACCACCCGGTTTCTTGCCAGAATGTTCGCGCAGGCTCTGCACCCGCGCCGGCTTCTTCAGTCCATCGCTCGACGGCGGCTTGCCGCTGTTCGAGCTATTCAATCCGAGCCGGCGCTCCAGTTCGGCGATCCGCGCTTTCAGGGACGCGTTTTCAGCCCTCAGCGCCGCGATCAGCGCAATCAGCTCTTCCCGCGATGGCTCCACCGGCAATTCGGGATTCATCGAATCCTTAAATCGAACCCCAATTCCGATGTCCAGAGAAATCTACGGGCTCGACTTCGCCAAACCGCCTACCCAACCTGGGCAGAAACTAAA
>CAVRUP010000005.1:0-491324 GCA_963724335.1 uncultured Alphaproteobacteria bacterium | reverse complement strand
CGTTGATGTGGTATGGCAACTCGGCGAGCGCGCCGGCAGGAAGATGCCGCCGCAGCGTGTCGACGAACACGCAATCGGTCTCCGGCTGCGACCAGGTGCCGATCTCCTTGCCGGCGAGATCATAGGTCTTGCGGCCCACTAACTGGCTCCAGCCGCCGGTCGGAATCAGCACACGCAGCGGCCCCTTGGCGGCGGCGAGCCGTTCGCCCATCAGCTGGCCGAGCGCGGTGTATTCCTCTGCATTAGTACGCATCAACAGGATTTCGACGTTATACTGATAGAACTCGCGGCCGCGGTAGCGCTCGGGCACCTCGCCGACCCACCAATTAGTGAAGTCGAGGCAGCCCGGCACCACCACCTGCGGCAGCCCAGCGGCCCCTGCCGCGGTGAGGCGCTGTTCGCCAGCGCTGTAAACACCGCCAGTTATGAAATCCGTGAGTTCGGAAGTCGTTAGATCGATGACACCGGCAAGCTCGCCGCGCGCTGCGAGTGATTCCAGCGCCCGGCCGCCTGGCCCCGAGGCATGGAAATGAATGACCTCGAAGCCTTCGACCTCGAGCCGCGCCGTGATGCGGTCGACCGCGGCTTGCGTATTGCCGAAGGAGGAGACGCCGATCAGCGGCGGTGAAGTCGCCGCATCCGCGTTCCGGCACCGCGACCGATAGGCCTTGGCCATGCCGGCCATGGCGGCGGCCGCATTGATCATGGCGGCACGGGTGATGCGGTTGAGCGAGATGTCGCCGACGGTCGGAAACATAGCGATGTCGCTTTCGGCGACATACCACTGCACCGCGGCGGTTGCCGCCACAGGCGTCACCATGGCCTTGGGCAGTCCGACCGCAAGCTGGCGCATGACCGCGCAGAACATGGTCGAGCCATTGGCGCCGCCGACGCCAATGATGCCGTCGATCTCGCCCGACATCGCCTTGGGGCTGACGATCTTGCCGCCGCCTTTGATCATGGCCTGCGCGGCGTCGGCACGCGACAGCTGCGCGAGAGCTTCCCATGCGATCCCGGAAGCATGCGCGAGCGCACGGCCGCCGACGGTCGCGAAATCATGGCCATGCGGGCGCAGCGCAAAATCGACCAGCCATGGCGTCACGCCAGCGTCAGTCAAGGCGTCGCACATAAAACGTGCCGCCTCGTGCTTGCTGTCGAGGGTGGCGAGAACGGCGACGGTCGGCGCGCTCGCCACTTAGCGCGCCTTCGCCAACTTGACGGCCTTGAACGCGCGCGCGGCCGCCGTGACCGAGGTCTCGATCGGGAAACGCTCGGCTGACGAGCCGCCGACATAGCCGTCAAGCCGCGGCTCGGCTTGAAGGAAGCCCGCGAAGTCCTCCGGCGTCTCGATGGCGCCGCCATGACAGGTGACGATGCGGTCGGCATATTTGCCCGCCAGCGCATCGAGAACCGCTGCCGCGCGCGCCACCGCCGCGTCGCGGTTCATCACGGTCTGCGATCCGATGGAGCCGCCAGAGCTGTTGCCGAAATGCACGATGACGTTGTCGACGCCCGCCTCCGCCATGCCCAACGCCTCCGCGGCCGAGGTGCAGAATGCCTTGGTGAACAGTCCCATGCGCGCAGCCTCCCCAAGCACCGTGACCTCGCGCGCGAAGCCCATGCCAGTCTCTTCCAGGTCGTTGCGGAACTTGCCGTCGATCAGCGCCACGGTTGGGCAGTTCATCACGCCGTGGTAGCCTGCCGTTGCGATCTGGCTGAGAAAGCGCGTCATGTCGCGGGTTGGATCGACGCAAAGCAGGCCAGCGATCAACGGGCTCTCGCGCACGACGTTGATGAGCGAACGCTCGCCGAGGTCCAGCGTCAGCGCATTGGCGTCGCAGATCGGCAAATAGCCCGCCATCGAGCTTAGGCCCTGCATGCGGAAATAGGCTAGGCAATGGGTCGTGACGAGGTCGGCGCCGCCGCGTGCTGCCATCTTGGCGGTGATGCCGGACCCGCACAGTGCGTCATAGATGGCACGCCCGGCCTCGCGCTCCGCCCGCAGGCGCGCGACGATGCTCGCACGATCGAACCGGCCCGCCATACTGTCCTCCCCCTCATGCGATCCGATGACAGTCTAGTCAAAGCATCGCGGATGATACAACCTCCGGAAGTTGACGTAGGCTGTCGCTGGCGTCGGCAACGAAGAGGGATCGATTGCGCGTCTTTATCGAGAACGAGGCTGGCACGCGCCGCAAGAACATCTACGACGAGCGCACCCTAACTTACCTGCGCACGGTCGATGTCTCGTGCGCATACCCTTTTCCGTATGGTTTCGTCATTGGCACCCGCAGCAGCGACGGTGACTGTGTCGACTGCTTCGTGCTGACTGCGGCGACCCTTTCGTCCGGTACCATTGTTGATTGCGATCCGATCGGGCTCCTCGAGCAGGTCGAGGATAGCGAGGTCGACCACAAGGTGCTTGCCGTGCTGCTCGGCGAGCGCATCGCACTTGATGACGTAGTCGTAGCGTCTCTCAAGCACTTCATCAGCGGCGTCTTCGCCCACGTGCCTGGAAAGCGCATGCAGATCGGTCGCCTCCTCTCCCGCCCAGAAGCGGAAGCCTATGTCCAGGCCTGCAGGGACAATTCCTGATACGATGCGGTCGAAGTGAGGACGGCAAATGGAATGTGCCCGGTGGCTTTGCTCGGCTTCCGTTGGAAAAATCGGCCCTGTTTGGCCTCGCATATAGCGGAGATTGACCAACCGCTGCACGGCAACCTTTCACGACCCAAGCGAGGCTGCAGCTAAAAGGGTCAGAGCCACTGTCCATTGATCGCGGTCAATGCGTGCCTGCGCGCGGATGTGCAGCAATATATCTAAATCGCTGCATCTCCAGCTTGGGTGAGCCAAATGAAAGAGTTTGAGAAAATCGAATGGCAGTTGCTGAACGCGCATCCCGAACTAAACAGGGGTGGGTTCAGGAACTCATCGCCATGGAGCAAAACCGCCGCGGATTTCTCCAGGTGGCTGGGGTTGCCGCGGCAACTATCACCCTGGATGGTCTGCGGTCCGCAGCACGCGCCGCGAGCGAGGCGACTGGAAAAATGAAGATCGAGAATGTCGGCGTGATGAGCCCCGGAGATATGGGGCAGGCGGTAGCGATGCAGATCAAAGCGAAGGGTTTGAATGTTTATACCGCGCTGGAGCATCGCAGCGCGCGCACCCGTGCGCTCGCGCGCGAGGCGGGATTGACCGATGTCGGTACGGTTGCGCGACTCGTTGCCGAATGCGATGTCGTGCTCTCGATCATTAATCCGGGCGCCGCACTCGATTTCGCACGCGAAGCGGCGGACGCCTTGAGCGCCAGCGGCCGCCAGACGCTGATCGTCGACTGCAATGCGATCGCGCCGGACACCGTGCATGAAATCGCGGGCGTGGTCGAGCGGGCGGGCGGGCGTTTTCTCGACGCCGGCATCATCGGCCCGCCACCGCGCGGCAAAGCTAAAACCAATCTGTACGTGTCGGGTCCCGGCGCCGCTGATCTCGAACAACTTGCAGGGCCGCAAATTGTGGTGCACGTGATTAGTGATGGCATTGCGGATGCGAGCGCGCTCAAAATGTGCTACGGCGCCCTCAACAAGGGCACGCAGGCGCTATGGCTTGAGGTGCTGATAGCCGCTCAACGCCTTGGCATCGGCGGAATACTCGAACAGCAGCTACAGCAATCTCAGGCCGATCATTATAAGTGGGCGCTCAGCCAGTTTCCGATCCTACCGCCCAAGGCCTATCGCTGGGTGCCCGAAATGCTCGAGATCTCGAAGACCCTGGGCTCGGCCGGCGTCACTCCGAAAATGTTTCAGGGAGCAGCTGAGATTTATCGATTCGTCGCCAGCACGCCGCTCGGTAAGGAGACGCCGGAAAATCGCGACAAGGCGCGGGAGGGTAAGGATGTCGTGCGATTGTTGGCCCAAGAGCGCAGCTAAGTCGGCCCTTCGAGGAACCCGAGCCTGTTGGGGCGATTGACCGAGGTCGTGACCGCCCTTTGCCTTAGCTGACGCTCAGTACAGCGCGATGTTGTCAAAGATCTTGCCGTCGTCAGGCGTCTGATGACGGCGTGACCACTCAGCGGTTAGAACGATGCTCTTGATTACGTCAATCGCCGAGGATGGTGGGATGCCAGCGGTGGCGAAGGCGGCATGAATTTCGGCGAGCTGGTCCGAAATCAATATCGATATTTCTTAGGTACCTCGGGCTGCCATGGAGAAACTCGGGGTTGGAGCCGTTGCGATTGTTAGGAACTGACGGAACTCACCAGAACGACGGCCATCACCGGCACACTAAAGTTTGGGTAGCCGGGGTAGTCGCGGGACCGATACTGCGAAAAACGCGTGTGAAGTGGTTTTGATCGGCAAACCCAATGGCGAGGGCCAATTCGGCTAAAAATTGGCCCCTGTGGACGGTGGCAATTGACGCATATCAAGGAAATTCGCGCGTCATCGTAGCAGTTTCCTACATTGCCATCGACGCGCATCGATTTTCCACGGTGAGGAGACGACCCCCATGCCTCAAGTGGGCTTCCATATTCATGGCGACGCGTGCGGCAACAATCGTGCACATGGAAAAATGAATGCAAAATATCCCGGCATTCCGAAAGTCATCAATGGTAACGGGGCTGTTGCCGAAGTCATGGGCCACGTCTGTGGCGGTGTGATCGGCTATCCGATTACACCCTCCACGGAGATTTCAGAAATCTACGAGGCGTTTCGTGCTGGAGGTGGATGCAACGTTTGGGGCAAACATCCCTTTTTCTTCGAACCGGAAGGGGAACACTCCGCACAGAGTGGAGCACTCGGGGCGGCATTGACCGGCGGCAAGTATGTGTCCAATGCCTCGTCCAGTCAGGGAATCCTTTACGGCCTGGAGTCGCATTACGTTACCGTCGGTAAGAAGGTCGGCGGTTTCGTCCTCCACGTTGCGGCGCGCGTCGTCTCTAAACATTCACTCAACGTGATGGCCGGCCATGACGACGTCTACGCGCTATTGTCGTCCGGGTACACGATCCTCTTCGGCAGCAATCCGCAAGAAGCGGCCGATCTGGCCGCGATCGCCTACAAAGTTAGCGCCCTATCGTTGATCCCCGTCGCCAACGTCATGGATGGATTTGCGACAAGCCATATGCTGAGCGAAGTGCTGATGCCGGAACCGGAACTGTTGCGTGAGTTTCTCGGTGATCCCGCCGGCCGAATCAAGGCGCCGACTGTGGCGCAGGAGATGTTGTTTGGAGCGAAAGGCAGAGTGTTCCAGTTGCAGCAGTACCTTGCGCGACGCCAAGCTGATTTCGCGCCAGGCGATTTGGAGCAGTTAAAGGCCTACCTCAATGAGGCGGCCGAGAATATCGAGCAGGACAATGCCGGTGCTCTGGTCGAGCGCACGCTCGGCTGGATTCCCAAAGAGTTGCGCGGCCAATGGTGTCGGCAATGGATCAACGCGTATGAAAAGGGGACGCGGCAACGCGTTCCGGCGCTGGTCGACGTGCACAATCCCGGGCTCACCGGGGGCGTGCAAAACCAACCCGATTTTCAGGCCGGCGCGGCAGACCACCGCACGCACTTTGCAAGCGAAGTGCCTGGATTCGTTCGCCAAGTAATGCGGGAGTATGGCGATCTGACGGGTCGCGACTACGGTCCGGTCAAGTCCTTCATGTGCGACGATGCCGAAACCGTTTTGGTCGGCCTCGGATCAGTTACCGACGATGCGGAAGCGGTTGCGACCTATTTGCGCGGAAAGGGCAGCAAGGTCGGCGTCGTTTCAATCAAGTTGTTGCAGCCCTTCCCGGAAGCGGAAGTGGTTGCGGCGTTACGCGACAAGAAGGCAGTCACGGTGTTGGAACGGTCTGATGTCACCGCACTGACTGGCCTAGTGACGCACGCCCTATTCAAGGCACGGGAGAATGCCGACAAGGTCCGTCACGCTAGTATTCCGCCGATCGATAAACTGCCGAAACTCACTACTGCGATCTTCGGCTTGGGTGCGCACGACCTGCAGCCGCGGCATTTAATCGCCGCTTTCAAGAATATGGAAGGCGGATGCAACGTCCCGTTCGTTTACCTCGGCTCGCAGTTTTTTTCAAAGAATCCGTCGCCGCGTGTCGCTGCAATGCAGGACAGGCTGAAAGCAGCTTACCCGGAGACCGAGTTTATGGCTCTGGAGACCGAACCGAATCCAAATCTGCTGCCCAAATCAGCGTTTCGTGTGCGCTTCCATTCCGTGGGCGGCTACGGGACCATCGCTACCGGAAAACTGTTGACGGATATACTGGCTGGCGTGCTCGGGTTGTATTCGAAATCGTCGCCGAAATACGGCTCGGAGAAGAGCGGCGCACCGACCAACTACTACATCACTCTCAGCCCCGAGCCAGTGAAGATTACCAATGCCGAGCTAGAAGACGTTGAGATCGTCATCTCGCCGGACCATAAGGTGTTTAGCCACACCAACCCGTTACGCGGATTAGCTAAGGGCGGCACCTTCATTCTGCAGTCTGGTCTATCGCCCATCGAGGTCTGGCAGGAGCTACCGGCAAAAGCACGCAAGGCTATCCGCGACAAGCAGATCCGGTTCTACGTCATCGACGGCTTTGGCGTGGCCAAACGGCACGCGCCCACACCCGACCTAGAGACGCGGATGATGGGAATCGCCTTTATCGGCGCGGTGTGTGGGCACGTCGACCGTGTGGTGGCGGGTGCGTCCTCGGATGCGATGTTGGGAAAGATCCACCAGCAGATCACCAAGAAGTTCGGTGTCAAGGGCGGCTCGGTGGTTGAAGGCAACATGGCGGTGATCCGCGAGGGGCTCGAGGCTGCGAAAAAAGTAGAGTACGACGATCCCGTGTTTGTACGCGCCGAGAACTCGACTACTCGGCGGACGGATCGCGGCGTAGCTCTTTCAGCCTCGATGTGTCGCGTCGACGGCGGCGACGCTAGCGCAAGTTTTCTCGATCGCGAGTATTTTGACGACGTGGTAGCGAGCCACTTCCGTGACGGCACTATCGCCGAAGCGCCGGTGTTGCCCGGCACCGGCCTATTCATGCCGGCAGGAACCGCGGCATGGAAGGACAAAGGACTATTCCGGCGCAAAGTTCCGGAGTTCGTCGCTGATCTCTGCATTGGCTGCATGGATTGCGCGCTGGCCTGTCCAGACGCCGCGATCCCGAATTCAGTGCACAACATCCATGATCTGTTGCTGACCGCGATTCGCCAGGCCGAGCTTACCGAGCCGCAGCGAGAGTCATTGCGAAGCCATGTGTTCGCGTTGAGCGATGCAGTGCGTGAAACCTATCTGCGGACCAAAGCGGCCACGCCGTTCCATAAAATCGTCGCCGATGCGGCTGCCGGCATCACTGCCGAGAATGTTATTCTACAGAGTAATTTTGATAAATTGGTCGATGTCCTGTCGAACTATCCCGTGGCTCGTGCGCGGCCGTTTTTCGACGCGTTCGAGAAATCGACTCCCGGCAGCGGTGGACTTTATTCAGTTGCCGTCGACCCATGGAAATGCAGCGGTTGCCTCGAGTGCGTCGCAGTCTGCGGTTCCCACGCGTTGATCGAACGCGAGCAGGACGAAGGGTTACTCGAGACACTGCGATCGCGCTTCGAGTTCATGAGTTGCATGCCGAACACTCCAGCACGTTTTACCGAAGATGCGATCGAGCCGAACGGTAAACTCAAACGACTGATCCTCGATCACAGCAATTACTACGCCGTAACCGGCGGACACGGAGCCTGTCGCGGCTGTGGCGAGGTGACCGCCATCCGAATGGTGGTCGCCGCCAACCACGCCATTCAAGACAAGAGACGCAAAGAGCATATTCGCGAGCTGGAAAGTTTGATCGAGCGGCTGAACGCCAAATGCGAGATTGTGCAGAACGACGATCGCGACCCCGACCGGTGCGAGCGGATGCGGCGGGTCGCTGAGATCTTGGAAAAGCGTCTTTATCTATTGGAAAGCGGACCGACCGGCCGCGGTCCTGCCAATATGGTTATCGCTAATGCTACCGGTTGCAGCAGCGTGTATGCTTCGACTTTCCCCTTTAATCCCTACAACGATCCGTGGGTCAATAGCCTGTTTCAGGATGCCGCGCCGCTCGCCAAGGGCATTTTTGAAGGTCTGAGCGTGGCAGTCGCGGAGGAATTCCGGGCGTTGCGCATTGCCAAACTTGAGCTAGAGGATGGATACGATCCGGCTTTCCACGATCGGTTTTTCAAGTATTTCGGCTGGCCGCAGTTTAGCGCCGAAGAACTCGCCCTTCTGCCAAAAATCATTAGCATAGGCGGGGATGGCGCGACCTACGATATTGGCTTCGGTGCGTTGTCGCGGCTGCTGACGACGAAAACGCCGATCAAGGTTGTGGTGCTGAACAGCGGCGTGTATTCGAACACTGGCGGACAAGCGTCGACAGCGAGCTTCACCGGTCAGGATTCGGACCTCACGCGCTTCGGTTCGGCCCATAGCGGCAAGCAAGAGGACCGCAAGGAACTAGCGTTGATTGCCGCGTTCCATCCAAATGTGTTCGTGGCTCAAGCGAGCATCGCGAACCAGGCGCACTTCCTCAAGAATGCTATGGAGGTCTTGGAGTACAGCGCCGCGCCGGCGGTACTCGATGTCTATACACCCTGCCAAACGGAACATGGTATCGGGGACGCCGCCGCCAGCCGCCACGCGCGACTTGCGTTGGAAAGTCGCATGAGCCCCCTGTTCGTGCACGACCCGCGCCGGGGCGCTTCGCTGCGCCAACGGTTCTCGCTCGTCGGCAATCCCGACGTCGACAAGGACTGGACCAACAACAAGATCAGTTACGTAGATGTGGACGGCGCCACGAAGCTCCTGAAAATGCCGCTGACCCCGGCCGATTTTGCGTTTAGTGAAGGCCGGTTTAAGAAGCACTTTCACCGGCTTCCTGCCGACGCCGACGGCGCTCCTGTGCATGAATATATCGAGCTGAGCACAGTGGAACGCGATGGCAAGATACCGTTTATCTGGTCGGCGGGCGAGGACCAGCATCTGACGAAGGTGGCGGTCTCATCGACGATCATACAGCTTGTCCTAGAGCGTCGAAAACATTGGCGAACGCTGCAATATTTGAGTGGACTGGAACTCAAGCAGATGGAGGCTGGCCATCGTGTGGAACTCGAAAATCTTCGGCAGCAATACCAAAACTTGGAGAATTGACGGGAGGCTCCACTCGATTCGATCGCGCGGCTATGGTCGCTAGAGGAATTGGCAGATCGAACGTCAAAATAAAGGAGTAATGTAATGGCATCGTCGTTCTATGCGCAAATTTATTTTGCGAACAAGTATGGTAAGTTGTCCTTGACCGACCCACAGGAGATTATGGCTGCCTCACATGATGAGGCAGCGAAGGTTGCTTGCGGAAAAGCCGTAATCCCTGTTGGCCCAAGAGGAAAGTTGGCCGCAAAAGTTTGGCGCATTGGCCTCAATTCAAAACCAGACATCAAGCTGTATTATCGGCGTTAATCTCAAAGAAAAACGTCGTCGAACGCGACCTGTCCCTGCTCAAAAGCCTATCCGGTCTGGGGATCGGTTTGGCGATCGCGACTGACGACTTTTGATTAGTCGAATAGGACACCGATTGCCCTTACGATGTGAGTGCCAGTGCATTGGCCATGGGGGTGCCATCTTTTGGGCGTGGCAGTTGTTCAACGTGGATCCCGGTTTTACATCGGCTGGCGTCAGACCGTACATTTCAATTTGGTCAATAGGGAGTGAAATTCTATGGCTAAAAACGTTCGCGGATGGGGCTTGATCATCGGCGTCGCGACAAGGGTGGCGAAATTCGCCACAAAAGTGGCAGGACGCGCGTTGGTTCTTTGCGCAAAACTTACGGTCCTGGCTTTGCAAAGGGATTTCGCGCCGATATGCACTTGCACACGCTGCTAAGGCGCAAGCGGTGCAAATCGCTCCATGATTACCTCAGGAAGCATCATCGCTAAGAGTCCGTCCCAACACTTCATCAAGGATTACAGAGTTTTCGGAGCATGAGGCGGACGGAAGCGAATTTCAAGAAAGCGATGGCAGTGCGGTTGAGATTTTCCCAGTCCTTGGCGAGCCGGCGGCAGCGATTGAGCCACGCAATCGTACGTTCTACGATCCAACGCTTGGGTAACTGCACGAACCCTTTCGCGTGATCGGATCGCTTGACGATTTCGGTTCCGAGACTGGGCAGGGTTTTCGCAAGCGCACGGCCGAAAATCGGGCCTTGATAGGCGCTGTCAGCAAACAGCTTTTCCAGGAATGGAAACTGACCGAACAGCGTCGCCAGTAACACGATGCCACCATCTCGGTCCTGAATGCTGGCGGAATGAACGATGGCATGCAGCAACAGACCCAGCGTATCGACAAGAATATGCCGCTTCTTGCCCTTGATCAGTTTGCCGGCATCGAACCCATGCGGATCAATGCGGGCCCCCCTTTTTCGGCGCTCTTCACGCTCTGGCTATCGATGATGCAGGCGGTGGGACTGGCCTCTCGTTCCGCCTTCTCGCGGCATTCAACGTAGAGCGCATGATGAATGCGATCCAGCGTGCCGTCGCAATGCCACCAAACGAAGTAGTTGTGCACCGTGCTGCGCGGCGGAAAGTCTTTTGGAAGGTAGCGCCATTGGCAGCCGGTGCTCAGGATATACATCACCCCGTTCATGACTGCGCGCATGTCTGTTCGCCGCTTGCCACCGCCCGGCTTCGCTGGCGGAATGAACGGTTCGACATGCGCCCACTCGTCATCCGTCAGATCGCTCGGGTATCTCAGGTGATCGCGGTTGTATTTCGCTCGGTTCTCATTCGTCCACATCGACGGCCTCCTCTCGAATCAGACCGCCTCCTTTGAATCACAACCGATTCAGACGATTTAAGAAGTTTTGGGACGGACACTAAGCATCGGGGCCGCCCCAGTTAGCAGCCCCTGTTTACGCATTGTAAACCACAATCGCATAGGCTGTTCGCACTCCAAGCTCTAGCGTAGCGATGCCAAATTGAGAGCCCCGACCAATCACACCTGGTCGGGGCTCTTGCTATTCGGCGGCCTCAATTGGCGGTCTCTTTCTTTTCAGGCTCCCATCATTTCGGTGCCGATCCGGCTTGGGGAGTGCGGGGCGGCTCGAACAACTGGCGATCACCGGTCCTCTTGCGACGGCACTCAGCATAGGCCGCCGATCCCGGTTCCGCTCCAAAAGACCGGCATACAGCATCATCAATCTGATCACTCGCTCTGACATACTCCTGCTGTTGGACCATCTGTTGGTATTCTTTCGTCCCCGGTGCGCAACCATTGTGGCCCGCACCCATCGAGCAATCGACGGAATGGCTAGCGCACCCCGAAATGAGGAGGCTCGTTAGTATCAACAGCGGCGGCGCTAGACGCATTCTAGCCCCGTCAGGTTGTGGAGGCTGTTGATGGGGAATGTCTGATCAAGCACATCAATTTTTCTTGTGGTGGTTCAGGGCCGTTCCCAGGTTCAGTTTCCTGGACTAGGCTTTCCTCCTGGAAGCGTCGGCTAACGCAGCGCTCGTGGGAAGTTCCGCGACGGAACCGATCTGCTGGTCCGCGCCCAAGGGGCGACAGGCCATGAATAGACGCTTCATGTTCAACGTCAACGGCCAGACCCACATGGTTGGCTGGTCCCGACATACCGCTGCTCTATGCGTTGCGCAACGATGTCGGCCTCAACAATCAGCGTTTTAGCGGAAGACTAGATGACCCCGGAACAAGCCAAATTAGTTACGGACAGCTTCAGAAAAATCCTGCCAATCGCCGGCGTCACCGCTGACTTATTTTATGACCGCCTGTTCGAAATTGCGCCGGAACTACGCTCGCTGTTTCCGGATGATCTTGCCGCGCAGAAGAAAAAATTCACCACAATGCTCGCCGCCATGGTCGCCAACCTCAATGAGTTTGAAAAGATCGCTCCTATAGTCGCGGACCTGGGAATGCGCCACGTCGACTATGGCGTTATAGCCAACCACTATGAACCATTCGGCGCCGCGCTTTTGTGGACACTGGAAGAGTGCCTTGGTGTCGATTTCACGCCGACTGCTAGGACAGCATGGACCGAAGCCTATACGACCCTGGCCGGCGTAATGAAGGGAGCGGCCGCCAACTTGCCGCCACCGAAACTCGCATGTTGAGGGCCGGTTTCAGCCCCTAGCAAAGTACTCGTTTGAGCCGATCCGATGCTGTCTCCTGAGCTTGGGAGCGGACATAAGGCGGCGCGAGTTCATCACGCTTTTCGGCGGCGCGGCAGCGGCACGGTCGCTCGCGGCCCTTTCAATCACCGCCCATTATGCGTGACTTTTTTGAATTGACCCACTTTGAAATTAAGGTTGATCTGGTTCCAATGTTGCTCAGGTGATCCTTATACTGGCGTTAGCAACGGCGACTGATGCAGGCGCGGCTGCATATCGCTGCCCTGCATGGATGCGCTTCGCAATGGGGGATAAATGCGGTGCAGTTCGGCGGGGTCGATCTGCCACTCGCCGTTCTCGTCCTTAGCAGCTAAAATCTTTCCGGCTTTGATCGCCCGCAGGATCGCGTTCTTGTTCCGACCGACCGCCGCAGCGGCTGTTGCGATGGTGTGCATGGGGTGTTGGCTACCGTTTCAATGAGCAGATACGGTGCAAGCGCCCTGACTAAAAAAATGTGTCTGGGGGCACCGGCCGTTTTAAAGCGACGTGGGAGCGCGAGCCGTCCCCGCGGCTAAAGTAATTTTTTTCCGCTCAGACACATGCGTGGAAGCCGATGACGCCACTGGAGCTTCCCGTGATCGCTCGAACAAAATGGCACCTGCATTCCCCCCAAAAGAGCCGAGATCGTCTTTCTCGCAGGTAGCCGCAATCGCTAGTCCAATCGAAGAAAGGTGGGCGCGACGGTAGCAATACACGGCGAGCAAGGCTCTTGTTGTCGGCGGAATTGTCTCAATGAGTTCATGCAGCCCATGCGCACTGGCACGATACATCTCGCCGAGCGTTTCGTCGGAGACGGGACAGGGTTCGTCCTCAAGAAGTATGCGGCGTTCGGGCAGCATCGTGATCTCTCCGACACGGTTGTTCCCATTAATGAGCATCCGATGCGCCGCGTTAACGTAGAGTTAACTTGATGGGCTGCCGCCTGATCGCCCGTCACGCTCCTAAAACAGAATGACCACCTCGCGGCGGTCCCTCCGAAATCCGATCAGGTCGATCTTGATCCGTCTAGGGACAAGGATGCCGATATCCATCATAGCCTAAATACGTGCCGCTGCGGGGATCATACGATTTGAAACGCTGCATGCAGTAGGCCACCGCATGGATACATTGATGCAAGACCGCTCACCGACATCTCGGCGAAATCCACTTGCGACGCACGGCCGGACCATACATTGTGCCACGTATGAACGGCGCCCACGGTGCAAGGGAAAACTTGGACATTTCAGCGAAGCGTTCGGGTGCAGCCATGTATTCGGTCTTTGGATGTAGCCGTTGTGGCTGCTGGCCCTGATGTAATCCGCTGATCGGGTCCCAAACAATCGCACGCGTTCTTTCCTCGCGTGGCACAAAGCAGGTTTTTCCCGATCGACAGTCTCGACCGTTTCGCATCAATGTCGTCATCACCCTGGCAGCTCTTGAACCCACGAACGCAAACTCATCACCTCATTGCCGAGTTCCTTGTCATGCCGCCGTTGCCCCGCCCGATATTATTGGCTGTTTAAAAGTGTCAGTTAATAATTTATTGAAATGATGTTCGCGATGCGAGCCAAGCCGATGTCGCACGGCGCGTCCGTTCACCCGGCAAAAAGCAAGGAACTCCAGCAACTTACTGGAGCCTTTGTTGGCACATGCATGCGGAAAAGCTATTGCGCCGCAAGATCAGATGACACTATGCCGAAGACATTGTTGAGTTGGGAGCCAATGCCATTGACGGACGCGATAATTGCAATCGAAATGCCGGCGACGATCAAGCCGTACTCGATAGCGGTAGCCCCCGAATTGTCTTTCAAGAAACGCAGAACAATATGGCTCATTTGGGGTACCCCGGGTTTTTGTCGGTAATTTTATAGGGGGCAGATATTTTCGCCAGTTTAAACGACTATGGTAAACTTAATTGAATTGATCGGTATTCACTATGCGAGCCATTTTCTCATACCGGGGTGGCTTCCCATGGGGAAACTGGCAAAAAATGTCTCCGCAAGAACGTGGCGACGGCTGTCGCTTGGTGGTCCGCGGCGGATCGGGATCCGCTTTGCTTTGGCCGCCTCAGGTGATGGCCTCTTTCAAGATTTATAATTGATCTTCTTGGCCGCTCGGTCATTGGAGACGTTGAACCGCGCGAGTTAATCTATCATATTGGTCGCTCAATGAGATGCGACATGGTTTGTGCAGCCAATGCTTAGCGAAGCTGCAGGTCGATGAATTGGGCAGACCTGAAAGTGTTGCCAAAGCCGAAATCTTCGTCGGCAGTCCAATGAGAAGGCATGCCTTAAACGAAATGGATCCAATTTGATGCCTGGACCTGCTTCCCCAAATAAATTTGGTGAGCGGCTCGATAGCCGATGAGGTGATCGAATAGGCCGGTGTTTGCTGCGGTGCATCGGTCGCTATAGCCATTCAGACCCTCGAAGCTGTGTTGTGAAAAGGCGGCAAAAGCGATATTTGAGCCGGCTCGATGCAATTTCTGGGGGAGCTCCAATGACCATCAGCGAGCAGCAAAGCCAAGCATTTAAAGAGTTCGAGAGAGCCGGCTGGGGCAAACAAGCCCAGCATTACGATTTTCTCGTGGGTCAGATGACAACTCAGGTCGTCGATGCGCTGCTTGCTGCCGTCAATGCCCGGTCGGGCGCCAAATTGCTCGACGTCGCAAGCGGGCCCGGCTACGTCGCCGCTGAAGCCGCAAGTCGCGGCCTCGACGCAATTGGTACCGACATCGCAGAGGATATGGTCAAAGAGGCCCGGCGGCGCTTCGCCGGAGCGAAGTTCGACATGGCAGATGCGGAACATCTACACTACGCCGATACAAGCTTTGATGCGGTAACCTGTGCATTCGGTATGTTGCACTTTCCTCGGTCAGGGAAGGCCGTGGCAGAAGCCTATCGTGTACTGCGCCCCGGCGGCCGCTTCGCCTTCAGCGTATGGTGCGGACCTGCGAAGGCTAAGGTTCTCACCTTGATAGCCGAGACGGTGCAGCGATACGCCGACGGCTCCGTGTCACTTCCTGCTGGTCCGGGGATATTTACGTTAAGCGATCCCTGGATCCTCACTGCTTTGATGGAGGCAGCGAAATTCACGGATGTGCGCATCGACGAACTTCCTTGCTTCTATGCACCCACTTTCGCCAAACGATGTGTTCGATATGATGCGCAAAAGCATGGTGCGCGCGACCTATATGTATGAGCGCCAGACTGCGGACGTCCAGCATCGCATTGAACAGGCGATTAAAGATGAAGCTGCCAAGGCGTTGGTGGCCGGCCAGGGTAAAATTCCGTGTCCGGCCTTCCTCGTGAGTGGCACGAAGGCAACCGGCTAATACCAACCCATGGCGGCGCGCTCGGCATCGCTGCGACTATGATCCTTGGGGGCGCCGATGAATTATCAAACCTCTTTTTGCTGCCCAGCGAGAGTCCGCTTTTGTGCTTTGTGCAGGTTTTGGATGCCGGAACACCGAGACCATCCACGCGTGGAGCGGCCGGCGTCCGAGAAGCGCCAAGGCACGAAATCGCGGGGTGTGGGCAGCGACGGGGCAGCGGACGCTATGGGGATTTGACCGCGGCGTGAGGCTCGAGAAGTTTGGATCGAAGCGATCGACCCGGGCGCGTGGCGTCAAAGGATGGGCGCATGTGCGGGAGTGAACAAGTGTTTCGTACGTTGCGCAACCGGGTTGGCGGTGCGACGTCGGTGCGATCTGGCGAACCGATACGAGCGTGGGCACTGCCGTAGCGGCTTGGGCTGCAAAATTCTTGACGAGCTCCCGAGGGACCAGCGAATGTCTGTTGTAGTGACAGCAAACATGGCCGATGCTCCGCTTGACCATTCTTAGAACGGGTGGTGCAGTACGGCAATCGAGGGATGAGCCGTGCCGAACAAATCCAACGTACAGGCAAGTTCCCGCCTGAATAAATGGTGGCGCTTTAGAAATGAGACGCTCGAGCGTGTCGCCTTCATTGTTGCGATAATAGGCTTTCCGCTCCTAGTAATTTCGACATGTGCCGTCCTTTATCAATTTATCGAAGTAAGGCACATCGCGTCATCGCAGAACTACATTTTATTGAGCAATCTGTTTTTTCGCGACGCTAATATCGCAATCATCGATGCCATCGAGATCAATGCCATCGACGGCAAAAAGCAAATTCTTAGAGAGCACGGAGGAGAAAATACCAACACGCGCCTCGACAACTATCTCGGTGATTTTGATACCATTGACCAAGTGTACAAAGAGGGGCTGCTTACCGAGGAGCAGATGTGCAGGTCCTTTTCCTATTATGTGACCGCGACACTCAAAAACGAGGAGGTAAAAAAATACATGGCCGATAATCCTAACTACTTTGACGGAATTAAAGACCTGAAAACCGCAGTAGAAAAAAGCAAAAAGAAAAACTGTCACTCACTTAAATGTTGCCGTTTCAAGTTGACGGTCGTCCGATAAAGCCGCGAAGGCGCTCGGCATCGCGGTTACGCCATCACTTCTTTCCACCGCCGACGAGTTGATCGAATAACGATGCTGTTTGCTGCGGTGCATGAGTTCCGATTATGACACCGAAATGGATTGCTTGAGCCCGGTCACGAGGTGTCTTTTCACCTGCCATCGATGCTGCTGATACGCGCCGACGAGGTGATCGAATAGAGATGTTGTTTGCTGCGGTGCATGAGTTTGGCACATGATTGCGTTCGCCGCGACGTACCATTTAGGACGCGATTGGAGAAGAGCGGACAAAGATCGATTTTGCCCGCGACGGCTATGACGTGAATGACCTAGGCTGTATAAAAACGCTGCCAACCGTCGTCGGCGCGCAATAAAAGAATTGAACTTGCCGTCTTCACGAATCTTTCATGCGCCAACGGCATTCCGTTTGAATCAATCTTGCGCCAGAATGACGCGCAGAACCGTTTTCACGCAGCCAAGACCCAAAACGGACATCGGCTGTGCACTGCGGCAATGGTTTTAATGCCGATTTTCAGCCCCTATCAAAGTCCTCAATTAAACCGATACGATGCCGTCTCCTGAACTTGGGGGCGAGCATGCGACGACGCGAGTTCATAACAGTTCTAGGCGGCGCGGCAGCCGCGTGGCCGCTCGCGGTGCGGGCGCAGCAACCGGGAGGCGGCCCAATTGAGCTCGTCTGAATTTGATGGCAAATCCACCGATGTCGAATTCAACCGGGAGGAGCTCGCTGAAAGGGTGCGAGAGTTCTATTGGTTTCACTCCATCGATCTCGGGCACGGAATTGTCACGCCCGGAGCAAAAACGCCTGCTGTTCATCAGGCAGAGTTCGCTGCGGTTTTTGACCCCGTTGACCTAAGTGGGCGTTGAGTCATAGACATCGGTGCCTATAATGGAGCTCAAAGCTTCGAAGCAAAACGGCGTGGTGCAGCGCGCGTGCTGGCCACGGATCATTTCGTTTGGAACCATCCAGTCGTTCGAGGTCGGGATAGCTTCGAACTTGCGCGGTCCGTCCTTAATATCGATCTTGAAGTTAAGGACATCGACGTTCCCGACCTATCGCCTGATAGTGTTGGAACTTTCGACGTGGTATTGTTTCTGGGTGTATTCTATCATTTGCTAAATCCAATTGCAGCATTGCAGCAGGCGGCCAAACTTGCGCGTGAAGTGCTGATCGTCGAAACCCATAACGACGCCTTGGATATCAGCCGACCGGCAATGATCATGTATCCAAATGCGGAACTAAGCAGCGACCCGACAAATTGGTGGGGACCAAACCCGGCTTGTATGGTGGCTCTGTTGAAAGAATGTGGCTTCGCAAAAGTCGATGCTGCATGGTCAAAGATATATCCGAACCGCTCAGTTTATCACGCTTGGCGAACGGATACGCTGCGCCATTTTCCGAACCCTGACGAGCGCGTGATTGACTGCACTCCGCCGCATGGAGTGTCTCCGAAGGGGCAGCAAAAGCCCCATCGTGGTTGGCGACAAATCCTTAAAGGGGTAAGCTTCCGGCGCAAGCGGTGACTGGCGACACAATCACACTAATGGGCGTCAGTGCGGCCAGCCTGCACGCCAGCAATTTCCAGGTCGGCTGGGCGACCCACGAATGACGTAGGGCCTCACAGCCACTGGGGGCTTTTTTGGCGCGTTGCAAATTTTGCAACCCCGGTAAAACCTAGCGCGAAGAAATCACCCAACCTCTCTTCGGCCAGAGAAGTGTCCGATATGGACACCACGCTATGTCCGCCATTTCTCCCACCACGAAGGGCAATTTGGCGGCCTTAGATAGAAGTCTATATTTTATAGGGCCAAACCACACCGCCAACGATGGCGGCCTTAGAGTCCGTCCCAACACTTCATCAAGGATTACAGAGTTTTCGGAGCATGAGGCGGATGGAAGCGAATTTCAGGAAAGCGAGGGCGTGCGGTTGAGATTTTCCCAGTCCTTGGCGAGCCGGCGGCAGCGATTGAGCCACGCAATCGTACGTTCGACGATCCAACGCTTGGGTAACTGACGAACCCTTTCGCCTGATCGGATCGCTTGACGATTTCGGTTCCGAGACTGGGCAGGATTTTCGCAAGCGCACTGCCGAAAATCGGCCCTCGATAGGCGCTGTCAGCAAACAGCTTTTCCAGGAATGGAAACTGACCGAACAGCGTCGCCAGCAACACGATGCCACCATCTCGGTCCTGAATGCTGGCGGAATGAACGATGGCATGCAGCAACAGACCCAGCGTATCGACGAGAATATGCCGCTTCTTGCCCTTGATCAGTTTGCCGGCATCGAACCCATGCGGATCAATGCGGGCCCCCCTTTTTCGGCGCTCTTCACGCTCTGGCTATCGATGATGCAGGCGGTGGGACTGGCCTCTCGTTCCGCCTTCTCGCGGCATTCAACGTAGAGCGCATGATGGATGCGATCCAGCGTGCCGTCGCAATGCCACCAAACGAAGTAATTGTGCACCGTGCTGCGCGGCGGAAAATCTTTTGGAAGGTAGCGCCATTGGCAGCCGGTGCTCAGGATATACATCACCCCGTTCATGACTGCGCGCATGTCTGTTCGCCGCTTGCCACCGCCCGGCTTCGCTGGCGGAATGAACGGTTCGACATGCGCCCACTCGTCATCCGTCAGATCGCTCGGGTATCTCAGGTGATCGCGGTTGTATTTCGCTCGGTTCTCATTCGTCCACATCGACGGCCTCCTCTCGAATCAGACCGCCTCCTTTGAATCACAACCTATTTATACGATTTAAGAAGTTTTGGGACGGACACTTAGATGGCGGCCCCCCACCTTAGGCAACTTGGCGGTCTCAGGTGTATTAGCGGGAACTCGATCTGACAGTTGGCGCCTGATTGAGCGATCGGGTTTTGGTGTCCGATGTGCTCAGGCTGCGATCATTTTCTCCTTCGTCATCGGGATTGCATCAAGGAACGTCTGCATTGGGGTTTTGCCGAAGCACCAGCGGCCTTGATGTGGTCTCGCCTCATTGTATTCGCGAACCCACAGATCGAGATCGACCTGCAGCTCGTCGATTGAACGATACACCTTCTTGCGGAACGCGACACGGTAGAACTCGTTCAGCACGGTCTTGTGGAAGCGTTCGCAGATGCCATTGGTCTGCGGGCTCTTGGTTTTGGTGCGCGAGTGATCGATGTCCTCGACCGCGAGATAGAGCTCGTACTCGTGCCGCTCCGGATTGCCACAGTACTCGCTGCCGCGGTCGGTCAATACCCGCAGCAGCTTGACATCGTGGCTGTCGAAGAACGGCATCACCCGGTCGTTGAGCAAATCGGCTGCCGTGATCGGCGTCTTGCGATCGTAGAGCTTGGCGCAGGCGACCTTGGCGTAGGTATCGATGAAGGTCTGCTGGTAGACGCGGCCGACGCCCTTCAGATTGCCGACATAGAACGTATCCTGGGCGCCGCAATAGCCCGGATGCTCGCTCTCGAACTCGCCATGCGCCTCCTTCTCGGTCTTGGCTTTTTCCAGCGCGACGACCTGCGCCTCGGTCAGCACCAGGCCTTCCTGGGCGCTCTTGGCTTCCAGCGCCTTGAGCCGTTTGTTCATGGTCTCGAGATCGTGGCGTAGCCACACGCAGCGCACGCCGGCCGGCGAAACTGTGAGCCCACGCTTTCTCAGCTCGTTGGCGATCCGGACCTGACCAAAGGCTGGCTGCTCAACGGCGAGCGCAACGATGGCGTCTTCGATCTCCTGCGGCACGCGGTTCTTCAGCACCGGCTTTTTGCGGCTGATCTCCTGCAACGCCAGCTCGCCGCCTTTGTCGTAGAGTTCCTTGAACCGGTAAAAGCTGTCGCGGCTGTAGCCCATCATCTTGCAGGCTTGGCTGACGTTGCCGAGCTGCTTGGCAAGCTCCAGCAGTCCAACCTTGGCACGGATGATCTTCTGTTCGGTCGTCATGGTGTCCTCCAATCGCCGAGGCGGGGCGCTTCGCCACCCCGACCGCTCCGCGCCCCGCCTCGGCTTGCGATTCGCCGTGGGGAACCAGGACACCGTTGTCAGATTAAGTTTTAGCTAATGCATCTTAGGAGACCCCGCGCACGAATATTTCCTGGCTCTAAGACCGCCATTGGCGGTCTTAGTTGGCGGTGTGGTTTCCCCTTGTGCCGCAGCGGTTTCTCCCTAAGGCCGCCAAAGCCGCCAAACTTTGATAAGAGAGCCTGGCGGACAAGTCGCTATCGGGGGCACAGCGGACAAGCGGCCGTCCGGGGGCCTGAATTGCTCGGGCGCTAATGACCCAATGGTACTTTATAGCAAAATATTGTATCTTTAATGTCACACGAATACGAAAACGCGCGCGTCAATGGAATTTTCATTGATCGTTCGTCTTAAGGCCGTAATTGGCGTAGCAGGTGCGAAATTGAAATTTGGCACCCGATCCTAAGGGGGTAAAAATGAAGCGTATTCTGTTGGCGACTGTCGCTATCGCGGCTCTTGCTTCGGCCAGCGCTTTGGCGGCCGACATGCCGCCCGCGTACAAAGCAGCACCAATGATGGCTCCAGCTCCTGTGGCCACCTGGACCGGCTGTTATGTGGGCGGCAACATCGGCGGGGCATTTGGCAACGCCAGTGCGAGTACTACTGGCGGGGAAGTCTCCGGAGACGGTTCCGGCTTTGCCGGTGGCGGGCAGGTCGGCTGCGATTACGAATTTGGCGGCGGATTTGTGATCGGCGCCCGCGAACTGTTCGATTGGACCAGCAACAGTAAAAGCGGGACGTTTGCAACCACTGCATTCGGTGGTCTTGCTGCCACGGCCGACTTCGAGAATCAATGGTTCGACACTCTGACGGCCCGCATTGGCTATGCGGTGCAGCCCAACTGGCTGCTCTACTTCCAGGGCGGTGGTGCTTGGGCTCATACAACTACAAGCGTAACCGTCATTTCTGGTGGTACTGCGTTTGGTGGCCAGACCTCCAACACCAGAAGCGGCTGGACGATTGGTGGCGGCGTTGAGTGGATGTTCGCACCGCACTGGTCGGCGTTTCTCGAAGGCAATTACATGGACTTTGGCACGAAGTCAGGGACCGTCGTCACTCCAGCCCTCACTGCCTGTTCGGCCGGCTGTCCCATCGACGCCAAAGCGACCGAGACTAATGTCCTGGTTGGTGTGAACTATCGTTTCTTCTAAGCGGTAAACACCCAGTCTGATCGATCGGGCAAGAATTTGAAGCCCCGGGCTGATTGCCCGGGGCTTTTGTTCTCTATGCCGCCATCGCTGCTTGCTACTGCCGGCGAGATGATCGAATAGAGGTGCAAATTGCTGCATTGCGTCGGTCGCAAATGCGACATTGGTCCGTTCACGCCGCGTTCAGTTACAAAGGAACAGAATACGAGAACTCTAACAAATGGAGGAAATGTGATGCTACGCAAGTTAACGATTGCCGCTGCAATCGCGAGTGTTCTAATACTTCCGGCGTCAGCTTTCGCTGCCACGGTTCATCGCAACGTTAACGCCAACCGGAACGTTCACGTCAACCGGAACGTTCACGTCAATAGAAACGTCAACGTGAACAGGAACGTTCACGTCAATAGAAACGTCCACGTCAATAGAGCCGTACATGGAAACTACGTCGTCGGCAGAGCATACAATGGCCACTATTGGTACGGCCGCAATCGCCACTTCTGGCATGGCGCTTGGTATGCATACGGCGTCGGCCCATGCTGGATCAACGTTGACGGCCTGTGGTTCTGGAACGTTGCGGTTTGCCCTCCTTGAAAGCTTGTATTGCGGCTATCGCAGTCGGATCGATTGCATCTGAGATCAAACAAAACCCCGGGCAAAATGTCCCGGGGTTTTTCGTTGACACGTATTGGGGCGCATCGTGGTTCGTTGGAGACGGCGAAAAGGCTTTCTGTTTTTTGCGTCGCAGCGAAGGACGCGATTGGCACGTTGCGTCATTCGCTGCGACGCACTATTTTTGGTCGCTCTTGGGGTAATAGCAGACAATCGTCGGGACTGGCGCTGAATTGCTAGGGCGCGAATGACCCTGGCTGTATAAAAATGCGCTGCTGGATTTGATTCTCGCGATAAGAATTCGCGCGGCTTGCGGGTGGATCGGATGAAGCACGTCGTTGATGGGCGCAGTCCCAGTGTAAAGTCCGGCGATAAGATTTGCGAATGAATCCAGAGAATCGCAGGAAACTTACCGATCGAGTTATCAAAGCTGCGGGTGCCGCGCTCGCGGCCAAGAACTACGTGAGCCCGATTGATGTGCTCGTTGGGATCGGATGGCTTGATCCAGCAGCATTAAAGCGTTGGCAGCAAGGGCAGATCGACTATCTTGAACGTGTCGTTCAAACGAATTTGCCGCGCATTTCCGAGGCCATGAAGCAGTTCCGATCATGGGCGAAAGCTAAGGGGCTGGTCCCGAGGGAGACGCACTATGTTTCGCGGACACCGCAACGCCAGACATTGCGCTTCAGCAAGAGCGGAAACCCGACGATCGAACAATTGTATCGTACTCATTGGCTTTCAGGCGATCTGTCCAAAATCAAGCGGGAGCGCTTGGCGAAGAAGGCAGGTCGTGCACCGGAACTTGTGGTAATTCAGCCATTGAACGCCGTGTGGACGTGCCATCGATGTGGCGGTACCGGGAATCTTCTGGTAATGGAGAATCCAGGCCCAGCGTGCTTGCCGTGTGTTGGTCTCGGCGATCTTGAATTCCTGTCCGCCGGGAATGCGTTGCTTACGCGCCGGGCTAAGGCGAAGAGCGCGAGACATGCCGTGGTAGTGCGGTTCAGTAAGAGCCGGGGCCGCTACGAACGACAAGGTCTTCTGATCGAACCGCAGGCCTTGGCGGAGGCGCAACGAAATCTCGCCCAGCAAGTGGGTCTCTCCGAGGGAAATGACGAGACCCGTGCCTGAAGGCGAATGTCGGTTTCTACGGAATTAGTCTAAGCGACGATTTTGGAATATTGGCTGTTTGGGCACTATGAGGTACAAAAAAGCGAAAATCTTGTGCACGCGCACCGGACGCCGCCTCAGCCTTGCACGCCAAAAATGATGTGCACGATGCGCTGCACTTCACCGAACTGCTTCGCGTCCAGGTCGTAGGTCACCTCGACGTATTTGTGGTCCGTCCTGGCGATCTCGAAGGCGAGGCGTGTGGGTGTGAACTCAATGAGCCGCAGTCGGAAGTGGCCAGTGTAGGTATCGTGATCGTGGGTCTCGATGTAGCAGACGCCGCCGTCATCGTCTTCAAACTGACGCTGAACGACAAGATAGGGGTGATCGGGCCCCGACAGATCGAAGTCATCGCCGCTGGGGGCCTCGCTATCAAACGAGACCTGGAAGTACTCGTCGCCAGACTCTCCGACAGATACGTGATTGGCGTGGAGTCTCAATAGGTGTGGCCTTGCTTTAGTGCGGATTAATCGACGTATTTTGAATCCGATTGCCAGAAGACCCGCGTGAAGGCAACGGCTTCGCGTGAAGCTGGTAAGGCTCGGAGGAGTGTTGGCATATCTCCTGATTTTGCTGCGGCGCGAAATGTCGCTCCTGGGTGAACAACGGACAAAGTGCGCTCCGGAGGCTCAAAAGCCACGCAGCGATTGACCCGAGCGGGCCATATAACCAAAACATAAAAATACAAACGGTCGCTAATCACTCCATACCAAGCGACCGGGGCCTCATCTCATTCCCGTAATGCGACTAAGTTCACTGTGCCAGTGGCACATGCTATGTCTTAACTGAACGAGGTTCAGGGGTGTGGAAGTTACCCTGATCCAATTGTATTCAGCCGTTTTGTCTGCGATTTGCCAGATATTCCAAGGAGCAATCATGCGCGATCTCTCACGCCGGTTTTTCGTTATTGCGACAGTGGCCGCTACGTTTTGTCACCGCGCGACGGCGCAGAACATGACTCCGGTCGCCGGCCCGCGGGTCGCGCTGAAGGGCTACGATCCGGTTTCGTATTTCACCGACGGCAAGCCGGAACAAGGGTCAAGCGATTTCACTTTTGCTTTCGATGACACCACCTACTGGTTCAAGAGTGCCGAACACCGCGACAAGTTTGCTTCCGACCCTGAGCATTACGCACCGCAGTTCGACGGCTATTGCACGATCCAGCTCTCGCGCGGCATCAAGGCCGAGGCGGATCCGGAAGCCTGGACCATTACCAATGGCAAGCTTTACGTTTTTTCGAAAAAGGCCGGACCGGCTTATTTCAACAAGCAGCCAGTCGCCATCGCCGAAAAAGCCAGCGAGAACTGGCCGAAGCTGCGCACCCAGTAACGCCTACAGTCCTGCCTTTTTCAGCGCCGCAACAAGTTTCTCGCGCAATTCCGGCTTGCGCATCAGTGAACCGAAGTCGGCGGTTTCGAAGCGCGGGTCGATTCTGCGCACCGCTGCGGCTTGCATGATGGCGTCGGTTTGGCGTCCGGCCTGAGCATAGGCCGCCGCCAGAATTGCATTCGAATAGGGGTCGGTCTTGCTGCGCCCGAGCGAGCGTTCCAGCGTGCGGATCGCGTCGGCGCTGCGGTCGGCGAGAATATAGGCGATGCCGAGGTCGAATGAATCTTTCACCGTGACGTCGAGGCCGAGCTTGATCGCGGTCTCGAAATTCTTGATCGACCCCTCGACGTCGCCGGACCATAACAGCGCCTGTCGCCATCCCGGCATAAGCATCCGGATCGCTGTTGTTGAGCTTGACCGCGCGTTGCATCTCATCGAGCGCGCGATCGTAATCGGCGTAGCGGATATAGCGTGAAGCCGAGCAGCGCGTGCGCTCCTGCATTTGCCGGATCGATGGCGATGGCTTTTTGGCCAAGAGTTTCGGCGCGCTGCAATGCCGCTTCTGGGTCGCCGGTCCACCCTTGCGCGACGGCGGCGAGTTCGACTTGTCCCAGGCCGATATAGGCAGGGGCATATCCAGGATCCAGTTCTATTGCATGATTGAACAGCGCGCGGGCCTGCGAGTTTGCTGTGCGATTGAGGCGGCCTACAAGATCGCGGCCGCGCAGGACGGCATCATAGGTTTCCAGGCTGCTCGGCGGCTTGGTCGCAGCCTTCGCCAGTTCGAGATCGGTCAGCCGGGAGACGAGCGTGCCGGCGATGCGGCGGGTGATTTCGTCCTGCACCGAGAAAATATCCTTCGGTGCGACGTCGTACTGTTCGGACCATAGCAAAGTGCCGCCTGCCGCGGCGGTGCAGAGCGAATGGAAATGCGAATGCGCTCGGGGCTGCGGCGAATGCTGCCGTCAACGATATAGCGCACGTCAAGGTCGCGGCCGACGTCTTCGGGACGCGGAGTTTTGCCCTTGTAAACGAACACTGCGTTGCGTGAGCGGACGGTTAATTCGGAAAACCGCCCGAGCGCGGAAATGATGTCCTCGGTCAGAGCCGTCGGCGAAATAATCCTCCTTCGGCACGTCGGCCAGCGTGACTAGCGGCAGCACTGCGATCGTCGGACGGATATCCGTGCTGGACGACAGCGAAGCCGACGTTGACGAGCCGGCGCGATGCAGCGTCCACCACGCCGCCGCAGCAGAAAAAATCAGTATGAGCGCAAGAGCGCCCGCAAGCATCGCGCGGTTGCGCGTTTTTGCCGGCGCGACGCGGCCGGGTGATAATTCCGGCGCTTCGACGATCGCCTGCTGGCGAAAGCGCGAACACACGAATCGGTCTGGCGATGTTCTTGACCTGTTGCTCGCCGCCGTCGGTGAAAACTCAACGGTAGTTTGTCGCGCACCTGGTCACGCGCCATTTCCGAGATGCACAGTCCGCCTGGCTCGCAGATCGATTCAAGCCGCGCGGCAATGTTCACGCCGTCGCCGAAAATATCTTTTCCCTCAATAATGATGTCGCCGATATTGATGCCGACCCGGAAAACGATACGTTTGTCCTCGGACAGGCCTTTGTTTCGTTCGAACATCTTGCGCTGGAAGCTGACGGCGCAGGCGACCGCGTCGACGACGCTTGCAAAATCCACCAGCAGCCCGTCGCCCGTGGTTTTGACGATGCGACCGCCGTGGGCGGCGATTGCGGGATCGACGTTGATCCTTACGGACGGCCTTAAGCGCGCGCAGGGTTCCGACCTCGTCGGCGCCCATCAGGCGGCTATAGCCGACAACATCAGCGGCCATAATAGCCGCTAGTCTGCGCTCGACGTGCTCATGGTTTTTCAAATGGAAGGTCTCCACCGAAGAGGTTACCTTATCCCGCGAGGGGCTGCACGGTGCAGGTTAAAGGCCGGAGATGCCTATCTTGGTGCGAGGCGGACCTTGGGGGTGTCTTGGGACCAAGCGCTGATCTGAATTAATGCGATTATCCTCCGCAAACTGCCTCATCAGCCATGACTTCATTTCCCGGCGCTAACGACAGCGGTTGGCACTTCGCGGACAAGCCAACCGCGTCCGCGTTTGTCGGCTATTGGCAACAACGGGCAAAGGGCGGCGCTGGGGCTGAACAAATACGCAGCAAATAATCAGAGACATTGGCTGTGCACTGCGCCAATGGTTTTGATGCCGGTTTCAGCCCCTATCAAAGTACTCGTTTGAGCCGCTAAAATGCCTTCTCATGAGCTTGGGGTCGGGTACTTATTATGAATGCTGTCGCTTCACGGAATATCAAATTCGTCAGTCATAGCGATCAGGGCGGCAGGGGCGACGGCGTACAGATAATGGTGCACCGTGGATATGCCTATATCGGTCATGGCTTCAGCAACGGAATTACCATACTCGATGTCCGCGACCCGAAGCATCCGAAGCCGGTCGATTTCCTTCCCTGTCCGCCCAATACGCGCGCATTGCATCTTCAGATACACGACGACCTGTTGCTCGCGGTCAACTGCCCCAGCATGTGGACCCTGCAAGTGAGCGAACGGGCCTATTTCGGCGGATCGCCCGCGGACAGCCTGAAGGAGCACAAGGCGCAATACACATCCGGCCTGCGCATCTACGACATCGCGCGGCCGGAGGCGCCGCGCGAAATCTCATTCTTGTCGACCGACGGCATTGGACCGCATCGCATCTGGTATGTCGGCGGGCGCTATGCCTACGTATCGATCCATTTCTCCGATTTCAGCGACCACATCCTGGCGGTCGTCGACATGTCCGATCCCACAAAGCCCTATGTGGCCGGCAAATGGTGGCTTCCCGGCATGTGGACCGGCGGTGGCGAAACGCCGACCTGGCCGAAAGGCAAACGATTTGCCCTGCATCATGCATTGGTCGCCGGCGAATTCGCCTACGCCGCGTGGCGCGACGGCGGCTTCACGATCCTCAACGTTGCCGACCCGGTGCGGCCGAAGCTCGTCAGTTACCGGCAGTACGACCCTCCCTTTGGCGGCGGAACGCATTCGCCGCTGCCTTTGCCCAATCGAAATCTTGCGATCGTCACGGATGAGCCGAATTTTGCGAATTGCAGCCAGGGCCTCCGCTACGGCTGGATATTCGACGTGCGCGTGCCTGAAAATCCGATCAGCATTTCGACATTGCCGGTCCCCTCGGAAGCCGACTACTGCGCCAAGGGCGGAAATTTCGGCATCCACAATCTTTGGGAAAACCGGCCGGGGGCTTTCCAGAGCTCACGTTTCGTTTTCGCAACCTACTACAATGCCGGCGTTCGCGTGTTCGATATCGAGAACGCGTTTCAGCCGCGCGAGGTCGGTTACTTTGTGCCGCCGAATCCGACACAGATGTTTGATCCGCGGCCGGATCGGCCAAAAGTGATCCAGTCGTGCGATTGTTTCGTGGACAAGAATGGTCTCATGTATCTCACCGACTCGAACGCTGGGTTGAATATTTTGCAGTTTGAAGGTGTTTGAGGCCACACATCACCTGCCCTTGGCACAAAGTTGACATAGAAGAGCCTACGGAGATGGTTTCTCGATGTAGTTCGCAACGCGAAATGACGCGATTGGCAGACTGCGTTCGCCGCGACGCACCATTTAGGACGCGATTGGGGAAAAGCGGACAAAGGTCGATTTTGATCTGCGACGGCCATGACGTGATTGATGTGGTGGACGACGCCCGCTCCCGGCATCGAGTGCCATAGAGTGGTTCGTCGGAGACGAATTCACATGAGGGGAGCCGTCCACATGCAAGTTACCACGATCGGTTTGGATATCGCCAAGAACGTATTCCAGGTTCACGGCATCGACGCGACCGAGAAGGTTGTCGTCAGAAAGCAACTTCGCCGCGGCCAGGTGATAAAGTTCTTCGAAGCTCTGGCACCATGCCTTATCGGCATGGAATCCTGTGCCACGGCGCACCATTGGGCGCGTGAGCTGACGAAGCTCGGGCATCAGGTTCGGCTGATGCCGGCGAAGGATGTAAAGGCCTACGTCAAGCGCAACAAGAACGATGCCGCGGACGCTGAGGCGATCTGCGAGGCGGTACGGCGGCCGACCATGCGGTTCGTACCGGTCAAGTCGGGCGAGCAGCAGGGCCAGCTGATGCAGCACCGCACGCGCGATCTTTTGATGCGGCAGCGTACCCAGGTGATCAATGCACTACGAGCGCATTTGGCCGAGCTCGGCATCGTGGCCGCACAGGGACGCGAAGGCATCAAGGAATTACTGGCGATCGTTGCAGATGATCAGGATGCACGCTTGCCGATCGATGCGCGAGCGAGCGTCATTGTGCTTGCTGCACAGCTTCAGGCGCTGCAGACGCTGATCGGATCGATCGAAAAGCGGATCAAGATGCAGCATCGCTCGAACGAGGCGAGCAAGCGGCTTGAGAGCATTCCGGGTATCGGCGTCATCGGTGCAACCGCGATTGTGGCAACCGTAGTGGACCCGACGGTTTTTCGGTCGGGGCGAGATTTTGCCGCCTGGATCGGGCTGGTGCCGCGCGAAGATTCAACCGGCGGCAAACAGAAGCTTGGACCGATCTCGAAACAGGGCGATCGCTATTTGCGACGCATTCTGGTGGTCGGAGCCTGTGCGGTGTTGCGCTACGCCAAGCAGAACCCTGAAAGATATCCCTGGCTCACGCAACTCTTGGCGCGGCGACCCTTCAAGGTCGTAGCGGTGGCCCTCGCCAACAAGATGGCGCGCATGGCATGGGCGCTGCTGGCCAAGGGCGGCACTTATCGGGCACCTGCGCTTGTGCCTGCGCTTGCGGCAGCGGCGTAAGGGGTCTGGCAATGGGAGGATGAGGTTGCGTCTGTGCGTTCACGAACTGCAGGGGTGATGACGGCATTGATGCGAAACGGTCGAGACCGTCGATTGGGAGAACCCGTGATGGGTCACGCGACACTTGAGCGCGTGCGATTGTTTGGGACCCGATCAGCGGATTACATCAGGGCCAGCGGCCATAGCGGCTGCATCGCGACAGAGGTAGTCCTCCAAGCGAAACAGGCCGAATACATGACCGCACCCGAACGCTTCGCTGAAATGTCCGATTTTTCCCTTGCACCGCGGGCGCCGTCCATACATGACCCAACTGCGACATTTGCTGTGCGCTGCGGTAATAGATTTGAGGTCGGTTTCAGCCCCTAGAAAAGTACTCGCGTGAGCCGTTAGGATGCCGTCTCCTGGGGTCGGACATGAAGCGGCGCGAGTTCATCTTGGCTCTCGGTGGCGCGGCAGCATTGCCGTTTGCCGCGCGGGCGCAGAGGCCGGCACTGCCGGTGATTGGGTTTCTCCGGAGCACGACGGCTGCGTCTGCCAAACATCTTGTGGCTGCGTATCTCCGAGGTCTGAAAGAGGCCGGATTTGTAGACGGACAGAATGTGGCAATCGAGTATCGCTGGGCGGACGATCAAAACGACCGGCTACCGGCACTGGCGGCCGATTTAGTCCATCGTCAAGTGACGGTGATTGCCGCGCTCACAACTCCTTCGGCGTTGGCCGCCAAGGCAACCGCCACCACCATACCGACAGTCTTCGTGACGGCCGGCGACCCGGTCCGCCTCGGCCTTGTCGCCAGCCTCAACCGGCTGGGCGGCAATGTCACGGGCGTAACTCTAACGAACGCGGAAGTAGCACCGAAGCGGCTGCAATTTCTTCACGAGTTGGTCCCCGCTGCGACCGTCATGGCACTTCTAGTCAACCCAGCCAATCCCTCTCTTGCCGAGAGCCAGTCGAGAGACGGAATGTCGGCGGCACGCACCCTCGGGCTGGAGCTACAGGTCCTGAAGGCCAGTACCGACCGTGACTTCGATGAGGTCTTCGCAAAGCTGTTCCAATTGCGAGCGGGCGGGCTCGTGATCGGCGCCGATCCATTCTTCACGAGCCAAATCGAACGACTTGCCAAGATGGCGGTCGATCGCGGGGTGCCCGCGATCTACGAGTTTCGTGAGTTCGCTAGAGCCGGAGGTCTGCTCAGCTACGGCGCGGAACTTACAGATGCGTACCGTCTGGCTGGCAACTATACCGGCCAGATACTCAGAGGCGGCAAACCCTCCGACCTCCCGGTCCAGCAGTCCGACTAATGTCGAGTTGGTCATCAATCTCACGACCGCAAAGGCGCTCAGTATTACTTTTCCGCTCTCGTTAATGGGTCGCGCCGACGAGGTTATCGAATGAGACGGCGCGAGTTCATCACGCTTCTCGGTGGTGCGGCGGCAGCGTGGCCGGTTGTGGCGCGGGCGCAGCAGCCAGACCGTGTGCGGCGCATAATAGGTTTGCGAACAACTTATTGGTTCCGATAAACTGGATTATCGGAGGCGCGTGCTGACCACACTAGCGCAAACAGTGACCCTCAACTAACATTCGCGCCGAGCCGCGCCATCCACCAAGGAAAGCCCAGGGCAGCTATGGATACCGACATTCCAGGCATCCTCATCGTCGATGACAATGAGGATAACCGGTATACGCTGCGATTGCTCTTAGAATCCGATGGTCATGAGCGGGTGATTGATGCGTCGGGCGGTAAAGAGGCGATTGCTCTGCTGGAAAGGGAGAAATTTAGTCTCGTCCTTCTCGATTTGATGATGCCGGATTTAAATGGGGACGAGGTTCTCAAGATCATCAAGGCCAATCCGGAATCGAGAGACTTGCCGGTCGTGATGATTAGCGCCGATACGGATACCGAGAAAGTATCGAAATGCATCGAACTCGGTGCTGACGATTACCTAGCCAAGCCGTTCAATCCGATAATCTTGCGCGCACGCATTGCCTCGGCGTTGCGGAGGCAGTCGTTGCGTGCGCTAGAAACTGAATACATGGGCAAGATCGAGCAGGCGAAAAAGCATTCGGAGAATTTATTGAGAAACATACTCCCTCCCGAAATCGCTGCGCGACTGAGAAATGGAGAAAGCAATATCGCGGATCATTTCGAGGACATTACCGTCATTTTTGCTGACATCGTTGGTTTTGGGAAAATGACGGCGCGCATGAAGGCTTTTGAAATTGTCGGTTGCCTAAATCAACTGTTCAGCGAATTCGATCGACTTGCTGATGACCGCGGAGTAGAAAAGATTAAGACGATCGGCGACAACTACATGGCAATCGCGGGCCTCCCAACACCGCGATCCGGACACGCGCGTATTGCGACAAAGCTTGCGCTCGACATGATCGCAGCCACGGGGCGACTGCAATCGCGATTGCCGGTCCCAATATCGATCAGGGTGGGGCTACACTCCGGCTCTGTTATGGCGGGAGTCATCGGAACAAATAAATTTGCATATGATGTGTGGGGCGACACGGTCAATATCGCGGCTCGTGTCGAGGCAGCGAGCCACCCCAGCCGCGTATTGGTATCTGCAGTGACGGCCAAGATGCTGGGCGCCGAATTTGAGCTCGACGGTCCGCACAATATCGACACCAAAGAGGCCCGTGTCATCGAGACGTTTTTTGTAACCCAGCGTCAATAAGTTGGCAGTTAGGGTCCTAACAACTTTCGAATCATAGGCGCGAGGTTAAGAACAGTGGTGCAGGCTAATCGCGTTGAAGAAATCCGGTTGCGCTGGTTCTCGACCATACGCGCCCGGCTTTATTCCGCTTTCGGTTTTGCTGCCGCACTTACGATCATTTGCTCTTTCATTGCTTACTATGAATTCATTGTCATCGGAGCGACTACAGATAAAGTAGTTGTTCGGAGCTTGCCGGCCACAGCCTTATCGTTGCGGTTGGTCGAGGAGGCCAACAGCCTGATTTCTGTAGCTCCACGATTGATGGCCGCTAAGAATGATAAAGACCGCCTAGAGACGGCGACTAAGATTGATCAACAGGCAAAACACTTGGTGGAGGGCGTAGAGGACCTAAAGAAGCTGGGCGTCGAAAACACCAATGACATTGATGCCGCGCGCAACGCATTGTTGCAACGTCTCGAAGCTCTCGATCAAGTCGTGAAGAATCGGATTTCGATATCTGAAGAACGGATCACATCTGGCTTCGGCAATTCAGCCCGCTTACGTCGCACTACGCGACGCTCTCGCCTCGGCAATTACCAATGCAAATTCCGACCTCATGTCGACGAGCGAGCAGGCGGGGATAGACCTCGCATGCCCGCTCGAAAGCTCGAATCGCTGCGACGGCTCATGGAAATGGAATCCGAGTCAAACCTTCTCGCCGGGTTTCTAACCGAGGCCGCCCTGGTATACGATTCGAACCGGCTCCAGGCGCTACGCGATCTTATTAAAGCGACGAAGGGAAAACTCGAGAAAAACCTGAGCAGCATCAGCGATCTTGCACAGCAGAACAAGCTCTCTGCGCTTTATCATGATCTTGGCTCAATCGAATCAGACGACGGAATCATTTCTATACGGACTTACGAACTTAACCAATTACACGACGCCGATGTTGCGTATCAGAACGCACAAACCGCGACTGCCACACTCAAAAAGGCAGTCGACGATATGGTTGGAGCAGCAAGGCCACACTGCGCAGACAATCTCCATGCAGGCCGAACAGCAAATCCACTCGGCCAAGATCATTTTGATTGTGTTGTCGGTTGTAGCCGTGATCGGCGCGGTAATAGTGGCATGGCTTTATGTTGCGCGCGGCGTCGTCCGGCGACTGGGCCTACTTAGCGAGGCCATGCGTCGTATTGCGGGTGGTAATTTGGACGTCCACATCCAAGACAATCGCGGCGATGAAATCGCCGAAATGGCGCATGCGATTGAAGTATTTCGGCAAAATGCAATTGCCCTCGATGAACTCCTAACTGAACGTAAAGACGCAAATGTCCGTCTCGAAAAGATCGTGGACCAACGCACAGCCGAACTGCAACAGCGCGGAGCGGAAATGCGCGTCACTTTCGATAATATGGTGCAAGGCGTGCTGATGTTTGACGGTGAAATGAAAATTGCTGCATGGAACAGGCAAGTCTTGGATCTGCTGAAATTGCCCGAGTTGTTTCTCGCGAATAAGCCGAATTTTTCTGATTTCATTCGCTTTCTTGCGCAGCGGGGCGAATACGGCACCGTTGATGTCGATGCTGAAGTCCAGAGATTCACGGCAAAAGCGGTTCAACGTCATACGTTTGAACGCACCCGTCCAGACGGCACCGTCCTTGAAATCCGACACAACCCGTTGCCGGAAGGAGGCATTGTCGTCATCTACTCTGATATCACCGAGCGCAAACGTTATGAAGAGACGATCACCGCGGCGCGTGATCAGGCTGAAGCGATGAGCCGAACCAAGTCAAGTTTCCTCGCAAACATGAGCCACGAGCTACGCACGCCGCTAAATGCCATCATTGGGCTGACCGACATGATGGTCAGCAATTCTGAGAGATTTGGGACAGAAAAAGCCGTTGAACCACTTCGGCGCGTTCATCGCGCCGGAAAGCATCTGCTCGATCTTATCAATCAAGTCCTCGATCTATCAAAAATCGAGGCGGGAAAGCTCGACATCAATCCGGATACTGTCAACATCGCCGTGCTAGTCGACGAGGTCGTCGGTACCGCACGATCTTTAGCAGAGCAGAATAAGAACCGGCTTAATGTCGAATGTCCGGCTGATATCGGCTCAATTATCGTGGACGCGCTACGCTTGAAGCAGATACTGCTCAATCTTTTGAGTAACGCGTGCAAGTTTACGAAAGGCGGAGACGTTTCCTTGCGTGTGACAACTGCTTCGGCTGACGGGCGCAAATGGATCAATTTCTTGGTCGCCGATTCCGGCATTGGCATGACGTCGGAGCAGATGAATAAACTGTTTGAAGAGTTCGTCCAAGCCGATCAATCTACGGCGCGCCGATTTGGCGGCACCGGCCTTGGTTTGGCGATCACGCGTAAGCTTTGCACCATGATGGGCGGCGACGTAACTGTCACGAGCGAAAGCGGAAAAGGATCGACGTTTACCGTTCGCCTGCCGGCGGGCCCGGAGATCGCAACAGGTGCATCGGATCAGGCAGCCGGCATAACGGAACAAAATGTTCCTGTTGGCGATTGCGTACTTGTGATCGATGACGATCCGACCGCGCGCGAACTGATCGCAAATTATTTGCGGGAAGGGGGGCTCTCGGTCGTTACCGCTGCCGGTGGGCGGGAAGGATTGAAGCGTGCCGAGGAACTGCACCCAATCGCAATCACGCTCGACGTTCTAATGCCGGATATCGATGGGTGGACCGTTTTGGCGGCGTTACGGGGCAACCCTAGACTTCTCCAACATTCCAGTTGTCATGGCGACGATCACTGATCCAGACCGCAGAGGCATAGCCCTCGGCGCGGCCGGATATTTGACAAAGCCGATCGATCGTAACCGGCTGATCGCACTGTTGCTACCTTTTCAGACGCGCGCCCGGCGTACGCGTGTGCTTGTGGTCGAGGACGATCCAATGCAGCGCGAATGGATACGTTCGTGGCTGGCGCCAGAGCACTGGCAGGCTACGGAGGCTGAAAACGGCCTCGTGGCGCTCGATAAGATTGCGAAAGATCCACCGGACATTATCCTGCTCGATCTTATGATGCCGGAAATGGACGGATTTCAATTCATTGCTGCGCTGCAGGCGAGGCCGGGGTGGAGAAAAATTCCCGTAATCGTGATAACTGCGCTAGATCTCACGACCGCGGACCGCGAACGGCTCAATTCCGGTGTCGAGAGTATCCTGTTGAAGGATTCTTTTGACCCCGCTCAACTCGTGGAAATTGTAAGGCGCCTGGTTACGGAGACGCGCCGGTCACAGGTGGCATCGGAGGCGACCTCGTGACCAAAGTACTGTATATCGAAGATAACGACGACAACGTTTACATGCTAAAAATGCGCTTTGAGATGCTCGAGGGGTTTGAGGTGTTGGTTGCCGTGGACGGTGAAGTCGGATGCCAAATTGCACTGGCTGAAATACCCGATGTCATCCTGATGGATCTCGATCTACCCATCGTGGATGGCTGGCAAGCAACTCGCCGACTCAAGGCTGATCAGAGGACACGGAAAATTCCAATTATCGCTTTGACCGCACATGCTATGGCGGGATCACGTGAAAAGGCACTGGCGGCAGGCTGCGACGAGTTCGACACTAAACCCATCGAATTTGATCGACTGATGCAAAAGATCAATTTGCTTGTTGGCAAAAACAAAAGCTGCTGATGGCAGGTTGCTTCAGATCACTTAGGAGGCAATATTATTAAAGGAGAAACCCCTTATTTGGCGCGTTTGCCAATATGGGTTCCCCGATAAAGAGTTCTTATCGGAAGTAATTTCCAAAGCCATGTATCTTATAAGGCCACACATCCACCCGTAGCAAAGAATGTCCGCTTCTCTAATCGGCCGGTTGGGGTCAAGAGCTTTCAGGCTGTCCACAGCTACGGTATCGATGTCACCCGCGGGCTCGTGCTTCTCGTCGGAATCGGCACTAAGGGCCATCATGCCGGTTCCAGTAAACGATATGCGGTCGACAACCACAATGCATCATACAACTCTGCCCATGACACTCGGCAGCATCCGGGCCAACGGAGTGCGCACGCTTGCCGCGTGGTGTCTCGGTCGCAGTTGCGATCATCTTCGGGTCCGCGCCCTTTTTTCTATTTAGAGCCGTATCCGGTGTCAGCGCTCTGCCGTATGATGGTTGGGCCGTGGTGTGAACAGTGGAGAGTGGTTGTGGCAACAGGTACCGTGAAGTGGTTCAATCCGACGAAGGGCTATGGCTTTATCCAGCCGCAGAGCGGAGGCAAAGATGTGTTCGTACATATTTCAGCCGTGGAGCGGGCGGGCTTGAGCACGCTCAATGAGGGCGCTGTAGTTGAATATGAGGTCGTAATGAACAAGGGTAAGGAAGCGGCAGAAAACATCAAGGTGAAATAATCGCAGAAGCCGATTAGAAATTCTAAGCCCCGCCTAATCAGCGGGGTTTAACTATGCAGCCGATAGCTCCGATGGGTCAGCGCTCGGTCAGGTGCTCGCGCGGGCGCTTCGCTTTATGGGCGGCGAGCTGCGTCGAGGCGTGATGAACGTGCTTGGCAGCGGCTTTTTCCGCGACGGCCTCTTTCGCCGGAGCGTTGCCTTTGACCGGAGCCTTATTCGCGTCGGCCGTTGCCGTTACGTGCTTGCCGCTCTTGTCGTGCACGAGCTTGGCGGTCTTTGCATCGTCGTGTGCGGTGGGCGGCGGCGGCGCTTTCCGCGCATCGGCGCGCATCGGCGGCAGCGGGATGCGGTCGGGGCCGTCCCAGGCGAGCAGGCCGGCGGTCTCCTGGCAAGGCGCGTGGCGTTGCAGCTTGATCGCCGGGCTGCCGGCCTCGCCGATGGTCCAGCCTTCCGGCCGCCTGCCGGTGATGGTCTTGACGTAGTCCTGCGTCTCCTGCGGCAGCTTGCCCTTCTGCGCCAGCCAATCGTGGACGCGTCTCGGCCCGGCGTTGTAGGCGGCGGCGGCGAGGCCGAGATTGCCGAAGCGGTGCGCGAGATCGCGTAAGAGGCCGGCGGCGGCGGTGATCGCCTGCACGGGATCGAACGGATTGTCGAGGCCGCGGCTTGCCGCCGTCTCCGGCATGAATTGCGCGACGCCCTCGGCGCCGGCCGAGCTCACGACGCCCGATCGGAAACCGCTTTCCTGGAACAGCAGCCGGATGAAGAACGGTGCGGGCAGATTATTGCGTTGCGCCGCGTCGATGAGCGTGTCGCAGATCTCGCCGAGCGAGCGCCGGATGATTGGCTTCACGATCGGCTTGAGCGACCGCGGGCGCGCCGGTACGGATTCGGCGATCGGATCGGGAATTTCGTACTGGTCGGCGTAACCGGTCGAGGCGTCGGCCGCAGCACGGTCGGCCTGCATCTGCGCGCTCTTGTTCGGTGCCGGCTTTGCCACGTCAATATCGATGTCGATGTCAGCACCGATGTCGACGGGTGCGGCCCGCTGCACGATTGGGTCTGGCAGCTTAGCCAGCGAAACCTCCGGTCCGACCACGCCGCCGCCGGTCAACAAACCTAGGCAGCAGGCAGGGACAAACAGATGCCGCATTACGCCCGGTCCTCGAACTCGCGCGGGCCGACGCCACGCGCGCCGCGACAGATTGGTGGTAAAGGAGAATCCCCTTCGTGCACATCTTGAGTGGTATCAAATCGGGACAAATTTGCGGCTCGCATGCGGGCAATATCGTGGCGAGGGAACCACAGTTCCCTCGCTCGACCGTGAAATGAATTATTCGAATGTAAATCAAATGCGCGGCGCCAGCTTTTCGCCACGAAGCCTCTGCCATTGACCGTGAACGCCGTGGTGGTGGGAGTAATTGGCTACGTCTCGACCCTGATGAGCATCCAAACGGCCCTCGAGAAAGCGTTAGAAGCTTCCTGGGCTCATACGAGTTATGGTGCGCCTTGGAGTTGGCCGGCGTCGACTTCACCGACGAGAATGGCGGCGGCCCGGGGGTCCGTTTCCGTAAGCGTCATCTGGCAAAACAGCCCCCTATTCGGGCCAACGCGGTAGGAACCAAAGTTCCCGCGCCGTGTTTACATAAAGTACCCGATGGAGGCTCATATGAGAGATTTCTTGAGCAAGGGTTGGTTCGTTCTTGCGCTAGTGCTCTGTTTTACGGCCGCGGCGCCGGTACATGCACAAATTAGCGTCGACCTCGCGAAGAAGTGCCGGTCGCTTATGATCAAGGCGCATCCCACTGAGCTATACGGTGCAACTGGCAGTGCAGCTGCGCAGCGCGCTTATTATCAGAAATGCATTAGCCAGCGGGGCCAGATGCCGGAGGCTGCGCAAGGGACCACGACTGGCCAAGGAAATTAGTGCATTTGAACGCGCGCGCTGCGGGACCAAATTGGAACAGGCGACCCCGCTTGATCAAGCAGCAGCCAGCACTGCCTTCTTAATGGAATCTGACAATGCGATCGAGCGGAAGAATTCTTTTGGATAAAGGTAATCATCACCCGATTTATCGATAACCCGCAGCTGACCGTGCTTCTCCGCAGTCGGGTCGCGAAGCGCTACGTAAATCTTCCGTTTCTCAAGTGATGCGGGATAGCCCTCATTCCGTACGCAAACGACGGACTGCTTAGATAGCGGATTTGACATAGCCTAACCTCAAAGGAGCCGTTTGATCTTGAATTACTTGCGTCCAATTCCGGATGCTTCATACCAGTGTACTTCACCCAAATGGATAGAGCCAACTCCCCGGGGTCGGAGAGGGCGGCATGTCAGGAAGGAATGTGCAGTAAAAGCCCGGAACCACTTGCGGGTCGCCTCGGCGCTCCCGCACAGCGAAGGCATCGCGTATAAGCCGCCATGCAGTGAAAATGTGATGTGCCTGCGAGTGGGGCGGATGAGGCCGAGTAAGTGATGACGGACCGGGACACTATAACCCGGACCCGAGCGAGGGCCTCTGGGGCGGTGGGGTAGTCACCCACCACGGCGGTGCATTATCGAATCCCTGTCTCCCGACTCAGAGCGGGAACAATGCAGTGATCACGAGGTGCACGAAGGGCGAAGACAAACCGGTCGTCGGCCAGCGCATGCCGGGAGCAGGCTTAAGCTGAGTGACGTGCCGGGAAGGTCTTGCTTGATACGCCAGCCTTCCAGCCGTACTGGGGAAAACCCGCCGTACGGAATGATAGGGGGGATCGAGGAAACGTCGGCATCATTCGAAGCCCGGTCCGCGCCTCGATCCTACCCGACCTATGGCGTCGGCAGTTGCTGGCGGGTGTCTCCCATCGGTTACGTGTGGGTGTGTGGTTGAAAGCGCCCACGCCAACTCAGGAAAATCATTGCCCATGGCCACTGCGCCGGGTGAGCCAGACCTCAATCCTTCAGCCAAACCGTTTTTACACGGCCAAGACCCAAAGCGGACACTATAGATGCAACTACATAACCGGATGACACGGATAAGCGCTCCCCGGGGACAGTGTCGTAGAAGTCGGGTAAAGTAGGAATAGGCCGGCTCAACGGCCCACGCCGTGCCTATTTTCGTTGGGGCCTAGGGAGGCTTTATGTCGGGTATGATTATCAATCTCATCATCCAGATTGTTGCCGGTGCAATTGGTGGCAATGCCATCGGTGGGGCGGCGAAGGACGTCAGTCTTGGCACGGCAGGTAACACGATAGCCGGTGCAATCGGTGGCGGTGTCGGTGGCCAAATACTGACCGCGCTGCTACCGATGTTAGCTAATGCGACGGGTAGTGTTGATATCGGCTCTCTTGTCGGTCAGGCGGTCGGCGGCGGCGTTGCCGGGGCAGTTCTGACGGGCGTCGTGGGGCTCATCAAGAACAAGATGGCGTAAAGATCCATTCTAGAGGGAGTGAATTCAATGGCTAGAAAAGGTGCTCGGATGGGCCTTGATCATCGGCGTCGCGACAAGGGTGGCGAAATTCGTCACAAGAGTGGCAGGACGCGCGTTGGTACTTTACGCAAAACATACGGCCCTGGCTTCGCGAAGGGATATCGCGCCGATATGCACTTGCACACGCTGCTAAAGCGCAAGCGCTGCAAGTCACTCCATGATTACCTCAGGAAGCATCATCGCTAAACATGATGATGCTTCTGTCAATACAGCAAATTGGAGCTTGAAAATGAAACTACGTGCAATGTTTATTACATTTTCTGCCGTGATTTTATCAATCATGGCTGTTTCTACCGCGCCTGCGTTAGCTCAAAAGAAAACGGCAAAGGCTTGCCAAGAAGAATGGCAGGCGAATAAGGCGGCCAACCAAGCCAATAAGATTACTGAAAAAGCCTACGTGGAAAAATGCCGCGCCGAAGGCGGCACTGCGCAGCCGACATCCGCTCCCGCTGCCGCGCCGGCACCCAAGGCTTCCCACTCTACGCCGCCTGCAACCACCACGACGATGGCCAAGCCGAAGGACGCACGTCAAGCCGAATACGCGCGTGAACGCGCCTGCGGCAAGGATTGGAAGGCGGACAAGGCGGCCGGCAAAGTGGCCGCAGGAATGAAGTGGCCGCAATATTGGAGCGAGTGCGACAAGCGTAAGAAGGCTATGGGAATGTAAACGAGCGCGGCGACGCGGCCGAGCTCCACACGCCTGAGGACAAGCAAAGGCTGCGCCTCATTTAGCGGCCTCTTTAGTCTTTAATATGTAAGCAGACCCAAGATGATTGGGCGTTTCTAGTTTTGCGTCGCGCAATTGAGAGTTCCGGCCGATGGAACAAACCGGCCGGAGCTCCTTCTATTTCGGCTCAATTGGCGGCCTCTTTCATTTTCAAACCAAGCCCGCAATGTCGGCTCTTGTGCAGGTTTTCGGACGCCAGAACAGCGAAACCATCAATGCGCACGGGCGGCCGGCGTCCGAAAAGCGCCAAGGCACGAAATCGGGCGTAAAGATCCATTTTCGACCGTGCCAGGTTATTGGCTGCCTCGACAAGGATTGGGCGTGAACACCCATGTTCGACCTTCTCAGGTTCTACGGTCACAGAGTCGAAAAGGGTGGTCTCTATGCCGGTTGCGCGACGAAGTCGCCAGATTTCAGACTAAAAGGTCAAGTGGCACGTTCATGGCGACTGCGATCTTCTTCAGTGCTGTTGTTGTCCCCTTTCTCCGTCCGCTTTCTAGGTCAGAGATATAACCCTGTCCGATATCAGTCTTGGACGAAAGATAGAGCTGTGTCATCTTGCGCCACTCGCGCAAAACGCGTAGCGCGTTTTCGCCATTGGCGATGCGGTCGACGATCGTCTTCGGAATAAGCGGAGCGCCGGCTCTGATCTCCTTTCGCGCGCGCGCGACAAGCCGCGCACTTTTGATATCCTCATCGGCTTCAGCAGCCTTGGCGGCCAGTGCCTCATATTCCTTGCGAGGGAGGATAGCGATCTCGCCTTTATCGGTCTTCTTAAAACGCACATTCATGGTGCTTGTCCTCTCAGTCGTAGATTTCCTTGCGATTGCCGACCGCCACGATGATGATCGAGGTGTTATCCTCATCGACGTCAATCAATTTAATAAAAGTGTGGGCTGGCCGGAAACATAACATTCAGCAGCACGCGAGATAGACCGAGCGGTTTCGTTCGGTTGACCAGCAGTAGGTATTATCATGACTGTTTGAAATAACCGCGCAGGTATTGTGTTGCTCAAGAAGCTGATTGAGACCCGCAAGGCGGATGCAGGGCTTCCGACCGATATCCGTGCCGCGCTGATCGATTCGTTATTTGCGCCTCTCGCCTCACTGCTCGTCGGTGCGGTCGCCTGCTCGATCATCGGCGGCGTGGCCGCCTTGCGTGTCAGTAATGCTTGGATTCTAGTCAATTCGATCGCGATTCTTGCAGTTGGCATGCTGCGCGTTGTCTCCGTATTGGTCTATCGGAAATACACGAAGAGCGAGCGGGCTGCGGCCACCCAGCTGTGGGAACGCGTCTTCAAATGCGGCGCCTGGGGTTTTTCCATGCTCCTCGGCCTGCTGTGCTGTTTTTCGATCACGCAAACGACGGACACCTCGGTGCAGATGGCGGTCACCGCCACGGCGACCGGTTACGCGGCGGCGGTTTCGAGCCGCAACGCCGCACGGCCTTTCATTGCCGTTGGGCAATTGACATTATGCGCGCTGCCGATGGCGGTGGCACTGCTCATTTGCCCCGACTGGGTGCACCAATCGCTCGGCTTCGTGATGCTGTTGTTTGTCTATGGCATGATAAACATCACGCTCAACATCCGCGACGTCATCATCCAGGCGCTGATCATGACACGCAAGGAATCGGCACTGGCGGCTCGCTTCCAGGAGCAGGCAAACCGCTTTGACATCGCACTTAACAACATGTCGCACGGCCTGTGCATGCTCGACGCGTTCAACCGCGTGCAGGTGTGGAACGAACGGTTCCTCGAGCTCGTGCACCTGCAGAACGTCCCGGTGCGCGTCGGCATGCGCATTTCGCAACTCGCCCGCCACTGCATCCGCGCCCGCAATCACCGGGCCAAGGGCTTCAAGCAGATTATTTCTGATGTGGTGCGTGGACTGGCGGGAGACAAATTTGGCCGGTTTGAAATCTCGCTCGACGGTAATAACACCATCGCGGTATCGCGCCGCATGATGGCCGATGGCGGCTCCGTGGTCATCCTCGAGGACGTGACCGAGCGCAAACGTGCGCAGGAGCGCATCACGCATCTCGCCAAGTGCGATGAACTCACGGGCCTAGCCAACCGCCCGCAGTTTCGCGAGCGCATCAACGCTATGCTGGCGACCATACACGAACGGCAGAGCCGGCTCGCCATCCACTTGATCGACCTCGACCGCTTCAAGGCGATCAATGACACGCTCGGCCATCCGATGGGCGACAAGCTACTTAAGGAAGTCGCATTTCGGCTCAACGCCGAGATCAAGGCAGGTGACATGATCGCGCGCATTGGCGGAGATGAATTCGTCATGCTGCAGACGGTCACCGAGCTCCGGCAGGACGCCGAGTGGCTGGCCAAGCGCATCGCGCGCACGCTCAAGGAGCGGTTCGAGATTGACGGCCACCGCATCGACATCAGCGCCTCGATCGGCATCGCCATCGCGCCGGCCGACGGCGCCAATGCTGACGAGCTCCTGAAGAAGGCGGACATGGCGCTTTACGCCGCCAAAAACGGCGGCGGCGGCCACCGTTTCTTTGCCACGGATATGGAGCAGACGGTAAAGGAGCGCCGTGCCCTCGAACTCGACCTGCGCGAAGCGCTCGCCTTGCAGCAGTTCACGCTCAACTATCAGCCGCTGGTCGATCTGCACACCGGCCGCATCACCACCTGTGAGGCGCTGATGCGTTGGACGCATCCGGTGCGCGGGGAAGTGCCGCCGTCGATTTTCATTCCCGTGGCGGAGGAGACCGGCCTGATCGTCGCGCTCGGCGAGTGGGGCCTACAGCGCGCCTGCGCCGAGGCGGCCAACTGGCCGGACAAGGTCAAGGTCGCCGTCAACCTGTCGCCGCGCGAGGCCAGAAATCGCGGTCTGGTTTTACGGGTCGCATTGGCCCTCGCGGACTCGGGGCTCTCGCCGCAACGGCTGGAGCTCGAAGTGACCGAACGGCTGCTGCTCCATGACAACGACTGGACGCTGGCGACCATGCAGCAGCTCAACAATCTCGGCGTTGGCCTGTCGCTCGACGACTTCGGCACTGGCTATTCCCCGCTCAATTATTTGTGCAAGTTTCCGTTCCACAAAATCAAAATCGACCAGTCGTTCATCAGCGGCATCGGCGACGAAGCCGGTGGCGACGAACGCGATGTCAAAGCGATCATTGGTGCTGTCGTACGTTTGGGTGTCGGCCTCGACAAGATCGTGGTCACTGAGGGCATCGAAACCGAGGAGCAGATGAAGCTCGCGATGGCGCACGGCTGCCACGAAGGCCAGGGTTATTTGTTCGGCCGTCCGATGACTGGGGAGGCCATCCGCGCGCGGCTGGAAACGCAGGCCGCAGAATCACAGCTCGTCGCTTAGCATTACAGTTGCACTTTCTTTTTGAGGTGTGCGCGCCGCGCTTCGGCTTGGTGTGCGCGCCGCCAGAGCGACCATGCGATGACGTTGGCGGGCTGGATGCGCCGTTGTGCGAGCTTGATGGCGATGCGGCGGATTTCCTGGATCGACCAGCGGATCAGGAATGTTTGGTCCGCAGGCGCGGCAGCGTTTTTTTGGGCGCCGTGACATTTGCCTGGTGGCGGATGACGGCCATCATGGCGAAGGCGAGCATGACCAACGAGACATGGCGGTGCCAGCCATGCCAGGAGCGCGTTTCGTTGTGATCGAGGCCGAGTTCGTTCTTGGTGGCTTCAAAACTGTCCTCGATGGCCCAGCGGCAACCTTCGACCGATACCAGCTTTTCCATGGGCGTGCCATTGGGGCACCACGTGGAGAAGAAGGCGAGTTCGCCGTCGGCGATGTTGCGGCGGATCAACAGACCTCGCGTCCATTCCCCCGTGAGGGCGCTGTTGTATTGGACGGCATCGAGATCGGCCAGTTCGACATAGGCCCAGTCATGCAGGCGCGGACCCTTGGTTCCTTCGCCCGCCGACAGGCGCCGCCAGGTGTTTTTGGGAAGAGTTTGCGCGATCTTGGCGGCGGTGCCGCCCACCATCTGCTTCTTGCCCCAGGAGTGGAACACGTGGTTGCAGGCGACGCCCAGGACATATCCCTTGCCGGCCTTGCGCAGGGTGGTCTCGATGTCCCCGGTACCATACACGCTGTCTGCCGCGACGAACGAGAACGGCACCTTGGCCGCGATCGCGCGCGCAATTATCCGGCGCGCGATTTGAGGCTTCGTCGCAAAGCCCACAGTCTTCGGCACATGCGCCGCCTTCAGGCGTGCGCGATCGTCCGTCCATTCCTTCGGCAGATAAAGCGCCCGATCGATGAAGGCGTGACCGTGACGCGACACATAGCAGGCGAAGACGCCGATCTGACAATTGGTGATCTTGCCCGCCGAGCCTGTGTACTGACGTGCAACTCCGCACGACGCCTTGCCCTGCTTCAAAAAACCGGTCTCGTCGATGATCAGAACCGCATCTTTATCAGCCAGCGTTTCCAGCGCGTAATCGCGCACGATGTCGCGCAAGGCATCCGCGTCCCACCGCCCGCGGCCCAGGATCGCCTGTTGACGCCACGGCCCGGGATCGCCCGCCGCTTCCGCGCGCATCCAGCCGGTCTTGCGCGGTTCGTTCCCCAGAAGCCCGTCGAGAAACTGTCCCGCCGAGGCCGCCACACGCTTCTGACCGAACAACGTATGTATCCGCCCCTTAACATCCCGCAGCGATGATGCCCAAAGCTCCAGCGTCGTCTCGATCGATGCTCCCGCCATCCATGATCCTCCGAATCATGGTGGCACATGGATTCAGAAGTCAATATAAAATGCAACTGTAATGTCAGAGTCCGTCCCATAAGTTCATCAAGGATTACAGAGTTTTCGGAGCATGAGGCGAATGGATGCGAGGCGCAGGAAGATCAGGCCGCTGAGGTTGAGATTTTCCCAATCCTTGGCCAGTCGGCGGCAACGGTTGAGCCAAGCGATTGTACGTTCGACGATCCATCGGCGCGGCAGAACGACGAAGCCTTTGGCGCAATCGGAACGCTTGACGATTTCGGTTTCGAGTTGCGTTCGAATCTTGGCCAGCGCCGCATGAAAGACAGGCCCCGCATAGGCGCTGTCGGCAAAGAGCCTTTTCAGGAAAGGAAAAAGGCCGAAAAGCGTGGACAGCAGCACGATGCCGCCGTCGCGATCCTGAATATCGGCCGGATGAACAATCGCGTGCAGCAACAGACCCTGTGTATCTACCAGGATATGCCGCTTCTTGCCCTTGATGAGCTTGCCCGCGTCGAACCCGGGCGGATCGATGCAGGGGCCGCCTTTTTCGGCGCTTTTCACACTCTGGCTGTCGATGATGGCGGCGGTGGGACTGGCTTCGCGTCCCGCCTGCTCGCGACACTTCTCGTAAAGCGCGTAGTGGATGCGATCCAGCGTGCCGTCGTACCCCCACAGACAGAAGTACCGATACACGGTGCTGCGCGGCGGCAAGTCTTTGGGGATGTAGCGCCATTGGCATCCCGTGCTCAGCACGTACATGATGCCGTCGACGACATCCCGCGCGTCCACTTCGCGCTTGCGGCCCCCGCGCTTCGCCGGAGGAATGAGCGGCCCGACATGCGCCCATTCTTCGTCCGTCACATCGCTCGGATATCGCAAATGATCGCGCTTGTAGCGCGCCCGGTTCTTGCTCGTCCACATCGGCAACCCTCCTCACAGGCAGCCGATGTGTGAAACACAAGTGATTCATTTGATTCAACAACTTTCGAGACGGACACTTAGCATCCGCGGTGCGGATCTGGGTCGATAGGCACACCAAACCACCGACCTTAAATTTAGCTCAAAATGCGGCATGAGCTAACGGACTATGAATAGGCCGCCGTGTCTAAAGCAGCGCCTATCGGATCATTCAGTCTCGCGCGCTGCAAGTCTAGCAAACCAAAAATGAGACTTAGTTGCCTGTGGCTCGCTAGGCAGCTTTAAAATGCCGAACCTTTAACGAACGTACGTGCTCACGCGCCTGCCATAGATCATACGCCATTTGCATTCCGAGCCACGTCTCCGGACTTGAACCGAATGCCTTCGAAAGACGAATTGCCATATCAGTGGAAATCCCAGCTTTGCCATTGACCAGATCGGATAGTGCCTGACGCGTCACGCCTAGTCCTTTAGCCGCCTCGGTGACGGACAGGTCGAGCGGCTCGAGACATTGACGACGAACGATGCCGCCGGGGTGCGGTGGATTGCGCATAGCCATAAGCTTCTTCCTTTCTAGTGATAATCTATATAATCGACATCCACTGTATGACCGCTGTCGAAGCGGAATGTTACGCGCCAATTCCCGGAAACCGAGACAGCCCAAAAACCAGCGAGGCTTCCCTTGAGCGGATGCAGCCGGAAACCAGGAATGATCATATCATCCGGTCCACGGCTGTGGTCCAATACCGTAAGGATGTCGCGAAGTTTTTCAACATGCGCGGGCGCCACCCTTCTTGCCGTTCTCCCGTCATAAAGGGCTTTGCGCCCGCGATGTTTAAACGACTGGATCATGATCGTTATTATATATGTCAACTGTCACTTGCCAATTGACAATTTAAACCCAGGGCCGATTTCGCGCGATCTGGCTTTTTTCCATCTTCGGCACTATGCGGTTCGGAGCGCCTTGGAGTTGGCCGGCATCGAATTCATCGACGAGAACGGCGGTGGCCCCGGATTGCGCCTCCGCAAACGCCAGCGGGCGAAGCCCGCCAAGTGATAGATGGCGGGCCATGCAATCAGTCACCTAGCGCCGGATCCCGCCGGATCTACCCTTAAAAAGGGAACTGGAACCCCGCCCTCCAATTTCTATTTCCTTAGCAATTATATTAGTATATTATTGCTACAGAAATGGAGGCTCCCATGCCACCAACCAAACTTCGCCCGACAGCCACGGCCGACCAGGCCGCCGTCCTCACCAAGGCGACGCTCAAGGCCGCAATCCAGCTCGGCTTGACCAACAAGCTGCTCGCGACTGTGATCGGCGTATCGGAGGCAACCGTTTCCAGAATGCGCAGCGGCGATTACCTGCTCCAACGCGGACAGAAGCCGTTCGAGCTCGCGGTCTTGTTCGTGCGCCTCTACCGTTCGCTCGATGCCATTGTTGGCGGCGACGATGCGGTTGCAGGCTCGTGGCTCAAGAACCGGAACACCGTGCTCGATGCCGAGCCGCTTACTCTCATCCAGACCGTTCCCGGACTCATGAATGTCATCCAGTACCTGGACGCCCGCCGCGCTGTCGTCTGACGCTCGGTCGCTCGCGGGCATCTGTTGGCGGCTGGTCGAGGCGCGACATCATGTCTCGACGCTGAAACTCCTGGACACAGTCGATGAGCAGAAGGTCCTCGAAGACCTCATCGAGGCGACCAAGCCGCCACTGCCGCCCGAGTGCCGCGGTTTGCATTACTTGTTGTCGACGCCGTTTCGCTATGGTGCCGTCTACCCAATCGGATCAAGATTCCGGCGAGCGGGAATGACGGAGGGCGTCTTTTACGCATCGGAAACGCCGCAGACGGCCGTCGCCGAGATGGCGTTCTATCGCTTACTGTTCTTCGCCGAGTCACCCGACACGCCCTGGCCCTCGAACCCCGCCGAGTACTCGGCATTCTCAGCTGAATACGCAACCAAGAAGGCGGTCGACCTGACCAAGGGCAAATATGGCGCCGACAGAACACTCTGGATGCACGTAACCGATTACAGCCACTGCCAGGCGTTCGCCGATGCTGCGCGCGCGGCCAAGATCGAGGTTATCCGCTACGCGTCGATTCGCGATCCCGCTCAGGGAATAAACCTCGCGCTATTCACTTGCCACGCTTTCGCTAATCCGAAGCCGATCAATCAGCAGACGTGGCACATTCGCCTCAGCGAAGCCGGGGCCCAAGCGATCTGCGAGGCACCGAAATCCGGTGCCACGTTCGATCGCAAGAGCTTTGCTGGTGATCCCCGCATTGCCAAACTGCGCTGGATTCGAGCTTAGAAGTGAGTTGGAATAGACCGAGCGCAATAGCTCGTAGGCGTCCTCGGCTTAGCAACACGACAGGCATGCCCGAGTGCGGTTGGGTCGAATTCATCGACGAGAACGGCGGCGGTCCCGGGGTATGCCGTCGCATAAGCGCTAGATGGCGGGCCGCACAATCAGCTGCCGCGCGACAATCAAGGTGAGACAGCAGCGTCTTGTTCTTGTTCGGTAGGGTGCGTTGCCTCCGATTTGCCAAACGATCCGGATCTTCTCTTCCGACGAATGGCGCTTGCGGGTTGCCCAGCGGATGGTCTTCACGATCCGCTCAGACGGCGATTCAGGGTGCACGGATTTCTGTCTCATCTCCACTTCTTGATGGTTACGATGAGCCAGAAATCCTCCGTTCCTCAAGCCGTTAAATCTGTCTCACAGGCGCTGATGTCGGACAGTTGAATGGATCATCGAGCGTGGTGTAGATGCCGCCACTATAGATAAAGCCGTACGCCGTGTCGCCGCTGTCATAGGAAAACCCGACAATCTGGCCCGCATCGTTGATGCCATACACATAGGTGCCATTGGTGCTCGATGGACCGTCGTTCGTGCAGGTCTCGCTTACGGATGGTCCGCGATTGCTTGCTATATCACCCACAAATGTTATATTAAAATATAACATTAAGGGGATGACGTTATGCCGAATGCTGTAAGGCTACGCAAAGTCGGGGGGTCGGTCATGCTCGCCATCCCCAAGGCCATGCTTGATGCTCTTGAGCTCGCACCGGATGCATCCGTCGGACTATCGGTGAAAGCGGGGAAGCTCGTCGTGGATCCGCACAAGCGACGACGCTATTCGCTCGACGAACTGCTGGCGCAATGTAATCCGGCGGCGCGACGCTCGCGCGAGGATCGCATTTGGCAGAATAGCCGGCGGGTTGGCCACGAGATCATCTGATGGAACGCGGCGACATTTATCTCGTCTCGCTCGATCCATCCACTGGTCACGAGCAACAGGGCAAGCGGCCGGTGCTCATTGTATCGCCAGCCAAATTTAATCGCTTAACCGGCGTTCCAATCGCTTTGCCAATCACAACCGGAGGGAGTTTCGTCCGCACCGCAGGCTTTGCCGTATCGCTCATGGGTGCTGGTACGCAGACGATTGGAGTTGTGCGCTGCGATCAGTTACGTTCTCTAGATCTGCGCGCAAGGGGCGCGAGAAAACTTGAGACGGTTCCTAATCACATCATTGACGAGGTCTTGAGCAAAGTAAGTTCTCTGTTTGAATAGCGGACGAACGAAATTAGACTAGCAACCGACGAAAGTCTTTCAGTAATCGATCTCATCACCCAGAATCCTGGCAATTTTTGAATAGGGTGCTTCGTTGATAGCGGCGTAGCGCGCGCGGTCGACGTCGGTAAACCAAGAGTCGATAGCGCGCGCGAAGCTCGGCCTTTCACGAATGCGGGCGCACCAGCCTTCGACACCCGGGCGCTTGCCGACCCAAAATCTGTCGAACCCCAGTGCCTCGGCGCGGAAGATATATGGTGTCGCCGCCGCATCGGCGAGCGAATAACTCGGGCCCGCGAGATAGGGCGAGACCGCGAGCGCGGTTTCCATCTCGCCGATATATTTGTCGTAAGCGCGCGCCGCGGCCGGGACGTGCGGCGCGTCGAGGCCCTGTTCGACCGAAAGCTGTTGCCGCTCACGGTAGGCGGGGTTTGGCATTGCCGCGAAATAAGCATCGCGCTCCGCCTGGGTTTTCTTAGCGAAAACCGGCGGAAATATAATGGCGAAAGTCAGCGTCGAGCAGGCCGCATGCAAATAATCATCGACCTTTTTCATCCACAGCCGCGCGATGGCGCGTGAGTAAGGATCAGCTGGCATCAGCGGCGGTTCGGAAAACGCATCGTCTAAATATTCGATGATCAAGGTTGATTCGACGATCACCTTGCCGTCGTGGATCAGAGTCGGCACTACGTGGTTGGGATTAAGTTTGACATATTCCGCCTCATGCTGTTCGCCGCCCCGAAGATTGAGCAGCTTGCCATCATAGGCGAGCCCTTTCTCATCGAGTGTCAAACGCACTTTGATCGCGCAGACCGAGGTCGTGCTGTGATAAAGATAGAGCATTGAGAGAAGGGCCAACGATTGTATGCGACGGATTATTTCTTAACGGTGCCTTGCTCAATCTCTTTGTGATCGGGCATGACGTCTTCCTTGTCGAGCTTTGCCAACGACTCCAACGCGAGATGGTACATAACCTCTTGTTCCATCCATTTCTTCAACGGCTGAATGAGTGTGATGCGGGTATAGCGCAACAGAAGATCGTTCTTCTGCGCTAATTGCTCGGCCAATTCCCAGGCGCGCGGCAGGAGTTTCTCGCGCGGCATCACCTCGGCGACCAGGCCGAGCTCCATAGCCTCCTTCGCCCCGATAATTTGCCCAGTCAGCATGAAATAACGGGCGCGATTGATGCCTAGCAGCATGGTGTAGACGATGCCGATGCCGTCGCCCGGGGTCTGACTCGCCAGCTTGAAATGCGCCGTATCCTCGAACGAGCAATCCTCGGCACCGATCACGATGTCGCACATCAACGGCAGTTCGGAATGCCTCATCGCAGGCCCATTCACGACCGCAATCATCGGCACTTCGATATCTAGCATGCGCGTCATGACCCTATGAGCGTTCCAGTGAATCGTATCCAAGAGATTGGCCGTGATGTGATGCGATACCTCGCGATAGAAAGAATAGCCGGGTTCGGCGCGGGGCCCGCTGAATTCACTGCCGATGCCCGTCATAATGATAACGCGATTTTCGCGGTCGGCGCCGATCTGAGTGAATGCGTCGACCAGCTCGGCCTGAATGGTGGGGCCCCAACGCACCGGCGCGCCACCGGTGTGCAGAGTCATCTGAAGAATGCCGTTTCTGCGCTCAAGTTTAATTTCTGAGTACTTGCCCGAATATTCGCTAAAGCGGGACATTGCGGAGCGTCCTGGCGTGGGTTGAAAGGCGAAATGGAAACCGGAAGTGCACTCACTTTTGAACGAGGTTTGCCCTTTCGAGCACGGCCGACCACGTCTTGATCTCGGAGGACAGCTCGCTACGGAACTGGGCGCCGGGGGTGCTGGTGGGCTCGAAGCCAAGCTTGGTAAGCTTCTGCTTGATATCGGGCATAGCGGCGATCTGGAGGATCGTCTGTTCAAGCCGATCGACGACCGCTTTCGGTGTCTTTGGCGGCACGAAGAAGCCGGTCCAGGCTGTCGCGACGATCGTTGGAAAACCTGACTCCGCTGCGGTCGGAACCTGTGGCAGAGCGGCGGAGCGTTTGGCGCTCGTCACCGCAATGCCCTTGACTTTGCCGGCGGTCACGAGCGGCGCGGCCGGCGGCAACGTTACCGATGCAATGTCGATTTGGTTCGCCATGACCGCCGTCAGCGCAGGCGCGGCACCCTGGAACGGCACGTGTTGCATCTTTACGCCCGGCAGAGTTGATAGGAGCTGCTCGATCACCAGATGCGGGATCGATCCAGAACCGGGTGTGCCGTAATTGAGCGGACGCTTGCGTGCCAATGCTATCAGGTCGCTCAACGAGCTTATCGGCAGTTCGGGCGAAGAAACAATGATAATTGCCTGCGGTGCTACGCTCGCGACCGCTTGCAAGTCGCGTTCGACGACCAGACCCGTCTTCGGATTCATCAAGCTATAGATGACCATCGAGTTAGAGTTGACGAGGACGGTATAACCGTCCGGCGTTTCCGCCGAGATCTGCTTGCCGGCGATGCCGCCGGCAGCACCGCCATGATTTATGACCACCACCGGCTGGCCGAAAATGCCCGACATCTTGTCGGCAAACATACGCGCGACCGCGTCGACACCGCCGCCGGGCGGAAAGCCCACGACGATGCGCACCGTGCGCGAGGGAAAGGGATTATCCTGCGCGGCCGCCGAAGCGAGCCCGCCGAACAATGCGCAGACAAAAAGGATCGGGATCGTCCAAGCATTCAATAATGTTGAATGCGGCCGCCGTTTATCGGCACGGCGATTAAATTGCGAGCTTATGCCGAGATTGACCATAGTCGTGTTTCCTCCACGATGGGCGGGCGTGTGCTGGCGCTCTTCTTTCGGCGCGTTGTTTGGCGGCACGCGGGCCTGATTGGTAGCGCCTTTTCAGTTTGCCTAGAAGGTCACTGTTAACCGCAGATGGCTGCCATGCATCGGGGAAGCGTACTTCGGCAGCCGTCACTCGCTCGAAGCCGGCTCGATTTCGTGTACGGCACTCGCCAAATCCAATCGGCACAAAGCCTTTGCGGTAGGCGCGACCGTGCAAGGCAACCTCGTCGCCGTCTTCGAGCCAGGCTCGTGTTTCGCCGTTCGGTAGCCTAATAGGGTCTTTACCGCCGGACGTGAGTTCCAGCATACAGGCGCGGCTTTCGTCGGTCGGACCCGACGTCGTACCGGTCCCCAGCAGATCGCCCGGCCGTAGGTTGCAGCCATTGGAGGTGTGGTGCGTGACCATTTGCGCTGCGGTCCAGTAAAGCGTGCTCAGATTGGTACTCGTGATCTGTACGGGAGCGTCGCCTTGTGAACGCATTTCGGCGGTTTGAATCGTGGCGAACAACCCGATATCAAATCCGCCTGCCACCTGATCGACAGTGTCCTGCAAGTACGCCAGCGGCGCCGGATCATCCTTCGCGCTGGGCACAGCCGCCACGCGGAACGGAGCAAGCGCCTCCGACGTCACGATCCAGGGCGAGATTGTTGTGCAGAAACTCTTGCCGAGGAACGGACCGAGCGGGAAACTTTCCCAACGTTGGATATCGCGCGACGACCAATCGTTCAGCAGGCACAATCCGAAAATATGCTCGGGCGCCGCGCGTAGTGGAATGGACGTTCCCAGCGCATTACCGGCGCCGATATAAATTCCGGCTTCGAGTTCATAATCGAGCGCGCGAGTGGGTGCGAATAGCACTTCACCATCACTATGTCTTCGTTGGCCGCGTGGCCGGATGACGGGTATGCCACTCACCACGACCGAACTGGCTCGCCCGTTATAGGCCATGGGTAAATGCTTGAACGCCGGCGGCAGTGGACTGTCCGGACGCACAATCCGCCCAACGCGGGAGACGTGATCAATAGAAGTAAAAAAATCAGTGAAGTCGCCGATCACGGTCGGTAGCATGCAAGTCGCCTGTTGCATCGGCACAAGCAGGTCCGGCGCCAGTTTTTCCATGCGCTCCCGATCCGGCCCGTCGGCGCGCAATAAATCGAACAGATTGCGCCGCAGTGCGGAAATTTGGCGCGGCGGCATCGCCATAAATGCATTGAGCGCCGGCGCACATGCCGCGTGCGCTGCCTCGCGCGCCTCGACTCGAAAAAGCCCGGCTTCGAAAGCGGCTTTCAAATCGAAAATCATGTCGCCGATTGCGACGCCGCCACGCGGATCCCGCCCTGGCGCACGGAATATACCGAACGGCAGATTTTGGATGGGAAAATCACAGCCGATTTCGTTGGCTGCTTTGACCCAACTCCGACGTGCCGGATCGTGCGTTTCGTTCACGCCCGCCATTTTGCATAGCACCGATCAGGCGCTGAGTTGCGGTTCGGCGCGGAAATTGTAGATGCGTTTCCAGTCGTCGACCGCGGCGCGCTGCGGCCGCTGGTAGAGCAAGCGTTGGCTGGCGCCCATGCCGATGCTCTTGCTGAGGTCCGCCATAGCCTCCGTTGTTTTGAGCAGGACGGCATTGCAGTCCATGATCAGCGCGCCGTCGACTTCCTTGAGATTCTCCCGGCGGATAATGGCGTTGACGGTCGCGCAGGCGGCGAGGATAACCTCGGCGCCCTGCGCGACTAAGCGGCGCGCTTCTTTGATGAATCGCTCGCGCATTTGGTCCGGGCTGGAGAAGCCGTTTTGTACCTCGTTGAAATCGATTCCGAGGTCGCCGAACGGAATATGACGCGAACTCAAGCCGTACTCGAATGCCTTGCGGTCGTAGTATTGCGACTGCTTGGCATGGAAGGCGACGCCGGAAAACTTGTAGCCGTACATGCAGGCCGCCAACATCGACGTCTCGCCCAGGCCGAACACCGGAATCGACAGCATTTCGCGCGCTTCCTGCATGGCCGGATCGAGAAAGCAGCCGATCGCGACGGCGTCGAAGCCCTTTTCGCCGGCCTGGATCATCTTGTTGAGCACGCCGCCCGGCGCAAAGCTGTTCATGGCGACAATGGCGTTGTAGTGCAGGTCCATGGAGCCGTTGTCGACGCCGTTGATGTGAATCTCGGTGTCCGGACGTTTCACGCTGTCGAGATGCGCGGTCAGCGTGTTGCGATAATCATGCAGCCGGTGAATTGGCGTGCTGCTCTGCCACCAGATTTTCATGATTTCATTCCTCGCCTGTTTTGAGAGTTCATGGATTTGTTTGTCAGGTTTGCGGGACTCGCTCGGTCGTATGTGGCCGGGCCTCGGGGTTGAGCCGGACATTGCGCAGGATCATATCGAGGATATGATTTTCCCGCTGTCGCAGCCGTTGTGGCTTCATCACGTCGATATGGAATAGCGCATTGAGTGTGTGTTGATGAGCGACGTAATAGGCGGACAGGCTCGAAATGGAGATGTAGAGGTCGATCGCGTCGATGCCCGGCCGAAAAATGCCTTGCTGCACCCCTCTTTGCAGCAGATCGTTCAGGGTGTCGACGAGCTGCTGATACATCTCGCCGATGAGTTTTGATCGCTTGACGTGCTTGCCGCCGTGAAAGTTTTCGCTCGCCAACAATTTTCCGTATTCGGGATGCTCGACCCAGATCGACATCAGCAGGTGGACGAGCTCGCGTATGCCCGCTTCCGGCTCCATCTGCCGCATCACGAAGTCGCGCTGGCGTTCGCGGATGGTCTGGTAGGTAGCCTCGAGCGCGGCCGTGAACAGCCGATCCTTGTTGCCGACGTGGTGGTAGAGCAGGGTCTTGTTGATGCCCGAGCGCCGCGCGATCTCATCGACGCGCGCGCCATCCAGCCCCTTGAGGGCGAATTCGGTGATGGCGGCCTTGAGGATCTTCTCTTTGGACAAAGCCGCCGTGCGCCGTTTGCGGGTAGGCTTCGTCATCGCACGTTCGATCATCCGGCCATATTGCATTATACTAACTAGTTAGTCTATAGTTATCCGAAGCGGGCGATCGCGCTTGAAAAGCCTGCTGCGGGGGACTGACGTCTATGAAGCCTGTGCGCACCGCGCTGTTTGCTCCCGGGATCAAGGAGCGAGTGATGACCAAAGCGCTGGAGAGCGGCGCCGATGCGGTCATTCTTGATCTCGAAGACTCCGTGCCGCTGGCGTCCAAGGCCGAGGCCCGCGTCCTGATTGCCAAGACCATCGACGCCGCGGCCGGATCTTCATCACGGCCGTTGATCTATGTGCGTGTGAATGCCGCGACAACCGGGCTTCTGTTCGACGATCTCGATGCCGTGGTGCGGCCCGGCCTCGATGCGGTCCTGTTGTCCAAAGCGGAAAACGTCGCAGGACGTGCAGCAGACCGCTGCGGCGATCGAACGCCAGGAAAAGCAACGCAGCATGACGCCAGGCGCGGTCGCAATCATCCTGCAAATCGAAAATGCGCTGGGCGTCTACAATTGCTTCAACCTGATCAAGGCCTCGCCGCGCGTGGCCGCGACCTGCTTCGGCAGCGCCAGAGACGGCGATCTGCAAAGCGATCTCGGTTGCTCCTGGTCGATCGAGGGCACCGAGCTGCTCTACGCCCGCTCCAAGGTGCTGCTCGATACCCGCGCCGCCGGCAGCCATATCCATCCGCTCGACGGCGTGTTCAGCGACCTCAACGACGAGGCCGGGCTGATCGCCGATTCTCGCCTGTCGGCGCGGCTCGGCTATATCGGCCGCACCGTCATTCATCCCAAGCAGATCGCGCCGGTCAAAGGGGCTTATGCCGTGCCCGCGGTCGAGGTCGCCTATTATCAAAAGGTGGCGTCAGAGTTCGCGGCCGCAGAAAAAGCGGGCACCGCGGCGATCGCCGTGGACGGGAAACTGGTTGACTACGCCATGGCCCAGCGCGCCCGGCGCGTCCTCGAACTCGCCAACCTCGACCGCCCGCGGTGACCTAAATGGACTTTTCTTTTTCGCCGGATCAGGAGGCCTTGCGGGAGCACGCGAAGGAATTGCTCGATCACGTCTGCCCGCCCGAATATGCCGAACGATGCGATAATGAGGCGCAGCCGCCGCGCGAAGCCTACCAGGCGCTCGCCAAGCACGGTTGGTTCGGCCTGGCGATCCCCGTCGAGTTTGGCGGCACCGGCGGGTCGGCCATCGACCTAGCCATTCTACTGGAAGAAACCGGCAGGCACTTCGAAGAGCTGGCGATGTGGCTGTTCCGCACGCTCACCTACGGCGGCTATGCGGTGTTGCAGCACGGAACGCCGGAGCAAAAGCAGCAATTGCTGCCCAAGATCGCGCGCGGCGAGCTTTCGTTCTGTTTCGGTCTCAGCGAACCGGAATCCGGCTCCGATGCCGCCGCCCTGACCACCCGCGCCAAGGCGGTCGACGGCGGCTATGTGATCGACGGCCAGAAGGTTTTCACCTCGGGCATGGATATCAGCGATTACTGCTTGCTGATTACCCGCACGTCGACCGGCGCCAAGAAGCAGCAAGGCATCACCAATTTTCTCGTCGATACCAAGCTGCCCGGTATAGAGGTCCGCAAGATCAAGACGCTCGGCCAACGCGCCATCGGCACCACGCAGGTCTTCTATAGCGGCGTGAAGGTGCCTGCCTCCGCTTTGCTCGGGCGAAGTCGATCGCGGCTGGGAAGCGGTTGATTCTTACCTGTGGTACGAGCGACTTTGCCTTTCCGCCGCCCGCACCGGCGCGGCCTCTGCGGCGTTCGACATCGCCCTCGATTACGCGAAAAACCGCAAACAGTTCGGGCGGCCGATCGGCCAATTCCAGGCGATCTCGCACAAACTCGCCGATATGAAGGTGATGCTCGATGTCTCGCGCATGCTGGTTTACCGTTTCGCCTGGCTGATGTCGAAGGGCAAAGCGACGCGGCAGCGATGCGGCGGTGCTCAAGCTCTACACCGGCGAGGCCTATAAGGCCGTCTCCGATCTCGGGCTGCAAATTCTCGGCGGCTACGGCTACTGCATGGAATATCCGATGCAGCGCTTCTTCCGCGATTCGCGCCTCGCCGTCATCGGAGCGGGCACTTCGGAGATCCAGCGCAACATCATCGCGCGGGGACTGGGGCTTTGATCGAACGCTTGGGCTTTCAGAAAGGCACTTGATGTCGCATCCGCTCGAGGGCGTCAGAATTCTGGAGCTCGGCCAGATCATCGCCGGCACTTACGGCAGCCAGGTGCTGTCGGACCTCGGGGCCGAAGTGATCAAGATCGAGGCGCCGGAGGGCGACCTTGGTCGCATCCCTTCGGTTGCGCCTTACCGGGGCTTGAGCGGACTGTTTCTCACGTTCAATCGCAACAAGCAGAGCGTCGTCATCAACCTCAAGAGCGCGGCAGGGCGTCAACTATTCTATGACCTGGTGAAGATTTCCGATGTCGTGATCGATAACTTCAGGCCCGGCGTGCTCGAACGCCTGCAAATCGATTATCCGACGCTGAGCCGCATCAATCCGCGCATCATCCAATGCTCGGTCACCGGCTTCGGCAGCGCCGGCGCCTACAAAGACCTTCCGGCGCTCGACCTCAATATCCAGGCGATCAGCGGCCACATGGCCGTCACCGGCGAGCCCGGACGGCCGCCGGTCCGCGTCGGCATTCCGCTCGCCGATATCAGCGGCGGAATCTATTCGAGCAAGGGAATTCTGGCGGCGCTGTTCGACCGGGAACGGACCGGCAAAGGACGCCGCGTCGAGATCTCGATGTTCGACACCATGCTCCACCTGATGACCTACATGGGCACCATGTGGCTGACCAACGGCGAAGTGCCGAAACCGCCCGGCTCGGCGCACGACTATTCGGTTCCGTGGCAGGCGTTTGCTACCACGGACGGCTATATCGTCGTCGCCACGCGGCAGGAGGCTTTCTGGCGCAAGCTGTGCGCGGTGCTTGAGCGTCCAGATCTCGCCGGCGATCCGCGCTTTGCCGACAATCCGAGCCGGGTGAAGAACCGCCAGGTGCTGGTGCCCCTGCTCGAGCAGATCTTCCGCACGCGAACGACCGCCGACTGGCTCGAACGGTTGCGCGGCGCCGACGTGCCGGCGGCGCCGGTCAACAATATCGACGCCGCCTTTGCCGAGCCGCCGGTCAAGGAGCGCGAGATGATCGTCGAATACGATCATCCGCAGGTCGGCAAAGTGCGGCTGCCCGGTAACCCCATCAAGATGTCGGATATGGTGGGAACGATTTCGCGGCCGGCGCCGATGCTGGGCGAACATACCGACACGGTCCTGAAGACGCTGCTGCACCTCTCGGAAGAAGAAATCGCGCGCTTGCACGAAAGCGGCGCGGTCGGTGAAAAGAAATCGACTAAAGACCCCGGTTCAATCAAGGAAGCCGTGTGATGCGAGGGCTGTACTGGGAAGAATGGGACATCGGCGCGGAATTCGAAAGTCCGGCGCGAACCGTCACCGAAGCCGATATGGTCATGTATGCGGGATTGTCCGGCGACTACAACCCGCTCCACATCAATGAGGAATACTGCAAGACGACGCCGTTCGGCACCCGCATTGTGCACGGGCCGCTGGTCTATGCCATCGCGGCCGGCCTGATCTTCCAGCTTCATCTCTACGACGACACGCTGATCGCCTTTCTCGGCTTCGACAGCCTGAAGTTCACCAAACCGGTGAAGCCCCGCGACACCATTCATGCCCGCATCAAGGTGCTGGAGAAGCGCGAGACGTCGAACCCAGAGCGCGGGGTGATGAAGCGCGAGCTGAAGGTTCTCAATCAGCGCGGCGAAGTGGTGCAGGAGGCCCTGCAGGCATTCCTGCTCAAACGCAAACCGGCTGCATGAACGCCGAAAGCCGAAGACCCGAAAACTATCAACAAGTCAACAATGGGCATGGAGGAACGCAATATGACAAGGCTTAAGATCAACCAAAATCACTATGAACGCATCTCGTCACCCAAAACCTTATCCAGCGAAAGTTTTGCAAAGGGGGCCGGGCTCACGCGTCGGCGTTTTAATCGCGCTTTGATGACCATGAGCGCACTTGCCGCTTCCGGGTCGTTGTCGGTGCAATCGGCAATTGCCGCGGAGCCGATCAAAATCGGATTCGGCATGGCGCAGTCGGGTCCACTTGGTGGTAATGGAAAAGCGGCACTGCTCGCAATCGAGATGTGGCGTGACAACATCAATGCCAGAGGAGGGCTGCTGGGGCGGCCCGTTCAGCTCGTCTATTACGACGACCAGACCAACCCCGCATTGATCCCCGGCATCTACAGCAAGTTGTTCGATGTCGATAAGGTTGATCTTGTGCTTGGCGGCTATGGCACCGCGGTGCAGGCTGCCGCCCTCCCGATCGTCATGCAGCGCAAACAGGTGCTGATCGGCACCGGCGCGGTCGCGGTGAATGAGAAATACAAATACGACAAATATTTCCAAATGCTGCCGAACGGGTCAACGGCGCGCACGTCAACATCGGAAGGCTTCTTTCAGGCGGCGATGACGATGGACCCCAAGCCGACGACCGTCGCGATCATCGGCGCCGTCACCGAGTTTTCCCGCAACGTGATCTTGGGAGCGCGTGAAAACGCGAAGAAATACGGTCTGAAGATCGTCTACGACGGCGGCTACCCGCCTAACCAAATGGAATTCGGATCGATCCTCCGCTCGGTCCAGGCGGCCAACCCGGAAGTGGTCTTTGTCGCGTCGTATCCGCCGGATTCTGCCGGCGTCATTCGTACCGCCTACGAGCAGAAACTGCAGACGCGCATGTTCGGCGGCGCGATGATCGGCCTGCAGTATTCTGAGCTGAAACAGCAGCTCGGCCCGATGTTGAACAATGTGTTGTGCTACGAATTCTACGTGCCAGCGCCAACGACGAATTTTACCGGCATCAAGGAATTTCTCGCGACATATCAGGAGCGGGCCAAAAAAGCCGGCGCCGATCTCTTGGGCTTCTACTTGCCGCCTTACGCCTATGCCGGCATGGAGGTTCTCGAAAAGGCGGTGACCGCAACGAAGGGCTTGGACCCAAATGCCATCGGCCGCTACATCCACGCCAACACCTTCGATACGGTGGTCGGCAAAGTCACCTTCGCACCCAATGGCGACTGGGCCAAGCCGCGACTTCTCTATGTTCAGTATCAAGGGATCATCGGCAACGACCTCGAACAGTTCAAACGGATCGGCACGCAGGTCATCGTCGAGCCGCAGGAGTTCGCAGACGGCAAGCTGCACTATCCCTTCGCCGCGTCCGGTCATTGATCGGGCCGACGGAACCGCCGCACGTTGCGCTCGGTCAATGTAGTCGGTGGAGCCCGCCAAGATGGTGACATTCAATCTTCTGATCAATGCGGTGGTCACCGGCATTCTGCTTGGCGGGTTCTACGCGGCGGTTACCATCGGGATCACCATCGCCTTCGGGATGCTCGATATCGTGAATATTGCGCATCCCGTGTTCATCATCATGGGGTCGTTCATCGCGTATATCGTGAACCGACATTTCGGCTTTGACCCGATTCTGACGGTCATCGTGGCGGCACCGCTGTTCTTCCTGCTCGGCGTCGCGATCTTCCGGTTCTATTACGCGGCATTCGAAAGCAGCGGAAAAGGGTCGCTGCGCGGACTCGCCTTCTTCTTCGGCATCATGTTCGTCATCGAGGTGACGCTGCTGCTGGCATTCGGCGTTGACTACCGTCTGGTGCAGACGTCCTATATCGGCCCGAATATAGGCTTCGAGCACATCGATCTGCCATTGCGCATGGTGGTTCCGTTTGTCGGATCCATGGTGCTGGTGTCGGGACTCTACATTTTTTTCGGACACACTTTCATTGGACGAGCGATCAAGGCGGTCGCCCAGGATGAATTCGCTCTCAGTCTGATGGCGGTAGATACCGTCGCGGTGAAACAGCTGGCCTTCGGCGTCGCCATTGCGACCGCGGGGATTGCCGGAGGATTTCTCATCGTCATCCAGCCTGTCGATCCGTCCCTCGGCCGCGAGTATATCGGTCGCGTCTTTGCAATCTGTGTGCTCGGCGGCTTAGGCAGCATCACGGGGACCGTGATTGCGGCGCTAATCCTCGGTGTTGTTGAGACGATAACGTCCACAATCTTTGGGCCGTCATGGGCGCCGGCGGTCTCTTTCGCCGCGTTGCTGCTTACGCTCGCCATCCGGCCTTCGGGCATTATGGGACGATGACGGCATGAGACGGATTCCGTCGTGGATCTGGCCGGTTTTGGTTGCTCTCTTCATTTTCGCGCTTAGCCGCGTGGTGAAGAACGAGTACTACATGTTCGCCGGCTACGTCGTACTGCAATACATCGTGCTGGCGAGTGCCTGGAACATTCTCGGCGGCTATTCGCGGTTACGTTAATTTCGGCTCGGCCGCTTTTTTTGGGATCGGCGCCTACGGGACGGTGGTTCTCGACAAGTTGTGGCAGCCGCCGCTCGTGGTGGCGATCGTTTTCGGCGGGATCGTCGCAAGCCTGGTCGGATTGGTGACCGCCTATCTGACGCTTCGCCTGCGCGGGGTATTTTTCGCCATCGCAACGCTGGCGCTCGCGATTGTCTTGCAGACACTGGTGATGAACTGGGATTTCGTCGGCGGCCCGCTCGGCTATTACAGCGTCCGCCCCGATTCGATCGCCGGCTTCCCGAGTTACGTCAATTATCTGTTTGTCGTCATGCTCGGTCTGGCGCTGATCGCGGTGCTGGCGGCACGGGCAATCGAATTGTCATTCATCGGCCGTGGTCTCGCGGCCATTCGGGACAACGAACTGGCGGCGGAGTGCTGCGGCGTTCCCACTTTGCGGCTCAAGGTGTTCGCCACTATGGTAAGCGGCGGCCTCATGGGCATGGCAGGTGCGCCGTTTCCCTATTACATCACCTATCTCGATCCGAGCTCCGCGTTTAGCCTCGCCTATGGCATCAATAGCATTGCCATGCCGCTCATCGGCGGCATGACCCATTGGATCGGGCCGGTGATCGGCGCCGTCCTGCTCGCCGTTATCCAGCAGGTCGCAACGGTAACGATCTCGTCGGAACTCAATCTCATGATCGTCGGCGTGCTGCTGATTAGCTTCATCACGCTCGCGCCGAATGGGATTGTCGGTCTGTTCGAGCGTTATCGGCAGAAAAGGCAGCGGCGCCTAAGCACATGACAACGCAATCCCCCCTTCTCGAAGCGATGTCAATTCGCAAACGCTTCGGCGGCTTCGTCGCACTCGATGCCGTCGATATTGCCATTCGGCCGGGCGAGCGAGTCGGGCTGATCGGACCAAATGGCTCAGGGAAAAGCACCCTGGTCAACTGTCTGAGCGGCGCGATCAGTTCCGATACCGGCACGATCCGCTTCGACGGCCGCGCCATCGAGCGGCTGCCGGCGCACCAGCGCACACGGCTCGGCATCGTGCGCACTTTCCAAATCCCGCTGCCATTCACCAGCATGACAGTGATAGGCAACCTGACGATTCCACTGCGCTTTGCGGCCCGTCATCATGCCGTCGGCGGGACGACCGACGACGTTGAGCAGGCGTTACTGATTCTTGAAGGCGTCGGCTTGCGCGATAAGGCCCATGAGCCGTCGGCCGGATTGACTCAAGTCGAACTGCGTAAACTCGAGCTGGCGCGCGCCGTCGCCGCCCGTCCCAAACTGCTCATCGCCGACGAGACGATGGCGGGCTTGTCCAATTCCGAAGTCGACGAAATCATTTCGCTTCTGTTCAAGCTCAACGAGCAGGGCATCGCGATCATCATGATCGAACATATTATGCGGGCAGTGATGACGTTTTCGCAGCGCGCGATCGTCCTGGTCGCGGGCAAAAAGATCGCCGACGATACCACCGACGTTGTCATAAACAATGCTGAAGTGGTGAGAGCCTACCTTGGCGAATAGCATCACCATAGAGAACTTGAACGCCGGCTATGGCGCCGTTCGCGTGCTGAATGGCGTTTCCATGCATATCGGGTCGGGTGAAACGGTCGCACTGCTCGGCACCAACGGCAATGGCAAGAGCACGATCATAAAATGCATCATGGGGGCGGTCACCCCGACCGCAGGCCGCGTGACGATCGAGATTGACGGACACCAATACGATCCATCGGCCATGAAGACCAAAGATATCGTCAATTTGGGCGTAGTCTTGGTGCCGGAGGGACGGCGGCTGTTTCCGAAGCTCACAGTAGAGGAAAACCTGCTACTCGGCGCGTACCGGCGCACGGCGCGCCGGATGATCGCCCGAAGTCTGGAATATTGCTATGCGACATTCCCACGGTTGCGCGAGCGGCGGCGGCAGCTGTCCGGCAGCATGAGCGGCGGCGAACAGCAGATGCTGGCCTTGGCGCGCGGGCTGATGACAGCGCCGAAGATTTTGATCGTCGATGAGCCGTCGGTCGGCCTTGCGCCAATAATGGTGCGAGAAGTAATTCGAAAAATAGGGGAGCTTAAGAAGGAGCAACAGCTCACCGTTCTAATGGCCGAACAGAATTTCAATCAGGCGACCAAGATCTGCGAACGTGGCTATTTCATTGTGCATGGTCAAATTGCTTTTGTCGGGAATTCGCATGAAGAACTAAGCAATAACGAATTAGTTCGCAAAATTTATCTAGGGGCGCCGGTTAAAATTTAGCCCGTTGTGACCAACAGGTAATTGACTGAATGTGAGTCTGTTTTAGTGACTTTTGCCAATTGCTAATTGCAGGAGTTCGGGCCACGCGGTTCTTGTTGTTATTGCCGCTCCGTTGGCATTTGGCTCTTAATTGCTGTCCTCAGTGGTGCTTCCACCGCACCAGACGCCAACCAATGCGCCGCAGGCCCCGGATTACGCCTCCGCAAACGCCAGCGGGCGAAGCCCGCCAAGTGATAGATGGCGGGCCAGAGCAATCAGTACCGCTGTGCTAATGCCGAATGCCTGGACACAAATTTCCGACAGTCCGCGTCACGCAAACGACGCCAGCTACCCCCGGAACTCTTTTTATTTGCCGGTTAACAGGAATAAAAGCAGGTACGTTAGGAAGGGCGCTATGAAATTCGCGACGATGAACAGGCTTGGGCGTCCGCTTTCCGAGAACGCCTATCGGGCAAACGGCCTCTGCGCTTCTTCCAATTTTTGGACCTCAGCGGCAATTTTAGGCTTCTGGAGGTTCTCGCTCGCAATGGCCTGCGCGCTCTTGGGGCTATATCCCGCGCCGATGGCCGCCCGCGTACCATTCAGGCAGGCCGTCCCCTCGACCTTGTAGGTGGTATCGCGCCGAGCCGGGAAGAAGGGACTCTAGCGCGGTTGGCCCCGGGATGTTCGCCCAAAGGGACTGGCGCCCGAACTGGACAAAATAGCTATCTGTTGGCTATATTTTATAAATGAGCACCCATAGCATTGCTAAGGCCAAGAACCAGTTGTCCGAGCTGATCGATCGCGCCCTCAAAGGTGAGGGGGTGGTGATCACCCGGCATGGCCATCCCGTGGTTGAGCTAAAGCCAATTCCAGAACCGGCCCAAGCCGTCTCGGGAGCTGATATGGACTGGCTGGCGAAACGCCGAATTGGGCGGCTGTCGGCAATGAAGGATGCCGGCAAGCTCGTGAGCGCGATGAGGGACGAGGACGAACGGTGAGTGTCTATCTCGATGCTAGTGTTCTCGTCGCGCTGTTTACGAACGACCCACTTACCGCACGCGCTGAGACCTTCTTGCGTGCGGATCCATTGGTCGTGATCGTCAGCGATTTCGCCGCGGCGGAATTTTCCTCCGTCATTGCGCGCCATGTGCGAACCAAAGATATTAGAAAGGATGATGCCCGCATCGTATTCTCCAACTTTGATACATGGACCTCGCGGGCGACACAACGTGCGCGCATCAGCGCAGCAGATACCAACGCAGCAGAAATCCTCCTACGCCGCCTTGACCTTGCCCTGCGAACGCCTGACGCAATCAATATTGCCATGGCTCAACGCATGGGCGCGACGCTCGTGACATTCGATAAAAAGATGGCTGCCGCTGCCCGCTCCATCGGAGCCGTAGTTGCAAAAGCGTAATTTGCAGCGTTTCAATTAATCTTACTGCGTCATGAACGGGTTTGATATGGGCGCCCGTGGATTTTAGCTGCGTAGCAGGGGCATCGCGATAGAGTCCGGACCAGTGCAACGATTAATCGCCGGCGTATGGTGGCAACGGAGTTTGGAATGTGACGTTCAGGCCACAATGGCGGAACCTCTGGGTTGGTAACCATCGTGTACGGCAGGTTGCGGGAACAACATGGCGGAACGAGATGCTGAGGGGGAATCGTCTCCCTCTCGGAGATCAGGAATCCGTAGGCAGCGATGCACAGCGTCGCGTGGTGATGGAAGCCGCGCCATCCGCACCCTTCGAAATGGCCGAGCCCGACCTCCTGCTTGAGCTCCTGATAGTCGCGCTCGATGCGCCAGCGCACCTTTGCGGTATCGACCACCCGGCGGAAGGATATGCTCATGGGAAGGGTCGACAGCCAGTATTTGGTCGGCGCGTCCTCGCCCTTAGGCCACTCGATCAGCAGCCATTCTTCCGGTCGGCCTTCGGTGAGATTGTAATCACGATGCGCGACACGAACGCGCACGCGCGCAAAGCGCGAGGACAAAGAGTGACGAGCTCGCGCCTGCCAGGGAGGCCGCCGGCGAGAAGCGCTATAACTTTGTAGATCCTGAGACACTATTAGAAGATTTCTGGAATGACGTTGAAGCATGGAGACGTTGAAATGAAAACTGTGACGCTCGAAGTAGCAACGCTCAAGGATGTTAAGCGTCGCGCTCAAAATGCATTCAAGGGCAGAAAACAAGGAGCGCGGATTAGCTTCGCAACGCCGGAGCTACTCTTCCAGCTCATGACGGCGAAGCGCTGGGAATTGATCCGGACGATGACAGGGGCCGGACCGCTCACGATCAGAGAGACTGCACGACGCGTCGATCGGGATGTTAAAGGCGTGCATGGCGACGTGCATATACTGCTAAACGCCGGTGTTTTGCGAAAAACCGAGGACGGCTTGATTGTCTTTCCTTACGATGCCATTCGCGTCGACGTTATGTTGCATGCTGCTTGACGCGGGGGCCCGACTCCGTAAGCGAGACCCTGAAAAATTCGCGTCTGTTCTGTCCGATTGCACGAAGCAACTTATGGTATTAGACCGCTACCAGCGGCGGGCATTCTCACGCCTCAAGTTTGCAATTCGCGCATTCAATGCTGCGCGTCGACAGGCTGCAGCATAATCCGAGAACCATGATGGAAGACAAAAGTCGGAATCGGAAACTCGACGCCGCAAAATCGGAATATAATCCGCTACAATCTCCATTTTGGCAGAACGAACCCAAAATTCGTCTTTCTAGCCAATGATATAGGTGAGGGGGGCAGTGTGCGGCTGGAGAACAAAGCCTTGCCCGCCTTGGGGTTGGCCGACGTCGATTTCATCGACGAGAACGGCGACGGCCCGGGGGGGTTCGTCTCCGCAAGAGTCAGTGGGCAAAATAAACGACGTAAACAGCAGTCCTCTTGCACAACATCAAATGTTGGAGAAACGCCACCTGTCGGAGTCTAAGCGGCTGCCGCCGAACCCAAATTATCCGAGACCGGAATCCGCGGAGGAAACGCAAGTCTGTATTCGCGCTCAAGCGATAGATTGCGGTTATAAAAGGGGTCAGCATCAAGGACGGACTGCCAGCGTTGGCGCATTAAGGCAACGTCGCGCGCATACTGCTCGGCGTGCGCGCCTATATCATGCCTGCCTAGCGACGCGGACCCCTGATGCATCAGCTCAGCAACGGGTGTCCAAATGATGCGCCAACCGGCGGCCCGCAGCCGAAGGCAGAGGTCGACATCATTATAAGCAAGAGGCATGGCTTCGTCGAAACCGCCGATCATTCGGAAAACTTCGGCGCGGATCGCCATGCAAGCGGCGGTAATGCCAGAGACGTCCCGCTCCAAATACGGGCGTCCAAAATAGCCGAGGCTGCCTCGCGGCAGCCCATGGCACGCATGGCCCGCTACGCCACTGACACCGAGCCCCAGGATAACGCCGGCATGCTGAATTGTGCCGTTAGGATAATAAAGCTTGGGACCTGCCGCCGCGACCTTAGGCAATGACACACGTGCAACGAGCTGGTCGAGCCAATCAATCGAAATCACCTCAGTGTCGTCGTTAAGGAAGCACAGGATATCCCCGGATGCTTGTGCCGCACCAAAATTATTCACCCAGGAATAATTGAACGGACGACGGGCGTATTCGACGACGCGTAGGTTCGGCCTTTTGCCAATGTCGTTCAGATAAGCCTCGAGTTCGGGCGATTGCCGAACGCGCTCGTCCATCAGCAGAATAACTTCCCAATTGTCATAGCTCGTCAGCTCATAGAGCGATTTCAGGCACGGCTCGAGAAGGTCCGGTCGACCCGTCGTTGCGATCACGATACTCACGCGTGGATGGGGCACAGGGGTTGCGTAGACGATCTCATAGCCGGCGCGGCGATGATACACCTCGGCCGCGATATTCTGGAGCGCAAGGTGCTCCGCGATCGCGCGGCGGCCCGTCTCAAAATCATCGACAGCTGCGCTGCGGCTTCCTGCGTCGGCACTGCGATGATAAAGGACGCGCGCAATATGGCGGATGCGATCAATCTGGCTCGCCCGCGCACAGCGCAGGACTAGTTCGTGCTCCTCGGCGCCTGCGAATTCGGGGCGAAATCCGCCGACGCGCTCAAGCATGCTACGGCGGAAGATACCGAGACGCCCGAACGCATTACACGATAGCATCAACGCCGGGTTCCAATCAGGCTTGAACCAGGGATCCGAGTGATTTGCCAGGCGATCGATCTTGTCCTCGTCAGAGAAAATCAAATCGGCATCCGGATCAATAGCTAGCTCTTTCGCGACCCAATAGAGCGCATGCTCGGACAGTGCGTCACCTGGATCGACCAGCGCAACGAAATCGCCCGAGGCAAGCTTGAGTGCTGCGTTCGCCCTGTCTGCCCAATTCGAAAGGTCCTTAACATCTATAGTTCGAATTCTGCCGTCTTGTTGCGCCATGGCGCGGAGGCTTTTGGATAGCGGTTCGGATACCGAACGGTCGACTGCGAGACACAATTTCCAGTGCGGATAAAGCTGCCTTTGCACCGAGTGAATCGTCTCATCCACCGCGAGTGCATCGTCGCCCGATATCAGCATAATGATGGAAATTATTGGCCCTGCTGCCAGCCGCGCAATATCCGCTTCGAGGCTCTGGCGTGCAGTTCGATTCAGGCTGTCGTATCGTGAAATCCAGCGTTCGTATGTTTTAGAAAATATGATCTCGGGTAAGGCTTTTGAGGCCGCTCTCGCGACGGTCCGAAAACCGTTACCCCGAATAACCTGATATGCGCGCGGGAAATAATGCTTCCACATGCGCTCAAAATATTTCATGAACTATAACTCGCCCGCCAGCTTGCGACCGACTTTCTCGAATCAGTACAATAAGGCTACTGCATCAAGGCAATCCCATCCAGATGGCTCATATGAGAGAGAGCAATCCGACGCCTAGTAATGGATTATTCGGATCACGGAAGGTGACTGCTGCCAGGAAGGTGATCGGCGCGCTCGGCGTTGACCTCGTGAGTGATCACCTGAACTTTTCGGACTACGCGCCGGACTCGCGTCGCCGGAACGAGAATGGAAAGCTTGAGCGGCTTGGCTGTCGCTTGCGGCGCCGCAACGACTCCAGCGTAAACACTATCTGGTATCTGGCGGGCTTGCCGACAGAGCAAATACTCGTATCGGTTGGGGCGGTCAAGGCGAAAGTCGGCTGACCGGCCAAGCGTCTAATCTAAGAAATTATTGTGCCGCAAGCGGGCGCATGCGGATACGCCCTGGTTTAATTACCGTGAAATGTCTGGTCCAATCCGTTCGTTCACCGATCCTGGCGGCGAGAACAGCGCCGCCTTCAGCTGCCGCTGGCATCGGTAAACGGAATAGCACGACGCCAGATGATGCGGGCAATCCAACATGCCAGGCGAGCTCACCAAAATCCTTGTCAAAGGTGAGAAGCACCCGAGTTTACCGCTCGGCCCATGCCAATATATCCTCGTCCTTGCTTCCGGGCGCCACGGCGCGAACCCAAACTATGCCATGTCCGGCCGCCTTGAGCACGGCCACGGCATCACCGGGAAAATTTTCGTTAGCAAGAAAACGCATCTCACGCAGCGCTCGGATAAATCTTCTCCGATCTCAGCACATCGCGAGCGTAGGCAAGGCAAGCAGCAAGGTCGTCATGAGAGAGCCCCGGATAATTGGATAAAATGTTGACCTCACTCCAGCCGTCGGCCATGAGACCAATGATAAAATCGACGGAGAGGCGGGTACCACGGATTACCGGCTTACCAACCAATACCGCTGGATCAAGAACGACACTCACGAGGTCAAAGCGGAGCACGTTGACCACCCTCCTCTCAGCGTTTCGAACCGCATCGACTCCGAGTCATGCGCGGCTGCCCGCGAGGGCATCAGCGAAGCGTTGACAGGGGAGCTGCTGGCGTGTCCGGCTTCGAGTTGATTAGGCTCTCGCTTTAATTACCCATATGGCGCCCGGCAGCACGACGCCCTGTGGACTGTCTTGGCTTTTAAAGAATGCTTCCAAACTCAACCGCACTGCGGCTGATTGCCGCAATCAATCAAGAACTGCGCGGATTTCCCCGAGCCCACATCCACTTTGTCGCGGCCCTGCCTCGCAATCAGACGGGCAAGGTCTTGCGTCAGGAAGTTCGAGCTCAAGCTATCGCCAGCCAGCCGCCATTTGCCGGTACGGGTTAGCCATAGCGCTAGGGCTCAGTATGGTGCGCTACGCTAAACGCGACGGCCAGTTTTGCTGTTTGCCTGTGAGACCACGCCGCTGCGCTTCGTCGGCATAAGTCGAAATCGGCTCAGAGCGTCAGCCGGATTTCAGCTTTTCCTCAGCGTACAGGGACAGCTCGATCATGCGCTCGAGCAGCTGATCGGCAGGTAGTCCCGCAAAATTCTTGAGCACCAGCTCTTTCACGTACAACCGTACCAGATAGCGCAGCTGCAAGGCGCGATTGCGCGTAGCAAACACAAAGTCGCGGTGACCGCTGTTGACCACTATGATGTTGCGCTCGGTATCGAAGCGACAGCGCCACAGTTCCCCGGCGGCCCGTTCGAAGGTGTAGCCCGGCAACCCTCGCGTAGTGACCACGGCCGAGCTCATCGCGGCCTCGAGGCTATCGGTGATCGTTACCAGGGCCTCGGCACTACAAGCGGTCTCCCGTTGAATGACCGTAACCCGCAGCCGCGTGAGGCCGGGAATCGCGGGTGCCCGATACTCGACTTCCTGGTCGCTGACACCTTGAAGCGATCCCTCACCTTCGAGAATCTCCCAGTTGAACCGGAGGTCCTCGTGAACACGCCGCCGCGATCGATCGCGCGGCAGCGCTCTGAACTTGCGCATCTCGTTGAGCGGCGTGGTACTCGTAGCCGGGGAGATCACGACGCTGTAGAGCGGCCCCGCGTAATCGAAGAACTGGCGTTGCGGTGCGTCGGTGGGTGCCGGCTCGACCAGTCCCGGTACCGCGGCCTCGACCTGCGAGGCGCCCATCGTACCGTCACCATTCGGTTTGCCGGGCCCACCTTCCCGGCGCGCGCGACCCTGGATGTCGAACCAATCATACTCTTCGCGCGGCAGCGCAAGCAGGGCCTCGTGAAAGGCTCGTTGGATTGCCCGCAAGGATTGCTGACTCGCCTGCTCTTCTTCGGCGCGCTGCTGCTCTTCGATCAAACCTTTGACGTGAGCCTCTATGGGCTCGAGTGCCGCGACCAGGGCGGCGAAGCGCTCATCCTGAATGATTCCACTGCGGGTACCGGGGGTGAGGTTCAGGAACGGCGCGTCAATCAGGCCTTGAACGTAACGCGATGACCAGGGGGCATGATCGAGACCTGGTAGGCTCGCTAAATCCTCTATGATGCGGGTGCCGGACCGAGTCAGCGCCACCCGCGAGCTGTCAACCGGTTCCGCCAGGTATAACTCCGCATACGCGTCCCCAAAGGGCGCGCGTATGAGCGGGAGTTGGTGCAGCAATCGTCCCTCGAACTGGCGGGGCTCGACTTCGTATTGCTTGCGCGCGAGCTTGTCGATGACTGTCACGCGCACATGCGCATCCCTGATCCGATCCCGCAGTTCAGAGGCCAGGTACCATTGCATCTTCTCACCGCTCAAGGTGTGAATGCCCTCAAGCAGCGGACTTATTCTGAGCTCTGTGCCTTTCTCGGCAAGCAGGACGCGCCGCGAAGTCACGTCATAGCGCGGATCGCCCTTGCGCATGGTCATTTGGTAGGTGCGCTGGTCCGCGCCGGTGGAGGTCATCGTTAAGGTGTTGCCGACGGTCCAGAAACTGAGCAGTCCGATGCCGAACTCTCCCTGCAGCCCCGTGCCGTTGCCGTCAGCTTTCAGTCGCCGTTTGATCGAGTCGCAAATGTGGGTGGCAACGTACTTGAAGTCCGGTAGACCGTCGGCATCGCGCGGCACGCCATTGCCATCATCCTTGATCGCGAGGTAATGCCCGCCGTGTTCACGACCTCGCGTAATTGTGATGGTCTTGGCATTCGCGTCGATGCTGTTCTCAACAAACTCGGCAATCGCTTTGAGCGGGTTACTCTGCGAGAGCGCGATGATGCGGATCGCGTTCCAGTCATCCCCGATCTTGAGCTTGCCGCGCTCGTTAGTCTTAGCTTTCATGGTGACCTACATGCTGCGCGGCGCCGATGCTGGCGCCACGATGTCGATTTCAAAGACAATCCTGTGTGGACCGAGAACTACATCCGCAATGATTAGCTGAAGGAATCACCTGGCGAAAGGTGACGCTGGCGGTTCAATGTTGCAATCGCGGTTAACCTCTCGGACGCTCGCATAAAATCTGCCAAACTCACCATCGCATCGTCCCGACAGGGAAGCTTTTCCCCTCAGTGTCACGGAAACTCTTCGGTACACAAAGGTTTCGTTCAGACTATGCGAGAACTCTCTTACCTATTGGTGTCGCGATAGTGGAATGGAAATTTCCCAGAAATCTGAGCGCCCATTTTTTATCGACTGATGCACCAATCTACACCGAAGCACGAGATCCCGCGAGGACCCATTTCCGCGTGGTGGCATAGTGTTAAAGTCGGGAATGCTCCAAGGCCAGGCTGCCGCTCGACGGGCACTTCAACGCCGACGCACTATCAAAAGCAGTGGTCTGCTTTCAATTCTCGACCCCAACAAAGCTGGGACGCTCGCATCAGAGGCCAGCCGCCCTGATCCGAGCGATGAATTGCCCCTTTCTGGCATGACGGCTGCGAAGCTCGGCAATCCGGCCGGCGAACCTCTCCCGCTCGCTGCCCTCGGCGGCGATCTCTCCGAGGTCAGCAAGAAGCGCCGCTGCTTTGTCATATGCGGGCGCATTGCGCATGATGATCAAATCCTCTACCTCGCGCCAAGCGGCCTCTCCGCGCTTGGCCAGGGCGGACAGATGCTGCGCCCTCGCTTGAGCTTCATGCTCTTGGCCGCGGCGGCGCTCGGCATTCGCCCGCTCTTCGGCGACGCGTTTTCGCTGCTCTTCGATGCGGCGGGTCGCGGTTCGCAATTCACCGGCGGTGCGGCGCGCGCCGGCGGTGTCGACATGCGGGCTGTGGGCCTCCCGGCATCGCCGCCGCAATTGCGCGCTCAGGTGGGGATTGTCTCCGGAATAGAGATGGAGCAGCAGCGCTACCTTGTCTTCTTCCTGCAGGCCGCGGACAAAGGCATCGATCTCGCTGGGAGATGGCTCGTTAGATGGAGGCGGGATCTCCGTTCCGACCGCTGCCTCTAAAAGGTCAGGATTCACAGCAAGGAAATCGCCCAGCGCCGCCAGTGGACCGGAGAGCTGGGTGAGCCCCGGCGCCGGTTCGATGGCCTCGTCGGGAATCCGGTTGTCCTCCAGCTGGATTAGCCAGAGCAGGGAGAACAGCCGCAAATCGCCCGCGAGTAGGTCCGCCCGCAAGGGAGCAAGTCCGGCCAGGTGGCCGCTGCCGTCGTCCCATTCCTCGGTGTCTATCTCATCGCGGTTGATGCTGACGATCACATGCTCCCCGGCGGACTGGATCAGCGCTAATTCCTCGTCGAGATGGAATCGCTTCAGCGCCCCCAGATTGACAATTCCCTTGGGAACCCGCATGGCGAACTGACGCGTGCCCCAGTTAGCCACATAGCAGAATAGATCGAAATAGCGCTCCAGGAGCTTGAGCGGATCGGCCTTGAGATTCCCAAAGTCGTAGCTGTTGACGAAGCTGGTGGCGGTGATGCGGGCCCGGGACGAGATCGCACGCAATTTTTCTCTTTCGTCAGCGCCGAGTGGCCGGTCGATGGCCTGAAACTCGTAATATTGATATTCGCTCATAGCGACCCTCTTGATTCGGCTGTTCCCGTGGTCTGAGCACGGCGCGTTCGCATTCGCAACGAGCAACCAACTAGGTCCCCGTCGCGCGAATCACTTTTGGATAGGTCTATTTTCGTTCGTTGCCGGGGATGGGATGTCAATCGGCGTTGGATCGGGACCCCAGATCGGCGTCCAATAGGGACTCCCTTGAGCGACTAGTTTTGGCGGTAGTGCTCGCGACCCTCCGCCGGAGGTTCCCTTCGAACAAGCGCGTGCCACAATGACCGAATTGGCGGCTAGCTTTTATGGTGACAGCAAGCGCGTGCAAAACGACAAACTCAAGTCCGTCCTCGGGGTGGCACTGCGATATCCGACCTACGGCGAAGGCCTCACCGCATTATATCTGGGCCGTGGCTAAGGCGCCCGCGCCATTCTCGCTTGCCCAGTGCTCGTCATCGGGTTTATGTACCGTAGCCTGGGATAGTTCAAATGGCATACACATTTACGCTCACCACTGCCATTCCTGCCTCCGCTCGGCAGATCTATGACGCTTGGCTCGACAGTCTCGGCCATTCCGAGATGACTGGAAGCAAAGCGAACATGTCAAATGAAGTTGGCGCCGATGTGTCTGCCTGGGGAGGCTACATTACGGGGCGCAACATCGACCTCATCCCGGGCGAGCGCATCGTGCAGTCATGGCGTACATCGAAATTTGTCGAAGAACATGAAGATTCTATCATCACAGTAACTCTCGAAGATGCCGAAAATGGTACCTTGCTTACGCTTGTCCATAGCAATGTGCCAGATGACCAGACGAGTTATGAGCAAGGCGGCTGGGAACAGCATTATTTCGGGCCGATGAAGAAGTATTTTGCCGAAACGAAGCGGAACGCGCCCCAGCGGAGGCGCAGGCGCGCGGCAGCAACAGCCTCGAAGTTGAAACGTGCAAAGTCAAAGCAAAGGCAAAGGCAAAGGCCAGCAAAGACAGGTCGCACCGTCGTGTTGCCGCGGGCGCCAAGTCAAGACGCGCAAAAAAACAGACAGGCCGTAAGCTGGTCAAAGCAAAGCGAAGACGTTGACACACGAAAACCCTTTTCCTTCGTCGTGCCGAACTCGCCTGTGGCTGCTTGCGAACGCTTGTTCCGGCGTTGTTGACAAGAATGTCGAGGCGCCCAAATCGCTCGATAGCGTGCTGGATCGTTTGCCGGCAAGACGCCTCTTCGAGAACATTGAGCTCCACAAACTCTGCCTGTGCGCCGCGCGCATGCAACTCCGACAATGCCATTCGAGCTTTGGTCTTGTTGCGCCCGGCAATGACCACCGCAGCCCCGGCGGAGGATAGACCTTTCGCCATCCCGAGCCCGATTCCACCATTCCCGCCGGTAACAAGGGCAACTCGTTTTCGTAAGTCAAAAATTGACATCACAAGTAATCTCCATTCTCCGCGTAACGATTTGGCGATGTCCCCATCACATCCGCTTTGTTCCTAGAGAGTGGGGCGCCCCACCCTCTCACGCTCGGCAGTGTGGCATTTTTCTGTCGCACGCCCAAGATACCGTGAGCATCGTCAGTCAGGTTGCCTAGGAAGCGCTCGGCTTACAGGTCGAGAACGGCTCGGGAGGCCGACGTTTCAAACTCGACGGAATGTCTATCTTAAGCTCAGCTTCAAACCCGACATTGAGCAGCCGCCTCGATTTATGAGTACGCCCAAGCCGGCGGCCGCGATGCCGTTGTTTTTAGGTTTGACGACAATCGCTTTCGATCTGACTTTTGTGCGCCGAGCGTAAGCCATTTACAGTCTTGGTTCGCCGCAATCGACGATTTAACCATTCGGGCGCAATCGCTCCGACATTGGCGAAGTTTTTCGATGTTCAATGCAGGCAAACGAGCTACATTAGCGCAGTCGAATGGCTAGCTAGCTAATTTACGGACTTGGATTTCCCTCTATTTTCCCTCTACTTTAGAGGCAATGGATCCACGGAGTTTGCTTAGTGTCCGTCTCGCCATTAGGCCAGATCGCCCTGAAGAAGATATGAGATTTTTACTCAAGCCGCAGATATAATTTTTGGAATGGATGACTACTTCGAATTTTTGGCGAGCGATTTCACCCTTTTCGGGATAACGGTCCAGTACTGGACAATCATCGCTCTCGCGTTACTCGTAGCTTGCATAGCCGCATGGCTCTTTTCAAAGAGGATATGATCATTCGCCTTTTGTCTTGGGGCGTGTACTCATAAAACATGTTGCAAAAATCTTTTTTGTACGCACGATCAAAAATTCTGCAGGCTGCAGGCGCGGCGTTCGTGTAAAGATGCGAGGGACCTCATCGCCTCACGTTAAACTCACAGGCGACTTCGGGAATGCGATTGAGGTCATACGAATTGGCAAGTGCTTCCCGTTTCGAGTTTCCGCGAAAAATTCTTCGCCCTGCAACTTTCGACTTTTGCAGCATAATCTGCCGAAGCCGACATCAATATTTGTATGGTATTCTTGCCGAGCATGCGCCGCGTACTTTCCGCCGTCATTGGACTGATAGTTTGCGCGCCCGCTCTGGCGCTTACAGGCAATGCACCGCCGGCGAGCGGCTTTGCGATGCGGCCGATCGTGATGGTGGTCGATCCGCGCGGCGACCTGTGCACCGGCACCGCTTTGGAGCGCGACCTAGTGCTCACCGCCGCCCATTGCGTAGCGGGCAAGCTCGACTACCAGGTCAAGACCTTCCAGACCAGCCAGACGACTTCAGTGTGCGCAATCGCGCTGCATCCGCGCTTCGATCTGACGAGCTATTCGGCGAGTCGCGCCACGGCCGACGTCGCGTTGCTCAAGCTCTGCGAGCCGCTGAATGATTTGGTGATGCCGGCAACGCTTGCGCTGGAGCGCCGCGTCGCCGCTGGCGAAATGCTGACCATCGCCGGCTTCGGCGCCACGGCCGCCGGCACCGCACGCGGTCTCGGCATTCCGCGCATGGCCAGGCTCATCGTCATCGGCAAGCCGGGCTCGCTGCAAATCCGTCTTTACGATCTAGCTACGCGCGATGCCCGCGCTGGCCTCGGCGCCTGCACCGGCGATAGCGGCGCGCCCGCGTTCGAGCCCGCAAGTGGGGCGGTAATCGGCGTTGTGAGATGGTCCACCGCGCCCGGCGACGAAGAAGGCCGCGGCGGCCTCACCGGCGTGACGCCGCTGCTGTCGTACCGTGCCTGGATCGTCGATACCGCGCGCAAATTCAATTCGCCGCTCGCGCCGTAGCAATCAAATGCCCTCGCCGCGGCACCTGCAATGTCGCTTACGCACCCAATCGCGGGGGACGAGTTGCGGGCGTTGCGGAAGCTAAACCGTGAAGCCCCCAAGTACTCGTTTGTGTTTGTGAGCGAACGCGGCGGACCATTCACAACGGATAGCTTCAATTGGATGGTCAAGCGGGCGGGGCTGAAGGCCGGCTTGCCGTTCCAAGTGCACGCGCATATGCTGCGTTACGCTGCCGGCTACAAGTTAGCAAGTGATGGCCACGATACGCGATCAATCCAAAACTATCTCGGACACAAGAACATCCAGCATACTGTTCGGTACGCGGAATTATCGCCAACCCGCTTCAAGGATTTCTGGCGCGACTAGATACCGAGCACGTAGAGCGTGCTTATGAGACGGGAATACCTGCAAGAACTTAACAGCCGTGGCAAATTCCTCCGATCACCTGTTTTAGGTGTTGCTCCTGGCGTTCATTCTCAGCCTGTTCTTTTTTCCATTCCGGCGAACCTACATTTGGCGTAGTCGGGTATAAAGACCCTAAGTCCGAGGTCGTAGATTTGTCATAGCGTTGAGACTGGGTATTCGGTGGGGCATATGCGAACGCACTGACTGCCTTAGCTGTAGCGTCACCGGCGAGAGCTACTCGGCAACCAAGCATTATCGCCGCGATGAGAACGATGCCGCGCAGGAATTGAAACATTGACGCGCCTCCGAGGGCCACACTTTGACCACCCTAACCAAAATCTGGTTTATTAAGAGTTATGACTCACTCAAGTACGCGCTCGCCGCCATCCTTCTGGTGCTTAGCTTTGCTGTATCCGTTGCCGCAGATCCGCTTGAGGTCGCGTAATGGCAAGAAGGCTCGGTGTTTTTGTAATCTGGCTTCTGGCCTTCGTGGCAACCATCGCGCTAGTCAGTCCATTGATGGCGATGATCCCTATCGAGGTTCGGTATTGGCTTGCGCTGATCGTTGTCCCGCTTGTTCTCCTGTATTTTCTCTACGCTTGGTATCGCTGGCACCGAAAACGGGTGGGAGATGCGAACGAGCTAGAATGGCTCGATGAACTGGCGCAACAGCATGCGAAAGGTACGCGCGACAATCGCGATACGCTGGAACGGCTTATCCGCACAATTGAAAAGAACCACGAGCACTCTGCGGCGCTTGCAAAGCGCCTAGAGAACGTCCGCCGCATCCTCGACAGGCGCGGCTAGATACGCAGCGATTGACCCTGAACGCGACTGCCGTGCTGCCCCGCGCCGCGTCTTTCATGATAGCGTTGGAGGAAGCGAGTTTGAGGCAATTCGTCCGATGCCGATGCAAGCTCGACGGGTTCAGATCGTAATCACGGGCGACCTGCGCCGATGGCTCGCCAGCGGCGAGGCCGCGGTCGATCTCGGGGCGCTTGAGGTGCTGACATGTCTTACAATTTCTCATGCCGGCATTTATTTCACACCCGCGTTAATGAAGTCTTAATCATCTTTCCGAAGAAATTCCGACCCACGGTGATTTGTTAGCGAAAAATTTCGTTATTCTCCGAACCGCCGCCCTTTCATATCGATTGGCCACCTCAATAAAACCTCCCATTAAAACCGGGAGACCCCAGTAAAATCGGGGGTTAGAGGGGGCGCGGGCCGGCCAGTCGATTTTGTATCCGATGATCGGATTGGGGGAGGGTCCTTGCGCCGGCAAGCGGTACCTGAAAAATTCCGGATCAAAGGTCCGGATCCGATGGAATCAGGGGTTACGCATTGGTAGGTCTTTCATTTTGCATCGACGAGAACGGCGGCGGGCCCGGAGCGCGCCTGCGCAAACGACAGCGGCCAATACAGTCCAAATGAAAGGGAGAAGGGCCAGATCAGCCCCGCGAGCACCTCTCGAGACGCCCGTTGTGTTGGTCGCCGTTCGCACCTCGCGTCTGTCTTGCCAGCAGTCAGCGGCCAAACTGCCAATGCACTCAGGAAAAAACGATAGGGCTCCGGCTTCGCATGTTGCCTCAGGTGTGCGCTGTGCAGAGATGGGCATTTGAGCTGACCGGCGTCGATTTCATCGAAAAGAACGGCGGTGGCCTGGGGGTCCGTTTCCGCAAGCTTCATCTGGCAAAACAGCCCCCTATTGGGGCCAACGCGGCAGGAACCAAAGTTCCCGCGCCGTGTTTACATAAAATACCCGATGGAGGCTCATATGAGAGATTTCTCGAGCAAGAGTTGGTTCGTTCTTGCGCTAGTGCTCTGTTTTACGGCCGCGGCGCCGGTACATGCACAAATTAGCGTCGACCTCGCGAAGAAGTGCCGGTCGCTTATGATCAAGGCGCATCCCACTGAGCTATACGGTGCAACTGGCAGTGCAGCTGCGCAGCGCGCTTATTATCAGAAATGCATTAGCCAGCGGGGCCAGATGCCGGAGGCTGCGCAAGGGACCACGACTGGCCAAGGAAATTAGTGCATTTGAACGCGCGCGCTGCGGGACCAAATTGGAACAGGCGACCCCGCTTGATCAAGCAGCAGCCAGCACTGCCTTCTTAATGGAATCTGACAATGCGATCGAGCGGAAGAATTCTTTTGGATAAAGGTAATCATCACCCGATTCATCGATAACCCGCAGCTGACCGTGCTTCTCCGCAGTCGGGTCGCGAAGCGCTACGTAAATCTTCCGTTTCTCAAGTGATGCGGGATAGCCCTCATTCCGTACGCAAACGACGAATTGCTTAGATAGCGGATTTGACATGGCCTAACTTCAAAGGAGCCTGCGTCCGATTCCGGATGCTTCATACCAGTATAGGGCTAATAGCCTTGCCCTGGTAGTTCTCAAGGCTGCTGAAATTGGTGATATTGATCGACGCACTTATTGGTAAGACTACAAACGAGGCAAGCGCGGCATACGCTGAAGGGAAACGAAGATGGCAAGAACCAAAAGCTTCAAGGAACTGGTGCAGCATCACGTCAAGGGCGATGTAAAATTCGCGGAGGCGCTTCGGCGCGAGGGCGAAGCGGATAGTCCTCTGCATCCTCAAGTGCCACGCGTGTTGTCGTCGCCATGGTTGATCGCAATCCGAAGGTACTGATACCTCGTTCAAATTTGTATGGGGCGAGGCGGTGTCGAATCGATAATGGTGGCGAGGTGTGGCCGTCATACGGGTTACCGGGCAGCTTCATCGACGACGATGGCCTCAGAGCGGCACTGGGTGGCGGTCGATCATGGTGCCGTGTCGGCGAATGGCAATTGATGCGCCGCCTTAAGGGCTTTTGACGGATTGCTTTGACTTATCGCAAAATATGGTAATCAGAATAAAATTAGAAATCTAGCCAACATTCGTTCGATGGCCAAATGAGAGGAAGGTTGTGCGTTTTTCATTGCCACGACCGACATCCCGGATTTTGCCATTTTTGAAGCCAACTCTTGTTTTGTTCGGAGTACTGATTGGTGCTGTGCCTAATTGCGCGGCGGCTCAACAGGCGTCAGGCACACAAGTTGCGACGACGCGCGGCATAAGAAGTGTACTTTATCTCACGATTAAATCGGACCCGTACTCGCTTTTTCTACCACAGAGCTATGATGAACCATACACGGCAACGCTAACTGTCATAATCCGTATCTCCGCTCATTCTCAGGAGACAAATTTCTCCGGCGATGTGCCCGCGACGGTTACCAATTTTGATCCGATCAAAGGTTCGCCCAAGCAGAAAGTGTGGCAGGATGCCAAATGCCACCATGAGCGGGGCTATCCAAAAATGACCATCATTAACGTCGATGGATCCATATCGAATGGACAAATTAAAATTCCAATTTCTGCGCGGTACCGCTGGCTAGGCCTCATTTTGCCCGCTGACGAGGTCATGGCAGCAAAGAAACTCGTTAGAGGCGCCGATGACGTTGGTTCGTTCATCGCGACTAGCACTGAAACCAAGAAGAGCCGTCTCATTATGGACCTGAAACTTTATATTTTGCCGTGTGACTTGCAGACGGTGCAAACCAAGAACGAATAGGAAGCTGGTTGCAGTTGCTACGACCAGCAGTGAAAATGTCAGCAAGAAGGTCTCATCATCAATATCCTCTCACTCTTTGGCAGCGTCAGAACCAAGATAAGCGCCATCGCCTTCTAGCATTGCTTGTAACGTGTCGATGCCAATGTGGCCGCGATCGAGCAATCGATTTGCGCCGCACCTGATAGGCATCCGACAATTCGTGGGCTGCGCGGTGTACGTAAAGCGCGGTTCGCACGGCCTGGGACCGGCAAGAGTGGCGGAGGAAGAGCGATCTACTACGTGATGATTGGATTAGGTCAGCTCTACATGATGACAGCTTATGCAAAAAGCAAGCAGGAAGACCTGACCGCCGATGACCGCAAGGCAATCCTGAGGGTAATTGAGCAGCTTTTAAGCGGAGATCAATGATGCCGACGAAGAAAAAAGCAAAGCGGACCAAGCTGGGTTTGGAACTAGAGCGTGCGTTCTAGGGAAATGGCAGCGCACCTACGTGGCGAGATCCAGTTGCCGAGCTATGTAGCCCACCATGATCTTTTCACGCCCAAACGCATAAAGATGATCCGGCGAAAAGTCGCAAGCTCAACCAAGGAATTTGAACGTCTGTTCGGCATTCCAGCCCGCACGATGGAATCCTATGAGCAAGGGCGGCGTCGACCTGACGGAGCGATGCAGGCTCTCTTGCGTATCATTGAGCGTGAACCTAAAGCAGCGCGTCGCGCGTTGGCGGCATGATCCGCATCCGGATCGAGAGAAGAAGCCTTAGCCAGGCCAGGGCCAAATTTGCCAAAACTCATTTGCCCGAATGCCGACGCTTTATCAGCGCCCCTTGGCACTGCCGAGAGACGCTATAACTTCGTAAGACCGTGAGACACTATTAAAGGATTTCTGGAATGACGTTGAAGCATGGAGACGTTGAAATGAAAACTGTTACGCTCGAAGTAGCAACGCTCAAGGATATTAAGCGTCGCGCTCAAAATGCATTCAAGGGCAGAAAACAAGGGGCGCGGATTCCTCCGTCAAAGCGATTGCACGAGCCTTTCAAAGGGCGTGTCGGCGCAATGGCGTATCAGCCGATCATCGGCAGTGACGAGTGGAGATATATTTCGCTCAGCCAATGCCAGATAAAAACAGTCATAGGCGGGATGACGCAACTCAATGGCGATCGCGAGAGCGCGGTCCTTCAACACACTCGTTGGTACCAATTCATCGAACGCCTTCACGACCTCGCGCACGGCAGACATGGCAGATTCAGCCGCCATCCTGTCGAATGTCACGAATTTCCAGGCTGCGTTGGTAATTTCGGCGATCACCAGATCGGGCGCGATGATGTGGCCGCCTGATCGCAACAATTCATCTGCTCGATCTGATCCGTTCAATTGGAAACACCAGCGCAAGGCAACACTTGCATCGACGACAATTGTCATTCGTCGAACTCGTCGTCACGGCCGCGCCGAATAGCTGCTCGCACATCGACATCGCCGAGTGGCGGCGTCGTCGCTCGCAGTTTATGGAACAAAGCGATCTTTTCTTCGGGCGTTAGGGGTGCGGCGTTGGTGAGAACGTCACGCAACTCTTGTTCGAGCGAGCAACCCTTAAGCTCGGCTTTGGTCTTCAGACGCTCGATCACACGGTCATCAAGATTGCGAACCAGAACTTGTCCCATGCGAGGTCTCCAGTGCTATCAAAAAAGATAGCATACCTATTCCCTCTTTGCAAATACAGCTTTTGAGCAGAGCTTCACAGGCGTTCGAATCAGGCGTGATCGAATTCATCGACGAAAACGGCGGTGGGCCCGGCGTCCGCCTTCGCAAAGGCCAGCAGAAAAAGCGCTAGAAGCGCTTATCTGGATTTACCTTTCCACCACGATACTGAATTTATCGACGAGAATGGGGAGGGCCAGGCGTGCACCTCCGGAAATAAAATATTGGAGAGCAAAGCCAAAAGGTCGCAAGAGGCGACGCTAGGCGTTCACGCGACCGTTATTTGTACCAGGGCCGCCAGTGGAGTTTGATTGGCCTATTGCATCGCTGCCGTGCTTCCCCCCGAGACCATCACGGCAGCACCCTAGGATGGAGAGAGTCGCGCTAGCAAAGGGCGCGGCTCTTTTTGCTGGGCGTGGATTTATAAACACGCAATTCCGAAAAAGATGTCGACAAGCCCGACTAGGTGATAACGTAACCGCATTGGTCGAAGGCATCGCCGTCACATGAAAGGGATAACACCATGAGCGATATTGTGAATGAACAAACTGAGGACGAGATACTTGAGACCGAGGTATCTGACGAGTTGTTGGAGGCAGCAGCCTGCGTGGGTAGTTTAGGAGCCTACACAGAAGGCGCTTGGTGCACTCACATGGCCTGCCCGCTCTAGGCCAAACTACGACGGCATCACTTGGCCGTGTCGGTATTAAGCTTAGGCTTCAGACGCCACTAGGGCAGCTATCGCCTTCGGCCTCGCCTCGGCATTTCGTTTCAGCCGTGCTTCGAGCATCGCGGCGATGCCCTCCTGGCCGCTTACCCCATTTCCCAACCGCTGAAGCCGTCGTAACATGGCAGCGTAGTAACGACCGCGCTAGACGCGCACATGAACATGGCGTTATCGCTACGCAGCATCTGCTCATTTTTTCGACAGAAGGTGGATCGAGAACCTTATTTCGTTCGTGATTACAATCGCCTCGTCGCGAAGTTCCTAAATGAAATGCCGCTCGATCAAGCGATGGAACAGGCCGTCGGAGGCGGCGATTATGAGCAAGGCGGCCGCGCTATGGTTGGGCTGCTAAAGGAATTTGGTTTGCGGCCCGGCCATGGGGTATTGGATTTTGGCTGCGGCAGCGGCCGGCTTTCGACTGAGCTAGGCAAGCAGTTCGGCGCGGCCGTTGAATACACCGGTGTCGACGTTGTGCAGGAAATGCTCGACTACGCAGCCAAGCGGGCTCCGCCCTCTTATCGCTTTATCCTAAGCCCCAAAGTTGAACTTCCCGTTGCCGGTTGTTCGGTGGATTTTCTAATGGCAATGAGCGTCTTTACGCATTTGTATGCCAGAGAGAGCAAGGGCTACTTATCGGAAGCCTTCCGTGCGCTGCGGTCCGGCGGCGTGGCGATCATCACGACTTTGACACTCTCACTCTATTTGCGTGGGCTTCCGTCGAAGATCCTCGGACGCCAGCCACATGTCAATTCGTATTTCCGGCGATCATCGTTTGAACGCTGGGCCGAGGGCTGCGGTTTCTCTATTGAACTTTTCAAATCAGAATTGTTTGGTCACAACATCTTCATTCTAGAGAAATCGAGGGCTGGGCGTTATGCCGCACAAATAGCCATTGGGCATTAAAGTCTCGCTATCAGCCCCGCGCTCGCGGGCGTCTATCTGATCCTATACCCGATCCGATAGCTGCCTCGATGAATTTGGGCGTAAAGATCCATTCTCGACCGCGCCAGGTTCTAGAACGATGGTGGTCCCGGACATGCGCGGCACAAATTTCGAATTGATGTTATAAATTTGCTCATCAGCAGGCCCGAGTTGGACGGGGAGGTGCGATAAAATCCATGAGCGCGCCAGCCCCGACGGGCACGATTCGGTCGGCCCAGTTCCGATGTTTTAAGCATTCCTCAACGTCCGGAACTTAGTATGTTGCTTCGGGTTATGTCTTAAAGTTGCTGATGGCATGGCGAATATTAGTAATAGTGAGTGCTCGCTCCGATGCGACGTTCAATTTTAATTGTCTCTGGGGCGGTCGCCCTATTCGGCAGTTTTTTCCTGACCTTATGGCTCACGGAGCCTGACGCCACTGCAGGGCCATTAAATGCAGCGGATAGTCGTTCCGATACGGAACGATTAGCAATTCAGCGAATATCGAATTATTCGGAGTTGCCGGACGCAGCGTACAACGCGGGACTTCGATTTTCTCAACAGCTGAAGGGAGTGATCGACGGGATCAGCCGAATTAATGAGCACGAGGTCAATATGGCGGGGTGGCTCGCCGATCCGGAAGGCAATGAAACTCCGTTGCATGTTCTAGTGTTCATTAAGGGGGCAATGGTCGCAACGGCGGAAACGAAAGGCGAGCGACCCGACGTGACCGCTGCAATTGGTCTGGGTTTTGGTGCCGAGAAAAATGTTGCATATTCATTTAAATTCGATTGCGGTCATGGCGTCCAACCTGTTGTCGTGGGCGTCGGCGAAAAGGGGCAATATATTCCGCTTCAATCCAAGAAATGCCCCTGATCACGGATGATGGCGACGGCTAATCCGTCTGCGGTCATTTGAATTCGTCGGAAGCCGCGGTGAAACGAAAATGGAAAGCTTGAGTGGCTTGGCTGTCCGCCCAATTCGCCGATGCGACGCTCAATTTCCTGCGTGAAAAGGTTCCGGGGAATTGGGCCGACCTATGTGATTCTGGTCACCGACAATTTCCGTGTCATCAACCCCAAGGATTTTCAGGTTGTGACGTGAACGGGGTATACTTCCATATTGACTTGAATCAAGCACCAACAGACCTTTCGGCATTGGAAGTGTTGTTCGACAGAATTGTTCCGGCTGGACGACATCGCAGGTACAATATTTATAAAATTCTGCCTTATATTTTCGATGTGTGGATGAGAATTCTCAAGCAGGTCGAAGGCAGTGTGCTTTGGCTTCTGGAGGATAATGCGACGGCATCGGCTAATTTGAGAAAAGAAGCTGCGGCGAGAGGCATAAACGCAGGACGACTAATTTTTGCGAAGCGCATGCCGTTGGCTGACCATTTGGCAAGGTATCGGCTAGCTGACTTGTTTCTTGATACCCTTCCTTACAATGCGCATACGACCGCAAGCGATGCACTGTGGGCTGGTTTGCCTGTGCTGACATGTCGGGGAGAGACTTTCGCAGGCAGAGTGGCTACGAGCCTGCTGACTGCGATACATTTGCCCGAACTTATAACAACGACATTAGAAGACTATGCGCGTCTGGCGATTGAGCTTGCGACGAATCCAGACACGTTGCCGAGAATAAAACAAAAGCTGGCTGAAAACCGTCTTACGACATCTTTGTTCGATACCAAGCTTTTCACTAAACATATCGAAGCAGCTTACACTGCAATGTACGAGCGACATAAAGCCGGATTAGTGCCAGATCAAATCATTATTCCAAACTGAATCCGTGGGGCGAGCATCGGAATGGTATTTTCAATCATAGAAACGCTGGTGTCATCCAATCGGATGAGCGCAATCTTCATGGCCTGTGACCTTCACTCTCGTGCGGCGCACGATTGATACTTTAACTCCTGATAATTGCAGCCGCGACATCACGCGGCGAGCGTGCGCACGCCGTTTGTGCGCATGTTGGCGAGGGTCATGGGTGAAATGCTTATTTGCCATGTTCTGGCGTTGCGCAAATAGATGCATTAGTAGACCGCAAATAGACACCAAGACCAGCGCCGCCAATTGGGGGCGATGATCGGGTGGGAAGCAGTTCAGGAGAAGGGGCATTGGGAAAGAAAGGTGGCGTCCGACCGCAAGCACAGAAACCTGCTGTGGCGGCCTTGCAAGCCAGGTTCAATCAGGGATTGGCGCTGCATCAGCGGGGAAAGCTGGAGGAGGCGGAGCAAATCTATGGGGAAGTTTTGCGCCAGCAGCCAAACCATTTTGATGCGCTGCATTTGCTGGGAGTTATTGCTGCCCAAACGCGGCGAACGGAGCGGGCAGTTGAACTGATCAGGAAGGCGATCGGGCTGAACGCAAAGATCGCCGCTGCTCACAACAACCTAGGCAATGCGTTGACGGACCTGAAGCGTCCAGCCGATGCGCTGGCGAGCTACAATAGAGTGATCACGCTAAAGCCAGACTATGCCGAGGCGTACAACAACCGCGGCAATGCGCTGCTGGACCTGAAGCGTCCCACGGATGCGCTGGCGAGCTACGACAAGGCGATCGCGCTGAAGCCAGACTATGCCGAGGCATACTACAATCGTGGTGCTGCGCTCATGGACCTGAAGCGACCCGAGGAGGCGTTGGCGAGCTACGACAAGGCGATCGCGCTTAAGCCAGACTACGCCGAGGCATACTACAACCGTGGTGCTGCGCAAACCGACCTGAAGCGTCCCGAAGACGCATTGGCGAGCTACGACAAGGCGATCGCGCTCAAACCGGACTTTGCCGAGGCATATGGCAACCGCGGCAATGCACTGACAGACCTAAAGCGTCCCGCCGACGCGCTGACGAGCTACGACAGAGCTATCGCGTTGAGGCCCGACTATGTCGAAGCATACTGCAACCGTGGCGCTGCGCTAAAGGACCTGAAGCGTCCCGCCGATGCGCTGGTGAGTTGCGACCAGGCTATCGCGCTGAAGCCCGACTCTGCCGAGGCATATGGCAACCGCGGCAATGCACTGACAGACCTAAAGCGTCCCGCCGATGCGCTGATGAGCTACGACAAGGCGATCGCCTTAAAGCCGGACTTTGCCGAGGCATACTACAACCGTGGCAATGCGCTGAAGGACCTGAAACGTCCCGCCGATGCGCTGGCGAGCTACGACAGAGCGATCGCGCTGAAGCCAGACTACGCCGAGGCATGCTACAATCGTGGCAATGCGCTGAAGGACCTGAAGCGACCCGCCGCTGCGCTGGTGAGCTACGATCAGGCAATTGCCTTGAAGCCCGACTATGCCGAGGCATACTGCAACCGTGGCGCTACGCTAAGCGACCTGAAGCGTCCCGAAGACTCATTGGCGAGCTACGACAAGGCAATCGCGCTCAAACCCGACTTTGCCGAGGCGTACAGCAACCGTGGCGCTCCGCTAATCGACCTAAAACGTCCCGCCGACGCGCTGGCGAGCTACGACAGAGCGATCGCGCTGAAGCCAGACTATGCCGAGGCGTACAACAACCGCGGCAATGCGCTACTGGACCTGAAGCGTCCCGCCGATGCGCTGGCGAGCTACGACAGAGCGATCGCGCTGAAGCCAGACTACGCCGAGGCATACTACAGCCGTGGTGCTGCGCAAACCCACCTGAAGCGTCTCGAAGACGCATTGGCGAGCTACGACAGGGCGATCGCCCTAAAATCTGATCTGGCAGAAGTGGAAGGTTCTCGCCTTGATACTAAAATGCATATTTGTGATTGGAACAATTTTGATAATGAATGCGCGCATTTGATTTCGGTAGTTAGGAAGGGAAATTTAACTACTCCACCATTCTCACTTCTTGCCCTTCCTTCGTCTTCTGACGATCGGCTCCGATGCGCTAAGTTATACATCGCCAATAAATATCCTCCTTCTGACAAACCGATTTGGCAAGGTGAGCGATACAATCACAACCGAATTCATGTTGCCTATGTCTCTGCTGACTTTCGTCAACATGCAGTGTCATTTTCAAGTGCTGGAATGTTTGAGTGTCATGATAAATCTCGTTTTGATGTCACAGCTATATCATTCGGACCCGATGATAATTCAGAAATACGCCAGCGATTGAAGGCATCATTTGAGCATTTTATTGACGCTAAGGCATTTAGCGATAATCAGATTGCTAACCTGATCAAAGAGTCCGAGATAGATATCTTAGTTGATCTGATGGGTTTTACGACAGATTCGCGAACAGGCGTTTTTGCTCGGCGGCCTGCTCCGATCCAAGTGAATTATCTCGGCTATCCCGGAACGATGGGCGCGCAATATATCGACTATATTATTGCAGATCGAATTGTGATCCCAGAGAATCAGTATGAGTTTTACTCGGAAAAAATTGCCCTTCTACCCAATTGCTATCATGTTAACGATGATAAGCGCTCCATTGCCGACAGAACCTTCTCGCGCGCTGAATTGGGGCTGCCGTCAACGGGCGTCGTCTTTTGTTGCTTTAATAATAATTACAAAATCACGGCTCATGTTTTTGACCGTTGGATGCAGATACTCAAGCAAGTTGAGGATAGCGTGCTTTGGCTTCTGGAAGATAATGCGACGGCATCAGCTAATTTGAGAAAAGAGGCTGAGGCGAGAGGTATAAACGCAGGCCGACTGATTTTTGCAAAGCGCATGTCGTTAGGTGATCATTTGGCAAGGCATCGCGTAGCTGACTTGTTTCTTGATACACTTCCTTACAACGCGCATACGACCGCAAGCGATGCGCTGTGGGCTAATTTGCCTGTGCTGACATGTCTGGGAGAGACTTTTGCAGGCAGAGTGGCTGCGAGCCTGCTGACTGCGATACATTTGTCAGAACTTATAACAACAACGCCAGAAGCCTTTGAGCAAAGGGCGATTGATCTTGCAACGCACCCAGGAAAATTGGCGGTTATCAAAGGTAAACTGGCTGAAAACCGTCTCGCGACATCTTTGTTCGATACCAAGCTATTCACCAAACATATCGAGGCGGCTTACACCGCAATGTACGAGCGACATAAAGCCGGATTAGTGCCAGATCATATCATGATTCAAAACTAAATCCGCGCCGTCGGCGATTCGATGCGGACCCAATGACCTGACCTGGTTTTTTTAGACCAAGCGATGTGAGAAAATGAGCTTGGAAAGGAGCTTGGGTCATGCCGAAGAAGAGGTTCAGCGCGGAGCAGATTGTGACGCTGCTTCGCCAGATTGAAGTGTCGATGGCGCAGGGAAACGCGACGCCAGTAGCTTGCCGGGAAGCGGGCGTATCACTGCAGAGTTATGCGATGAGCTGCTGAACGGCGAAATCTTCTACAGCCTGAAAGAAGCACAAGTCGTCATAGAGCAATGGCGAAAGCACTACAGGCGGTCCCGCATGGCGTACTGCAGCGTGCTGCTCTCGCGGTTGTGCAGCACCTGATGAGCCGAGGATTGCCGCACATAAAGTAGCGCCTTGCGCTCCAGATGATGCGGCCGGACCTTGTCAGTGATCATCACCGGCCTCCGTCCGTGCGGTCGGGCTGCTGATCTGAGCGTGCTCCAGGATCAGCCGCGCCATCAGGCCGGTCAGCGTATCCCGCGTCTCCTCCGGCAGGTCCTGCCATACCGGCAGCTGCGCCGGCGTTACGCCGGCGAATAGATCCATCTGTTGGCAACGATCGCTTTGCTGAAGCCTTCGCCATTCGGCCACCACCGCTGGCGGTCCTACCGGGCTTCGCGTGGTCATGGGTAACCCTCCGCCGAGCACCGCCTTGCTTGATCGCGGATGACGGTGAAGACATAGACGTATGACTGACCATACGCCTAGTCGGAAAGTCACTCGGCTTGAGGTGATCTCGGCGGGTGCTCGGCGCCGTTGGACATTGGAAGAGAAGCGTCGGATCGTGGCGGAGAGCTACGGCGCACCGCGACTTGTGTCTTCGACGGCGCGGCGAAACGGCCTATCTGCGAGCCAATTGTTCGCGTGGCGGCGGCTGGCCCGCGATGGTCGCCTTGTCGGGGAAGATGAGCGCATAACGTTTGCGCCGGCGATCATCGAGGCTTCGACGAATAATCGGCCGACATTGCCGGAATGTGTTGAAAGCGAGAAGAACTCGCTATCCTCACAGAGGCCATGTTCGATGCCGGTGGCAGGTCGGATAGAGATTGTGCTGTTGCGCGGACATCGGATAATCGTCGATGAGCGCGTCGATGCGGCGGGGCTGGCGCGGGTCATTGCGGTGCTGGAGCGGCCATGATCCCTGTCCCGACCGGGGTACGGGTGTGGCTGGCGACCGGACATACCGATATGAGGAAGGGCTTTGCGAGCCTGTCGCTGCAGGTGCAGGAGGTGCTGCGGCGTGATCCGCTGAGCGGTCACCTGTTTTGCTTTCGTGGGCGCCGGGGTGATCTCTTGAAGGTGATCTGGCACGACGGCCAGGGCGCCTGCTTATTCTCGAAGCGGCTGGAGCGCGGGCGTTTTATTTGGCCGTTGCCGGCGGATGGAGCGGTAACGATCTCGTCGGCGCAGCTCGGATATCTTCTTTCCGGCATCGATTGGCGGCATCCGCAAGAAACTTGGCGCCCGACGTCGGTTGGGTGACGGTTTTTGCTTTGCAGTTTCTGACGAATATGATTCTGTCGTCGCATGACATCGGCGTTTGAATCTCTGCCATCTGATCTTGCCGCTGCCCATGCGATGATCATCGCCGAGCGTGCCGCGCGCGTGGAAGCCGAGGCCATTGCGGCTCGCGCCCGGGCGGAGAACGCCAGTACGGAAGCGCTGATCGTCCATCTCAAGCTGGAGATTGAGAAACTTCGCCGGCAACTTTACGGCAGCCGCTCGGAGCGCAAGGCGCGGCTGCTGGAGCAGATGGAACTTCAATTGGAAGACCTGGAGGCGGCCGCGACCGAGGACGAGCTGGCGGCAGAAGGGCGGCGGCACGGACGCAGACGGTAAAATCGTTTGAGCGCAAGCGGCCTTCGCGCAAGCCGTTCCCCGAGCATCTGCCACGCGAGCGTGTCGTTATCGCCGCACCCGATAGCTGTCCCTGCTGCGGGTCGGCGAAGCTGTCGAAGCTGGGCGAGGATATCACCGAAATGCCGAGCGGTTGCATGGCGACGACACGACCGTACCGATCCTGGCCAAGGGCAAGACGGTCACCGGGCACATCTGGACCTATGTGCGGGACGATCGGCCCTTTGGCGGCCGGGCGCCGCCGGCGGCGCTCTATTACGCCTCGCGCGATCGCAGGCATGAGCATCCCGCGCGGCATCTTCAGGACTTCACCGGGGCATCCTGCAGGCCGACGCCTATAGCGGCTATAACGGTCTTTACGATCCGTCGCGCGCTCCGGGAGCAATCACGGCGGCACTATGTTGGGCCCATGCACGCAGGCAGTTCTTCGAGTTGGCCGATATCGCGGCCAATGCACGGCGCGGAAAGAACGCAGTCGCGATCTCGCCGGTCGCGCTGGAGGCGGTCAAGCGCATCGACGCGCTATTTGATATCGAGCGCGGCATTAACGGGCTGAGCGCCGAAGAGCGCCTGCGCGTTCGCCAGGAACAAAGCGCGCCACTTGTGGCCGCCCTGGAAGCATGGCTGCGTGACGAGCGATCCCGTCTGTCGCGCTCGGCCTCTGTCGCCAAGCCGATCGATTACATGCTCAAGCGTTGGGACAGGTTCGCCCGCTTCATCGACGATGGCCGGATCTGCCTGACGAATAACGCGGCCGAACGCGCCCTGCGCGGATTTGCATTGGGACGCAAGTCCTGGCTGTTCGCCGGCTCCGAACGCGGCGCCGACCGGGCAGCGGCCATGACCACGCTGATCATGACGGCCAAGCTCAACGAAATTGACCCGCTGGCCTGGCTCGCCGACGTGCTCGCCCGCATCGCCGATCATCCTGTGAGCAAGCTTGACGACTTGCTCCCATGGAACTGGGCACCGGCCAAGGGACCGCGTAAATTGGCGGCATGATCGCCGATCCTCTGTCGACATGGCTGGGCTTTCTGACGTCGCCGGCAGCGCCAAAAGGCGCCATGTCACCCATGGAGCTCGACGGATATCTCACCGGTATCGTCGTTTCGCCCGATCTGCTTCTTCCCAGCCACTGGCTCGATAGGATCTGGGGCGAGGACGAGCCCGCCTTCGACAGCCTCGATCAGACGCAAACCGTTATCGCCGCGGTAATGGACCACTACAATGCCATCATCGCCGCCCTCGATGCCGGCTTCAAACAAATTGAAGCAAAACAACGCGTCGACTATCGCCCACTGTACTTGGCCGCCAGCGACAAACCAAACCATGACGTCGTGCGGACCTGGGTTCGCGGCTTCGGCAAGGCTATGGCACTTGCACCCGAACCTTGGAGCTCACTTGCCGAAGATGAACGTCTGCAACCGCTTCTAACGCCGTTCATCGGCTTCCTTAATGTCAAAGACCCAGACTTCGAACCAGCCGACAACATCGACGAACTCCTCGATGACGCCGCGACCGCTATCCCGCGCGCAACCATTATTCTGCGCAAGATTGCTCAGTTCAGAGCCGAGCGCACAGTCCGCCGCCGCAGCAAAGTCGGCCGCAACGATCCATGCCCCTGTGGTTCAGGTCTCAAGTACAAGCGATGCTGCGGCGCAGACCAAGCCGCCCCAAACTAACCGCGGCCCTCAGCGGAAGGTTACGATGAGCCGAGGATTGCCGCACATAAAGTAGCGCCTTGCGCTCCAGATGATGCGGCCGGACCTTGTCAGTGATCATCACCGGCCTCCGTCCGTGCGGTCGGGCTGCTGATCTGAGCGTGCTCCAGGATCAGCCGCGCCATCAGGCCGGTCAGCGTATCCCGCGTCTCCTCCGGCAGGTCCTGCCATACCGGCAGCTGCGCCGGCGTTACGCCGGCGAATAGATCCATCTGTTGGCAACGATCGCTTTGCTGAAGCCTTCGCCATTCGGCCACCACCGCTGGCGGTCCTACCGGGCTTCGCGTGGTCATGGGCCTCTCCCCGATTCTGGTCGTGAGAGGATCTGGATGCGCCAGAATGCGGCGCATTCAATGACGGCAGCGGCCGCTTCAATGCCTGCCGCAGAAGATCGGACAGCGCCGACAGCGCATCCATGCTGACAAAAGGCGATGTGGTTAGTCGCGTCGGATCGAGGCACCTCGCCCGGTCGAACATCCAGGCCGGCACTTCCAGCCACCGGTCCGCGGCTGAGCCGCTCAACGTGCAGTGGAGGATGACGTCATCGGCCTTCTCGACCACCTCGTGAATCGCCACTCGCATCCCGAACCACGGATGCCAATGATAAAGCACTTCTCGGAAGACGGTCTCGTGGGCGTTCTTAAACCTTGTTGTACAACACGATCAGACCACACTCGGCGCTCAACTATCGGCCGCCCGCACCCCAGACATTCGCGCCTTTGGCTCACCACCTAGATGAGATCATGCCAATGCAGTAATCTCTCGCTCGCTGGTTCAAAAAATCCGTCAGGTCACCAAAATGACGTTGAATAGCCGGGACTACGCTGTAATCGTTGTCGGTTCCGGCTTTTTCGGCGCGACGATCGCCTACAAGATCGCAAGCGAGTTCGGCCTGCCGGTTCTTATGATCGAACGTCGCAAGCACGTCGGCGGCAACGCCTATTCCGAACGCGATCCGGATACCGGAATTGAGTTCCACCAGTATGGCACCCATCTGTTTCACACGTCGAGCTTGGAAGTGTGGAATTTCATCACACGCTTTACTTCGTTCAACAATTATCGCCATCGGGTCTTCGCCAAGCATCGCGGACGAACTTACACGATGCCCATTAATTTGATGACGATCAATCAATTCTTCGGACTTGACCTAACGCCCTCCGAGGCAAAGACCTTCATTGCGGAGCAGGCGTCCGCCGGTGGCGTCGCGCAACCACAGAGCCTCGAAGCTAAGGCGATTTCGCTCATCGGCCGTCCGTTATACGAGGCATTCATAAGGGGCTATACGACCAAACAGTGGGAAACCGACCCAGCCATCTTGCCGCCCGATATCGTGACGCGCCTGCCGGTGCGTTTCAGCTACAATGACTTTTATTTCTCCGATCTGTACGAAGGGCTGCCGATCGATGGGTACGGAGCGCTGTTCGAACGGATGTTAAATCATCCGAACATTCATGTGCGCACCAATTGCGATTTTTTCGATGTGCGGAGGGAAATCGATTCGCGAACTTTGGTGGTCTATACCGGAGCTATCGATAGGTACTTCGATTACAGATACGGCGAACTCGGATGGCGGACGCTGGATTTCGAGATCGAGGCGCTCGATATCGATGATTTTCAGGGCGCCGCGGTGATGAACTATCCTGACCTCGATGTGCGTTTCACCCGCATCCACGAGTTCAAACATCTGCATCCCGAACGGCGATACGGCAAACGTACGCTCATCATGCGGGAATTCTCAAGATTTGCCACTCGCGGTGACGAGCCGTATTACCCGATCGGTATACGCGAGGACAAAGAACGTTACGGCCGGTATCGGGCCGCCGCAGAGGCGGAACCCAATGTGGTCTTCGGCGGCAGGCTCGGTACTTACCGATACCTGGACATGCACCAGGCGATCGGCGCCGCGCTGGCTAGTTATCAATCCAAAATTGCGCCCCGACTGGCGCAGCCTGCCGTCAAGGCGCTGCGATGACCAAGTCGGCTTCCCGGTGCCGCCCCCCTATAATATTGGAAACCTTTCGGTAACCAGAATCGTTGCTCCCTGGGGATTATCGCAGGCGGGGTCCCCTATGGCATTGAAACCGAATGGCGATGTTTCTGCTATCCGCGAACAGCTACGTGTTTGCGCTACTGTCGCAATACTGCTGTTTGGGGCTACGGTCGCCTGGACCGGCCCGACCGGGGCCTCGTCGCCGGACCCAACGGGCGAATGGCTCGTTGCCAAAGCTGTGGCCCGTATCAGAATAGTCGACTGCGAGGGACGCCGTTGGGGTGTAGTTTCGTGGGAATTACGCCCGGGCGTCGACAGCAACAATCCGGATCGCGCCAAAAGATCTCGCCCGACGCTAGGAATGCCTATTCTGCTCGGAATGGCCCAATCCAAAGCGAACGAATGGGAGGGACAAATTTATAATTCGCAAGACGGGCATATTTATTCTGCCGATATTAGCCTCTTGAACCCGGATACGCTTCGCGTCCGAGGATGTTTCCTCGGCGTTTTGTGTGGAGGGGAAAATTGGACCCGCGTTCCGCCGCTTAACATGGCCGGCGTACCACCGTCCCCGACCTCTCAATCAACGCACATCCTGCCTTCGGACTCGGCAATGTCCGCCACTAATAGTCTTACTGAATCAAATGAGGATATTTGTCTAAGGCTCGTCGGCCCGCCAAACCGCCAAAAATCCGTGAAACGCGTTCGCGACAGCCGCGCTCCGGCGACTTATCAACCGCAACTTAGCGGAAAATCGTCCTACTATGCCATTGTTCGATACGAAGCTCTTCACCAAACACATTGAAGCGGCGTACCCGTGATGTACGAGCGATATCAGGCTGGGCTGATGCCAGATCATATAAATATTCCTAACTCATAAATCCAAGCAACTACTCCATTAAAGGGACCCCGATGGTTGACCGGATCATATACGCTGTCGACACATTCGTGGTTGATTATGCGGGTTTCAGCGGGGTTGTGCCTCGCGCTTTATGGTCCGGATCGTTGCAGTCCAAGCGCAGGTAGCCTGAACAATTCTGCGTCGGGCCAGCAAGAGGCGAGCGCTAAACGAATCATCGCGGCACTCTGACCCGGTGGCGCCATACAAGCCTCCGTGTCTAATTTGAAAAACAAACAAGCGAGGCCGGGGTTTGTCGGCTTGAATCGATCCGCCAGCAGGAAAAGTTTGCGTGGCCGCGGGCACCCTTGGCGCGCGGTCGCGGAATGTGGCGGCATGCCCGCGCGGGCACAGATTGCAATTTTCTCGATCAACGGCGGATCGTCACCATTGCCGGCCCGATTGGTGCACTGAGATCACACTGGCGATCCATCTATCTCACTCAAACGCAGCGGTTAGCGTCGACGTGAGATGGACCGCCGAATTTACTTGAGGGGCGACTGAAAAAAGCCAAATTGGGATTATCTGATTTGCTTTATTTGCTGCTCTTCGACCCAGCGTCATGATAATGGCAGGCAAAGCACCTGCTCGGGCGATTACCTCATGAATATTAATGTAATCTATGGGCAGGGTGCGGCCAACAATGCGGCGCCGTCTGGATTCTATACCGCGCTCAATTACGTCGTGAATTTCTACGACAATCTTTTCACAAACAATGTGACGATCAATATCAACGTCAGCTATGGGTGTGCGCCGTGAAAAGGCGGCGCTTTCCAGTGGGTGCAAGCCCCACCCGGCAACCGCTCCAGCCGGAAGCAATCGGAGCAGTCATGGAGGTAACGAAATGGCTGAAGCCTTCGATTAGCGTGTCACGAATAGGTGGCAGCGCGAGTGTGCAGGCCGCAACGCGAGTGAACGCCGAGCAAACCTCGAAAAGGACAATGCGCAGGCCGACCCGACAACCCTTTCGGGGAAGGCTGATACGTCTGGATGAAATGAGCGAAGCGATTCGTCCAGACGCTGCGCCGGGGTAGTGGCGGCGGCATGTACACAAGGAAAGCGCACGAAACACGGGAAACCCCAAAGCGTGGTCAGCGATGACCAACCGGAAGCCCGCGAGGGACAGGCTGGGCGCCTTGGGGTGGCGGAGAGGTTCGTAGTACCGCTGAAGCCGGGTAACGCCGGTGGAGGGAAGGGACCTCAGTTCAAGACAGACGCAATACGTGGCGAAGGACCTGGAGATTGGGCAACCTATAAACTCCGATGAGTGTTCAGAAACTGCAGAAGGCGTTGCACGCGAACGCAAAGGCGTGAAGTCTTGTCCGAGAGCCGGATGCGGGAAATCTGCCTGTCCGGTTCGATGAGCGGAGAGAGGAAACGGAGCGTTGCCGAACGGCCCAAGCTACCGCGCCTCTCTTCGACTCTACCGATTCTTGACCCTTATGCAAATACATACTCAAAGGTGTCTTCGGGGGATATTGGCGAAAGTTACGAAAATAACGAAAACATCGCCAATTATGCTGCGACGAGGAATGTCCTCTTAAGCGAGAATGCGCCTGGCGCCAGCACACTGCCGTCGAGCTCTCCGGATCCCGGCAACCTCTATATGGGCTCAGCCGAAGCGAAGGCTTTTGGCTTCCTTGGCGCCAGCAGCACGCTCGACGGCTCAGTTGGAATTTCAGCCAACACAGCGTGGGACTATAGTGCCACCGCCACTCCGACAGCGAACCAATATTATTTGGTTGGAGTCCTTGAGCACGAAATTTCTGAGATAATGGGCCGAGTATCAGATCTCGGTACCGGTGGGGAATATACCGTAACGGATCTCTACCGTTATTCGTCGCCGGGCGTCCGCGATCTCACAACCGGGGGCAAGGGCAGCACCGCATATTTCTCCATCAATAACGGCACCACGAATTTGGGCAGCTGGAACAACCAAATCTCCAATGGGGACCTTGGAGATTGGTATCCCCAGGGCCCGGGGCCGGGGGGCAATGATGCCTACAACGACTACAGCAACCCGGGGGTTATCAACTCGGTCTCGCCTACAGATATCCTCTTGATGCAAGCCTTAGGCTGGACTACGGGCGGTCCGATCGCAACGTCGGTCACGGCTTCGACGGATAACCATGCGACAAGCGTGAATGCCGGTCATCTGGTGACGGTCACGATGACCACGAATGAGTTTGTGACGGTAACTGGCACTCCGACATTACAACTCAACGACAATGAGGTGGCGGGCTATACCGGCGGCTCGGGCACTAATACGCTCACCTTCACCTATGCAGTGCAGCCCGGCGATAACGTGGCCGACCTCCAAGTCATCGGGCTCAACCTGCCGTCAGGGGCCACAATTCAGGATCTGCCAGGCAACAGTCTCTTGGGGCCAGTCACCAGCGACCTCGGAATCCAAATTAACACCACGACTGTTCCCGCCCACATCGGTACAGCAGGAGATCTTCGGCCTCTATTCGGCGCTTTATAATCGCGCCACAGATTTCCCCGGCTATTCGTTTTGGGTCGGTGTTGTGGCCGGGCAGCCTGATGGTTCCGGTGTAACGACTGCTAATGCCGGGACCACCGCTGTCACCGTCAACGACGCTACGGTGCTGGGTCAGCTCTTTGTCAATACGCAGAGCAGCTACTTCAATTCAGTCTATGGCGGCCTGAGTGATAGTGCTTTCATCACGGCCCTGTATGTTAACATCGGCGGCAACGCGACCGACATTGCTGATGGCGTGACCTACTGGACCAACCTGTTGCAGGCAGCCGAGGCGGCGGGGCAGAGTGTTCAGGCGGCGAGAGCCGGAATTGTCGGGCAGATCGTCCACGACATGATCGATTACAACGTCAATATCGTGGCTCCGGGGTATACGACTGCGGAGTGGCAAGCTGTGGTGCAGCGGCAGGCGACCATCGACAACACGATTGTGGTGTCGGAGGCCATCTCAAACGCCTCGCAGCAACCTGGCGGCAGCATTCTTGTCGTGCACGCAATTAACGATGCGGCCTTTCAGGCAGAGACAGCGATCCTTCAGGGCGTGACCTACGATCCCGCCACGGTGACCGCTGCACTCGTCGGCATCAACAATGCCGTTGCTCACCAGGACCTCAGTTTGATCTGAGCCAAGTCCCTGAGGGCGTGACGCGTTGAGGATTCCCGCGCGGGCACGGCTCGGCGCACCTTCTCGGCGGGGCAGTTCGTTGATCAAATACTCAGCATCGATCTTAAACGTCGGCGCAGCGGCACTGGGGCTAAGCGCATCGCAATATGCGGATGCGCAAGACAGCAAATCGGGGACCTCCGGAGCGATCCGGGGAGCCCACTGAACAGACCTGCAGCAGCGTCCGCCTTCGCAAAGCCCCACAGAATAATCGCTAGGAGAGCTGTTTCGGCTTTACCTTACCGGCTCGCTATGAGCCCGACACGACGGCTTACAATAGGTTCGTAAGTTTTCGTCCCCTCCACAAACTGAATGTTAACCAATTTCGGCCGATCGTGACGGCCGTTAAGCACATTATGGGACGCTTCTGCGTTTCCGGGGAGAGACAGTGTAATGCGCAGGATAACGATTTTGGCTGCCGCGGGCGCCATTGCGGTTGCAGTTGGCACGATCGGCTATACGCTTGGTCGGTCATTCGCGGCTCGGGAGACAGTGGCTACGATCGCGCCAGTGAAGGTTGCCGATGCCGAACTAATGACCGGCACGATTGCTTCCCGTCCGATCGCTATGGAAGCGCAGCTGCTCGCGCCGTCGGCACATCCAGTCGAGTTTTCGCCGCCCGCCAACCCCACTGCACTCCCGATGCACCACCATGCCGCCGCGGCGCAGAGCCCGGCATGCGAAAATCCGAATGCGCTTGGCGTCTCTCGCGTGGTTGAGATCAATACCGAAGGCGGGCCCGGTTTTGGCTTCGAGCAATTCAAGGCCTATGATTTTCTGCGTGATCATGAGGTGGTACTGACCTTCGACGACGGCCCCTGGCCCGGCAACACCTCGGCGGTGCTTAAGGCGCTCGCGGATCAATGCACCAAGGCCCTGTTTTTCCCTATTGGACTGCACGTCATGTGGCATCCCGAAATCCTTAAGCAGGTGGCTGCGGCGGGGCACACGATTGGATCGCATACCTGGTCGCATGCCGATTTATCGAAATTGACTATCGACCAAGCCAAAGAGGAATTCGAAAAAGGTGCCAGCGCTGTGCGCGCCGCATTGGGAGAGCCTGGAGCGTCGTTCTTTCGTTTCCCGGCGCTGCGTACCCCACCGGAAATGGTCAAGTATCTTGAGTCGCGAAATATCGGCATCTTCTCGACCGACATGGACTCCCTCGACTTTAGGATTCGCAAGCCCGAGCAGGTTATTGTCTCTGTGATGGCCAAACTAAATAAGCGCGGAAAGGGCATAGTCCTCCTACATGACTTCCAGCACCCGACCTCACTGGCGCTGCCAGAGCTTTTGGCTCGGCTCAAGGCGGGCGGCTACAAGATCGTGCAGGTTAAGTCGAAGGAGCCAGTGAAGACGCTACCGGAATACGATGAGGCGATCATTAAAAATTTTGGTGGCAGTACCGTGAGCAACCGACCGACCTCAAGCGTCGTACGCACGATCAGCGAATAAAGGGGTCTGGGCGACCGGCCTAGCTAATCGTGCCGGTATCCTATGCCGCTTTCACAAGACGACCAATACGGCCGCATCGATCCGTCATTATTTCTTGGAAACGGTGTGGGTGTGCGCTTCCTGAAGCTTTCGGACGCGATCTTACGCACGCGCTTGGGACTATAGCCTTCTTCAGGGCGGGGCAGCGGTTCGGATAATGGGCAGGCAGCCGCAAGGCCCGCCTGAGCTTGAGCGTCGACACATTAATCAGCATCGTGTTCATCGCCTAGCGGCCGAGCCAACCCTCGGCCTGCGCCGCCGTCCAGGTCGGCAGCGCGCCATCTCGCGCGCACGCGGGGGCGATGCACCGTCACTTCGCGGTTATGGAACCCGATCTTGCTCTGGCCGGCCCCAGCGGTAGCCGAGACGGCTTGCGCCGCTACGCGGCGCACCGGCGAACTGCTCGGGCGTCCTCGTCCAGCAATCCCGGCTGTCAGGCAGAAGCGCTCGAAGGAACTGTCCACATCTTGCCAAGCCAATTCGAGACCTGGGATGCGGATTAGTCACCCCGATCCGAACGGCTCAAGGTGAATGCCTGTCTCCCATTTCAACACCGGCCGGGACATTCAAAGGCGATCTTGCCGGACGGCCAAAACCCAGCCAAAACCGCGACTTGTTGTGCCGTTTTAAGACGCAACTCAAAGTATGGAGTTTCGACGGGGGTAATTAGATGGGTCAGTGATAGAAAAGATGGCTTGTTATTGTACTTTGTGCCATTTAAGCTTCAATTCGGTGGTACGGGAGACGCAAACGAAAGAAAATCGACGAAACGCGGCCAGTTCGGAGGAGCTGCGGCGAGCAGCGGGCGAATGGCTACGAAAATTGCGCGAACAAAAAGGGATTTCGCAGCGTGACCTCGCGAAACTGGTCGGCGCCGATTATTATACCTTTATTTCACAACTTGAAACCGGTCGGGGACGGGTTCCAACTGAGCGTTATGAAGTCTGGGCCGAGGCGTTGGGCATTGACGCGAAGTTGTTCGTAAAAACGCTGCTGCAATATTATGATCCGGTTACATATGCTATTCTTTTTAAAGAATTGGAGCATTCGCCGATGGCAGCCTCGTGAGGGGCTTGCATTGCCGCTCTTAGCATGGTGACTTAAGAAAGTAAGACGGATCGTTGGGGGGTTAGTGACATTGAAAGTACTTTCATTTGTAGGTCGGGCTTCGAATCAGCCTGGGTGGACTAACGCGGAACTCGCTGAGTTGTACCGCGTGGAACATGCTCTTGGCCAAGCCGGCATTACAGTTGAAACCGAACGCGGCATTACCGATGAAGGCGATCCGTGGTTCGTCTTTTGCCGAGAGTGTGGTGACGTCGTCGTCCATGTTGCGCGTTTTGGTGGATATTATCGTCTTTTCTCACCTGCTTTGCTCAGGCCGCTCATCGGTCCGAGCTTTGCCGCGCTGACCAAGTCATTTGTGTCTGGTCTTCGGTCGCCGATGCAGGAGGATACGAACGTATCGATTCATCCTGCCGCACTGTTAAGTGTACTAATCGCGACGATCATCTATTCGATTGATTTTCACGCTAATACGGCCAAGGCCACTGAAGCGTCACCGGGTCACGACAAGACACTTTCACACTTCGCCCAAGCGGTGAGCGGACACGACCTATTGTCTGACTTGCCGGGCAGGGACACTTTTTTTCATAGCCTTATCGCAAGTATCAAGGTGCTTTTGGAGCCAAGCGAAGGATCAGGTTCGCAACAATTCTCGTTCTTTTCCGTGGTTGAAATCGCGGCCACGGCCGCAGCTATGGTGGGATTGGCAACTCTTACCGATGTCAGCCGTTTCCTGAAATCGGAATTCTTAGCCGCGACGATCGCCGATGAGCATAAATGTTTGGCGACTGATTGCCAGAACGATACCGCGCCACCCGACCACACTAAAGAAAAAGCTAATTTCCATATTGCTAGCGACGGATCAGATTTGCCGATTATTACAATCGCGGGCCTGAATAATTTGCAGTCGGATGGCGACGGGCAGCTCAATCTGGCATTGATAGCGGAAAAAAATAATATCGTTCCCGTAAACGTTGTCGTGATCAATGAAACGGGTTCTGCTGCTAATCTCAACTCATCGTTGGTACCGGCAACCGACCATCAAGTGGCGAGCGCCGACGGTGCGCAGCGCGACGGTGGGGCCATCGCGATAGTCGATGGGACATTTAATGTCGTTGCTAACCACGCTGAAACGGCACTGGCTGCGCAATCCTCCGATAATTTGAGCATAGTAGCCTATGGTGCTTCGGGCAATCAGGACACGATATCGCTTGCAGATAGCGCGAATGTCATCAATGTTGTTTTAACTCAGGGCGACGCAAGCATTGATCTTGCCGCCTCTGGGGCAACCAACAAGATTACTCTGATTGGAGACGGCAACCTTCAGATCAGCGGCATTGTCGCTGGCGACAGTCCGCAAATCGTTGTTAGCGCCGGCTACACGCAAACAGTTAGTCTTTCGTTTGGGACAGCTGCGCCTGCCATTTTCGCAATCCAACTCAATGGCAGCGACAATCTATCGCTTGCTCATGTTTCGACCAGTGCCGCAAGCACGCAATTGACGCTCGACAGTGAGGGTAGCACCGCAAACGTGGTTACGATCTCTGACCAGGCGGTGGCTACGTCGAAATTGGATGTTACCGTGATCGGCGTGCAAGATTTGACGCTCAATGAATCAGCGGCGGCATTCAACAATACAACATTAAATACGTCGGGACTGTCAGGCAGCCTGACGGTAGGCCTTGATCTTAATAATGTGTTCCAGTCCGTCGATCTTTCGCAGGTGAACGCGGCAAACTTCATCGTCGGCGACAGCGGCAATATTGCATTGCTGCATGCGGCATCCGGCTCGCATATTCAATTGAGCAGCGACCTCAATATTGTCGATCTGACGGTTGCGGGGGCCACCATCGCAGCGCCAGGTTCGCTTGGTATCGACCTGAATTCAGATGCCGCAAATGCCATCACAGTCAATCTGTTGGATGCATTCTACACCTCAACCCTTGCCCTTAACTCGACCGGTGCAGGACTGGGCGGCGCGAACACAGTCGAGACTTTGACGGATGCCAGTCTATCAACGCTGACAATTACAGGCGATTCGGCGCTCACGGTTAATTCGTTCAATGGGTTCTCTGCCGGGGATAGCCAAAATGTGACTATTGATGCGCACGCGTTAACCGCATCGTTGAATCTCGACGTTAGTGATATTGCCGACACGACGGCGCTTGGCCGGTCGATCACCCTTATTGGCGGCTCTGGAAATAATGTTCTGACCAACAATACCGTTTCCGAGAGCACGACCTTTGTCACCGGTGCCGGTAGTAATGTCGTAAATATCGGCGGCGGTGCTATCAAGGATAGCATCGTTGGCCTCAATTCTGCCGATACTGTCAATATCGGAGCCGGCACCCACAGCGATGTCGTGGTCAACGAGCTTGCTGTCGGAACCGACCAAGCGACAATCGATACGCAAGGCAGTTTGATTGCAGCGGCGCAAGCAGCGTCTGGTCTTGCCGGATCGAGCGCTGCTCAACAGGCTCTGCTTTTTTCCTACCAGGGCAACCTCTATGTGTTCGTCGATACAGCGGGAAATCATATCTTTGATGCAAGCCACGATGCGATCATTAAACTTGTAGGTGTTAGCGTCGCGACCGCGGATCTAGCCGGCGTTTTTCATTCAGCCTGATAATATTGGTCCCTCCAGTTCGCTGGCACGCTGGCAAATTTCCGATGGACATTGTCGAATCTAGCAACGATGCGTTTCTTGCAATTGGTGCGAATTGCTGGGCTCGGTGACGTTCTGTCAGCGCGGGCCGATGACGAAATATTGCGAAATGATGCTGGTCTGCGGTTTGCGTCTCTTGGTACTTACGCACTAATGAATTATACTATTTATATGTCGCGCAAAGCTAAGCTTCCGTCGCTTCGGTCTTTCGGCCTGACCTTTACCGGCGTGTGCACCATCCTTGGTATATTGCCGTGGGTACTGCATGGGGAGGCGCCGAGTAAATTGCTCCTTGCGGCCGCTGTGGTGCTTTTGGCAATCACATTCCTGGTGCCACGCGTCCTTACGCCATTCAATCTCGCTTGGTTTCAATTCAGTCTTCTACTTCATCGTGTTGTCAATCCGGTCTTAATGATCCTGGCATATTACGGTGCATTCCTACCAACCGGCCTGATTTTGAAGCTCACGGGCTCTGACTTGCTTCGGCTAAAATGGAAGCCAGAAGCACAGACCTACTGGATCAAGCGAGAGGAATCGGGGTCTCAGTTAAGTTCCATGTCTAGGCAATTCTAGTGTTCCGTTTCAGATTTTTCGTCATTATTAGTCGTGCGAGCGCCACCGCCACCGCAGCTCGACACTCACGCAAAATGTTGATAGTTAATTTGAAGCGTTAGGAGAGTTCGATGGAATTCTTGATTGAATTTTTGTACTACATTCGCGCGCGCAAGAAATACTGGCTCATCCCCCTGTTTTTGCTTATGTTGACATTTGGTGGGCTGATCGTGGTGACCAAGGGTTCGGCCGTGGCGCCTTTCATCTACACAATCTTTTAATGTCGACATGAATATCATCGGTGTTTCTGCTTTTTATCACGACAGCGCAGCAGCCTTGGTCGGTGACGGCGAGATTATTGCCGCCGCACAGGAAGAACGATTTTCCCGGAAGAAGAACGACTCGGATTTTCCGACTGAGGCGTTTCGGTGGTGTCTGGAGCAGGCAAGAGCCCAAGGGCGAGATGTGGACTATGTCGCGTTCTATGAAAAGCCGTTTTTGAAATTCGAGCGTCTCATTGAGACTTACGTAGCGCTCGTCCCTCGCGGATTTTTATCATTTCGCACTGCAATGCCAGAATGGGTTAGCGAAAAACTTTTTCAAAAACGCTCTATTCTCGAAGACGTGGCGCAAGTCGATCCGCGACTGGCAGATCCTTCGAAAATATTGTTCAGTGAACACCACGTCAGTCATGCGGCATCGGCCTTCTATCCCTCTCCCTTCTCAGAGGCTGCCATTCTCACTTTGGACGGGGTAGGAGAATGGGCAACGACGTCCGCGGCCATTGGGCGCGGGAACGATATTATGCTCAGCAAGGAAATCCATTTTCCCCATTCGCTCGGCCTTCTTTATTCGGCTTTCACTTATTACCTCGGGTTCGAAGTAAATTCCGACGAATATAAAGTGATGGGTTTGGCGCCATATGGTAAACCTGTCTATGCTCAAATAATTCTTGATCATCTGATTGACCTGAAGCCCGACGGATCGTTTCGTCTTGCAGTGGAATATTTTGACTATTGCACCGGTCTCACAATGACCAATACGAGGTTTGATGCTCTTTTTGGGAAGGCACCCCGCAGACCAGGTGACCCAATTGAGCGGCATCATATGGATATGGCGGCCTCGGTGCAGGCAGTCTTAGAAGAAACGCTGCTGCGCTTGACGAAAGCTTTGGCAGATGAGACGGGGATGACCAATCTTTGTCTAGCGGGCGGCGTTGCGCTGAATTGCGTGGCAAATGGTAAAATTTTGCGTGATGGCCGGTTCAAAAATATATGGATCCAGCCTGCTGCCGGCGATGCGGGTGGCGCCCTTGGTGCGGCACTTGCCGCCTATCATATCTATTTGGGCAAGGAGCGACCTCAGCAAGCAAAACCCGATGGGATGAAGGGTGCGCTTCTTGGTCCTAGCTATTCCAATGATCAGATCCGTGCATGTCTCAAAAGTCACGGCGCGGTATTTCGCGAATATGACGACGATCAGCTCTATGACAAAGTCGTGTCCGCAATTGTCGACGAGAAAGTCGTTGGCTGGTTTCAAGGGCAAATGGAATTTGGCCCTCGTGCCCTTGGCAATCGCTCAATTCTGGCCGATGCACGTGGCCAAAACATGCAAAAAGAGTTGAACCTTCGCATCAAATTCCGCGAGAGTTTCCGACCTTTTGCGCCAGCAGTCCTACGCGAAGATGCTGCAAAATACTTCGATCTCAACTGCGACAGCCCTTATATGCTGTTGACTGCACCAGTTCGGACTGATCGGCGCCTCCCAGAGAAGCCCGAGCAGGTCGCGGTTGATGGCATCCAGCGACTTAATATCGCGCGCAGTGATATCCCTGCTGTGACTCATGTTGATTATTCGGCGCGAATCCAAACAGTCGATGGCGATTAATGGGCGTTTTCATAAGTTGTTGCAGCACATGCGCCAACGCACCGGCAGCAGTGTTGTTGTGAATACCAGCTTTAACATCAGGGACGAGCCGATCGTCTGCACGCCGGAAGATGCCTTGCGATGCTTTCTGGCAACAGAAATGGATTTACTTGTTGTTGGGAACGCTGTCCTAGAAAAGCAGATGCAGCTACCGCCGGTTGATTCGGCGGTTGCTGGTGACAGCCTCGTTCCGGCGCGCCTTCTTGCGACGGTTCGGCCGCCGGGCGATGCCAATAATGATTTGATCGTGCGCGAGAATGCCGCCTTCCGTGACACGAAGACCGGTGAGCTGTTTCCGGACAAGGACGGGGTGCCTTCACTGTTTCGCGAGATTACTGCCGATAGTGGCGATGTCATAACCCAAAAGGTAAAGGCGTTTTACGAGGAACATCCGTTTCCCAGTTACGAGAATAATCAGGATTTTGCCGATTTAGTGAACCGTGGGCAGAAGGCTGCTTTCACAAAAGACCTTCTCGATGCGATCGGCTACAACAAACTCATTCTCGAATGCGGTTGCGGGACGGGCCAGTTGTCACAATTTCTGACTCTCAACAACAATCATGTTCTTGGAATAGATTTATCCAGTTCTAGTTTGAAGTTGGCGATTGAACACAAAGTGCGCAACAAGCTCTCGCGCAATGCTTTCGTACGAATGAACATTTTTGATTTGGCAATCAAGGATGAAATGTTTGACGTCGTGATCAGCTCCGGTGTTTTGCATGCCACAAAAGACCCGCGGCGTGCCTTTGCGGCAATTTGCAAAAAAGCAAAACCGGGTGGCATCATCGTCCTTGGGCTTTACAATAGCTATGGCCGGTGGCCGACATGGGTCCGATCCAAATTGGTGGAGTTGTTTGGCCAAAACATTGACTACGTTGTTCGCAATCGCATACGTGATCAACGCAAAGCAGAAATCTGGATCAAGGATCAGTATTACAATCCGCAAGAGACTTGGCACTCCATCGATGAAGTTCTGGGGTGGTTCAATGAAAACGGTCTCCACTATGTCAACTGCATTCCGGCCATACTTGGGACAAACGCGCAAGATCGCAATGACCTCTTTGTGCCAACAAGCCCAGGTTCAAAGCTCACTCGCATATTGACGCAAGTGAAATGGTTAGGAACCATCGCGTCGGAAGGCGCATTGTTCATGATGATAGGACGCAAGGGATTGCCCGGTAAGAAACCAGATTGAGCGTGGCTTCGCGGCAGGACGAGCAAAAGCGAATATTTGCTGCAGTCTCAGGGAACGGTGATTAAAGGCACGACAGCTTGCGCGAGGATGTCATTGCCGCGTTCTGTCAAATGACAACATGAATCAACGTACACCTCAGGGTCAGGAAACTTGTCGAGCAGAGCCTGTGTATCCAGATAAGTGGTATCGGGATGGACGGCAGCAAACTGGCGAAGTTGCGAGTTGAACGCATCAATCGCAACATGGCGACCTTCGGAATACCATTTGGCATTGCGAGCCTCGCGAGGTGCCGCAAATGAGGCAAGAATCAATCGACGGACCCCGGCTTGTATCGCAAGTGTGCGCAACTGCTCGAGTTCGCCTTGCACGTATTTTTCGAACCGCTTGAGTGTCACCTGGTCGTCTGGTGAGAATTCCTCCACAAAGCCCGCTTGGGATGACCGCCATCCGAACGATCGCAACGCGTTGTCTAGGATTGTCAGGGTTGCACTGTATTTTGACCACGAAGACGATTGAAGGTCTAAGCCATAGGCGGCGAAATTCGTCCAGTTGGCCTCAGGCTGCCAATGAGATCCGAGTGCCAGGAGCTGTGAGGTTGGATCGAGAAGCTGCAGATAAAGCGTCTGCACATTGAACTTTTTATAAATCTCGATATCGAAACGTGCAATCGTTTGCGCCAAGGCATATGAGGGAATGGCCGCGTTGAAGACGCAACGCTGATCGCCTAATGCTCTGAGTCGGTCAAACAGCTTGCTTGGAAGTGACGCGTTGTCCGACACACCCCCAGCCGAAAGGAACCGATGCGCCGATGAATCCGATGCTGGCGCAAGCCGGATTCGTCACATATGTTCCTTTGCGGAAACCCCAGGCATCCGTTGACAACGTCCATGGTTTCACACCCCAGCCTTCGTCGACGGTAAAGGTTAAATTTCGTTTCATCGTCACGTAACGCTGGTCGCTCACCCGCTGTGTAAAGCCTCTGACACTGAATAGCTCAACACCGGTCCAAACAAACGATCCATAATAGGCAAAAAACAAAAGCTGATTGAATACTTCAATGATGACAAAAAGCATCACCATGCCGATGGCTAGCATTGTGATCTTGCGTCGCATTCCCTTTGGGGCGGGGTGCTCTGCTGGTCGTATTTCAGTCTGACTCATGCTTCTATCCGCAAGCGAAAAGCGGCTGCTGTCATTGGGGATTGTTGATCTGTATCTTCTCACCGAGTTGTGGTCAATCGTGTATCGTATACAAAGTCCCATTGATCAAAACCATTGCGCCCATTGGTACAATCCGATGGACTTGATGTGGCCACCGCTTGATGGTAAGCGGTCTTTTGACCACACGGCCTGACAGCTTGATTTTTTGCCAGGCTGTGGGGCGATTTGTGGTGTCACGCAGCGAGTCTGTTGGCGGAACGCTGTGCCGCCCAAGCCCAGGGCATGAGCTCATCGAGACGCGAGACGGGCCAGAGATTGACGAGCTTGGTAAGCACATCGGCGAAGTAAGTTTGCGGATCGACGCCGTGCAATTTGCAGGTTTCGATGAGCGAAGCAATGCAGGCCCAGTTCTCCGCGCCCTGATCATGGCCCGCGAAGAGAGAGTTTTTTCGATTTAGAACAATGGGGCGGATTCCTCTTTCGACAATGTTGGTATCGAGTTCGATGCGGCCGTCGTCGAGGAAACGGGTGAGCCCGTCCCAATGGTTCAAGCCGTAGCGGATGGCTTCGGCGATGACGGATTTTCCCGAGACGCACGCGAGCTGTCCTTCGAGCCAGGTTTTGAGAGCCAGCACGAGAGGCTTGCTCCTTTCCTGGCGTACTGCACGACGCTTGTTGGCGCTCTGCCCCCGGATCGTCTTCTCGATAACATAGAGCGCCGCGATGCGCTCGAGAGCTTCGCTGGCGATTGCAGCGGAGCCATCCTTGGCGATATCGAAGAATCTGCGTCGCAGGTGAGCCCAGCAAAAGGCAAGCGTGATCGCCTCGCCGCCGCATGCTGCCTCGGCAATGGTCTTGTAGGCCGCGTATCCATCGCATTGCACGATGCCGCGGTAGTGCTCAAGCAGCTTCAGGGCATGGACTGCGCCGCGACCCGGAGCGTAGCTGTAGGCGATAGCGGGTGGATCGGTCCCGCCCCAGGGCCGGTCATCGCGGGCGATGGCCCAGAAGTAACCTTTCTTGGTGCATCCGCGGCCTGGATCGAGCACCGGCGCCACCGTCTCATCGACCGCGATCTTGCTCGAGGTCAGAATGAGTTCGCGCAGCCGAAGATAGAGCGGCTTGAGCTCGGCGGCCGCATAGCCCACCCAGAACGCCAAGATCGCGCGTTTGATGTCGAGGCCTTGGGCCAGCAGCATCTGGGTCTGTCGATAAAGCGGCAGATGCCAGGCGTATTTGGCGACCAGGACGTAGGCGACCATAGCTTCGGTCGGCAGCCCGCCCTTGATCAGTCGTTCGGGCGCCGGCGCTTGAATCACCGCCTGCTCGCAGGCCCGGCAGGCATATTTGGGACGGTGCGTCACGATCACCCGAAACTGCGCCGGAACCACGTCCAGCCGCTGCGACGTCTCTTCGCCGATCACATGCATGGGCTCCCGGCAACAGGGGCAGTTGGTGTCTTCGGGCTCGATCGTCACATCCACGCGCGGCAGATGGGCGGCAAGCGCACCGCGATTGACGCGGCGCTTTTCGCCACGCGCTCTTGCGGCCACGGCGTCCTTCTTGTCGTCGGCGGCCTCGTTGCCGGCGATCGCCTGCTCAATATCCTCCAGTGCCAGAAGCAGCTGCTCTGGATCGAGCTTCTCCGACCGCCGGCCGAATTGCGCACGTTGCAATTGGCGCAGAAGATGCCGCAGCCGATCAATTTGCGAAAGCGCGCGATCGCGTTCGGCTATCGCTGCGTCACGCTCCGTACACGCCGTCATCACCAGCGCGCGGAGCACTTCGATGTCTGAAGGAAGCTGAGGTGCGATCTCGTTCACGTGCGGCAGTGAATCAGATTCGCGCGTCATTGTAATAAAGTCACGCACATGTGATTCAAAAGTTTGCAAAACTCATGATGTCGCCGTCGGCCGCGCAATGTCGCGAACTTGCAACCGCGACCAATCCATCCCGTCAATGAGTGCGGCCAGCTGCGATGCCGTCAGTCGCATCATGCCATCGCTGATTGGCGGCCACCGGAAGGCGCCTTGCTCCAGCCGTTTCCAGAACAGCACCAGGCCGGACCCGTCCCAAGCCACAATTTTTACTCGGTCGGCTCGTTTGCACCGAAACACAAAAATTGTCCCGGAAAACGGATCCTCACCCAGCGCCTCGCGCACCAGCGCCGCGAGCCTATCTGCACCGCTTCTAAAATCGACCGGCTTGGTGGCCACCAGCACCCGTATGCCCGCCGGAACCGTGATCATGTCGATGCCTTCACGGCGCGCAGAACATCCGCCAGCCAACGCAAGTCCGCGCCGGGCTCCGCCCGTACAACCGCCCCCGCGACCTCAATCGTAATCGACCCGCTCGTCAGCGGCCGCACCGCCATACCCATATCCGGTATGCTTACGATCGGCACGAACATCGGATCCGCATCGACCGCCAGAGACAGCCGTCCCGTCCGCGCCGCCTTGCGCCAGGAAAACAGATGCTGGGGGCTCATCTCATGCCGGCGGGCCACCTCTGAAACAATCGCTCCTGAGGCGTAGGATTCCGCCACGATCCGGCCCTTCTCCTCGTCGCTCCAGCGACGCCGGCTCCCAACGCCAGTCCGGATCTCGACACGTCCTCGCGGCTGGGAAGAGTCAACTATATGGTCGACCATATATGTGAACCGACGCCGCCTCAGCAAACTTCTTCGTGCCCTGGCGTGACGGCCCCCCCCGCAAATCTGGTTGCCGAGCGCGCGCTTGCGTGAAATTTGTCGACCTGTAAGATCGGCACATCGAGCTGCGGGATTTTCGCGACAATCTCTTCAACCTTGTAGAAAGCTCGACTCGTCGGCTGGTCTGGTCTTGCGAACGGCACTGTCGCTTCGATAACAATCTGTCTGACCAAAACGGTGTCACGCAATTCTACAAGCTACTCTGCAAACTGGAAGCGCAGATGGGTCATGGGCCTTTCAACCAGCCGATAGCTGGCCACTGCAAGACACAAGGTTGCTGGGATCGAGAGGGCAGCCAAAATGAGGCTGCCGAAGAACGGAGAATGACTCATCAAGGTGGGGAATGGCCGCATGAGCAGATGCAAGATTAAAACCGGCGCTAAAAAGTGGAAGGCATAAAAGCTGTATGAGATACGACCGAGTAATCGAATAGGCGGCATCAACAAAAACTGTGCTGTGGGGCCGCTTCGGCCCAACGCCAGGAGCAGAATGATAGCGGCGCTTCCTGCAGCTTCCAGCAGTAGGGTAGGCGTTGCGTCGTAGTGGAAAAGAATCCGGGGCACCAGCAGGCACCCAACCGCGCTCACAAAGATAATCCTGGTCATGCCTTTGCTTAGCCCCGATAAATTCATTTCGGCGATAAATACTCCTAAGACGAACATGAACGAGAATCTTAATACCCAAATAACAAAGAACAGTACTCCAGGTGCCACTAAAATGGGGGCCACAAAATATTGGCCCAGGAAAAGCGCAGCCAACGTCATTGCAAGCAGACCGACCCTTGTTCGCCACCTATGCCTGCTAGCAATCGCGGCGAGGAAGATGAGAGGCGTGACTGTCAATTCCACCACCACAGACCATAAAGGTTGATTGATTTTAAAACTGAAATCCGCCATGGCGAGGTTGACCAAAGTGTCCCAGCCTCCATAGGTCGGCAGTTCAGGCATGAACCTATGTGCGCAGTTATATGCCAGCACGAAAGCTACAGTGCTGATCGCGTAAACGGGATATATGCGTTTCACTCGGGCCAAAACAAAGGAGGCCGCAACAGATGCTCCGAGTCGCTTTTCCCGCGAAAGTGAGCGCCCCAAAACGAACCCGCTCAAGACGAAAAAGAAGCTGACAGCTGCGCCCCCATTAAACAGCGCCGTCATCAGTTTCATCGCGACCTGCCGCCCTGTGTCGACCTCCCACAGTGGAACAAGAGTCAGCCACCGATTATCCACTTGCTGGAATCCGAGTGTGTGAAATATGGCAACCGCAAGGGCGGCAATTCCACGAGCGCCTTCAAGCTGCGGCATAAAAACGGATCGACCTTCGGCCGATCCCGCTCTGCTACTGTTGGTAACCGAGATTTCCACGTTAGCTGGCAGTTTTACCATTTCCGCCGAAGCGCGACGCGGGTGCTGGAAATGAGGGTGGCGTAGTCTGCGGGTGTTCAACCTCGATTCACCCGGTGTTGACCGGACTGGACAACACGCCATGTTACCACGACGCCTAAGCCTTCGTAGCCCCGACGCCGAGTTCCAGTGCAACTTTTCGATAATTGGCTTGACCCGATCGAAGGGCCGCTTTAAGTCCGAGGCCAGTGTTTATTGGCTCTTGAAGGGCCATGGTCTGATCACGAGTCCGGCCTTGATTGAGCTAAAGCCTGCCGATCGCTTCGCCAATCCGACACCGCCCTTAATTTTCGTTGGGCTGCTCATTCGGAGCATGTAGACAACCTGGGCCACTGATCGCTTCGGAGAGTCGGAAGGTGGTATAAAGACAGATTACCATTGATTCGGGGCGAGGCGAAAAAGTCAAAATAAGGCTCAAATTGCTGCATTCGCTAATTTATAAAAATTTTGCAAGGTGTTGTCATGCGTCTGCGCAAATCAGTTATAGAACAATTAGGTATTGTTTTGTAGGTCACCATGGGGCTCGTCATCCTCGACCGGGGTATGTGCTTTCGCAGCACGCATACACACGAATAGGGATCCTTTAACATGGCACAAGCGCCGGCAACTATTCTGCAAGAGATCAATGGCCTTTATGTCGCGCTGTACGGCCGCGCCGCCGACAACACCGGTATGAATTACTGGTGCGGCCAGGTGGGCGTCACCCCGGCGCAAGCGGCAATTACCGCAATTACTCCGGCCCAGGCTACTCTCCTTGGTCAGCAATTTGTCAACACACAATCCACTTATTTCAATGCGCAGTACGGCAGCCTCAATGATACTCAGTTCATTCAGGCGCTTTATGTCAATATTGGCGGCAACACCGGCGACGCGTCTGGGATTGTATACTGGCTCAGCCTGCTTACCTCAGCAGAAGCAGTGCCGGGCGCGACGCAGCAGAGCGCTCGCGCCGGACTTGTAGGGCAGTTTGCACACGACATGCTTAGCCTCGATCTTTCGGTCGGCGCTGCGGCATTAGGACTGAGCGCGGTGGATTATGCGGCCGCGGTTGCGCGCCAGCAGGAGTTCCAAAACAAAGTTTCGGTCTCGACGTATTACGCAGTCGAATCGACGCTGCCGGGCGGCAACATTCTCGCGGTGACTGCGATCCCAAGCACCGCGTTTACTGCTGCGATGGACGCAGTCGCCGGAATTACGAGTGACTCGGCCACGGTTGCAATTGCCGAAGCGGCAATCGCGCTTGCAGTTTCAACTGCCTCGCTCACCCCGATTTTATCGCTGCCTACGACAGGTCCGGGGCAGACCTTCACGCTCACTGCGGGTACTGACAACATCACTCCGCCTCTCACTAATAACAACGTCATCAATGGCCTCGCCAACGGTGCGGGTGCCACATTTACCCCCGGCGATATCATCAATCTTGGTGGCACCACCGGCAACACGATGAACCTTTCGGACATTAGCAATAGCGGCGCGTGGACGCCGACCACTCTTGCCGGTGTGACGATTTCGGGCGTTCAGACTGCCAACCTGTCGTCGGCTGAAGCGGTGACCGTCAATATCGTAACGAGTACCGAGGGTTGGACCGGTCTCACTCAATTGACCGTCAATGATAACGGTGCAACCTCGATCACGGTTGCTGCTACGACGAATGTGACTGCCAATTCGACGGCGGCCATTACCGTGTCCGGCGGTGCAAACGTATCAACGACCCAAACCGGTACTGGTGGTGCCCTCATTATCTCGGGTGAGGCAGGGACTGTTACGGTGAATGACCTCCAGGGATCCAACAACATTACGATCGACAATGGAACCACGGTGACTGTCGCTGCTACGGGGGTTACCAGCGGAACAATCGTAATTGGGGGCACGACACCGCCATCCGGCGCAGTTTCAATCACCACGACCGATGCCGAAACAGCGAGTACGACGGCCGGTGCGATCACCGTAACTGGCGGTTCGTCAGTTGCCATCAATGAGGCGCTGTCTGTTTCTTCAACGCTGAGCGCGACGGTAGCAAACGGGATTACGGTGACGGGAAATACAGTTACCGTTAACGGGACCGCTGCCACGACATCAGTATCTGTTACGCAGTCGGCAGCTGCGGCAGCAACAGCTGCGGTTACCGGCGTGGCTGGTGCAGTGGCCGTTGGGGCAGTTGCTGCATCTCCTGGCATTCAAGCGGTGACAGCTGTGGCTGGTGTGGCTGCGGTTGCGGCGGTAGCGGGCAATCCGGGGGTTATTGATGGCGCGGTTGCGATTGCCGATGCGAATGCGGCCAGTGCAACCGCTGCAAACACGATAACCTCAGTAACCATGCAGAATTATGGTGCTGGATCAACCATCGCTGACAATGCACTCACGGCTTTGGCGTTGGGCGGTAGCGCCGGAACTCTGGCCATCACAAATGTTGCGACAGTGCCGACTAATACGACGCTTGCTTTGACCCTCAACAAGCTCAGCGGCGCGGACACGGTCACAGACGTTCATAACGAAATCAAAACTTTGAATGTGACAACCGGAGTTGGCAATTCGACTTTGGCTGCCTTTGCCGATACTGGTCTCACCGCGCTGAGTGTGGCGGGCACTGCCGTGTTGACCCTGAATGCGATTAACGGCTCGCTTACCACACTTTCGATATCTGGCGGCGCTGGCTTTAACGATAATGACGGCCACACCTATACGGCGGGTCTTGCTGTCCTGGGTGCTGCGTTGAGCATTACTGACACGTCAAGCGGGCAGTTTACTGCCGCCTTAAATGACACCACGCAGACCTTTACCGGTTCGACTGGTCAGGATGTCATCACGATTAACGCACAAGCAGATGCGACCAAGGCCATTACCGCTGGTTCGGCAACTAACAACGAATTGATCTTGGACGGTGGTGCGTACGGTTTGACCACCGCGACAGCAACATTGGTCAAAGGCTTCCAGATCTTGGGCGTGACCGGCAGCGTGACCGGTACGATTGATATGAGTGTGCTGGATGCTACGGCCAATGCACTGGATATCATCGGAAACAGCACGATCGCCTTCACCAAAGTCGCAACGGCTGCCGCTGTGTCCCTGGATGCAACAAGTACGTCAGTTTCGGTCACTTACGTCGACGCGACCGGCGTAACCGATACAACAAAGGTCAGCTTTGGTGCTGCGAACAATACGAGCGCTCTTTCGGCTACGGCGCTCTTACTGCAGGACGCCAATGCCGTCGGTATCGGCACCGTCAACCTGGTCAGCAACGATAGCACGTTCAACGCCTTTAATGCGATCACCACTCTGACCGACAACGGTTTGTCGAATTTGAATGTTAGCGGCACCGGCGGCTTGACGATTACAACGCTAAACGAAGCAACTACTCAGGCAACGTCCTTTACCCTAAACAATACGGAAACGAATGCTGCTGGAGTTACGATTGCGACGTTCACTGACAACAACCTTGGGTCGCTGACCTTTACCGGGGCCAATGCGTCCAGCGTTACGACACTGGACGATAGTGGATCTGCTGTGCTGAGCATCTCAAATACCGGAACTTCGACGGCCAGCATCGGAACCATCAACGACAATATTCTGACCAGTTTAACGCTGGGCGCAAATGTTGCTTTGGGTCAAGCTGGGACCCTTGGCGCTGAACTCCCAATTGGTCTGCAAAACTCTGTCACGGCGGGCGTGACCGTTTTGGGTGGTTCGGACAATGCGCACGTGACGATCGATCTGGCGGGTGCTGCCAGTGGCAAGACCGACAGTATTACTCTCGGCAACGGTAATAATATTGTCTACGACACGTCGACTGCCGGCACGGTCAACGTTATTGTGGGCACGGGTTCTAACTATATTCTGTTTGGCGGTAACAGTTCGGATACGAGTGGTGCCTACACTTTATCGCTGGGCGCTCATACCGCGGCGAGCGGCATCGATCAAATCTACATTGGTAGCGCGGGTACGGCTTTTGCCACTACCCCCAATCTGGTTATCACCGGAGGCGTAACAGGTGACCAGATCGTGTTGCTTAACGATCTTGGTAATGCGAACACTGTTCTCACCGCAGTGAGTGCGGGAGCCACCGCTGCTCTGACAATTACGGCCATTGAAGCAGCAGCTGCAGCCGCGCGCGCATGATGTCGCTTATTCGGTTTTCGGTGGCAACACCTATGTCGCAGAAAACAATGCAGGTGCTGCAGCGAGTGCGACTAATACGACGCTGGTCGAATTGATAGGAACCCACACGTTTACTGCTGGAACGGGCTTGCTCACAATCGCCTCGTAACCATTGAAGTTCATATCCCGGTGCAGCGCATGCGGGCTTCGTAAGTGGGGCGCGTTTAAAGCAGCTTGGGAAGACACAAGGCGACGGGGATTGCGCGGCAGCCGATAACGACTTCCAACCTTGGGCCGGCGGTATCAGATTCGGTTCGCCTTCTGAGCTTCTGTTCGATCGCAAGCCGTCCTTGCAATTGAAACAAATTGGTTTCGATCAGGGTGGAGCGGCGCAGTTGCTCAAGGAGCAGATCGGCATTATTGGGTGATGGCTCGAAACGGTCTTATCGTCGCATCCCTGATCCGGTAGCACATACTGCCACGTAGAAGCGAACGGTGACCGAGGCGCGCGAGCTTCCGCTCACCGGCGCCGAGCAGATCCGTGAATACGAACGGCGTAACAGTGAGATCGTGACCGAACGCAGGCGCGGCTATCGAATTTGCAAGCCTTCGACCGCCAGAACACTTTAAAACCCGCGCGCTACCAATGCAGGATGGTCTCCGGTTTCGCGCGGGCTCATTTCTGATTTCTGCTGACTATTTGGTAACCATTAATCACTTATAAACGCTGTACGTGGCTGGCTGGCTGCGTACGGGCCGGCCATTTAGGTGAAGTTTGGCGTGCCTGCCGAGAATGGGCGGGATTGCGCGGGCGCTAAGTGCATTGAAGGCGGGCACCCATGATCGAAGCGATTATATATTGCGCGATCGGATTTCTTTCCGCAGCCCTGATCGGGCTCCTCGTCATTCCTCTCGTTCATGGCCGCGCGGTGCGGCTGACGATGCGGAGGCTGGAAGCCGCCATCCCGCAGTCGTTGGCGGAGGTCAACGCCGACAAAGATCTGCTGCGCGCGGAATTCGCAATGTCAACTCGACGTCTCGAGATCAACATCGAGCAACTCAAGACCAAGAGCGCCAGCCAGCTTGTTGAGCTCGGCAAAAAGGGCGACGCGATCAACCAGCTCAAGATCGAGCTCGATGCGCTGCGCAAGCAATTGCACACTACCGAGGGGGAGTTCGCGGTTAAAACCACCGCCCTGCAGGAAGCCGAGCACGCTTTATCCGACAAGGAATCGGAGCTGGCTAAGCTCAAGAACATTCTCGACGAATGCTCAGAGCCGGCGGATTCGCAAAATGTCGAGCTCGATGCGCTGCGCACTCAATTGCACATCGCCGAGGAGAAGCACGCGGAAAACACAACCGCCCTGCACGACGCCGAGCGGGCCTTGTCAGACAAGAAATCGGAGCTGACCAAGCTGACGAGTGAGTTGGACATACGGTCGACCCTCGCCGAAGCCCAGAAGATTGAAATCAGCGCGCTCACGAATCAAGTTGAGACGCTGAAAGAACAGCTTGACGGGGCCAGCGACGAATTGAAAGCCGTGGAAGACAGCCGCGATACCGAACGCATTGAGCTCAAGGCGACGACCGAAAAACTTAGGGAAGAACGCGGCAAGTTCGAAAATTTCCACCGTAGCGTGGCGGAGCTCGTAAAGCAGCTCATGGCGCAGCCTACTAAAGACAAAATCCTTATTGATCTGGAAAACCGCCTCGTCGAGCAGTCGCGGCTTCTCAACGAAAACAAATCCGAGCTCAGCTATCTGCGTCGCGAGATCGAAATCGTGCGCAAGGCTGAAGCCGATTTGCGCTTCGCCATCATCGAGGCCGATGGCCGCGCCCATGCCGCCACCCAGAACCACATGGCCGAAAAGGCAAAGCTGCAGAGCGCGCTCGACCGCGCCAACGGCGAGCGCGCGCGGCTTGCCCACGAGCTCGTCAAAATGGAGCGGCAGACCAAGGAAACCCGGGCCGCCTAGACCCTATGATTGCTGGGCCTGAGGGTGGCCCGTCATCCGATATGCAGCGATGCGAGGGTTAAGCCGGCTCGCCGGCGCAGCGTCTCATGCATAGGTGACGGGTCTTATGGTGCATACCCGATTTGTTGGCTTGGATATTCACAAAGATCGGACGATGAGTGTTGGTGATGCAAATAGCAGAGGTGACTGCGCCACCACCTTTCGTCCCGCTCGACAACTCGCTGACCGAGGCGATGCTGTCGCGCAGAACAAGCTCGATGCCATGAGTGCCTAGGGTCACGGTGTATGACTGAATTACGGTGAGGGGGTCTGAGACATGAGCCTAATCAGCGCAGATGGCCTGCGCAAAGCCGGGTCGTAACAAGCGACCATTAAAGAAAATGTGGTTATCAAACAATTAATCGGCTCACGAAGGGTCTTTTTACATGGCGCCAACTCTGCCTGGCCTGCAGGAATACTACACTGCCGCAAGCAATGTATACGCTGACAATGCTATAGGCTCGCAGAGCGGAACCGCGCCACCCCCCTCAACAGGCTTGACGCTGCTGCTGGATAGCCGAGATCGATCATTAGCCGCAAACACAAACTGGCTTTCGGATGGTTTTTTTGCGCAAGCCTTTGAGGATGCATCTGGGAACATAATAATCGCGTTCGAGGGCAGTATCCTCAATCCTCAAGATTTGAGCCCCTACGCCGTAGGCTCGCGGGCTGCTGACGTCGATATTGCATTCGGCCAATTGCCGCAGGCGCTTTTGGATGCGAATACATTTGCGTTGGAGGTAAAGCAATATCTAGCGCAACACAATCTGGGATCAAATCCAATTTATCTTACCGGCCATTCATTGGGTGGAGCGGAAGCTGAGAATGTCGCTTTCATCTTAGATCCCAGCGGAAACATGGGTGGCGCCACTTTTGGCGCTCCAGGTGACCCTACTTTGCAAGCTCCGGTGCAGGCGCCAAATTTTATCAACTATGTTGATTACGGTGATCCGGTCGGCAATTTCGGAATCCACTTCGGCACGGTTCTCCACGTTGGGATAAGTTCAAACAACGGAGTTCCAACGCTTCCGATAAACACTGCGGATCATCCTATTTCTCACTATGCGGCTGATCTCGGATTGCAAGCCGCGCCGACGGTGTCCTCAATATCGGCCATGACCGATAACCATGCCACCGACGTGAGTGCCGAACACTTGGTTACGATCATGATGACCATGAGTGAGGCTGCGACAGTGGCCGGCACGCTAACATTGCAACTCAATGATCATGAAGTTGCGGGCTATACCAACGGCTCGGATACGAACACACTCACCTTTACCTATGCAGTCCAGCCCGGCGACAACATCAACGATCTGCAAGTGACTGCGCTTAACTTGCCATCAGGAGCCTCGATTTACGATCAGGTAGGCAACGCGCTCTCTAGCAGCGTGACCGGCGATCTCGGAATCCAGATCGACACGACGACCGTTCCGCTCACATCGGTACAGGAGGAGATTTTTGGGCTTTACGCGGCGTTGTACAACCGTGCCACTGACTTCGGCGGTTTTTCATACTGGGCCGGTGTGGTGGGCCAGCAACCCGACGGTTCCGGCGTAACGACGACAAATGCCGGTAGCACTGCCGTCACCGTCAACGATGCCACAGTGCTGGGCCAGCTGTTTGTCAATACTCAGAGCACCTACTTCAACGCAACCTACGGCAGCCTGAGTGACAGCACCTTCCTCGCGGACCTGTATGTCAACCTCGCGGGCAACGCCACCAACATTGCCGATGGCATTACTTACTGGACCAACCTCCTACAGGCCACCGAGGCGTCGGGACAGAGTGTGCAGGCGGCGAGAGCCGGAATTGTCGGGCAGATCGTGCACGACATGATCGATTACAACGTGAATATCGTGGCTCCGGGGTATACGGCCGCCCAATGGCAGGCTGTGGTGCAGCGCCAGGCGACCATCGACAACAAGATTGCGGTGTCGGAGGCCATCTCAAACGCCTCGCAGCAACCGAGCGGCAACATTCTTGTTGTGCACACTATTGGTGATGCCGCCTTCCAGGCGGAGACTACGATCCTTCAAGGCATCACCTACGATCCTGCCACGGTCACGACTGCGATCCTCGGGATCAACAATGCGGTTGCGCATCAGGATTTGCTTTTGATCTGACTTAAACAACTTAAAGAGCGGCATGTTCCGGGCACTTGCAAATTGCCTATTTTGGATCAAATGACAGTCCAATCAGGTCAAGGGTCAAGTCTGAGAGTTGCTGGATATTTTGGTTTGGGCTGCAGCCTTTGAAGGCTTTCGATTGAGGTCGACTTGGACATCGTATTCCTGATCGAGCTCCTTCTTGACAGCCAAGAGCTGATGGCGTTCGAACTCGGTGAACTTGATCGGCTCCATCGTTCGGCAGCGCGGACGGCTGAGCGATAGGGTTCGCCCGCCCAGTGATCTGTGGCGCCGAATATTCCATCACACCTTCCGCTGTCTTCAGCCGTCCTGACCGGTACCCATTCGGTAGCCCTGGCCCCGCTGCGCGCCGTGCTCGTAGTAGTCGCGTCCGACCGCGTCGTCGGCCTCACCCTCAAGCGCCTCCTCGACAATCAGTCGGGTTGCAAGGCGGACCAGCTCATCCTTTGCCGATGCTGTGGATAGTCGACGCCACGGCAATCGCAAGTAGGGGCTTCTTCAAGGGTCCGCTCCAAGTTCCGGGGCTGGCTGGGCTGACTGATGGGGCGCATCGCCAATGGTCTGTGGATCTGTGGACAAGAATGCCGTCGCCAGGCTGCTAGTCTTTACCCGGTTTGAAATTGGTGGTATGAAGTTTACTGTACAGCGCGACCTGAGGAACAACTGTGAACCACACGCTTTTACACGCCGACCGTGGCACCCATCTTAGGGTTGTTTTTGTCGCCCTGAGTGCCACAATTCTGTTGGTCGGCGTTTGTGCTTTCGCGCGTTTTTCCTCGCCTAGCGGTGGAGGAGAGACTGCTCGTCCTGCCGCAACTTCGATGGCCGATGGGTTTTTTGGCCTATTTTAGTGCTGCCATCGACAGAACGCCGCTGGAAAAGTTCTCTCGATAGGATCTTCCTATCGTCGGTGATTGATCCGCTCAGCTCATGGCAGTCAAAGCGCAATGCCTTTTCACGGCTGGCGTGATCACAGAAGCTCAAAAACAGGCTGTTGAAGATGACGCCGCCGCGAGACGTCGCCCTAACGGGCAAATAGGACCGCCAAGCGGCCCGTTTGACCTTCCAGTCCGCAAGATGACAGAAGGGCCGCTCAGGCCCGCCCGGCGCTAGATATTGACGCCTTTTTACGCCCTCTTAAAGCTCCCTTTTCCATGCCAAATCCAGAGCGTCGAGGTGATCGGTGACTTTTGGGCTACACTGTTTAGATGTTGGATTGTCGAATTTCCGACGCATTGCGACCGGAAGTTTGCAGGTCGATAATTTGGATTGGGGCTCAAAGCGGGAACGCCGCATCGATCGACAAGTCACGGAGCGGGCGCATGCGAAAACAGATCGGAACAAGGATGCCGGCCGTGTTCGCTGTTTTTCTCGTGGCCCTAGCCATCACTATCCCCCCAGTCGGCTCGGCACGCGCGGGCGATGATTGCATTGCTGCGCCAAACTCGCAGCCGCCGCAGGGCAGTCACTGGTACTACCGCATTGATCGGGTGAAGCAGCGCAAGTGTTGGTACCTTCATCCGGAGGGCCAGAAAGTTCGCAACGCAGAGCCGCGAGTGCAGCCAGCAAAACGATTGCTGGCGCCCGTGGGGGCAGAGACGGTCGGCGACCGCCTGATACCGCCGACTCAAGTTGAACAACCGTCACCGGAGATACCGCCCGCGATCACGGATAGTGTGAGGGGGCAGGGATCAACCGAAGCAACCCCCATGACCGTGTCGCGGCCCGGTCAGTCGCAACCGGCTGGCAGCATAGAGCAACAGGGAACGGCGATCGAGTGCTCCGGCGGCGCGTGACCACAGGTTGCAATGGCGAGTGTCGACGGAAACACACCATGCGGCGCAGGTACGACGGCCGATCACCGCCACCACGGAAATTGCTGGCCCCACAACGGTAATAGGAGATTTCACGGTGGTTGCCCTCTCGCGCATGCTTCTAATTTTTGCTGGCGCTTTAGTCGTTGCCGGCATGCTCCACCGCACCATTTTGTTTGTCGCACGACACATCGAAAAGTGGACGACTAATTCTCCACGCGAATTCGGATTTAACATTCACCAGATCAAGGCTTGGCGATCAACCGGCGCGCAGGCGTCGGGTCTGGGCGCGATGCGATCGCTACGCAATACACTCGGCCTGTGACCGCACAGCTTGTTGAGGCCGAGACCAGCAATCGTGTTTGGGCCGAGTGCTACGCAGGCACCGCGACGTAACAAGCCGGTAATGATAGATTTTGGCGGTTCACTCAGATAAATGTGAGATCCTGGTGAGCCACGACATTGTTGATCCCGATGACCGCAGCAACGACCGTGATCGGGTCGGAGGTTACCCCCTGCATGACCGTGACCGACGCGTTAAAGGCGTCACCGCCAACATTATGTGCATCTAGGATGCTGCCGCCGGGCTGCTGCGAAGCGTTCAAGTAGGCCAGCGACACCGCAATCTTGTCGTTGATGATGGCCTGGCGCGTCAGCGCATCCTGATATTGTGCTGCGGTCAATCCCAGCGCCGCGGCACCGGGCGTAAGATCAACACCGATCAGGTCATGCACGAACTGTCCGGCAAGGCCAGCCCGCGCCGCCTGTACGCTTTCGCCGCCCGCTTCGGCCTGCGCCAGGAGGTTTGCCCAATACGCAATCCCGCCGGGATCGCCGGCAGTGCCAGCAATGTTAACGTAGAGCGCATTTATGAATGCGCTATCGGTCAAACCGCCATAGGTTTGATTAAAGTACGTACTCTGCGTGTTGACGAAGGCTTGGCCGAGCACCCCCGCGTCGTTGAGCGTGACCGCGGTTGTGCTGGCATTGGCGACCGTCACTCCGCCTGAGTCAGCTTGCTGGCCATCGATGCCGACCCAAAACGAATAGCTGGGGAAATCGGCAGCGCGGTTGTAGAGCGCCGCATAAAGGCCAAGCACTTCCTGCTGGACCGAGGTGGGAGGCGTCGGAGGCGTAGCAAGGAAGCCGTGCGACGTGCCGCTGCTGTCGAAGTAACTCCCGACGACCTGGCCCGCCTTGTTGATGCCAACGGCCGCCGTGCCCTTGGCGCCCAGCGGATCATCGAGCGTGGTGTAGGTGCCGCCGCTGTAGAGGAAGCCGTGCTGCGTGCCGCTGCTGTCGAAGTAGATCCCCGACGATTTGGCCCAAGTCGTTGATGCCAACGGCCGCCGTGCCCTGGGTGCCCAAAGGATCGTCGAGTGTAGTGTAGGTGCCGCCACTGTAGAGGAAGCCGTGCTTCAGGCCACTGCTGTCCGTGTAGCCCCCGACGATCTGGCCCGCGTCGTTGATGCCAGCCGCGATGGTGGTCCCGATGCCCGACGGATCATCGAACGTGGTGTAGGTGCCGCCGCTGTAGAGGAAGCCGTGCTGGATGCCGCTGCTGTCAAAGTACTCCCCGACGACCTGGCCCGCGTTGTTGATGCCAAGCGCTTGGGTGCCGCCGGGGCTCAAAGGATCGATGAGGGGGGTGTAGGGGGTTCTGCTGCTATAGAGGAAGCCGTAAGTCGCGCCGCTGCTGTCCGCGTAAATCCCGACGATCTGGCCCACGTCGTTTATGCCATTCGGGACAATATCGGTGCCCGACGGTGAGTTTAATGGAATGTAGGTGACGCTGTTGTAAAGGAAGCCATGTCGCGTGAAGCCGTTGCTGTCAAAGTAGGTCCCGACGATCTGGCCAAAATCGTTGATGCCGAAGGCCGCGGTGCCATTGGTGCCATCATCAATGGGAGAAAACGTATAGGTCGTCATGTTTCCAACTCCTGCAAAGCAAAGCCGCGGACGTCATCGGCGATTTTATGGTTGTGCCGGATCGCCACCCCCAAATCGCTATTGGTTCGACCGTATTCGCCATTCACGCGAAAAGCGTCGCCAAGATTGGCTATGAGCAATCAGATTTCTTGGCCCAAATGCAATCGCATCGCATGGTGCGACAGACCCATGCAGACAGTATGTGGCCGTCATGTGTCCATCTTCTTTTCAACGGGCCGGGGGAACTAGCAATGCAGCTTTTCAGTCCAATTGACATAGATCAAGCACGGCGGGCATCGGTGGGCCGTCTTTCGGCAAGCCGCACCATTATTTTGCAGCCTAGAAGCTCGGGTCTTGGCGCTTCATTCGATCTTAAACTCGGCAAGATGAGCCCGGATCACCCTGATTACTGACGTAAGGCGATCGCGCTGAAGCCAGACTATGCGGAGGCGTACAAAAACCGCGGCAACGCGCTGGGGGACCTGAAGCATTTCAAAGACGCGCCGGCGAGCTACGAACCGAAAGGGAAATACACAGCCATTTCCATTTCTCGCCGAAGCTAGTTAGCGAGGTTCACAAAATTGAAGACGCCGAATTCGATACGATTGGGTCCAACACCCATTGCGCCAACCGATGCGGTGAATAAGAACACCACATGACGAATACCCGGACAATCAGAGCCAATCGTGCCAATGCCAAGACAGGCACGACTCCGAGAACAACGCAGGGCAAAGCCTGCTCGGCGCAGAACCGCGCCATCACGGATTGAGCCAATCGATAATTTCCAATCCAGTCCTATCGGAACAAGCCGAATTGCTAGATTGCTTGAACATTCGGCGCTTAAGCTGATGCATATTTTGCGTGGTCGTGCACGCAGACCACGGTTGCCACCTGATATTGGCCGACGGTGACCGCGGCACCGCGCAAGACGCGCGCATGTCCGCCAGATCCCACCCAAAATGCCGCGGTAACGCACCTCGCCATCGGCCGCGGTCACCGCGATGTTGCCACGGAAGCGGATGATGTAGCCGAACTTCAGCTCTTCGCTCAGCACCCGGTAGAGCTTGCGATCGCCAAAAACCCGTGATCAGCCACGATGCACACCGTGACGGTTGCCGGCAGGGTTTCAGCCAAGCGGACGAGCACTTGATATTCAAACTCATTGCGGTGGTTCTTGCGGGTGGATTTATCCACCGTGAGCCACATCAGCGGGGTGGCCCCGCCCTGTCGGGTCAACAGCGACAGCATGATCGTGGCCTGGCTGTCGGCGTCGAACTCGGTCCAGTCCAAGGCGACGTTGATGCTGGTGCGCGGTCCTACGACGTAACAAACAGAGGTGGCGCAGTGCGGCGTCTATATCGATCCCGCGATTGGACAGCAGCCGATCCACCTGCTTGCTTGATCGCACGCTTGGTCACCAAGCCACGCGCCAGAGCCAAACCTTGTCCGATCGTATTGACCGCAAGGGAAGCGGTCTCGATGACGCCGAGCGTGGCGTTGCTCAATGACAGGACGCGTTTGGCATGAAAGTCGCCGTCGAACCGGCGTTCAAGGAACCGGTGGACTTCTCCGAACAAAATCGTCTGGTTCTGTGCCATCGCCTGGCCCCGCAAATCTTTGATTGCAGGCCGGCAGATTCACAACATACTGGATTGCTGCAACCGATCGGTGACCGACGGCTCCATGCGAATGTCGCCAAGCCAGCGAGAAAATGAGGGGATGGCCGAGATTTTCCCCTACAATTATGACTATGAAAGTTAATCCTCATTCTAAGCTTTTGTTTTGGTGGAACGAATCCAGACGATTATGTTGCCAACAACCAGCGTTCCAGCTCCTTGGGGCGGCCGTATTCGCTTACTTTGCAGACCGAGCCACCATTTGGAAACCTTTGAAGAATCGAGGGTTTTACGTGATCCTCTTTCATTTAGTGTCATTATTGCCGCGCTGCCAAATATTTTCCGGCGCTCTATACAGTGAACTTGACACTTTGAGTTGAGGATGCAAAACATAAAAGAGTTAAAAAAGGGTTGGGGTTGCGCGGTGGGGTGAAGACTCGACGGCTACGCCGACTTGCACCAGGGTAGTATCAATCCACGTATGGGAGCGTCTAACATGGCACAAGCGCCGACAACCGTTCTGCAAGAGATCAATGCTCTTTATGTAGCGCTATACGACCGCGCAGCGGATAACCAGGGTATCAATTACTGGGCCGCCCAGGTGGGCCTCACTGCGGCGCAAGCGGCAACGACACCGGTTACGACGGCGCAGGCCACTTTGCTTGGCCAGCAGTTTGTCGCCACGCAGGCGACTTATTTCAATGCGACATACGGCGGTCTCAACGATCTGCAGTATGTGCAGGCGCTTTATGGCAACATCGGCGGAAACGCCGGCGACGCGACCGGGGTTCAATACTGGTTTAGCGCGCTGACGACATTGGAAGCGCAAGCGGGCCAGACGCAGCAGAGCGCTCGCGCCGCGATCGCGGGGCAGTTCGTTGACGCAATGCTCGGCCTCGACCTTACGGTTGGCGCAGCGGCATTGGGGCTGAGCGCGAGCGATTATGCGGCCGCGCAAGCGCGGCAGGCGGAATTGCTGAACAAAGTCTCGGTTTCGCAGTTCTATGCCAATGAATCGGTACTGCCGGGCGGCAGCATTCTGACAGTAACATCGAACGCGCCTGCGCCGGGCAATGTGCCACTGCAGGCGGCGATTGACGCTGTTGCTGGGGTGACGAACGACCCGGCGACAGTTGCTCAAACGGAAGCGGCGGTTGTCGCCGCGGTGGCGGCGGGCAATCTCAATCCGATTCTGGCGCTGGCGACGAGTACGGTGCAACAGACCGAAACGCTCACTCTTAATCAGGACACCTTTGTCACCCACGGGTTGACCATCTTCAACGCGCCGCTCGTCGGCGGCGTGGCGACGCTGGGCAGTTTCGATAGCCTGGTGAACCTTCCCGCCGTGGTTCCCTCTGGTTCTTCACCGATTCCGTCTGTTCCCAGCGTGCTGAATGCCTCCTTCAGCGGCACTCCCTATCCGCAACAGCCTGGTAGCTTGAACATCCAGGGCATTCCGATCTGGAATATCAATCAGGACCTGGGTAATTCGACGATCATCCTCACGGGCGATGCGACGGGCGGGACCGATATCATCAGCGGCCTGTTGCAATTGAGCTTCGAAGACGACGAGACTACCGGCAGCCTGTTCATCGGCGACAATGCCTCGCCGGTCTATGAGCCTAACGGCGTCACTGGCTTTTCGATCAAAGTCAGCGATGCGGTTGGCACAGGCTTCAACGGCGTGGACGTGGACATCGCGGCCTCTGCCTTCACCGGCAAAGATACCATCCACGTGACCGCGAATGTGGTCGGCCTCTTCCCTGAGCAAAACGGCAGCTACGTCATACCGCCGCCCATCCTCGGGGAGACCGGCGACCCAGACAGCTACAACCCCAACTGGGACGGCTATGGGTACGATGCCTTCGCCATTTCGGCTGGTGCGTCGTCCTCGTCGCTCACGACCCTGAACGGGGTGACGCTCCCGCCCTCCGGAGCCGTTGGCTTCCAGAACTGGGTCATCCAGTCGCAGGGTGCTGCCGCTGTAGGCGGCCTCAATATCCTCGCTTTGGGCAATGAAGGCTCGTGGAACGCCAGCTCGCTCACGATGACCGATGATGGCTCGAACACGATGCTCTTTGGTTCGTATATCAGCGACAGCCTGATCACGGATTGGAAGAACCTGGCGACCATCGATTTCACGGGGACATCCGGCTTCGTGACACTCACGGGCGCGGAGGTTACCCCGGTCGGTAATTCGCTCACCGGCGGCTTCTTCGGATTGATGACAGCCGACACCTCGGCGCTCACGTCAATCAAGGGCGGCACCGGCAACAGCTTCTACGACCTGTCGAGCCTCACCCTTACGGCGGCCCATGCCGCTACCCTGCTGCAGGGTGGTACCGGCACCAAAGGCAATAGCGAGATTGCGTTCAACAACAATGTGATCGCCTCGGTGTCCACCGCCAATCCTCTCGGCCTGTCGGTCGCTATCTCGAACATCCAGATTCTGGATGACACCGGCAATACCGGCAGTGGCAGCAGTGGCACCAACACTCAGGGTGGCACCATCAACATGGCGGACTTCGCTGGCACAAGTTCAGCGACGGTGCCGACAGGGTTGCAAGGCCTCAACCAGGCCTATGCTCTGATCTCGGAACCGAATCCGGCGCCTCTCACCGTTCCCTATGGGTTGCCGTATACTACGCTATCGACCGTGGTTCTTGATGGTCCTGGTGGCACCTCCAACGACGTCGTGCCGGCTGGCTATCAGCTACTCCAGTTGCTTGATGCCGACGGGAGTACCGCGTCTACCCTGGCTTCCGATCTGTTCATCGTTAACGGCCCGATCAGTTCGCCATCAACATGGAAGACATGGCGGTCAGTAACAAAAACATCACCATCGTAGGCGAGTCGGTGGTGCCGGCGGTCATTGCGACCGACCACATAAAAATATGGGTTTCGGACGACGGCAATACCATTCAAAACCAGGCCGTCGGGACTGCCACAACTTATACCGCGGTCGAAACTATAGCCACTGCAACCGGCCCCTCGACCACGGTTGCAATCACGCAGGTTGTTACCATAACAACTCCCGGCGCTGCGGCAGCAACATCTTCGTACTCAAACGTGAAGACGTTCACTGTCGACAACTACACGACGACGGACATCTACCTTCCGTATGAGAGCGTCGGCAAAGGTACCATCACAGCAGGATCAACCGACGTTCAAGACTACGTCGTTCTTGGTTCGGCCGCCTTCGTCGATCAACCGATCGTCTCGGTACCCATCCTCGGTGCTGTAGCCGCAACCGTGAACTTCTACGACAATCAAACCGACACTGGCGGTTCGCCTCCCGGAGGGCCGGATGGTCTGGTCCTTGGGCACACTAACTTCCTTGCCACGCTGGCTTCGGCTGACATCGGCATCACGACTGTTTTCGTCGATGCAACCACGGCCACCACAACGATCAACGACTTTGGCGCCGGAACTTTCGAGATCGGGGCCACGGACGCGACTAACCTGAACGCCCAGTCGACCTCGCACTTGATCATGGATCTTCCCGGCACGCTTTCTTACGTGCATACGGGCAGCATCACCACACCGACTGGCATTACCGTGAACGGCTCGCTTACCGGGCAGAACCTGCTGCAGGGCACTTCCGGGCAGATCCAGCTCGATGACGGTACCGGCACTCTTGCGGCTGGTCTCGGCGTTGCCGGTGCAGTTACCAACGCTAACCTTCTCAATGACGTCAACTACCACACGGCTAGCACCGACGTGACTCACGTGTACGAAGAAGTCACCGTTCCCTCCGGTAATCAGAGCGTCGGCAATGACGTTCTCACCGGCGGTGTTGGTGGCAACGGTGTTGCCAACGTTGTCGGGGGGCTCACCGGCGATAACTACTTCCCGGAGGGTGGCAACGACATGGTCAACCTAGCCCACACCGTTTCAGCCGGGGCCGCCGTGGCGCCGTGGAGCACCGTGTGGGTCGGGTTCTATGATGTGTGCAACTCCGGCGGACCTAACTTCGCCAATAACAACCCGAATGCACCGGACTGGGGCGTTGGCACACTCCTTGGCCAAGCCATCACGGACATCACTCCTGCTGGTGCAGAGGTGTACGTCGACGGGTACGGTAACAGTACTGCAGCGGGTAATACCATCAACTTGCTGACGGTCACTGGGTTCATCGAGACAAATACCAATGCGGCAAATAGCGGTGACGTTATATCGCTGCATGCAGGCGATTGGGCGATCGGCTTGCTGACCGCCGGCTTCGTTGACCACGGCTTGGTCGATAGTTCAGGCTCGACCATAACAACAGGCGCCCCAGTTGCTTCGGTGATGTTCAATGTCGGCTTCGCTGGCGAAATCGACGGTCCAGCAGCAACTGTGACGCTGGACTCCATCGGTGCCTATGCCAACGCGGCGCAATTGGTCACCGCGCTGCAAACCTTGACCACGGGCGATATAAAGTTCACGCAAGGCGCCACGGCTTTCAACGCCGGCGACGTCGAGCATGTGCTGATCGCCTATGAAAAGGCCGGTGGTAGTAGCCTCGGTACTAGTCAGGTGAATATTGCCGACGTGACCTTCCACGCGGTGGCCACACAGGTGAGCGGTGCAACCTGGGACAGCGCCAACACCGCCGCAGTCACGGTCAGCGCGATTGACCTGGTGGATCTCGTTGGTACCGCGACGACGGGCGTGAATCTGGCGAACCTCCACCCGCACAACGTCTGGTTCGCGTAAGACAGCAATATGGGATCCCCGGAGCTATCCGGGGGTTCCACTCAACAGACCTGCGGCGGGGGCTTCGGTTCCCCGCCGTTTTCTTGAGGATCGACTGACCGTTCAGCACGGGATGCCGGCGCGCCAAGAAACCGCAAGATGTTACGGCCAGGAGTGCAACGGCTTCGGCTCTCCGCTGTTTTCGGTCGTCCTCGGTTTTTGCTGAGGTTGCCGACCGGCAGCGATCAACAACAGGTTTCTCTTTCAGGAGGTTTCCATGACCCCAACCCTCATCGAGGGCATCGCCAACATCGCGTTCTACAACGGCATCCTGCGCATTGAGTGCACGGCCGCTGGCCCTGATGGAAAGTCGCATCCGTCCGGCACCTTGATCATCCCCGGCGCGGTGGCGGGCCCGGTGTTGCAGGCGCTGATCAAAGGCACGCAAGACTTGGAGAAGAAGATGCGCGAACAGCAACAACAACAACAAACCCCGACGGTCGGCAACGCTTGAGCGGTCATGCCGCGATTCGCCATCGTCAGCCGCGAGCAGCACGGCCAGAAAAAGTGGCTGCGCTTCAACGGCTATGGCTTTGCCGCCGCAGACGGTCTGGCACCCATCGTTGGCATTGAGCTGGCGAAGGCGGCGCTCGCGATGCCGCTTGCTTTTTTTCTGGAGCCATCGGGCGGCTACACGCTGGTGGCGGTATTGTCGCCTATTCCCGGTCGCAACATGTTTGTCGGCCCTGCCGGGCGCTGGTTGGGCGGTTACGTTCCTGCCTGGTTTCGATCCTACCCGTTTCGCATGTCTCCGCAGCAAGGGACAGACAAAGTCGCCTTATGCGTCGATGAGGAGAGCGGGCTCGTGGTCGATCGTAGTGCGGCTGGTGCGGCAGGTGAGGAGTTCTTCGACGCCAAGGGAAACCCCTCGCCAGCCTTGAAACCAGTGTTCGAGTTTTTGCTGGAGGTGGAACGCAGCCGTCGGGTCACTGACCTGGCTGTGGCAGCACTCGCGCAAGCCGGTGTCATTCAACCCTTGCAGATCAAGGTTAAGACCGATCAAGCCGAACAGGCGGTCAGCGGATTGTACCGCATCGATGAAACCGCACTGCGGGCGCTGCCGGATGATGTCTTCCTGAAATTGCGCAACGCCTCGGCATTGCCCATCGCTTACGCGCAACTGTTGTCGGCAGGTCAGCATGGGATTTTCGAGCAATTGGCGAAGGTTGCTCAAAACCCGTCGGCACCGCCACCCCTCCGGGCATTGCCGGAAAGCCTCGATAGCTTGTTCGAAATGCCGAGCGACGACATGATTCGGTTTAGCTGAAGTCAGGAGCGAGCCTATGTCACATGTCAGCATTGACGGTCGTGACTTCGACTTGGATAAACTGAGCGGAGAAGCCCGCCAGCAGGCGATGAACATCAACCTGGTCGACCAGGAAATCCGTCGGCTGCAGGTCCAGCTCAAAATCTGCCAGACGGCGCGCAATGCCTACGCGACCGTCCTGCAGTCGGCGCTGCCGAAGGATCAGTGAGGCGCGGAAAGGTCGGATGCGAACGCTAGTAACGCCCCCAACAGGCGCGTGGCGAACAATGAGGTGGGAACAAACAACCGGAAATGTTGCATCGCACCTTGGCCACGTAGGCATAGCGTAATACCCAAACTCGGAAATCTCGACTCATACCACCCCCGTTGTGCGCGGATGACCCCATCATAATTGCCAGTCGAATCAAATACTTGGATAGGCGAGACAAACCCGCGGCAACGCCGCACATCGGTCGCGAGCAGCGCGACTTGATATAAGGCGCCGGAATCCGGAATGCTTACAGCGTGCCGAGGCGAGCTGACAATCAACTGTGCGTTTCGCGGGATCCGTAGCTTGATCCCGAATCCGGCTCAGCGAAAACCCCGGCAATTCCGGCAATCCTGAAAATGCTCTAAGTGAGCCAGCATGTGAGAAAGGTAAGCTATTGGCGTGTCATCGGGTCTAGCGAGCACCAGGCAATCGAACTCTCCGGGCGCGCGACTGTGTGATTTTGAACAATGTCGTTGTCTGCGTCCGCATATGCCGCATCAAGCCGCCGACAGCCGTAAGTGAAACTTGCTGTCCGTCGCCTTGGCAAAGCGCAAAAGTGTCTTAGTGCTCGGCAGCATCTGCCCGCTTTCCAGTCGGGCAATGGTGGACTGGCTGGTTCCCATGCGGGCGGCGAGTTCACCCTGAGACAGCCCGGCGCGCAAGCGAGCCCTGACCAACTCGGCGGAAATCTCGAACTCCGGTGCGAGCCCGTCGTATTCAGCCTTAACCTTGGGGTTGGCCAACAGGCGAGCCTTGAGTTTCTCGAATGGAATGGTCATGTGATCTCCTTAGCCCGCCGAAGCGCAAGCTCGATCTCCGCGCGCGGCGTTTTCTGCGTCGTCTTCACAAACGCCCGAACGACAACGACCCGTCGCCCCACTGCAGTAACGTAGAGCACTCGGGCTATTCCATCCCGGCCGGTTAGGCGAAATTCCCACAACTTTCCTTCCAGGTGTTTCACATGCGGCTCGCTTAGGCTTTCCAGTCCCATCGTGGCAACGCGCTCGGCAACCGAAGAAATCGCGCCTGCATATCTGCGGGAAGGCCAGTGATCTCTGCGGCAACAGTTTCATTCAGGATTTCAACTCGCCAGGGCATGGCTATCTATATCTCAATTTTGAGATTAATGGAAGAGCCTATGAAGAAGCCGCCAGTCCTGAAAGTACGAAAGATTCTGTACGTTATCCTACTACGCCTTGCGGTAGGACCAGCATGATCTATAGAGCTGGCCAGTTTTGCCAAACGGATCATCCTTCGACCGTCCCCTGCCGCAGGTCCTTGAGCCGCAGCAACATGGCGAGCATCCGTCCGAGTTTTCGGTCGAGATGGACCTCGTAGCGGGCGAGACCCTCTAAATGATCTGGGTCTAGTGCCTCTCCGAACGCCTGATCTCGAATGAGCGCCCGGTTTTCCAATTCCTGCAGTCGGATCGCGTGCCGGTTCTTGCAGGAACTGCGGATTCCGATTGAAGCCGGCCGGGTATTCCGACGGGAAGCCGGCAATCGTTCCGATTTGATGCCGGCCAAGAGAGAGCCCGCTCATCTTGGACAATCTCTCAACACTTTGTTCTACGCTGAGTGAGTTTGGTTCTGATTCATGGACACTCAATACAAAGCTGGCTTCTCAATCTTCGTCATCGCGGAATCTCGGTGTTGTTCATCCATCACGCCGGTAATAATGGTCGACAGCGGGGAACATCTCGTCGTGAGGATACGTTAGATACTGTCATCGCATTAAGACGACCTGACGATTACTCCTCGGATCAAGGTGCCCGGTTCCAAATCCACTTTGAAAAACTCCGCAATAGAGTGGACGGCCTTGGCTCATCACTATTTGAGGCCATCGTCGAACCGTTCGCAGTTGATGGGCGTGACGGCATTAGATCACTAAACATATCGAAGCAGCTTACACCGCCATGTATGAGCGACATAAAGCCGGTTTGGCGCCAGATCATATCTTTATTCCGAACGCATGAGTGCTATAGAAGAACGGCGCCGTACAACGATTATCGGATCGGAAGCAGGTCATGAAAAATAGCATGCGGAAGAGAGGAGGCGCCAGACTAACGGCACAGAACCTTACGGCGGAGGCATTACACGCCAGGTTCAATCAGGCAGTGGCGTTGCATCGGCAGGGACAGCTGGTGGAGGCGGAGCGCATTTATGGGGAAGTTTTGCAGCAGCAGCCAAATCACTTTGGTGCGCTGCATCTGCTCGGAGTCATTGCCGCCCAAACACGGCGAACGGAACGGGCAGTTGAACTGATCAGGAAGGCGATCGGGGTGAATGGAAACGTCGCTGCCGCTCACAACAACCTAGGCAATGCGTTGATAGACCTGAGGCGACCCGCCGAAGCGCTGGCGAGTTGCGACAGAGCGATCGCGCTCAAGCCCGACTATGCCGAGGCATACTGCAACCACGGGACTGCGCTGCAAGACCTGAAGCGACCCGCGGAAGCGTTGGCAAGCTGCGACAAGGCGATCGCGCTTAAGCCAGACTTTGCGGAAGCCTACTATAACCGCGGCAATGCGCTAAAGGACCTGAAGCGACCCGAGGAGGCGTTGGCAAGCTACGACAGGGCGATCGCCTTGAAGCCAGACTTTGCGGAGGCATACAGCAACCGCGGCATTGCGCTGCATGACCTGAAGCGACTCGAAGAGGCGTTGGCGAGCTACGACAGGGCTATCGTTTTAAAGCCAGACTTTGCGGAAGTACACTACAACAGCGGCAATGGGCTGCATGACCTAAAGCGATCCGAGGAGGCGCTGGCGAGCTACGACAGGGCGATCGCCTTGAAGCCAGACTACATAGAAGCATACAACAACCGCGGCATTGTGTTGCAGGATCTTAAGCGTACCTCCGATGCACTGGCGGACTACGACAAGGCAATCGCGCTCAAGCCCGATTATGCGGAGGCGTACGGCAACCGCGGTAATGTGCTGAATGACTTGAAGCGATCCGAGGAGGCATTGGCGAGCTGCGACAAGGCGATCGCACTTAAGCCAGGTTATGCAGAAGCATACTGCGACCGCGGCAAGGCCCTGCATGCGCTAAAGCGGCTCGACCCGGCGTTGGCGAGCTACGGCAGAGCGATCGCGCTTAAGCCAGATTATGCAGAAGCATACTGCGACCGCGGTAATATTCTGTATGAGCTAAAGCAAATCGACGAGGCGCTGGCGAGCTACGACACAGCGATCGCCTTGAAGCCAGACATTGCAGAGGCACTCAATAATCGCGGTGCTATTTTGCATGAGTTGAAGCGGTATGATGAGGCGTTGGCAAGTTGCGACAAGGCGATCGCGCTAAAGCCAGACCACGCCGAAGCCTACAACAACCGCGGCAGTGCTTTGCATGGGTTGAAGCGACTCGAGGAGGCCTTAGCGACCTACGACAAGGTGATCGGGTTTAAGCCAGATTATGCTGAAGCATACTGCAACCGCGGGTCTGCGCTCCATGAGCTAAAGCGTAGCAAAGAGGCGTTGGCGAGCTACGATAAGGCGATCGCCTTGAAGACCGACTATGCCGAAGCCTACGGCAACCGCGGCATCGCGCTGCACGATCTCAAGCGTCTCGAGGAGGCGCTGGCGAGCTATGACAAGGCGATCGCCTTGAAGCTCGACTATGCTGAGGCATACAACAACCGCGGCATCGTGTTGCAGGAGTTGAAGCGTCTTGAAGAAGCACTGGCGAGCTACGACTGGGCGCTTTCCCTGAGATCGGACTATACCGACGCGCACAACAATCGCGGCAATGTGCTGAAGGTGCTGAAGCGGTTTGACGAGGCCCTTGTGAGCTACGATCGCGCGCTGGCCGCAGACGCGGACGACCCGCATGCGCTCAGCGGGTCCGCGGACTGTGTGATGAAGCTCTGCGATTGGGAAAGGCGTAAACGGCTCACCGCGGATGTAAGTGCGCATGTTGTCGGCAAGAAGTCGATCATTTCTCCCTTCGTGTTGCTCGGTTACAGCGGTAATCCCGTGCTGCAACTGCAATGTGGTAGGAACTCTATCGAGTATAAGATTCCGCTGCCCCCACCGCCATTTTGGTCTGGTCAGACGTGGCGCCATGACAAATTGCGGGTCGCCTATCTCTCCGCCGACTTTTGCGCACACCCAGCGGCGTATCTGACAGCTGAGCTGTTCGAGCAGCACGATCGCTCGCGATTTGAGATCTTCGGCGTTTCATTCGGTGTTGATGACCGCAGTGAAATAAGAAAGCGGATCATAGCGGCATTTGACGAGTTTCATGATGTTCGCAGAATGAGCGACCAAGACGTCGCCAAGCTTTTATTCGACATGCAGGTTGATATCGCGATTGACCTGATGGGATATACACAGGATTCGCGGTCCGGCATTTTTGCATTTCGTCCGGCACCAATTCAGGTGAACTATCTTGGTTACCCCGCGACAATGGGCGCGGACTTCATCGACTACATTATTGCCGACAAGACGGTGGCGCCGTTCGAACACCAGCCATTCTATACTGAGAAGATTGTTCACCTGCCGGACTGCTTTCAAGTTAACGACAGGAAGCGCACGATCGCGGCGCGCACGCCGACGCGGGAAGATGTTGGATTGCCAGCGAAGGGGTTTGTTTTCTGCAGCTTCAACAACATATGGAAGATTACGCCTGCGATGTTCGACGTATGGATGCAGCTCTTGCATCAGGTCAAAGGCAGCGTGCTATGGCTGGTACGGGATAACGAGAGCGCCGAGCGTAATCTGCGCGAGGAGGCACAGCGGCGTGGGATTGATCCATCGCGGCTGGTGTTTGCAGCACGGGTTCCACTCGAGGAGTATCTTGCGCGCGACCGCGTAGCGGACTTATTTCTCGACACGCTACCCTATAATGCCGGCACAACGGCGAGCGACGCGCTATGGGCGGGGTTGCCCGTACTAACCTGCGAGGGAGAATCATTTTCCGGGCGAATGGCGGCCAGCCTTTTGCATGCCATCGGTGTCCCTGAGCTGATCACCTCCAACCTTGAGGACTACCAGGCACTGGCGCTGAAGCTTGCGCGTGATCCGGCACGGTTGGCCGAAATCAGGGCAAAGCTTGCGCACAATCGCGATACTTATCCATTGTTCAATACCGAACGCTTTGCCCGCCATATCGAGGCGGCCTACACGACGATGTGGGAGATATGGCAGCGCGGTGAAGCACCGAAGAGTTTCAGCGTCAAACCAACTGACAAGGGAGAGCCAATTGGCCTCGCCTAGCTGTGCTGCTCGTACAATTGAGCACGCAAGACGATTGAATAGGGCTCGTTCGCGCGCTTGGATAAGGTTCGCAACCATCCGACAATACCACGCTTGAGGTGAGCGCAGCGTAGACCGGATTATGCGACCACGGGCGCGACGAAGGACGAGCGAGTAGAATTCGTTCCGTTCACGGCTCGATCAGATCATCGATCTAACCACGCGCTGGTGAAGTTGGCGCGAGCAATTTGATTGGTGCTTCTTGGAAGAGCGGTTCGGATCAGTTTACACGGACGGTCTTGGCAGTCCGCCGCTGCCAAAGCGAGCGCCGACTGAGCTTGCCATCCTCAAGCACATGCGCGGCGTCTTCGACGAGGTATTGTGAGACGTCTACAACAATCCCCGCGCAAAGCAGTCTTTGCATAACGGCTTATCGTTCGGCATGCTAGCGTTCTGCGTCGTTCGAAAATAAATGGAGTGGCTTTGATCGTAAAGAAAGAAGACACTACGCGGTGAATGCCAATCACCGCAGTTAACATTGCAATGAGCGTGGCGCGACGTTCGCCAACGTCAAGATACTTACGTGCATTTTTGGCATTGCCAAATAGATTCGGGAAGGACTAAATCCGGCGGAGCGGCGCTGTCACTGCAGTGCCGGATGGGAAGCAGTTTCAGGAGAAGCAGTATTGCTTAAGAAAGGTGACTTCCGACGGCAAGCCAAGAATCGTGCTGTGGTTGCATTGCAAGCCAAGTTCGAGCGGGGAGTGGCGTTGCATCAGCATGGAAAGCTGGCAGAGGCGGAGCGCATCTATGGGGAAGTGTTACGTCAGCAGCCAAACAATTTTGATGCGCTGCATCTGCTGGGAGTCATTGCCTTCCAAACACGGCGAACAGAGCGAGCAGTTGAACTGCTCAGGAAGGCTATCCGGCTGAACCCAAAGGTCGCTGCCGCTCACAGCAATCTAGGCAATGCGCTTACGGACCTGAAGCGTTCCACCGATGCACTGGCGAGTTACGACAGAGCGATCGCGCTGAAGTCAGACTATGCCGAGGCTTATTACAACCGCGGCGCTGCGCTAACAGGCCTGAAGCGTCCCGCCGATGCGCTGGCAGACTACGACAAAACAATCGCGCTGAAGCCCGACTATGCCGAGGCATACAACAATCGTGGCAATGCGTTGAGGGAGCTAAAGCGTCCCGTTGACGCGCTGGCGAGCTATGACAGGGCGATTGCGCTCAAGCCGGATTATGCCGAGGCATACAGTAACCGTGGCGCTGCGCAGAAGGATCTGAAGTGTCCCGCCGATGCGCTAGTCAGTTATGATAAGGCGATCGCGCTGAAGCCAGACTATGCCGAGGCATACAGCAACCGCGGCGCTGCGCTACTGGACCTGAAGCGTCCCGCCGATGCGCTGGTGAGCTACGACCAGGCGATCGCGCTGAAGCCAGACTTTGCCGAGGCATACAGCAACCGTGGAGCTGCGCTACTGGGCTTGAAGCGTCCCGCCGATGCGCTGGTGAGCTACGACCAAGCGATCGCGCTGAAGCCCGATTATGCCGAGGCATACAACAACCGCGGCAATGCGTTGATGGACCTGAAGCGTCCCGCCGAGGCGCTGGCGAGCTACGAGCAGGCGATTGTACAGAGGCCGGACTATGCCGAGGCAAACTGGAGCAAAAGCCTTTGTATGTTGCTGATGGGACAGTTTGAGCTTGGTTTGCGTCAGTTCGAATGGCGCAAGAGGCGCGATGAACCGTCGGGGGTTAGCTTTTATCCTCAGCCTGTCTGGCTCGGGGAAGAGAACATTGCGGGCAAGACCTTGTTTATCTACTGGGAGCAAGGGCTTGGCGACACGATACAGTTTTGTCGATATGCCAAGTTGGTTGAAGCGCGGGGCGCGAAGGTCATTTTGTCGGTGCAGCAGCCCCTGCTTGGGCTGTTGAAGCAGCTCAGCGCAACAATTCAAATCATCGGTCCAAACGAGGTGCCGATTGACTTTGATTATCACTGTCCGCTGCTGAGCTTGCCGCTCGCCTTGAGGACTACGCTTGAAACAATACCAGCGGAGCATCAATACATAAAGGCTAACGCGGAACAGCGAGTTGCTTGGTCGGGTCGCTTGCAACCAAAGACCAAGCCCAGAATAGGAGTGGTGTGGAGCGGGGGCGCGGTATACAAGAATGATCACTACCGTTCAATGGAGTTGGAAACATATCTCCCGATTTTGAGTGCCGATGCTGACTGGGTATGCCTGCAAAAAGAGGTCAGGGAAAAGGATCTCGCCGTGCTTCGAAAGATCGGTCGCATCACGTATTTCGGCGATGATATGGGAGACTTCAGCAACACAGCCGCATTGCTTGACCTAATGGATCTGGTCATCACAGTGGATACAAATATACCTCACCTCGCAGGCGCGATGGGCAAGCCTGTTTGGATATTGCTGCCCTACAATCCAGATTGGCGATGGCTAATGGATCGGGACGATAGCCCGTGGTATCCGAGTGCTAGGTTGTTCAGGCAGCAGCAGATCGGAGACTGGGCAGGGGTCATTGATCGGGTAAAGAATGAACTTGGGTCCGTGATCCTTTGAGCGCCTTTTGAGATTATCTGCGAATGCCATCATCCTTATCATGCATATCAATCCAACAATTCAAGTTTCCTGGGGTGAGCTGCTTGATAAGCTGACCATCCTTGAGATCAAGGAAGCGCGGCTCACGTCATCGGAAGCAGTTGCAAATGTTCGGCGAGAGCTTGCCGCCGTCCGAACTTTAGTCAAAGATGTTCTGTTGAAAGACCTTCGTCTTGCAAATCTTACGACCGAGTTGAGAGCTATCAACGAGGTGCTTTGGGAAATTGAAGACAAGATTTGGGCAAAGGAAGCTGCGAAAAGTTTCGATGAGGGGTTTGTCGATCTGGCAAGATCTGTTTATTTGCAGAACGACAAAAGAGCGTATATTAAGCGTCAAATCAACACGTTGATGAAGTCCGAGATCGTCGAAGAAAAGCAGTATAATCAGGGGGGCTGACAAGTCGCGAAAATTCAAGCATTGCGATTGAGAGCAGTTTCTTGTTGTTGCATTTTCGGGTAGCGATTTTCTGGTTAGCCCAGTCAATTATTATGGGTCGTAAAATACGATGGCGGCTACGCGCCGAATGGCAATCACCGTGGTTAATTGTACAATGGACTAGACGCGATTTCCGCCAACGCCAAGATCAAGATACTGAGTGTGGATTTTGTGACATTGCCAAATAGATGCGTGAGGTACAAAATCCGGGCGAGCGGCGCCGTCACTGCATTGCCGAATGGGAAGCAGTTTCAGGAGAAGCAGTATTGCCCAAGAAAGGTGGCTTCCGACCGCAAGCCCAAAATCCTGCTGCGGTGGCATTGCAAGCCAAATTCAATCAGGGAGTGGCGTTGCATCAGCAGGGAAAGCTGACGGAGGCGGAGCGCATTTATGGGGAAGTTTTGCGTCAGCAGCCGAATCACTTTGATGCGCTGCACCTGCTTGGAGTTGTTGCCGCCCAAACCCGGCGAACGCAGCGGGCAGTTGAGCTGATCAGGAAGGCGATCGGGGTAAATAAAAACGTCGCTGCCGCTCACAACAACCTAGGCAGTGCGCTCCTAGACCTGAAGCGCCCCGCCGAAGCGCTGGCGAGCTACGACAGGGCAATCGCGTTGAAGGCCGACCTTGCCGAAGCATACCGCAACCGTGGCGCTGCGCTGAAGGACTTGAAGCGTCCTGATGACGCACTGGCGAGCTACGACAAAGCGATTGCGCTGAAGCCCGACTATGCCGAGGCATACAACAACCACGGCGCTGCGCTGATAGAGCTGAAGCGTTTCGAGGAGGCGTTGGTGAGCTACGACAGGGCAATCTCATTGAAGCCCGACTATGCCGAGGCATACTACAACCGCGGGACTGCGCTAAAGGATCTGAAGCGTCCCGCCGATTTATTGGCGAGCTACGACAGAGCGATCGCGCTCAAGCCCGACTATGCCGACGCATACAACAACCGTGGCAATGTTCTATCGGACCTGAGACGTTTCGCCGATGCAGTGGTGAGCTACGACCAGGCAATCGCGGTAAAGCCAGGTTATGCGGAGGCATACTGCAACCGCGGTAATGCGCTACTAGACCTGAAGCGTCCCGCCGACGCACTGGCAAGCTACGACATGGCGATCGCCTCAAACCCAGACTTTACCGAGGCCTACAACAACCGTGGCAAAGCGCTACTGGACCTGAAGCGATCTGAGGAGGCGCTGGCGAGCTACGACAGGGCGATCGCGCTGAAGCCTGACTTTATAGAGGCATACTGCAACCGTGGCGCTGCACTAAAGGACCTGAAGCGATCCGAGGAAGCACTGGCAAGCTATGACCGGGCGATCGGACTTAAGCCAAACTATGCCGATGCGTACAAAAACCGCGGCAATGCGCTGAGGGACCTGAAGCGTCACCCGGAAGCGCTGGCAAGCTACGACAGGGCGATCGCGCTAAAACCTGACCTAGCAGAGGTGGAAGGTCTTCGGCTGCATACGAAGATGCATCTTTGTGACTGGAGTAATTTTGAGAATGAATGCGCGCATTTGATATCGGCAGTTAGGAACGGAAAGGAAAATACACAACCATTCCCATTTCTTGCCCTTCCGTCATCTTCTGACGATCAACTCCAATGCGCCAGGCTCTATATCGCCAATAAACATCCTCCGTCTGATAAGCCGATTTGGCGGGGTGAGCGATACAATCACGACCGAATTCGTGTTGCTTATGCCTCGGCTGACTTTCGTCAACATGCAGTGTCATCTCTAATTGCCGGAATGTTTGAGTGCCATGATAAATCTCGTTTTGATATTACGGCTATATCATTTGGACCCGATGATAGTTCAGAAATGCGCCAGCGATTGAAAGCAGCATTTGAGCATTTTATTGATGCTAAGATATATAGCGATAACAAAATATCTAACCTGATCAAAGAGCAAGAAATAGATATCTTAATCGATTTGATGGGCTTTACGGCAGATTCACGAACGGGCCTGTTCGCTCGGCGGCCCGCTCCGATCCAGGTGAATTATCTCGGCTATCCAGGCACGATGGGCGCGCAATATATCGACTATATAATCGCCGATCGAATTGTGATCCCAGAGGATCAACAAGACTTCTACGCGGAAAAAGTTGTCTACCTACCAAATAGTTTTCAGCCTACCGATCGAAATCGTCGCATAGCCGATAAGATATTTACGCGGGCAGAGGTGGGTCTGCCACAGGAGGGCTTCGTCTTCTGTTGTTTCAACAGCAACTACAAGATCACACCAGGTGTTTATGATAGTTGGATGCGGATACTGAACCATGTCGATGACAGCATATTGTGGCTCGTCGCGCAAAGCCCAACAGTTGAGCGCAATTTGAGGAACGAAGCCGTCGCAAGAGGTGTTAATGCAGAACGATTGATTTTCGCACCGCTTATGTCGTTACCTGAACATCAAGCGCGACTTCGTTTAGCGGATTTGTTCCTTGACACCTTGCCCTATAACGCAGGCACTACTGCCAGCGATATGCTTTGGGCGGGTCTGCCAATCTTGACGCGCACTGGTGACACCTTCGTGGGGCGGATGGCTGCAAGCGTACTGAATGCGATACATCTTCCTGAACTCATAACAACAACATTAGAAACGTATGAACAGAAGGCGATTGATCTCGCAACGTACCCAGAAAAAATGGCGTCTATCAAACATAAGCTAACCGAAAATCGTCTCACAACGCCTTTGTTCGATACGAAGCGTTTCACCAAACATATCGAAGCAGCTTACACGGCTATGTACGGGCGACATAAAGCCGGTTTAGCGCCAGATCATATTGTTATTCCGAACTGAATCCGTAGGTCGGGGTATCGGAACAGTATTTTTAATCGGGCCAATGCTGGTGCTACAGTCAAGGGTTATCCTAAAAGGAAATGGCTCCTGCCGCCTCTAACATGGCGAAGGAACGATGACTTAATTAGACTGGCCGGCAATCGATTGCGAGTTTGCTTTTTCTGGCATTGCCAAATTGATGCGGAAGGCACTAAATCCCGTCGAACAGTGCCATCGCTGTGATGATTGGATCGGAAGCAAGTTCAGGAGAAGCAGTAGTGCCCGAAACGGGTGGCGCCCAACCGCAAGCACAAAATCCTGCTGCGGTGGTACTGCAAGCCAGGTTCAATAAGGGAGTGGCGTTGCATCGGCAGGAAAAGCTGATGGAGGCGGAGCGCATTTATGGGGAGGTATTGCAGCAGCAGCCAAACCACTTTGGTGCGCTGCATCTGCTCGGAGTTATTGCCGCTCAAACCCGGCGAACGGAGCGGGCCGTTGAGCTGATCAGGAAGGCGATAGGGCTAAACGCAAAAGTCGCCGATGCTCACAACAACCTAGGCAGTGCGCTACTAGACCTGAAGAGACCCGCCGAAGCGCTGGCGAGTTGCGACACAGCGATTGCGCTCAAGCCAGATTATGCCGAGGCATACAGCAACCGCGGGACTGCGCTGCAAGACCTGAAGCGACCCGAGGAGGCGGTGGCGAACTACGACAGAGCGATTGCGCTTAAGCCAGACTTTGTGGAAGCCTACTATAACCGTGGCAATGCGCTAAAAGACCTGAAGCGACTTGAGGAGGCGTTGGCGAGCTACGACAAGGTGATCGGGCTTAAGCCCGACTTTGCGGAGGCATACAGCAACCGCGGCATTGCGCTGCATGAGCTGAAGCGATCCGAGGAGGCATTGGCGAGCTACGACAAGGCGATCGCGCTCAAGCCAGACTCTGCGGAGGCATACAGCAACCGCGGCATCGCGCTGCATGACTTGCAGCGACCCGAGGATGCACTGGCGAGCTACGACAGAGCGATTGCCTTGAAGCCAGACTATGCCGAGGCATACTGCAACCGCGGGATCGCGCTGCAGCATCTGAAGCGTACCGCCGATGCATTGGCGAGCTACGACAAAGCGATCGCCTTGAAGCCTGACTATGCTGAAGCATACAACAACCACGGTAGTGTGCTGAATGACTTGAAGCGCCCCGAGGAAGCGCTGGCAAGCTACGACAGGGCGATCGCGCTAAAACCTGACCTAGCAGAAGTGGAAGGTCTTCGGCTGCATACGAAGATGCATCTTTGTGACTGGAGCAATTTTGAGAATGAATGCGCGCATCTGATTTCGGCAGTTAGGAACGGGAAGGAAAATACACAACCATTCCCATTTCTTGCCCTTCCGTCATCTTCTGACGATCAACTCCAATGCGCCAGGCTCTATATCGCCAATAAACATCCTCCGTCTGACAAGCCGATTTGGCGGGGTGAGCGATACAATCACGACCGAATTCGTGTTGCTTATGCCTCGGCTGACTTTCGTCAACATCCAGTGTCTCTTCTAATGGCTGGAATGCTAGAGTGCCATGATAAATCTCGTTTTGATATTACAGCTATATCATTTGGACCCGATGATAGTTCAGAAATGCGCCAGCGATTGAAAGCAGCATTTGAGCATTTTATTGATGCTAAGACATATAGCGATAATCAAATATCTAGTCTGGTCAAAGAGCTAGAGGTGGATATCTTAGTCGATCTCATGGGCTTTACGGGAGATTCACGAACGGGCCTGTTCGCTCGGCGGCCTGCTCCGATCCAAGTGAATTATCTCGGCTATCCAGGCACGATGGGCACGCAATATATCGACTATATAATCGCCGATCGAATTGTGATCCCAGAGGATCAACAAGACTTCTACGCGGAAAAAGTTGTCTACCTACCAAATAGTTTTCAGCCTACCGATCGAAAGCGTCGCATAGCCGATAAGACATTTACGCGGGCGGAGGCGGGTCTCCCACAGGAGGGCTTTGTCTTCTGTTGTTTCAACAGCAACTACAAGATCACACCAGGTGTTTATGATAGTTGGATGCGAATACTGAACCATGTCGATGACAGCATATTGTGGCTCGTCGCGCAAAGCCCAACAGTTGAGCGTAATTTGAGGAACGAAACCGTCGCAAGAGGTGTTAATGCAGAACGATTGATTTTTGCGCCGCTTATGGCGTTACCTGAACATCAAGCACGGCTTCGTTTGGCGGATTTGTTTCTTGACACCCTGCCTTATAACGCAGGCACTACTGCCAGCGATATGCTTTGGGCAGGACTACCCGTTTTAACGCGCATTGGTGATACGTTCGTGGGGCGAATGGCTGCAAGCGTGCTGAATGCGATACGTATGCCCGAACTTGTAACAACAACGCCAGAAGCCTTTGAGCAGATGGCGATTGATCTCGCAACGCACCCAGAAAAAATGGCGACTATCAAACATAAGCTAACCGAAAATCGTCTCACGACGCCTTTGTTCGACACCAAGCTATTCACCAAACATATTGAAGCAGCTTACACCGCCATGTACGAGCGACATAAAGCCGATTTAGCGCCAGATCATATCGTTATTTTGAACGCATGAGTGCGAGAGAAGAACAGCGCCATAGGGCGATTATCGGATCGGAAGCAAGTTCAGGAGAAGCAGTAGTGCCCGAAACGGGTGGCGCCCAACCGCAAGCACAGAATCCTGCTGCGGTGGTACTGCAAGCCAGGTTCAATAAGGGAGTGGCGTTGCATCGGCAGGAAAAGCTGATGGAGGCGGAGCGCATTTATGGGGAGGTATTGCAGCAGCAGCCAAACCACTTTGGTGCGCTGCATCTGCTCGGAGTTATTGCCGCTCAAACCCGGCGAACGGAGCGGGCCGTTGAGCTGATCAGGAAGGCGATAGGGCTAAACGCAAAAGTCGCCGATGCTCACAACAACCTAGGCAGTGCGCTACTAGACCTGAAGCGACCCGCCGAAGCGCTGGCGAGTTGCGACACAGCGATTGCGCTCAAGCCAGATTATGCCGAGGCATACAGCAACCGCGGGACTGCGCTGCAAGACCTGAAGCGACCCGAGGAGGCGGTGGCGAACTACGACAGAGCGATTGCGCTTAAGCCAGACTTTGTGGAAGGCTACTATAACCGTGGCAATGCGCTAAAAGACCTGAAGCGACTTGAGGAGGCGTTGGCGAGCTACGACAAGGTGATCGGGCTTAAGCCCGACTTTGCGGAGGCATACAGCAACCGCGGCATTGCGCTGCATGAGCTGAAGCGATCCGAGGAGGCATTGGCGAGCTACGACAAGGCGATCGCACTGAAGCCAGACTCTGCCGAAGCACACTACAACCGCGGCATCGCGCTACTGGATCTGAAGCGTTCCGCCGAAGCGCTGGCGAGCTACGACAGGGCGATCGCGCTGAAGCCAGACTATGCCGAGGCATACTGCAACCGCGGCAATGTGCTGAAGGACCTGAAGCGACCCGAGGAGGCGTTGGCGAGCTACGACCAGGCGATCGCGCTCAAGCCAGACTTTGCGGAGGCATACAGCAACTGCGGCAATGCGCTGAATGACTTGAAGCGATCCGAGGAGGCATTGGCGAGCTACGACAGAGCGATCGCGCTTAAGCCAGATTATGCAGAAGCATACTGCGACCGCGGCAATGCCTTGCATGAGCTAAAGCGTCTTGAGGAGGCGCTGGCGAGCTACGACAGATCGATTGTGCTTAAGGCAGATTATGCCGAAGCATACTGCGACCGCGGAAATGTTATGCATGAGTTAAAGCGGCTCGACGAGGCGCTGGCGAGTTACGACAAAGCTATCGCCTCGAAGCCAGACATTGCAGAGGCACACAATAACCGCAGCGCTATTTTGCATGAGTTGAAGCGGTATGATGAGGCGTTGGCGAGCTACGACAGAGCGATCGCGCTGAAGCCAGACTTTGCGGAAGTACACAACAACCGCGGCATTGCGCTACAGGACCTGAGACGTCCTGAAGAAGCGCTGGCGAGCTACGACCAGGCGATCGCGCTTAAGCCAGACTATGCCGAGGCATACAACAACCGTGGCGATGCGCTAAAGGACCTGAAGCGATTTGAGGAGGCGTTGGCGAGCTACGGCCAGGCGATTGCCTTGAAGGCAGACTATGCGGAGGCTACGGCAACCGCGGCATTGCGCTGCATGACCTGAAGCGACCCGACGAGGCGTTGGCGAGCTACGACAGAGCGATCGCACTAATACCTGATCTAGCAGAAGTGGAAGGTCTTCGCCTTCATACCAAAATGCATCTTTGTGATTGGAGCAATTTTGAGAATGAATGCGCGCATTTGATTTCGGCAGTTAGGAACGGAAAGGAAAATACACAACCATTCCCATTTCTCGCACTTCCGTCATCCCCTGACGATCAGCTTCGATGCGCAAAGCTGTATATCGCCAATAAATATCCTCCTCCGAGAAGCCGATTTGGCAGGGCGAGCGATATAATCACGACCGAATTCGTGTTGCTTATGTCTCGGCTGACTTTCGTCAACATCCAATGTCTTTTCTAATGGCTGGAATGTTTGAGTGCCATGATAAATCTCGTTTTGATATTACAGCTATATCATTCGGACCCGATGATAATTCAGAAATGCGCCAGCGAGTAAAGGCATCTTTTGAGCATTTTATTGACGCCAAGACATATAGCGATCATCAGATTGCTAACCTGGTCAAAGAGTTAGAGGTCGATATCTTGGTCGATTTGATGGGCTTTACGAAAGAATTCACGAACAGGCATTTTTGCTCGGCGTGCTGCACCGATCCAAGTGAATTATCTCGGCTATCCAGGAACGATGGGAGCACAATATATCGACTATATTATTGCTGATCGAATTGTGATTCCAGAGGATCAGTATGAGTTTTACTCGGAAAAAATTGCCATTCTGCCCAACAGCTATCAAGTTAACGATCAGCAAGCGTTCTATTGCCGACAAGACCTTCACACGCGCTGAGTTTGGACTGCCGTCAAGCGGGCGTCGTATTTTGTTGCTTTAACAATAGTTACAAAATTACTGCCTGATATTTTCGATGTTGGATGCGAATACTCAAGCAAGTCGAAAGCAGCGTGCTTTGGCTTCTGGAAGATAATGCGACGGCATCAGCAATTTGAGAAAAGAGGCTGAGGCGAGAGGTATAAACGCGAGGCCGACTGATTTTTGCGAAGCGCATGCCTTTGGCTGACCATTTGGCAAGGCATCGTTTGGCCGACTTGTTTCTTGATACGCTTCCTTACAATGCGCATACGACCGCAAGTGATGCACTATGGGCTGGTTTGCCTGTGCTGACATGTCGTGGGAGAGACTTTTGCGGGCAGAGTGGCTGCGAGCCTGCTGAACTGCGATACAGCTGCCCGAACTCATAACAACAACATTAGAAGACTATGAGCGTCTGGCGATTGACCTTGCAACGCACCCAGACAAAATGGCGACCATCAAAAATAAGCTAGCCGAAAATCGTCTTACGACACCGTTGTTCGATACGAAGCTTTTCACTAAACATATCGAAGCAGCCTACACCGCCATGTATGAGCGACATAAAGCCGGTTTAGCGCCAGATCATATTGTTATTCCGAACTGAATCCGTAGGTCGGGGCATCGGAACAGTATTTTTAATCATGCCAATGCTGGTGCCACAGTTAAGGGTGGTCCTAAAAGAAAATGGTTCCCGCCGCCTCTGGCCATGGCGAAGGATTGACGACCCAACCAGACTGTCCGGCAATCGATCGCGAGTTTGCTTTTTCTGGCATTGCCAAATTGATGCGGAAGGCACTAAATCTCGCCGAACAGGGCCGTCGCTGTGATGATTGGATCGGAAGCAGGTTCAGGGGAAGCAGCAGTGCCCGAAACGGGTAGCGCCCAACCGCAAGCGCAAAATCCTGCTGCGGTGGTACTGCAAGCCAGGTTCAATAAGGGAGTGGCGTTACACCAGCAGGGACAGCTGGTGGAGGCGGAGCGCATTTATGGGGAGGTATTGCAGCAGCAGCCAAACCACTTTGGTGCGCTGCATCTGCTCGGAGTTATTGCCGCTCAAACCCGGCGAACGGAGCGGGCCGTTGAGCTGATCAGGAAGGCGATAGGGCTAAACGCAAAAGTCGCTGCCGCACACAACAACCTAGGCAGTGCGCTATTAGACCTGAAGCGACCCGCCGACGCGCTGGCGAGCTACGACAAGGCAATCGCACTGAAGCCAGACCTTGCCGAGGCGCACTACAATCGTGGCAATGCACTGAAGAACCTGAAGCATTCCGCCGATGCACTGGCGAACTACGACAGAGCAATCGCGCTGAAGCCAGACTATGCCGAGGCGTACTACATTCGTGGCAATACGCTGATGGAGCTGAAGCGTCCCGAGGAGGCGGTGGCGAGCTACGACCAGGCGATCACCTTGAAGCCAGATTATGCCGATGCGTACAAAGACCGTGGCAATGCGCTGAGGGATTTGAAGCGACTCGAGGAGGCGCTGGCGAGCTATGACAGGGCGATCGCGCTAAAACCTGACCTAACAGAAGTGGAAGGTCTTCGGCTGCATACGAAGATGCATCTTTGTGACTGGAGCAATTTTGAGAATGAATGCGCGCATCTGATTTCGGCAGTTAGGAACGGGAAGGAAAATACACAACCATTCCCATTTCTTGCCCTTCCGTCATCTTCTGACGATCAACTCCAATGCGCCAGGCTCTATATCGCCAATAAACATCCTCCGTCTGATAAGCCGATTTGGCGGGGTGAGCGATACAATCACGACCGAATTCGTGTTGCTTATGCCTCGGCTGACTTTCGTCAACATCCAGTGTCTCTTCTAATGGCTGGAATGCTAGAGTGCCATGATAAATCTCGTTTTGATATTACAGCTATATCATTTGGACCCGATGATAGTTCAGAAATGCGCCAGCGATTGAAAGCAGCATTTGAGCATTTTATTGATGCTAAGACATATAGCGATAATCAAATATCTAGTCTGGTCAAAGAGCTAGAGGTGGATATCTTAGTCGATCTCATGGGCTTTACGGGAGATTCACGAACGGGCCTGTTCGCTCGGCGGCCTGCTCCGATCCAAGTGAATTATCTCGGCTATCCAGGCACGATGGGCGCGCAATATATCGACTATATAATCGCCGATCGAATTGTGATCCCAGAGGATCAACAAGACTTCTACGCGGAAAAAGTTGTCTACCTACCAAATAGTTTTCAGCCTACCGATCGAAAGCGTCGCATAGCCGATAAGACATTTACGCGGGCGGAGGCGGGTCTCCCACAGGAGGGCTTCGTCTTCTGCTGCTTCAACACGAATTACAAGATCACACCTGGTGTTTATGATAGTTGGATGCGTACCCTCAGGCGGGTGGATGGAAGTGTATTGTGGCTTGCCGCGCAAAGCCCAACAGTTGAGCACAATTTGAGGAACGAAGCCGCCGCAAGAGGTGTTAATGTAGAACGCTTGATTTTTGCGCCGCTTATGGCGTTACCTGAACATCAAGCACGGCTTCGTTTGGCGGATTTATTTCTTGACACCCTGCCTTATAACGCAGGCACTACTGCCAGCGATATGCTTTGGGCAGGACTACCCGTTTTAACGCGCATTGGTGATACGTTCGTGGGGCGAATGGCTGCAAGCGTGCTGAATGCGATACGTATGCCCGAACTTGTAACAACAACGCCAGAAGCCTTTGAGCAGATGGCGATTGATCTCGCAACGCACCCAGAAAAATTGGCGACTATCAAACATAAGCTAACCGAAAATCGTCTCACGACGCCTTTGTTCGACACCAAGCTATTCACCAAACATATCGAAGCAGCTTACACCGCCATGTACGAGCGACATAAAGCCGGTTTAGCGCCAGATCATATCGTTATTCCGAACTGAATCTGTAGGTCGGGAATCGGAGCAGTATTATTAGTCATTGAAAACGCTGGCGCAAGTGTTGGAGGCGAGAAGCGTTCGGCATGTAAGGTGAGAAGTTTGCGGAGAGAATGGCGTGGTCTATCGCATCCTTAAAATCAAACCACTGGAAGATTTACCGAGCGGTGTTGATATGTAGGCCATTGAACACCCGAGGCAGCGACGCCTGCTCAGCGTTTTTAATAGGTGCTCTGTCGCTATTTGGCTCGCTTAGCGAGAGTATTTTGCCAGCGAGCTAAGGTGGAAGAAGATGGAGGTAAATGTGGGTGTGTTTTTGCATGTTGGTGCGGAGGCGCGAGCAAAAAACACTTGAAAGGGTTCGATTCGGACGAATGGCACGAGATTCGTTTTGATATCGATGAAAAGGTAAAACCAGACATAGTTGGAACCCTCACTGATATGAGTTTAGTTGGGAGTTCAAGTGTCGATGCGATTTATTCGTCGCACAATATAGAACACATATATCCGCACGAGATACCAAGAGCATTGAAAGAATTCCATAGGGTTTTGAAGCCTGAAGGGATTGTTGTAATAACTTGTCCTGACTTACAAACTGTATGCGAAGCGGTAGCAAAGGATAAATTAGTGGAGCCACTATATGTTTCGCCAGCAGGTCCAATAACTGCTATGGATATCTTGTTTGGACATAGAGCATCGGTTGCAGCAGGCAATGAATATATGTCGCACAAGTGTGGGTTGACATATTCGGTTTTGCGCGATTCGTTTACTCAGGCGGGTTTCAAGAATACTATCGGTAGAAGAAGGCGAGCGAACTTTGATCTGTGGTTAGTGGCATTCAAGAGAGCCGTAACTAAGGAAGAAGGGATTAAAATATCCTCTGCTTATCTCCCGTAATATGTTTTGCGGCTTAGTTCTTTCGCCTTCCTAAACACTCTACAAGTGTTTCGCTGTCGGCTTGCATCGTGCCGTAATTGACCAGACTATGAAATCTGTCTTATCAGCAAAATATTTTGTAATCATAAGAAACGCTGGTTCGGGGTGTCGCATAGGGGTGAACTAACCGGGCTCTTTTGAACAAGCGATGAGAAAATGGACTTGGAAAGGAGCTTTGGCCATGCGGAACAAGAGATTAGGCGCGGAGCAGATTGTGACGCTGATTCGCCAGAGATTGTAGTGTCGATGGCGCAGGGAAACGCGGCGCCAGTAGTTTGCCGGGAAGCGGGCATTGAGGGTGGTCCTAAAAGAAAATGGTTGCCGCCGCCTCTGGCCATGGCGAAGGATTGACGACCCAACCAGACTGTCCGGCAATCGATCGCGAGTTTGCTTTTTCTGGCATTGCCAAATTGATGCGGAAGGCACTAAATCCCGTCGAACAGTGCCATCGCTGTGATGATTGGATCGGAAGCAAGTTCAGGAGAAGCAGTAGTGCCCGAAACGGGTGGCGCCCAACCGCAAGCACAGAATCCTGCTGCGGTGGTACTGCAAGCCAGGTTCAATAAGGGAGTGGCGTTGCATCGGCAGGAAAAGCTGATGGAGGCGGAGCGCATTTATGGGGAGGTATTGCAGCAGCAGCCAAACCACTTTGGTGCGCTGCATCTGCTCGGAGTTATTGCCGCTCAAACCCGGCGAACGGAGCGGGCCGTTGAGCTGATCAGGAAGGCGATAGGGCTAAACGCAAAAGTCGCCGATGCTCACAACAACCTAGGCAGTGCGCTACTAGACCTGAAGCGACCCGCCGAAGCGCTGGCGAGTTGCGACACAGCGATTGCGCTCAAGCCAGATTATGCCGAGGCATACAGCAACCGCGGGACTGCGCTGCAAGACCTGAAGCGACCCGAGGAGGCGGTGGCGAACTACGACAGAGCGATTGCGCTTAAGCCAGACTTTGTGGAAGGCTACTATAACCGTGGCAATGCGCTAAAAGACCTGAAGCGACTTGAGGAGGCGTTGGCGAGCTACGACAAGGTGATCGGGCTTAAGCCCGACTTTGCGGAGGCATACAGCAACCGCGGCATTGCGCTGCATGAGCTGAAGCGATCCGAGGAGGCATTGGCGAGCTACGACAAGGCGATCGCACTGAAGCCAGACTCTGCCGAAGCACACTACAACCGCGGCATCGCGCTACTGGATCTGAAGCGTTCCGCCGAAGCGCTGGCGAGCTACGACAGGGCGATCGCGCTGAAGCCAGACTATGCCGAGGCATACTGCAACCGCGGCAATGTGTTGAAGGACCTGAAGCGACCCGAGGAGGCGTTGGCGAGCTACGACCAGGCGATCGCGCTCAAGCCAGACTTTGCGGAGGCATACAGCAACTGCGGCATTGCGCTGCATGACCTGAAGCGACCCGAGGAGGCATTGGCGAGCTACGATAAGGCGATTGCGCTTAAGCCCGATTATGCAGAAGCATACTGCGACCGCGGCAATGCCCTGCATGAGCTAAAGCGGCTCGACGAGGCGCTGGCGAGCTACGACAAAGCGATCGTCTTGAAGCCAGACGATGCAACGATGCACAACAATCGTGGTAATATTCTGCTTGAGCTAAAGCGGCTCGACGAAGCGCTGGCGAGCTACGACAAAGCTATAGCCTCGAAGCCAGACTTTGCAGAGGCACTCAATAATCGTGGCGTCACTTTGCATGAGTTGAAGCGGCTCGACGAGGCCCTTGTGAGCTACGATCGCGCGCTGGCCGTAAAGGCGGATCACCCGTATGCGTTCAGCGGGTCCGCGGACTGTGCGATGAAGCTCTGCGATTGGGAAAGGCGAGAACGGCTCACCGCGGATGTAAGTGCGCATGTCGCCGGCAAGAAGTCGATCATTTCTCCCTTCGTGTTGCTCGGTTACAGCGGTAATCCCGCGCTGCAACTGCAATGTGCTAGGAACTATATCGAGAATATGATTCCGGTGCCCCCGTCGCCATTTTGGTCCGGCCAGACGTGGCGCCATGACAAATTGCGGGTCGCCTATCTCTCCGCCGACTTTTGCGCACGCCCAGCGGCGTATCTGACAGCTGAGCTGTTCGAGCAGCACGATCGCTCGCGATTTGAGATCTTCGGCGTTTCATTCGGTGTTGATGACCGCAGTGAGATAAGAAAGCGGATCATAGCGGCATTTGATGAGTTTCATGATGTTCGCAGAATGAGCGACCAAGAAGTCGCCAAGCTTTTATTCGACATGCAGGTTGATATCGCGATTGACCTGATGGGATATACACAGGATTCGCGGTCCGGCATTTTTGCATTTCGTCCGGCACCAATTCAGGTGAACTATCTTGGTTACCCCGCGACAATGGGCGCGGACTTCATCGACTACATTATTGCCGACAAGACGGTGGCGCCGTTCGAACACCAGCCATTCTATACTGAGAAGATTGTTCACCTGCCGGACTGCTTTCAAGTTAACGACAGGAAGCGCGCGATCGCGGCGCGCACGCCGACGCGGGAAGATGTTGGATTGCCAGCGAAGGGGTTTGTTTTCTGCAGCTTCAACAACATATGGAAGATTACGCCTGCGATGTTCGACGTATGGATGCAGCTCTTGCATCAGGTCAAAGGCAGCGTGCTATGGCTGGTACGGGATAACGAGAGCGCCGAGCGTAATCTGCGCGAGGAGGCACAGCGGCGTGGGATTGATCCATCGCGGCTGGTGTTTGCAGCACGGGTTCCACTCGAGGAGTATCTTGCGCGCGACCGCGTAGCGGACTTATTTCTCGACACGCTACCCTATAATGCCGGCACAACGGCGAGCGACGCGCTATGGGCGGGGTTGCCCGTACTAACCTGCGAGGGAGAATCATTTTCCGGGCGAATGGCGGCCAGCCTTTTGCATGCCATCGGTGTCCCTGAGCTGATCACCTCCAACCTTGAGGACTACCAGGCGCTGGCGCTGAAGCTTGCGCGTGATCCGGCACGGTTGGCCGAAATCAAGGCCAAACTTGCACACAATCGCGATACTTATCCATTGTTCAATACCGAACGCTTTGCCCGCCATATCGAGGCGGCCTACACGACGATGTGGGAGATATGGCAGCGCGGTGAAGCACCGAAGAGTTTCAGCGTCAAACCAACTGACAAGGGAGAGCCAATTGGCCTCGCCTAGCTGTGCTGCTCGTACAATTGAGCACGCAAGACGATTGAATAGGGCTCGTTCGCGCGCTTCGATAAGGGTCGCAACCAGCCGACACCATCGCTCTCCGCGGCTGCACTCATCCGATTGCTCCTTCCTCATTCGAGAAGAAGCCGCCAACCCTGAAAGCATGAAGGCCTCTGTCGTTTTCCCTAAGCGAGTTCGCGCGAGTGCTCTCGCATCCGCTGGTCTACAAAGGCCGTCAGACCAGGATTAAACTTTTAGTCAGACCTTAGATTCCAATTGGCTCCGAGATGGCGATGCAGATATTGGTTATGACCGAACATTGGCAGAGCGCGCTCGCTTGTATCCAATCATTTGGCCGCAAAGGCCACACGGTGTCCGTCATTGCGGATATGAATAAGTCTGCAAATTGTCGATCAAAATTTGTAAAAAATATCGTTTCTCTTCAATATGATCCTGATCCCAGAAAACAATCCACGCACCTTATCGACCTCTCTCGAAGACTTAACGCTGATCTTGTTGTGCCTATATCGGATCATGACGCACAACTTGTCGCATTAGCAAAGAATATTTCACCCACCAACCGCGCATTTGTCTCTTCCTCCTTAGCGTCTATCGAATTGGTTCGAAGCCGTAATGCAACGATAACACTCTGCGATCAACTTGGCATCGGGACGCCACCGACTGTGTGTGTAAATAGCGACACGAATGTTGCCGAGGCGGCAAAAGAACTGGGCTTTCCACTATTCCTAAAACAGTCTTGGACTGTAAGCTCTCAGGGCGTCCGCCTTGTTAGCTCATCAATCGAGCTACAAACAATGCTTGATCAACTATCTAATACAGTCGAATTTCAACTACAGAAGCCGATAAGAGGTGATTTTGTTGGTGTAACCGGCTTTGCTGCCGGTGGGATACTTATTGCAAGTTTTGCGTTTAAACTAGACTATCGTCATTCACATGGTGGCACACCACCTTATTCTACGCTCATTGAGAATCCACAACTGGAGTTGATGCTTTCAAAAATCGCATCTGCCCTTAACTGGACTGGTGGAATTGATATGGATTGTCTGCAAACAGAGGCTGGTGATTTTGTTTTGCTTGAGATCAACCCCCGACTGTCAGGAACGACAATATTTCCGCTCAAGCTTGGTATAGACCTTCCTTCATTATATCTGTCGACTCTAATGGGCGAAAATGCTGAAGGCAGTACCATGCAAAAGAAAATCAATGCGAATGCATTTATTAGCGTACTCGAAGAAGTAAGTTACATTTCAGGCGATCCGAAGAAACGACTCGCTGAAGCGATTGAATTTCGGCAGAAGAACTCATACGTCGATAGCATGTTTTGGGACGATCAGCCGCTAATTCAAGCTCTGATGGGAGCCATGTTGCTGATCGCTTGGCAGACACCGCGGGAATAATAGAGTGTAGGATTGAAGCGTCGATAGCGTGGGGGAGCAACGGGGGGTGGACGTGGACATCGTCGCCTCTAATCTCGCCACGCCCAGACGATCATTGTGGGCGCGAATATCGTCGGATACTGATAGAGATCTTTCAGCTACGCATAAGTGTTTATCGAGTCCTCGTTTGCATTGTTCTCGGTCGAAAGATGGCGGAAAATTTGTCGTACTTAAATTTCATCACGAGGTCTGGTTTCCGGTACCATGGGTGGCCCGAAGGGTCATCAAGAGCAATATCGGTGACTTACCACATGAGGCTTTGCCGTTAATCTACAACAAAGACGCGACCCTGTCGGGATTCGCTTTTTGGTTCAAACAGGAGAATCACGTGCGGTTGCATTGGTTGTTAATATACTGTCTCGGTGCATTTGCGGGCACAACAATTTCCGTAACAGCGACCGAAAATATTGATCACCGCGCAAGGGTAGACATCAGTGCGTACCCGTGGTCGGCCGTAGGAAAAATCTACAACAGTACGGGCGGCGCCTGCACTGGTAGTCTGGTTGGCCCGAATAAGGTGCTCACGGCCGCTCACTGCATTTTCAATGCACGGACACGACGCTTTATTCGGCCAGAACTGATTCACTTCCTGCTTGGGTACGTGGGAGGACGTTATCGCGCTAACGCCATTATCGGGCATTATGAGATCGGTCCCGGATATGACCCCGCGGCAGCGGTAAAAATCTTGGCATCGGACTGGGCAGTCTTGACGATTTCGACTTCGCTAGCCGAAGAGTTTCGACCACTTGACCTAGCGCGCACTCTATTTGTGAAAAATGTCATGCTTCCGGGCTTTGCGCAAGATCACGCCTTCGTAGTGACCGCGGATACGAATTGTCACATTATAGGGACCTATGAAGGCGGTTCCTTAATCGTGAGTGATTGTGTCGCCCTGCGTGGCGATTCAGGTGCCCCGATCATTGCCGCAGATGCAGACGGAAATTTTCATATCGTAGGTGTGCTAACCGCTGTTGCGAGAATCGGAGGAGTCCCCAGAAGTATCGCAGTCGCAGCGACAAGTCCGGGACTATATAATGCCAGTCGGGCGACATTGACTTGTGCTTGCTATTAGGAAAGTTGCGTTTGCTTTGCCTTGCTTCGGGTTGCATCGACCGGACAGCTGATGAACTGATCCGAAGCGTTAGCGCCCTAAAATTGCTTGTGCGTTCGGCGTATGAAATTAATCAAAAACCTGGCGAAGAGGCTGCCAACAAGGCGGTCATGCTCAACGTGATCGGGGCGGCGAGAGTCTGGGCCGATTTCGCGCGGCGATCCGCGCTTGATCAGCCCGATCCGGCGATGGTTGAAAGCAGGCGTCTTGGATCACCGCGACAAGGCCGTGGTCCAGGTGATCGCAGCGCCACAAATCAGACGTGATGAAGGCCCGTGCTTGTCCGCCCCAAGTGGGTGCCCGTCAAAACAATCCGCATGTTTGCTGCGCCAATCGTTGCGATCCACGCAAAGTGTCGATAACAGTTTCTTAGGGTTAATGACAGCTGCTTATTTACCGATTTATGAACGCTTAACTTAAAATCCCCGATAAATCATTCACGATAATTTTCGAACTTGCCAATAGCCGCCCACGCGGAGAGATCGAGTTGAGCCTTTTCAATGCTTGCCTCGACAAATGAGGGCAAGGGTTGAACGAAACTAACGAGGGTGCCATGTCCCGCAAGATCGCTTCACACGGTTTGCTAGCTGCGCTGATCGCCGCTGCTTTGTCATGCGGAGCCGCGCAGGCCGATCCGCTGTTCGCCTTCCTGTCGCCGGCCACGCAGCCCCAGATGGCGCCGCAGTATGCGCCTGAGGAGCAAAGCACCGCGGACGCCGACGCCCAGCTCGATCCGCGCATGCAACGGCAGATCGTCAACTACGCCAGCAACGAGGCGCCCGGCACCGTCATCATCGATACCCCGCACACCTTCCTTTATTACGTGCTCGGCAACGGCAAGGCGATCCGTTACGGCATCGGCGTCGGCCGGGCGGGCTTCACCTGGTCGGGCGTCAAGCAGGTCGCGCGCAAGACCGAGTGGCCGGACTGGTATCCGCCGGCCGAAATGATCGCGCGCCAACCTTACCTGCCGCGCATGGTGGCCGGCGGCCCGGGCAATCCGCTCGGCGCGCGCGCCATGTATCTCGGCGGCACCGAATATCGCATCCACGGCACCAACGATCCGACCACCATCGGCAAGCAGGTGTCGTCGGGCTGCATTCGCCTCACCAATGAGGACGTGGAAGATCTCTATAACCGCGTGCAGATCGGCGCCAAGGTGATCATGCTGCCGCAGAGCGCCGCCGGCGCAGACCGCGCAGTTGCCGGCTCAGCCGCACCAACCAGCCGCCCCGTCAGCAATGTGATTCCTGGAACGTCAGCAGCCCGCCAAGCTCTGTACTAATATCCATTCAGCTTTCTTCGTCTCGCACGGCCTGCGGAGAAGCCCGGCCTAGTGACTTCAGCCAATCGCGATCCAGCGCTTACACTGTTTGCCCAAAGCAAACGCCCTTGAATGCGGTTTAGGTGATTGATTTACAACGCAAAACCGTTACCGACTGCATTCGTGTGTAATGGAAAATAGGTTGACCGACAGAGGTTATTTTGACGGCACGAACTCAAGTCAGATTTCGAGCAGGGTATAAAAGTAGGGTCGTGTAGGCTCACGACGCAGGCTCTAATGAGTCTCGGTGGCAGCTACTCCAGATACTGAACAAATACGTCCTGAATGGATTTAGTTAATGACTATGAGTGGATAAACACTGCCTATGGCTCTCGCGGCTTTCTGGAGGGGTAAATCACACCAATGGAACCAGTAGCCATGAGCAAGGCCGGTCAGGATTCGGAGCCCGCCGGCCTATCATTGACACAACAACAGGAAAACGGGGCGCTGGAAACCCAGCCAGCACTCTCGGAGATAAAGAGGAGCGGTATTTTCAATGAGATTGATAAGCAGCTACTGATCCTGTCCCAAGCGGCAGCTGCATTAATTAATACTCAAGCATGCCCCATTGCTACGACATCTAATACAGTACCTTTAAAAGTTCACGAGATTGCGGTCCCTAATGAAAACGGACACTGGGCGGCGCACGAGCATCGCAGCGGGCGAGGACTTCGGCTCGTTATCGTAACGGGCACCGTATTAGCGGCCCTCGGCTTAGGTTGGTTTGCCGGGTCAAGCTTATATCGGTCTCTTGATCGTGGCCGAGACGAGCTGACTCGTAGGGCAGCTGTCAATGCAGTGGTCGAACGGATCATCAGCGTTGAATCGAACGGCGATTCCAACGCAAAGAATAAGCGTTCTAGCGCAACAGGCCTCGGTCAATTTCTCAACGAAACCTGGCTCGATATGATCCGAGCAGCCCGGCCCGATCTGATTAGGGAGCGCAGCGAAAGCGAAACCCTAGACCTAAGGCGAGACGCAAAAATCGCCCGTGAGATCACAACGCGATTTGCCGAACGAAATGCCGCAATATTGAGACAACGGGGCTTGCCTGTCACCGCCGGAACGGTTTACTTGGCACACTTTGCTGGTAGCGCGGGCGCGGTCGCAATTCTTCTAGCGCCGGATAATGCCGACGCGGCGCTCGTTATGGCGAATGCCGATGCAACAGGCCGAACTACGCGCGAGAAAATCGTTAATGCCAACCCATTTCTCGAACGTTTCACGGTCGCTGATCTTAAGCTCTGGGCGGATCACAAGATGCATGCCCCTAGCGTCAGCGTTGGAACAAAAATCTATCAGAGCCTGCGTGCGAAGTTATTGAAATGGATAAATCAGATCTGATTCCCTTGCGGGCGCTTGATACGCACGGGTGCGCCCGATGTGGGTACCCGAACATCGCCGCACGGCCTACATTACCCGAACGATTTTACTTTAACCAAATGGGCGTTGATTGAGCCGTTGACCCCGCTTAATCAACTTGCGCTTCGTAGGATTTATTCCGATTGAGTAATTTGCGAACGCTCTATACGAACACTTGCGCACTGTTTTGTCCGGCGCTGAGTTGGCGACCTACTTTTGTGTCAGTTTGAAAACTGAGACTTCCAAATATTGGTAATTCAGGTTATTGTTGGCACCAGAGTGGGAGTGCTTTGGATATCCTATGTTTTTAAAAGGACATTATTAAATTTAGGCAGGTGTTTTTCCCGCGGATGATATTGCTGCTAATGCGACGGTGATTTTTTAGTGGACCTGAAAGATGGGCATTCTTGATGACATTGTTGACGATATGGTCAAAGCCTTGGATCACATTCCGGGATGGAGACGGCCGCAAGAACAACCAACCGTTGGCGTTGTCTGCGTTCAATGCAGCCAGCAGGTTCCTGTGGTGAAGCTCGGAAAAATTCCCGACGAGTTCTCGGTCAAATGTCCAAATTGCGGAAAACGGGCGCTTTATAAACTTAAAGACGTGAATCCGATACTGGTATCTTTGCGAACTCCGAACCAAAGTGGCCACTGATTCCAATCAAAGGCGAGCGCCCAATCCGAAGCAAAGTGGCCGTCGTTTCTAACAAAAAGCAGCCAGATATCTTACCCAGTCGACTGGTCCCATGCTGCTTTAAACGTTGGGCGCAGAGCGAATTTAGGCGAAATCAATGGTGAACCACTTGTGCTGATGGATAAAAAGAGGATGTATTGTGTAGGCCCGAGTAAATAAAACGAGTGGCGATCTGCCGGTGCAGAGTGTGTGATCATGATACGGCCAATGGGCCGATTACCTTTGAACACGTCGTAGTCGTGTGTCACTCCATTGACCGCGCGGTCGGGACCTTTTGGCTTTTTTTGACAGCATGCGACGTGCTAATGCTTGCAGCGCCAAGCCGCCCGAAGGGCTTCAAAAGCTAAAGCATTGAATTTTTCATTCAGCCTCGCGGGTCGGCCATCGATGTATTTCACCACGATGCGGACCGATTGCACGCTTGTCACGCCTGCTGGCGGGCATAAGTCTGCGGCAGCATAATTCATCCCCGAAACTATTCCGGCGCACGCGCCCGCTATAAAAGCCAAATTAGCATCATCGGGCATTTTGGGGAGGAGAAAGGTACGACAACCAGCCATTACGTACTTGGCTGAAGTCGTATCCGCTGCGACGGCTGGTCCGCCATTCGACGCCAGCGCCGCGATTAGCAAGATGCCACGCAGAAATTGAAACATTGTCGGGGCCTCGCTACGGACTTCGGACGCGCCAACAATCTAGCCCAGTCAGGTTGCACCGTCTCGCCACACGCGCTTTCTTGAGGGTGCGTGCACTATCAGGTGGCAGCATTGAGAGCCAGCAGGCAGCGATAGTGGCAAACCGAGCAAACAGGCGAGCAAGTGTCCACTTTAATGCTTAACGGACAGAGCAACGATTTGGTAGACTACAATTTATCAGCTTATCAGCCCAGCCAGCCGGCCTAATGACGGCACAATATCAGGCCGCGCTGATGCACCAGGCCACGATTGACAACAAAATTGCTGTGTCGCTTGCCTATTTAAAATGCTTCTCAGCAGGCAGGCGGAAGCATTCTTGATCCCCAATATTATCGGCGATTTGGCCTATCATGCAGCGTTGACGGCCGTTCATGCGGTGACGAATGATGGGACCACAGCCGATATTGGCGTTCAGCTTGCCGTTGCGTAGCAAAATCTCTTGGATATTGTATAATAACAATTGTAGAAATGGCGGTGGCCACTGGAGTGACGCCCGCGACGATCTTGTCGCGGTTCAGCGAGATTTTTGTTGCGAGGAATGCAATTCATGATGGTTTTGCGCGGTATTGTCTGGTTCGCTTTGTGGGTGATGCCCGCGAGCGCGGCACTTGCGCAAAGCACCAATTATACAAGCGTCGAAGTGACGGGAACCACACCGATGCAGTTGAGTTATCATGCCTCCGCGCACAAGAATTGCACCCCGGCACCATTACCGACGGTCCGCGTCATTCAACCACCAACATCAGGTACGCTGATTGTACGCAGAGCAGTCCTGACAACAAATAAGGTGGCAAACTGTCCGGCGCTTAAAATTCCGGCGCAAGTTGTTTTCTATCGAGCGCATGCTGGTTATGCGGGTCCTGATCACGTCGTCTATCAGGTAACTGATACAAATGGCGAGATCAACAGCTTCGATGTGGCAATCAAGGTCAAAGGAACTCAACAGCCCGCTGAAAAGCCCAAGGATTTAAAAATCTGAATGCTCGATACCCGTTGACTGGGCAACGACTAACAACCGTGGCAAATCCCGTCAATCACCTGTTTGAGATGGCGCTCCTGACGATCGTTTTCAACCTTTTCTTTCTCCCATTCGGGAGATCCAACATCCGGCGTTGTGGCGTTCTTGGCCCCTACTTTATCCGGTATGTTGGTGCTGCCTATCATCGCGCCGGCCGACTGAGATTTCTCATGGTGCTTCCTCGTTGGCTTTTTTGTGATCGAACTTGTCTCATCTTCGCTCTTGGACGCTAATGCTGATTGCGCAACTGCAACCGATCGATTTACAGATGAATTGGATGAATTTGCTGCTGGACGCGTGAGAGAACTCGCTAGAATGTCCGTCCCCGTGGCGGCGCAACCACCAAGGGATATGGCGCACAGCACAAACAGCAAGCTTTTGCCAAGCATTCTATCTCTCGTGCGAAGCCTAATAAAATCAATAGTTTAGAGACGAAGTAAGAGACCCTACTGGCTACCTAAATTATTAAGCACTTAAAGCGTCCGCTGCCAAGCTGTAGCAATCTCCAAAAGGTACTTTGGACGCCGGGTACCGTCTCGTCAACCACGCCAAATTTGAAGCAATATCTGCGCTTTAGGCTTGGAAGTAATGGGAGCTGTTTTTTAAGAGGCTCACGGGTTTATTTCCGCCGTCCGATTTGCTGATATGTCGCGATGCCGCCAGACAAGCGCCCACCACTTGAAAACGTCGAAGTTCACTACCTGCAGGGAACCAAACCGCAGGAGCTGCTCCCCTTCCATGTCAGGGTACGCCGGCTCTATTGGTGGTGGCCTGGTCCTGAGCGTTATGGGAGAATCATCGACCGGATTCTGGCGGCATTGGTTCTTTCAATCGGCGTAATTTGGGCTGCCCTCTCATTCGGCTGGCTACCGATCCTCTTCATATTGGTGGAGATCATACTGATACGCATTACCGTTTATCGAGTTCTCACCGGAACTTTTCTCGGTCGAAACTAGAGTGGATCAAACTTAACATTTGAATCCGGAATGGGAATCCCTTCGAACTTACCGAATGTGGCCGCTGATCGAGGTTGCGCCGCAGCGTCAGCGTCTGTCTTGCTGGAAGCCCGGCAATTCTGAAGCATTATACGGAACACTTCGTATCAGACGGCGGCTCGCTTGGTCGAACGGGAGGCTGGCGTTTTCTTCAATGGCGGAAGGAGCAGGTCGGCCGGAACATGGAAACGGGCGCCTATCCGCGCTTTGCGAGACGCTTTACATCTTTCGTAGAAACCCCATCGTCCCGTCCATCGCAAACTTCCTCATACAGATGTCATTCGCTTCCGGACGCGTTCTTGCCGACCAATGTCTTTCACAAGTCAATATTTCGCCTGCGCAGACGAGATGCTGATTTCACCCCGAGCTTTTTGAGCACGCGGTCAGCCGACTTCTTAAGTTTCGTCGCGACTTCGTGCGTTGATATAGCCTGTCTTTGCCATGTCCATACTCGCATATGATATACTGTTAACAAATTTGATCATGGCTTCAAAACGCACGAATTAGCTCCGTGGTCATCTGAACTCTTCGGACAAGGCGCCAGGCTCGCGTCGCCGGAACGAGAATGGAAAGGCTGAGCGAGTCGACGGCTGTCGCCTGCGACGCCGCAACGACTCCAACGTAAACACAATCTGGCGGGCTTGCCGCCAGAGCAGATGCTCGTAACGGCTGAGGCGGTCAAGGGCGAAAGTCGGCAGAGCGGCCAAGCGCAAGAAGCAACCGGCGATATCGTTTTTCGTATTGAGACCGAGCTCGCTTCCCACCGCTGCCTCAGATTGCCGTGTTGCTATCAGGTGTAATTGATTGTGATCCGAGCTGATTGGCTGCCTCGACAAGAGTCGGGCGTGAAGATCCATGTTCAACGTTGCCAGTGTCTGCGGTCACAGACTCAAAAAGGGCTGTCTCGATGCCGGTTGCGCGGCGAAGCCGCCACAGCACGCTCGCCAGTCGAAGCACCAGTTCGCGTTCCACGGCCGATTCAGCGTCATAGTCGGCAATCACCGCGGCTTCGAAGGCCTGGTAATCCTCTGCATCCTCGAGTGCCGCAATGACGGTCTCGGCGGTGAGGCCGTGGCGCAAGGCATTGCGGCGCGAACGCTCTTTGCCTTCCGGCGTTGTTGGCCCGGTGCTTTTCAGTGCGTTGCGGCGATTGGCTTCGATCTGCTTGAGAGAGCTCATTGCGGACCAATCGGAATTGGGTTCGTTTTGTCATCGGGCGGGGCCAGCATCGCGGTATCGGCAGCCGCAGTTTTTGGATGCGTCTGTTCCCAAAGCCCCTTGGCAATCTCCAGGGCGTTGATTTTCAAATCCGCCCACCAGGTCACCTCATTGCCGGCCTGATGCAGCTGCCGATGATGACCGCGGCAGAGCGGGACGGTGAATTCGTCGCTGACCTTGAGACCCAAGGCCCTGGGTTGAGCAAAGCGCAGGTGATGCGGATCGGACGGCTGGCGGCCGCAGACCAGACACGGCTGTGAGGCCACGAATCTCAGATGGGCTTTGTCCCGCAGCCGCTTGGGCTCGGCGATGGCGAGAACGCTCTTGTCGATTTGCGCTGGGACGAGGCCGGGTGAGGCCGGGACAATCGAGGTCTCGGCTGTCGGCTGGACTTGCAGTTCACGTCGCCCTGAGCCCGCTCCCGGGTGACCAGATCCTGGCGGCGGCCATAGTAGGTGGACGGCCGTGGAATAGGGGTGGTGTCATCCGGCGGGAGCCTGACCGACTGGCGGCTTTGATCAACCGCCTCTGGTTCAGGCGGCGATATTCGCGGGGAGGGGACAGTCTTGCCACTCCCATACAGCGCCAGTCCGAACGGCTTGCCGAACGTGGCCAGTGCCCGTTTGGTGGCGTCGGTTTCGGCGGCTTTGAGCGCAATGTCGTGCACCTCACCGGGGGATGTTCCACGCCCTTCACCCGTGCCATGGCCTTCCCGGATGACGGTTGCGCCATTGGCCTGCACGGTAATCCTCACCCGGGCGATATAGACGGCGAGGAAGGTGCCGCGGTTCTCCCGGGCCAGGACGCATTTGGAGTCGATGGTCTCCCGGCTCCAGCCGTCAAAGCCGAAGATCCGGTTGGCCTCCGAGATGGCGTACCAGCCCTCGATATAGGAGAGCTCGCGACCATGGAGCTCACGGGTGCGGACCTGCCGGTGATCGAGATTGCGCCGCAGCGCCAGTGTCTGTCGTGCTGAAAAGCCCATTACCGTGTCCTCACGCTCAAAACCGGTTCCGGATTGGAGAGGGTGGCGCCGGTGACCTCGGCGCCCCCTTTGAGGTCGCTGGCCAGGACCTGGCGCCTCAGGCGTGGCTCGCCCGGCTCCCAATAGGTCTTGGGCACGGCATCCTCGTTGAGCACCACCAGGGCGGGCATTCCGGGCCGCAAGGAAGCGGAAAAGTCCGGTGCGGTTATCTTCTTCAGGTCGAGCTCGACCATCACGTCTTTGGCGATCTGCCGGCGTTTGGCGGCCCGGTCCTCCAGGCGGTCGAGCCGGCCCTGCATGTCGGAAATCCGGCATTTGAGCCCTCTTGCCAGGGCTTCATCGGCCAGCGCCGCGCGGATGACCGCCTGCAGGATTTCATGCAGGTCGGTGAGCCCCTCGACCGTATCGGCGAGCGTCTGCTCGTCGATCTGGGGGTCTTGCGCCCGGATGCGGTCTTTCACCCCTTTGTAGTGGATGGCGGAAAATGTCAGTTGGTTCATGCGCTTCCTCTGGATTATCTTGGGTCTTAACAGGACCCATTTAGGGCTAATTGGTACCTATATAGGTACAAATAGTATCATTTTGCGGTGTTGTCAATGATGACTGGCAGCCAAATCCGCGCCGCACGGGCAATTTTGCGATGGTCCGGCGAGACGCTTGCCGAAAAGGCGGGCGTAGGTATTCAGACTATCAAGCGAATTGAAGCGGTGGACGGCGTGCCACCTGGGCGGGCGGCGACCGTGTCGGACATTCAGCGTGCGCTTGAGGCGGCTGGCATTGAATTCATTGACGAGAACGGCGGCGGTCCCGGCGTACGGTTACGCGAGCGTCAGCGACCGAAAAAGTCGAAGTAGCCGCGCGGCCTCACCAGCCGATTTCCGGGTGGTGATTGTCAAAACGAACCCAATGTGCCCCCGGTGAGACCGGCAAGTCGTCCGGACCTTCGCGGCGATAGATGAACTCCTAATACTTTGATTTTCTGGCTGAATTCTGGGTGGCCGCCATCCTTGAACTAGACCTAGAAAATCCGTATATTACGGATATGACAGACAATCAGGAACGGCGTATGTCTATCGTCACCTCTGCCGAGTTTCAGCGGAATGTGGGTCGTTACCAGGACAAGGCTCTCGCCGAGCCGGTGATTATCACCAAGAATGGGCGCGAACGGCTCGTGCTTGTTTCCGTCGAGGAATATCACCGCCTGAAGCGCCGCGATCGCCGCGCCCTGGCGATCGAAGATTTGTCGGCGGAGCAGATTGTCGCACTCGAAAAGGCTCGCATGCCCAAGGGGCACGAGCATCTCGACGCTGAATTGAAAGACTGGAGACCGTGAACGTTCCACGGCCGGAGCCGGGCCTTGTTATCCGGTACTCCTACTTGTGGCTCAGCGAGTATCAAGCCGGACAGGAAGAGGGCGCAAAGGATAGGCCGTGTGCCGTCATTCTCGCGTTGGCTGATGAAGACAGTGAAATGCGCGTTCTTGTTCTTCCAATCACTCACACATTGCCGGCCGACCCGTCGACGGCCGTCGAGATTCCGCTGCAAACCAAACAGCGTCTCGGATTGGACTTCGAGTGCTCATGGATTGTGCTGAGCGAGGCCAACGAATTCTTCTGGCCGGGTACGGATTTGCGGCCGATTCCCAATGCCGATCCGAGCACAATCGCCTACGGCTTCCTGCCGCCGCGATTTTTCAATCATGTGCGTGAGCGCTTCGTTGCTCTCGTCAAAAGTCGCAAGGCCAACCGCGTGACACGAACAGAATAATGCGTTCTGCGTGATTGGGGGAGGGTATTGCGTGCTTAGTCACCGGGTTTTGCGAAATTCTTCAGTGCCGTGGCGAGCTATGATACGGCATGAAGAGCTGGAAGCTCGCCCTCTCGCTCGCGGCAGTACCATCCACCTTGTGAAATACCGATCGGTTCTGATGTCATGCGAGCGGCTATAAAAGTTTTGATTCATATCATCAATCATCAAACCATGGGTGGAACTTTGGAAAAGCGCTTCTTATGTTGATCGCGAACGAAGGAGTACTCAACCAATGGCGGACATAAAGTTGCCGGCCAAGCTGGGTCCAGAACATGTTGCTAATGCTCGTCTGTTTGCCGACCGAATTGAGTTGATAAAATCGTTTTCTTATTTGAAAAGTCCGCGAGTAGCGGAGGTGGGTGTCGCTTTCGGGGATTTCTCCCGAGTTATGATTGATGAACTAAAGCCGAGCGTCTTCCATGCGTATGATATTTTCCGTCTGCATGAGTATCCAGTTGTTTGGGGAAAGCCAACCATCGAGACACTAAACGGGTTGCATCACAAACCATTTTACGTCGCACGGTTTGATAAAGAGATTAGATCGGGACAAGTTGTTACCTTTGAAGGCGATAGCTCAATTAGATTGGCAGAACGCGATGACGAGTTCTATGATATTATCTATTTGGATGCAGACCACCGGTATGAAGGCGTTCTGGGCGACACCATCGTATCAACCAAAAAGGTGAAGCCGGAGGGAACGTTGATCTTCAATGATTATATTATGTACGACCATATCGGTGGGACGCATTACGGTATTGTTCAGGTAGTGAACGATCTTTGCGTTCATGACGGATGGCGGATTACACATTTCGCGCTTGAACCTAATATGTTTTGCGATATTGCGGTGCGAAGATCGCAGTTCACCAAGTAGCACAGCCTGATGCAATTTTGCCCAGATCGGCGACCGGTCTCTCGAACGGCTGACGGTTCTGCTATCCGACGTTCTCGGCCTCGACATATCCGAGGGCGCGATCGTCAACATGCTCGACGCGGCGCGCGATTGTTTCACCACGCAAATGAAGGCGATCCGCGCACGTTTGCTGTCGGGAACCACGCTCCAGTCCGACGAGACCGGCCTGCGGCACATTTATGGACTGTCCGACGAAAGCGTGAGCGCTGGGTTAGCCGCGACAGCTTTTGTCGCTTCAAGGAGCTTTACGACGAAGGCGGCGAACTCGCATTGCAGTAAATCAGCCGTAAGAAACCAGTGCTGAAAAATCGTGTGCCGCAGGAGATCGAAGGTGCCGTCATTGCGCTTGCCATTAAGCAGCCGGCCTTCGGCCAAGTCCGCATTGCCAACGAGCTGAGGAAACGCGAATTCGACGGCATCGCCGGCCGGCGTGCAGTGTGTGTGGCTGCGGCATGACCTGAAGACCATGAAGAAGCGGCTCAAGGCGCTGGAAGCCAAACCGAGCATGTGGAGCCCATGATATGAGCCACCGCTTCAGCTCTTTCTAAACTTATGAATGACACCGAGGGTACGGATACACTCCTTGAACAAAACACGAGCTGCTTCCTCAAGGAGGGCAAGCTCTTGAGTACGCCTTGACTTATATTGTTCTAACGCTGAACTGATTTCTTTCGGTTTGTTTTTATCGGCATCTGCGGAGTTCAATTGAATCGCAACCACTGCGCCCTCCAAAAGTGAGGATGAGCTTCCCAGATTGAGTATGAACGTTCCTAGCAGCTGAGCTTATGTGATTCACCCCGACGCCGATACTGACAAAATAAATGCAAGCCACCACCATTACCGCTACCGGCTCAGGCTCAAGGCGAACCCTCGAGACGTTACGACTATTTCGTGGTCCGTCGGATGGCCGTCAAGCCCTAAAGATGGGGTAATCGGCTGGCAGCTTGTGGATATCTGAAGATTTTGGGCTGCGCTTGAGGCTGATGGTGGAAACGAGGTCCGTGGTGACGGCCTCAAGCATCAGAAGGAAAAGCGTGAGCCATGGGCCATTTTGCTGGATTGGACGGTTCGGTCAAGGAGACGAGCGTCTGCATTGTGGATGACACAGGCAGGATCGTGCGGGAGGTGAAAGTAGCGAGCAAACCTGAAGCACTGCTGCAGGCACTGGAAAGGCCCCGCTAAACGTGACATTGCAATTGCGCTACTCGACGCCGAAAACATCGCGCTCTCAGTCCAGGTGCTGCAGGAATTCTATGCGCAGGCCACGCGCGCAACGCGACCGGACGCACTTGCCCATGAAATCGCGGTCGGGCTTGTGCGTACCTGGCAGCGCGTCAAGGTGCAGGAGATCACGCTACCAGTCATGATGAGCGCGCTCGAGATCAAAGCGATTTACCAACTATCCTATTGGGATGCGGCAATTGTGGCCGCCGCGCGCGCACTCGGTTGCAGCGAGCTACTCTCCGAGGACATGAGCCATGGGCGCGAGGTCGAAGGTGTAACCATCAATAACCCATTTCACTAAACGCTTGGCTCCTACCGGATAAAACGAACAAATGCGGCTTTTCAAGGCGTAGAACTTGTGCGCATCGAAGGGCCGAACTCGATGACAATTTCCAACACAGAAAATCGAGCCGTCTTTGTAAGACAAGCGCTGTTGTTTGAATGGATTCCAAGCACGAATGATCTGGCGTTCAGCGTCCTCGATTTTCATCATCAATTCCCATGACGGGCAATCGTCGCGAGCGCGCTGACACGCGGACTGCGAATGCAACTTTCTCATTAACTAACTGAGCCGCGTGATTGCTTGCCCGCAGCGCGGGCAGGCCGTCGGGTGGCAGGCGCGGCACCACGCTCTGCCACAGGATGGGCAGGGAGATTGGGCGATCGGGTCGGTAATATGGAGATGATCGTCGCAGACGAGGCGCGAGCGCTCCAGGCCCAAGCCCCAGTCGCTTGGCGGCGGCTCCATAAGACGTACCGTTGGGTGCCAGTCGATGCGTATGAGCCTTTCGCCCTTGCGGCGTTTGACCAGCACTTCGAAGCGCTGCACCGGAACAAACAACTCCAGTCCCTGCGCCCATTCGACCGTCACGCGAAGCGCATAATTGCGGCGCAGATCGTCGAGCTTGGCGGAATATTCCCGCTCGATCGCCGCGATACGCAGCATCTCCCGCTTGCGGTCGCCTTCCACCTTTTCACCCGAGGTGCCGGCAAGGCTGGCGAGCCTCTTTTGAGCCACGAGATGCAGATCGTTGTGGTACTCATGGATGCGGTTGCGATCGCGGTCGAGACGGCGTCGCATCGTGCGCAGAAATGGCTCCATTTCGAGTCGCACGCGGTGTTTGAGCAGCGGCCGCACCCGCGCTTCAAGAGTGGGCGCATCCCACGCCGGTCCCGCCGCGCGGCGGACGTCCGGGTCGGGTACTTGCCATTCCGTGTCCTGCCGTCAGCAGCGGACGCAACCGCGCTAAAACGTCGTCGATGACCGCGCCGGTTCCCTGGTTGAATCCGAGCCAGACCAGCCCTTCACGCTTCTCGTCGGAGACCGCGGTGTAACGGAACGCCAGCAGCAGGCAACGCGCCCAGGCCGTCGATACGCCATGCAAGCGCCAAATGGCATTAGGAAGATCGAGGGCGTGGTCGAGCAGGCGTTCGGGATAAGCGATGCGCGGCATGGGGTCTGGGAGCACGAGCTGTCGCTCAGCCCAACGACCTCGGTCACGCAGAAGCGCGCCAAAGCGGTCGAGCCAGTCGCCTTCAAATCCGACGGCCATCGCTCCAGCCGGAAGCTCGGCCCCGAAACCGAGCCGCACCAGTTCCGGCCAGCCCATGGCCGTGCGTAGGGGTTCGGGCGCCAGCACTTCCAGGCCGTCTGGCTCCACGGCCTCGACGGCCGAGCCTTCGATATCCAGCACGTCAGAGACGAAATCGCGCAGTTCGCCCATCGCCGGCTCCCTCACGCCGTTTCAAAATCTTCGCCGAACAGCGCCGCATCGAGTGCCTTGGCGCCCTCATGCTGCACCCGCGCATCATCGAGCCGGCGGCCCAGGGCATCGAAGGCATCGGTTCGACCAGCCTCGGTTGCTTCGAGCCAGGCGTCGAGCACCATCTCCGGAAAGTCGCGTTCATCCCCCAGCCCGCCAAGGATCGCGCCGACCTCGCCGACGACCAGCTCGAACATGGAAATCTTCTCCTCAAGCAGCGCCAGCAACTGATCTTCCAACGTGCCGCGCGTGACGAGGTTGAACACGAAGACTTCCCGATTTTGGCCGATGCGGTCGATGCGGCCAATGCGCTGCTCGATCGCCATCGGGTTCCAGGGTACATCGAAGTTGATGAGCGTGTTGCAGAACTGAATATTGCGGCCCTCGCCGCCGGACTCTGTGCAGAGCAGCACGGGTGCTTTGTCGCGGAAGTCGGCGATCGCTGCATCCTTCTGCGGCCCGCTGAGGCTGCCGTCGAAGCGCGCGAAGGGCAACCCGGCATGCGCGAGCAGATCGGCCAGGCGGGCCAGCGTCTCTCGGGAATGGACGAAGACCAGCTTCTTCTCTTCCGGGTTGCGACGAAGCAGGTCGAGTAGCGCCATCTCCTTGCCGCCGGTTTCGATCGCCGCCCAGCGTTCGGCCAGAGCTTGCCACTCCGTGTCGTCGGGATGGCGTGCTGCGAACCGCGCCACGGCAACCGCCGCGGCGACCGGCGATGATCCGGCTGCGCTGAGCAGGTGGTACAGCGCCAACCGGTGCCCGCCCGCCTCGGTCTCGGCCGTGAGGCGGCGCACTGCGGCCGCCAGATCGGCATAGGCCTCGACTTCGCCCGGCTGGCCATCGACCTTAATCGTGACCGCGTGGCGGCGCGGAAGTTTCAAAGCGACGACCGCGCGGGTGTTGCGGATCATGGCACCCCGCATCAATTCACGCAGGCGCTCGGGATTTGCCGGTTGTCTCGGCTTGCCGGGGGTCATATAGGCAGCGCGGAATTCCTTGAGTGTCTTGAAGATGCCGGGCTTCAAGAGCGTCATTATATTGTATAGTTCGACAAGGTCGTTCTGCACCGGCGTCGCCGAGAGCAGCAGCAAAAAACGCTTGTTGAGCGCATCGACGAGCTTCCAACTCTGGCTCGATCGGTCGCGCAGATGATGCGCCTCGTCGATAATGACGAGGTCGAAGGTGCCCCCGAGCAGATGCTCAGAATGTTCGCGTCGCCGAGCCGCCGAGATCGACGCGATGATACGCTTCTGCCTCCAGAATGCGTGCGGGTCGTCGCGCAGCAGCTGGTCATGGGTCGTCGCGAAAGACAGGCTGAATTTGGTCTCCAGTTCCTCCCGCCATTGCCCGACGAGCGAGGCCGGCGTCAGCACCAGCACCCGCTCCGCCATGCCGCGCAACGCATATTCCTTAAGGACCATACCGGCCTCGATGGTTTTTCCGAGGCCGACCTCGTCGGCAAGCAGCACACGGCCGCGGAACTGCTTTAACACCTTTCGCACGGTCTCGATCTGATGCCAGAATGGTTCGACGCCGGTGAGGTGCGGCAGGCAGAGAAGTTCGTCGAAGCCTTGAGCAAAGCTGAGATGGGTGAAACGCGCGCGCAGCCCCCACCATTGGCCCTCCCGTTCGGGCATACGCGTAATGGCGTGGAGCAGGGGCGCAAGGTCAACCTCGGCCGCAAAGGAGATGTCGATTTCGATGCGCGGCAAGGACTGGAGCGAGGTTGTCGCGACCTTAACGACTGGCGGCGTGGGCTTGCTGGAAGGGCGCGCTGGACGAGGGGCGAGTGCGGGTTTGACGTTACTCTTTGCCGTCGCCCTTTGGCGTCGTTGCGGAGTGGACAGGTCGCGATCCATGATCGCATCGATCTGCCTCACCATCCATCGCATGCGCTGCCTTCCGCCCGGGAAAGCCTGGAGCGCGGCATGCCACTCGGTCAATTTGTGGCGTTCCAATAGCGCCCGGGCCACCACACGTTTGCCATCTTGGAACAACGCCAGCGCTTGTAGCAGGCGATCGGTCGGCGTTGCGGTGTAGCGCTTGGAAATCCGCTTGAGAAACACGAGTGCCCGCTCGGGCCGCTCATCCAAAAGGGCCGCCGTGGCAGCGAGCGTGAGGATCATCGGATCGCCGGGGCAGGCGTCAACCGCTGTCTCGGCTATCGCCAGGAATCCGGTGTGGCGACTGGTATCGTCGAAAGCCTTCGACAGCCGCTCTACCCAAACGTCCGCATCGCCCGATGGTTCGAGGGGAAGGAGAGCTTGGTGCGGCAAGGCACGCATAAATAAATCACGCATCCCTGGCGACAGAATCATCGGCCACCACTGATTCGAGAAGGCTAGCTGAGCATGAAGCAAGATCAAGACCTTGGAAGGTCGCAGACAACCCCAATTGTGAATATCATGTCAGTCCAAGGTCTTACTGCGAGCGTCAGATCATTCTGCATGCGATCAGCAAGCGCTGGCCTTGGATCAAACATCTGTTCGTCGACGACGCCTATGGTCAGCGCAGGGCGCGGTAGGTAGTGGTGGCGAAACTCAACTGATCCATTTGTTTACTCCACTGGGCTGGGTTGGACGATGAGGTTGCCGGTCAGGTCCTCGGGCTCGGCGCGCCGTTCCCCGCCAGGGGCGGAGCAGGGCGGCCTCGTTGTCGCCCAGGATGATTTGGGCGCCTTCGGGACTGTTGCGTTTCGCCGTCATCAGGCCCTCAATCTCCTTGAGGATTTTGCCGGTCAAGCACACCGGCAGGAGCCCGGCCTATAAACGCAACCCCCCGCTGTTCCGACGAAGCGCTCTGTAATTGATCCGCCTCATTCGGAATCCCGACGGTGTCGAGAATGCCGAATGTGCTGCAATCCAACGCAGAAACTCAGTTGGATCTTCAATAATACAGCCTACAGCCTGTCCAATAACCTGCCGCAATGCGAATGCCGAACGTCTCTCGACGGCACTTTTGAACTTGGCACGATGTCGGACTTGAGTGATGCGCCCCAAACCGAACATAGATCGACCGCGCAGACTACACGCGGGTTATGAATAGGCGGCTTGCTAGTTTGATTGTTGCCCTGCTCGGGGTCGGTTGAAAACGTTCCAAGCATGTTTTGCGATATTGCGCCAATAATGCTTGGTTCGCTCATCGCATGCCTCCCAGGCCCATCCCTTTCTGCCAATCGTATTGGTAAAGGCGAGGGCTGCGGCGAACATCATTGCTGCTACCTCTTCGATCTGCTGATCATCGGCCATGAGCCAGCCTCGTAGAATTCGCGTTATCGCAGTTTTCAAAGCCTACAGGCAAACCCGTTAATGCCGGGGCTCAATCAGCACCCTGGTCAATTTTCTCGACTTGCAATGCTGACCTAGAACGCTAGCTCTGTTGAGACAGATTGCTGTTTGGCTATTTCTGCCACAGAAAACCGCTTAGTGCCATATGCGAGGCACAGAGGAGAGAACGTTTAATGCGTTAGCATCCGCGGCAAATGCCTTGGATTACTTTTTTTATCTGCTCCTCCTTGCGTTCGTTCTCGGCCTGCTCCCTTTTCCATTCCGGTGATCCGACGTTCGGGGTGGTCTCGGACTCACGCTCTTCGTCAGCGGTCGATGATGCGCCAGCAGGTTTCTGCTTCAAAGCTAGCTGCTTAGAGGTCGAGGTTTTCACCTTCGACTTCATCTTCGCAGTGTAAGTGATTTTAGTTTGAACCATTTTTGTTGACGCTTCTTCCTGCGCCATAGGCAGCGAAGTAGCGGTAGTACAACTACCTAAAAAGGCCGCCAAGATAAAAATCAGCATAACCCGCCAAATGGTCATTCTAAGTCCATCGTTGTTTTCCATCACTGCTTACAATACTTTGCCCACGGCGGCTAGGGTGGATCGCATGTGACATTTAAGTACCTGGGGAATTTTCGGTCCTCAAAACGCATGCAAGTCTGACGCATGCAAACGTAATTTCAATTCATTCCCAAGACCGATGAGACCAAAATGACGGTTATTTACATCTATGGGGTAATGAAGCAGGGCGAAGGAGCGCTACGGCCAAAGATAGGATATTATGGGGGTAAAATTAATTCAGAGGGGTGTGCAGCGCCGATAAGATGTTGCGTCATTAGGTTCCCCTTGAGAAGCGTCGATATTGCCTATGCAGAAGAAGGGACGCCAGCGATTAGTTCACGCAATCGCGCCGCTACCACGCTACCCACGACTTTTTGGCTGTAGTGCTGTTTAACGTAGGTCTGTCCCGCAAGGCTTTACTGCGCACTTCATCTGTTCTGCACGCGACCGAGCGCATCATTCCCGCGGCGGTCCTTATATCAGGTTCGGCCCACGAATTTCCCGCACTATAAGGGTACTCTCCCTGCTCGACCGCACGCATGTGGTAGGGCACTGGAAAGCCGGTTTCTTCCGTCAAAAATTCTGTGTTTCCAGAAAACGATGTTCCAATGACGGGCTTACCGAGGAACATGGCTTCTGCCATGCCTAAACCGAAGCCTTCTGACCGATGCAACGATACAAAGCAATCGACACTTGCCATCAGCGCAAGAACATCGGCTCGCTGCCAATCGCCTTGCAAGATGGTTATACGCCACGATTCAGGCGCGCACTGAAGCTCCCAGAAAGTCCTTAGAATATTGTAGCTTTTATCGGTGTGCGGCTTTCCAATAATTCGCCGTGCGTTTCCAGTTTGATTAGCTGCCATGCAAAATATGTTTACGGAATGAACTCGCTCTACGTGATACTATTCGTGTCAAGGAGCTTCGTTGCGGGTTCGCCCTGTTGGCGTTGTAAGGGTAGATCGAAAAAGGCATTTCGAGCGCTTCGAGGCGGCCGCCAATCCTCTTACATATTCCGCCAAGACCCAAGGTCGTTTCAAAATATCCGATCAGCAGTGGAGTTTTTACAATACGGCTGCCGTTCCTTTGACCATCTGACGCCATGTAAGGTTGTATGAATTTGCGATGGGCCGCCAATTCCCTTGAGAATATTATTCGCCGAGCCACTGCCATGATCGAAGGATAGCGCGTGGCGACGGACTTCAATGCGCCAATCAAATTAAACATCGTTGTTTATTCATCGTTCAACTCGATCGATAGCAACCAAAGCTAAGCTCAATGACAAGGGAATGCTCGTAAAAGAAACGGCTGGCCTGCTCTCTCGTGAAAACATTTTAATCCTCAAACAAAATCGGTACAGGCGTAATCCCTAGTACTTGGTCACAAATTGTGAGTCCCAGCCTCCCAGGCCAACTGGCAGTATCGCATCCCAACGGGCTGGTGCGCTGAGTTTGGCAAGCTGGAAACGGTCATTCCTGGAAAAAGCGCATAGTCTCGCGGAAGCTGAGGGATAGCGATTATCCTTTGCTGCAGATTTTGAATGCTATTCCCAAAGTCCCTTGGCAATATCCAGCACATTGATATTTCGGTCAATGCAGTATTCCAGCGGTTGAACCTGGCTGAGTAGAGAAGCGGACACGAATTTCAAAGCACGCATCGACTTGGATTATTTCCTAGACGTAAGCGTCATTCGCATTACCGCACACTTCGACAATGCAAATAAGTCACTTCTCGTCGGCAACGTTACCGAAGCGAGGTTGATAGGCTCGGATATAGGGCGCCGGTGAGGGTTCTAAATGGCGTCGCGTGAGCGCGATCAACTCGTCGCGGTTTGATGACCGCAACGCAGCTATCATGCTGATATGGTCACGGCGCACGCGGTCACGGTACCGGTTACTGCCACAAGCGACATCGTTACCGGCAAAATGACCGACAACATTACGTATCGGCGTGAATTACACATTCTAGTGACGCGCGCAACGTTAAACTGGTTCACTCACTCGGGTGCCTCTTTACGCTTCGAGGAGAAAATCGAATTCAGCTTTATTATAAGCGGGAATGTTCCATTGCAGAAAATCCCTGCCGCAGACGCCAACCAATTGAACCTACTCATTTAATGTTGGGACAGCGCTGATTAACTGAATTGTTTAAATTGCCAAACAGGCTTAAACGCCCCCCTGAACAACTGCCCGGCAGGATTCCGCGCATCCATTCGACATTCTTCGATTTTAAAGGCCAAATAGGGACGCCTATTTAGCGAGGCGCAACTGGCTCAGATCGGTGCCGATCTGAGTGAACACGGTCAGGATCTGACTTGAAGATGTCAGCAGATAGAACTTGCCTGAGTCAGGATACTTACCCGGACTACCGGCGCAGTTCTGCAACAACGTCGATGTCGGATCGCCGCCGGTGTTGACCTGAATGGTGTAGAGCGTGATGCCGGCAGCGTTGATGTTATTGCAGGTCAGCTGCTGGCGCGTATCGATCGAACTCTGGCTCGAATACCAGCGGTCCTGCGTATTCAAGCCGTCGGTCAGCAGGATGATGACCTGTGTATAGGTGTAGTTTGAATCCATCGGTGGCGAATAGAACGGCCCGCCGCCGACCAGAGACATCCAGCCGAGCTCCAGTCCGATCGCCTGGTTGGTGTTGCCAGCCAGGCGACATGGCATTGACCAGCGAGGTCATCGACGGCCAGTTGTAGTTCAACTCCATCGCCGCTTGCGGGCAGGAGCCATATTGCTCGGCCGCATATAAGGAGGCGTTCTGTGGTGACGCTCGGCTGCACGACGTTGGTGTCGTAGTTGTTTATCGTGTCCGGCGTGGTCGGATTGCCGCGATCCATGACGCAGCCGTTCCAGGTATTGTGGTTATTCGGTGTCCAGGTGGCCGCGCTCCAGACGCCGGCCGTCCACGTGGCAGCCGTCCATACGCCGGCGGTCCACGTCCCATAGCCCCACGTTCCGCCATTGTTTTGGCAGTTTGATTTCGACGTGTATTGCGATTTGGTGCAAGCCTTCGTGCCTGTGCAGCTGCTCTGGCTCGTCTCGGCAGCATTCGAGCAGGTGCCCGCGCCCGTGCAGCTGCTCTGGCTGGTCTTGCCCGAAATCGAACAGGTGCTGGCGGCCGTGCAGGTGCTCTGGCTGCTGTAGCCCGCCAGGAGCAAGTACCGGCGCCTGTGCAGCTGCTCTGGCTGCTGTAGGCGGAAATCGAGCAGGAAGCGTGCGAGACGCATGAGCTGCGGGTCGAGTAGTTCCCGCTGCTGCAGGATCCGTTGTTGGCATCCCAGGAATTGTTATCGGAGAGCGTCGGATCTTGCGCCACCGTGCCCCAATAGATGTAATCCGAATTCCAGTTGGCGCAGCCGAGATTGCTGTCCTTCACGAACGGAACGATCGAGACATAGACGTCGCCATTGGTGCTGGCGGCGTTTTGTAATTGAGTCAGCAGACTGTTAGTCGCCGATATAAGTGCCGTGATCTTTCCGCTGTCGGCCATCGATCCGGTATTGTCGAGCACCAGCGCCACGCGCAGTCGATTAGAACCCCATTTGGCGGTCGACGAGCTGCCCACAGTGATGCTGTTGTATCCGATGACGCCCAAAAAACCGGTTGGGACATCAGCGGTGGCATTAATAACCAAGGAAGTCCCGCCGGTCGTGGTGTAGTTGGCGTTAACCGTGATATTCTTGGCTTCCGGCCGCGTGAACAAGGCCAAAAAATATTTTTGTGCGTTCGTTGTCAGTTGTGCTGACGTGTCGGTGGCCGCTTCCTTCGCGATCATCAATGCAGGTGGAATTGAGTGCAGACTGTAGCGCCGCACTGACTGAATTAGCCCGACTGTAATCGACGGCACAGCCAACCGTGGCGATGATTGGCAATAAGGCGAACGCGAATATAATGGCGACATTGCCACGCGGATCCCTGATAAAATGCGCGACAAACTTTCGAAGAGTGATCAATCCACAACCAGGCATAGGTGGTCTCGCAAATGATCCAAAACCACCTGAATTATCCTACTGACATGTTGCTAGCTTGCTAAGACATTGTTCAGTCCCTTTGAACGTCAATTAATAATTTGTTCACACATAGCTCATTGTGCCGAAATTCTATAGATCTTTAGCCGACTGGTCGCCGAAAATACATGCTCAATAATCTGAAATCCCTGCGTTTTTCGGAAGACACTATTGCAGCGACCGATACAAAGCTTCCCAAATTGGAAGACACTATTGCAGCGACCGATACAAAGCTCCCAGAAAAGTATCCCTGGCCCGCTTGCGGGCATCGCATGGAGGCCGAGCATCGTGCCAATAGACGACCTTGGCATATTTATGTGGTGCTTTGAACGTGCTAATCTTTTTTATTGAGAGTACCGGCGGTGGGAGTGAGCACATGAATGGCGACACGCGCGCGACTTTCGCAAAGGCAAGACGATGGCTAATCGACGAATGCTTAAGCTGCGCTGAGGTGCTGGCGAGCAACAAAAGTATCAGCTTAAAAAAGGCAGCTCAACGAAAGTTATCGGAAGTCTATGCTGCGATTTCAAGCAATAGACCTCGCAAAAAATAAACTGACACCGCGCGCACCACGGTCTCAGATTACGAAATCAGCCGCTGATGAGCCGGCACAATCCAATAATGAAATCTAAATGTTTTTTCACGGATCGTCTGCTTTGCTGGATTGACCTGGCCAGGTTTTGCGCGACTACGCGTTCGGCAACGAGACTCATCCGGCAGGCCTCGATGACTGAACTGACGCGCGCTAGGCGGGGCCGACGGGCAGGAATGCCGCTTTCACGCCGCTTGCAGCAGCAGGCAAACCTTCGGCCAAGGGTCAGGCTCGAATTTGTCGTAGCGGTCGTGCTCGGCCCCGGCACATCGCCAGCGCAAATTGCTTGCCCTATGTTCATTGGTTACCGCGAGGCTGTTCATCCTCGATCATTGGCATGGTGGTTACGACTAAGGACACTGGGGAAACGAGGATGAACGGCTATCACGGTCTATCGCCCGCACAACTGGCGTTTGCTCTGATCGTAGTACTATTTTTGTGTGGGTGCGCCACCACTGCAAACGAAGACCTGAATGCATGGATTGGACAACCTGTTTCCGAATTAGACAATCATCCAGTATTTATGATTTTCCCGGTAGTCAGAACGACCGCTGCTGATGGAACGGAGATTCGGGATTACGTGAACGGGCACAATTTCGAAGGGTGCTTTGCGGGTGGAACGGAGGAGCTTGCCGATCAAGTGGATTTCGCGACCTATACCCGTTTTACGAGCTGCATGCAGACGTTCCCCGCATGCCAGAATATTTTCTATATCAAAAATGGAATTGTTGAGCGCGTTTCCGCTACCAGCACAGGCGGTGCACGTTGCGATCCGAACGTAAGCCTCAGACCGGGATTTTCAGGATCCGCAAACGGTCAATAACCGCGGAGTGGCAATTTTTCCTGCAGCTATAGCTGACAATGGTTTTCCCCGTTGGAAAGGGGGGAGGGGGAGGCCGGGGATTAAGGGCCATGGAAGGGATTTTCTCCGCAGTTCGAAGCTAATTGGAGAGATACAGCTGGGTGAGGCTGGTACCAATCGTGTTGAACGTGGTGACGATCTCGTCCGCCGACGTCAGCAGAAAGAACTTACCGAGGTCGGTTGCGCAGTCCTGCAATAAGGTGGACGTCGGTGAATCGTCGGTGTTGACCTGAACCGTATAAATCGTAATGCCCGCAGCTTTGATGTTGGCGCAGGTCCCGTTGCCATGTGAGTCGTACATCCGGGAATCGACTTGTGTGCTGGTTGTCGATCCGTTGCCGTACCAGCGATCTTGGGTGTTCAAACCGTCGCTCAGAAGAATGATGACCTGTTGATACTGGTAGTCTGGGTCCATAGCCGGCGCGGTAAACGGTCCCCCGCCCACCAGGGTCTGCCAGCCCCAGACGAGTCCGATCGGTTGATCGGTGCTGCCGCCGGGCTGCATGTTATTGACTTCCGTCGTCATAGCAGACCAGTCGTAATTAAGCCCCATCGCCGCCTGAGGGCAGGAAGGTGCCTGATAGGCCGGATATTGGGTGGCTAGGTTGCCGGCGACCGGCGGATTGACATTCTCATCGTAATTGCCGGCTCGGGAGATCGGGCCCCGTAGTGATGGGAAGGCCGCGATCGGTAATACAGCCATTCCATGTGCTGTGATTGGCTGGCGTCCACACCTTATGGGCCGCCACGCAGGCACTCTGGGTCTTATATTGGGTATTACTGCATTTTCCATTCACTGCATTCCAGTCCGTCCAATCGATCCATGATGCGGCGGAATTGGCTGAACCTAGATTGACCGCATTCCCGAAGGGAACGATCGACACATAGGCATCGCCATCATTGACGACGGCTTTCTGATCTGCGTCAACAGGCTATTGGTTGCGGTCTTGAGCGCGGTGATCTTGCCGCTCTGCGCCATTGATCCAGTATTGTCGAGCACCAACGCCACCCGCAGCCGTGTCATGCCCCACTTGGCCGTGGACGATGCGGCGAGATCGAACTGGTTGTAACCGAGCAAGCTCACGAATGTGGTGGGCAGCGTGGCGGTGGCGCTGACGACCAAATTTGAGCCGTTGGTGTTTGTGTATGTGACGTTGACGTTGATGTTCTTCACGTCCGGCTTCGAGAACATCGCTGTGAAGTAATTTTGTGCGTCCGTCTGCAATTGACCGACGGGCGACAGTAGAGGCTTCCTTGGAAATCATTAGAGCGACGCTGTCGACAGTCGTCTGCATCGATGTCTTGACCCAGTTTGCGCGGCTGTAATCGACGGCAGCGCCGACAGCGCCGATCAGGGGAACGACTAAAAGGCCAAACGTAATGGCCACGTTACCGGCGCGCGCGGAACGGAAATCGCGCAATAACTCAAACAATCGCAAACAGGTGCCTTTGTTTGACATCGAAAACGCTCCTTCGACTTTATTCCTTTCTGGGCGAGAACTTTAAAGGGACTGTAAAACGAACAGGGACTAGCGAGTTAAAGGTCGTTAATCATTTGCGGTATGAACTCACCGTCTATGAATGTGCCGCTATCGCGCCCCGCAATTGCGTACTGGACCAAAGTGCTGGCCACGCATGGCATGACCCGGCGATCAACGCACAGAACGCTGCCATGACAACAGATTTCTGCTGCCTAGCGACCCCTTGCCCAGCAATTCGCCAATACGCAGCGGACGTCCGCGGTCGTTATTGTTGAGCGCGTTTCCACCACCAGTACGGACGATGCACGTTGCATCCGACGAAGAATCTCAGACCAACGTTCTCAAGATCCGCAAACTCCAATAACTCGGTTTGCCAAGTCCACCGGAAAATGCTTCTTGCAGAGATGCTCTTGGGGCTGGTGTGGTGTATTCACTGCCGCCCCTGCCGCAAGATCTTGCGAGCTTCTTATGAAAGTCATTCCGCCAAAGGGCGGGACCGCATTTGCCAATACTTCGAATATCATTATGCGCGGTCGTGACTGGGGATTGCCGCTGTAGCGGCGGATCGCGCGAGCATAAGCTTGGATGCATTTACGAAGTCCTGCGCTAGTTGGTTTTCAATGGTTATCAGCGACGTTAAATTTGTGGGTAGGGAAGGGGAGCCGGTTAAGGTAGTAGATGCTGATGAGGCGTTCGCTGTTTTAGGCACGATCTATTCGGTTAAGTTTCAGCTAAACAAATCTTGGGCCGGGGGAAATCATTGAGTACCCGTCACGCCCGACCTTACAATTTGGAGATGGCTTGCCTGCTACTGGCGGTATCTACGCAGTAGAGTGGTGCTCCATGATGGTCGATGGCGACCGACAATCCATCATACGAATTTTCGGTGGAGATCACTTCACCGCAATCAACGGCGAGGCCCGCTCGGCACTTGGCAGTGCCTGGCCGATTGCACGCTCGGCGCGATAAATATTGCTATATAGGTTCGCAATCCACTGCCGACCGCTCTCGGTTACGCTTAGATAGCGGATCGCCGTTTGGATATGGCACGAAATGCTATTCCAATAAAACTTGGGATATAAATCGACGAGATCAGCTGGCGACTTATAGCCAAGCTTTTGGTTCATGCCGATCTCCTGAAATTCGCAAAATAACGCATTCGCTTTGTAAAGATATCGAGGGTCGCCGAGCTGGCCAATAAGGTCTGCAGCCCGTAACAGCGAACCCTCCTCATCAATTTCCTCTTCGTCCGCCGAAACCGGAAATCGAGTAAACTCGATAGCATGTGCAATGCGTTTCCCGTCGAGCAATTTGACTTCAGCCACCCGGTCCAGCACGAATAGCTTGGATCGATCGACATGATATGGCGTAAGAGCCGCATCGGACGATCCGCGTGGTAGAGTAACCGTCTTACCACTTGCATCGATTATGTAGCTGTCCTGTCGATCTCCTGTGAGAAGGCCACGAACGTATCCGATGTCATGCATAAGGCATGCGACCAGTAAATGCGCCCAATCCGCCGGCGTCGTGCGTTTCAAAAGTGCGCGGCCGCGCAATATGTCTCGCCCGACCAGCGTCACCAACATTGTATGTTCCACATTGTGATAAAGGGCGTCGCTGTTCCCAATGCATTCAAGCGCAAGCCGAGCGACGGACGGGATCAGCTCGGTTAAGCGCGCGTGCGAGGAGCCAAACGCGCGTTTCATGTCCGAGGATAAAAATGACCCCAACGATTCTGCAGCCAACTCTGGAACCGTAATCATAATATTGCCCGGCTTTTTTCCGATTGTTCCGACTAAATCAGGGCCCCATAGTCTTCGTATACAAAAATAATATCATTAATCATCGCATCGCCCTGTGAAATAAGTCACAGGCGTTCGACGACCAATTAATCGTCATCAAATCTGGGACAGCGCACTACTGGCGTCGGTTGTGGTGGTCGTCATACTGCAACCACTCCTACATGTGCCGGACCTTCCCTTGTGGCAAACTAGCGATTGGCCGCTGTCAACCACAATAGAGGAAACCTCGCATGTGCCGTCGCCGCCGACACAAGCACACGTCCCTGACAATCGAAGCCCGCCGCCTGTGGCTTTAATGGTGAAATTGCCATTGAACCCGAGCTGAACCTTGTCACCCCGGGGATTGTGATGCTGGGACCAAGGTTCTTCGCATACACGTTTGCCGAGGCAACCAAGCCCAAAAGCACTACGAGGGCCGCACATAGACCAAGAAGCGTTTTTCTCCACATTGGATCGATCCTTCTTCGAAAGCACAGAAATGGTAGCTTCTGGCGGGCGATGTACCTGTGAAATATGTCACTCCCCCGGAGAAATAATCTCATTGGTCAGCAATGGCTTAGCATTAAGTTTGGCAACGGATCGCTGGTCAGGCCAGCAAGGACACGACCCCGGTGGGTTTCACTTTTTATGGTTCAGCAGGCGGGTGACATGCGATTGCATTGGCTGTTGACCTACTGTCTGTGCGCGTTTGCGGGCACAATTATTTCCGCTATGGCCGAAAATATAAATCACCATGCAAGAGTAGACATCAGGGCCTACCCGTGGTCGTCCGTGGGAAAAATCTACAACAGTTCTGGCAGCGCATGCACTGGAAGCCTGGTTGGCCTGAATAAGGTGCTCACAGCAGCTCATTGCGTTTTCAATGCGCGCACACGGCACTTTATTCGGCCGGAACGGATCCACTTTTTGCTCGGTTATGAAAGTGGTCGATATCGTGCCAACACTATTATCGGGCGCTATGAGGTTGGGCCCGGATACGATCCGGCGGCCGCGGCAAAAAATCTAACGTCTGACTGGGCTGTCCTGACGATATCGACTTTGCAAAGTGAAGAGTATCGACCACTCGAGATAGCTATTGCTCGTCCCGTGAAAAATTCACCGGTCATGCTTCCAGGTTTTGCTCAGGATCACGCCTTCGTGGTGACCGCGGACACGGATTGTCACATTGTCGGGACGTACGAAGGCGGTTCCCTAATTGTTAGTGATTGTGTCGCCATGCATGGCGATTCCGGCGCCCCCATCCTTAGTGCCGATGCAGACGGGAATTATCACATCGTGGGGGTGCAAACCGGTATTGCGCTGATCGGCGGAGTCTCCAGAAGCATCGGTATCGCGGCGACAAGTCCGGGACTATATGCTGCAGTGAGGCGACATTGACTTGCGCAATGTGTTCATCAGTCAGTTGACGCAATTGACCCGCGCCCTAAAATTTTTTCTTTATTCGGCATCCGAAATCAAATCGGTTTGAGCATGCATTGAGCCTTATCAAAGCGGCTGCCATATGCACGACTATCCCCATGCGGAAACATCTCGCTTGAAGATGTGATTGGGAAGCCGCGAAGCTCCGAGCCGATCTCACGCTACCGCGACAGGTAGTAGAGGTGCCGCGGCGCCGCAAATCACTGATGAAGGTTCACATTTGCAGGCGCTGAATGCCGGTGCCCGTTAGAACAATCTGCAAATTGCAGGAGCAATCGCTGTGGTCAGCGCAAAGTCCCCATAACGGTTTCTTAGGGATAATGATTGCTGTTTTTTAGGGGTTCATGACCGCTTAACTTAAATTGCCCGATAAATACTTCACGAAAATCTTGAGTTTCGCCAATAGCCGACCGCTCGGTGAGATCAATTTGAACCGTCCTAGGGCTTAACCCGGACAAATTCGGGCGAGGGCTGCAGGTCACGAGGGTGCCATGTCGCAAAAGATCTATTCCGGCTCGTTGACCGCGCTAATCGCCGCCGCCGCTTTGTCCTGTGGGCCTGCGCAGGCCGATCCGCTGTTCGCCTTCCTGTCGCCGGCCGCGCAGAGCCAGATCGCACTGCAAACGAGCGAGCCCGCGCTGGTCGATCAGGATGCGAATACTGAAGACGGCCAGCTCGCTCCGCGCCTGCAACGGCAGACCGTCGACTACGCCGGCAACGAGGCGCCCGGCACCGTCATCATCGATACCCCGCGCACTTTCCTTTATTACGTGCTCGGCAACGGCAAGGCGATCCGTTACGGCATCGGCGTCGGCCGCCAAGGCTTCACCTGGTCGGGCGTCAAGCAGGTCGCGCGCAAGGCCGAGTGGCCGGACTGGTATCCGCCGGCCGAGATGATCGCGCGCCAGCCTTATCTGCCGCGCATGGTGGCCGGCGGCCCCGGCAATCCGCTCGGCGCCCGCGCCATGTATCTCGGCGGCACCGAATATCGCATCCACGGCACCAACGATCCGACCACCATCGGCAAGCACCTGTCGTCGGGCTGCATCCGCCTCATCAACGAAGACGTGGAAGATCTCTACAGCCGCGTGCAGATCGGCGCCAAGGTGATCGTGCTGCCGCAGACGCCGTCGGCACAGACCGCGCAGTTGCCCGCTCAGCCGCGGCACGCCGCCACTCCGGCCAGCAATGCACGAATGTCCTGGAACGTCGATAGCCCGCCCAACCTCTACTAGGACGAGCTCTCTCGTCTTTCAGGCGAGCGCACGCACGAGCTTTCAAACTCGGCGATTTCTCCGCGGTCCGACAGAAGATCGCGCAAGCCTGCAATTGGTCTTCGGATACCTCAAAGGCACCCCGCCAACCGCAGCCAAGTACGACGGGATCGGGGAATTAGCGTCTGGGAAATCCACGCTTTGATTAACTGAATGCTTCACGGGCGTTACTGCCGCCGCTTGCCAACTCCTCGTTATCGCGACTCCAGAACTTGCCCGTTCGTCTTCATTGCGAACGACGCTATCACAACAGCCGCCATGAAGAGGACCCAGAAGACGAGTATGCGCCCACCGTGGGCGTGTACTGGCCGGTTTTGGATTGACTAAGAATGTGAAAGTGACCACGCTTCTCGTTTCCAATATTGGGGAGGCGTAAATGCGGTTGTCTTTAATAGTTCTTGCGATTTCAGCGTTCATGCTGACGGGTTGTTTTGAGGGTCCACAAGGTCCGCCAGGGCCAGCAGGGCCTCCAGGCGCACAGGGACCAGCAGGACCTCCAGGCGCACAGGGACCAGCCGGCCCTCCAGGCGCACAGGGACCAGTGGGCCCTCCAGGCGCACAGGGACCAGTTGGCCCCGCCGGACCGCAGGGCCTCAAGGGCGAACAGGGTCCCAAAGGTGATCCGGGAATCCCCGGGAAGCCTCAATAACGAACATGCGTGCGTCAAAGTAACCAAGGCCACTTCACGTGGGGATGGCCCCGACATGTAAGAGCTTTCTTACATGAAGGGCAGAGGTCGCTTGCGGCCGTATGTTCGGCCTTTCTGTGCGGTCGCACATAGACCGCTGGCCTTGATGGATTCCGCGGGTCAAGGCCTAATCAATTGGTCGGGATTTGAACCCCTCTGAGGCGGCCAGGCCTCTCCCGCTCGATCCGTCGGGTCGAGCGACTGTGCCATCACGTATTGTTGCTCTCGCAAGCTTGCGGCCGCACCGCAGGTCAGCGGATCAGCGCGTAGGTGTGGTCCGCCTCGTAGAGCTTGAGGCAACCCTCGCGGCTGATGTGCATGAAGTCCATTGAGACCGTTTCGGAAGTGTCGTACCCCGGCGATATGGGCGGCATCGCCTGCCACATCCAGCCCGCGGACACCGCGAGCAACATTGTCGTCTCGCTCACTCACAGACGAGTGCCCCCGCACACTCCCTTTCGCGACGGCCGTGCTCGACTATCAGAAGCATCGAGTGAAGAAGCTGAGCAAGCAAGGACACGTAAGATGATCAACTCTCGACGCCGGTAAGGTCTTGTTAACCATCCATTAATAACGTGTTGCGACTCACTTTGTCTCAATAGTTTCAGAGGCCGCCAAGCGGCCTGCCGACCTTGCGTGGAGGGTCGCGACGAAAGGGACTCGCATGCGCGTATTGGTCATTGAAGACGATCGCGCCACTGCGCGGTCGATCGAGCTGATGCTCAAGTCCGAGAGCTTCAACGTCTACACCACCGAGCTCGGTGAAGAAGGGCTCGATCTCGGCAAGCTGTACGACTACGACATCATTCTTCTCGACCTTAACCTGCCGGATATGTCGGGCTTCGAGGTGCTGCGCAGCTTGCGCGTTTCTAAAGTGAAGACGCCTATTCTGATCCTCTCCGGTCTCGCCGGCGTCGAGGACAAAATCAAAGGTCTCGGCTTCGGCGCCGACGACTATATGACCAAGCCATTCAATAAGGACGAGCTGGTGGCGCGCATCCATGCCATCGTGCGCCGCTCCAAGGGCCACGCCCAGTCAGTAATCGAGACCGGCGACCTCGTGGTCGACCTCGACACCCAGTCGGTTAAAATCGACGGCGAGCGTGTGCATCTGACCGGCAAGGAGTATCAGATGCTGGAACTCCTGAGCCTTCGCAAAGGCACTGCGGTGACCAAGGAAATGTTCCTCAATCATCTCTACGGCGGAATGGACGAGCCGGAAATTAAGATCATTGATGTTTTCATTTGCAAGCTGCGCAAGAGACTTGCCAACGCATCGGGCGGCAGGGACTACATTGAGACCATTTGGGGCCGCGGCTATGTGTTGCGGCAGCCTACGGACAAAGAAGAGGCGAAGATATCGGCCTAATGCGCGGCTATGAAGTTATACTGGCACTTTCAATCAGCGACTAAGATGCAAAGCCGTAAAACGTGTCGGGCTGGATAGCCAGCTTTTCCAGCGTCCGACGCACCGGCAGATGGGCCGCAGAACGTTTCATCGCTTATCGCTAAATTGCGATCAGGAAATGATTTCCCATGCTCCGAACCGTCGTAACTCGCATCCATGCGATTTGCCAGTTCGTGTGGCCTCTCCGATAAGCGTGCTCCCTCGACGATATCCACGTCCCTCGTGGGTTGCAACTAGTGGCTGCGGCTGCGCCGGGAGCGCTCGCGCGAGGAGGCGCGTGAGGTATTCCTGCCGTTATGTCCGAGATGGGTGATTTTGTTGCAGAAGTTTGGCTCAAGCTGCTCACGATGGCGTTCCAAGCGACTTAATAAGCAAGAAGAAGAAATTGAAATCAAGACAGGCGACGAAAAGCCCAAAGCTAAATTCGTTTAATGAACGAGGCCGCCAACTAAGACGGCAAAATAAAAAGAGTCCCGACCAGGGGTGATTGGCCGGGACTTCTATGGGCACCTACGTTTGGACTTGGAGTGCGAACAGCATAGGCGATTATGGTTTCCGAATTGTAAAGAGGCCACAAATCGAGGCGCCCTAACCGATAGGTCACGGATGCGGCATAAATGTATAAATTTTCGCGCCGCCTTTATAAATATAAAAATAGGTCACTGTCCGGTTCAAAAAGGAGGAAATCCAAACCATCGATGAATCCTCCACCACTGCACAAACCCGCGCCTAATAAGCGCGGTTTTTTATGAAACCACCATTGAGGTGGTCAAAAAAGAAGCCCCGGGTGGTCTTCCGGGGCCTCTCTGTTCTCGCCGGGGCTCAGACACAATCCCGGAGCAGACAAACTAAGCGACGACGTTTAGTTGACCCTAAATCGTGGACCTTTAGAACGGGCCCACGCATTAATCAAAAAGAAACCATGGAGAGCCTCCGCGTCGAATCCTCCCGTTCGAATTCACCAAATTGCGGTTAATAGGTTAGAAAGGATAAGGGCTATTTATGCACTTCCCGGCTTTCGGCGCGGGCAAATTACATCAATGGAAGCAGCGGCAGCCATCAGCGAAGCCGACCAGGATTTAGTGCACACCCAAGCGGGGTCGGAACAGGAAAGCGGCGTTCTGGAGCTCTCACCAGCGCTCTTGGAGATAAAGAGGATTGGCATTTTCAACGAGATTGATAAGCAGCTACAGGTCCTCTCCCAAGCCGCATGCGCATTAATCGATACGCAAGCAAATCCCGTCGTTACAAATCTGAAAGAACACCTCCAAACGCGATCGAGGTTGCGGTCCCCGATGACAATGGAGGCCGGGCGGCGCACGAGCTTCGCAGCGGACGAGGCCTTCGGCTCGTTACCGTAGTGGGCGTGGCTTTGGCGGCGCTTGGCTTAGGACTGTTTGGTGGGTTGAGCTTATATCGGTCTCTTGATCATCGCCGGGACGCGCTGACCGATAGGGCGGCTATTAATGCGGCGGTTGAACGGATCATCAGCGTTGAATCGAACGGCGATCCAAACGCAAAGAATAAACGCTCCAGCGCAACAGGTGTTGGTCAATTTCTCAGCGAAACCTGGCTCGAGCTGATCCGAGCGAACCGGCCCAATCTGGTAAGGGGCCACAGCGAAAGTGAAACCCTTGACCTACGGCGAGACGCAAAACTCGTCCGTGAGATCACAAAGCGATTTGCCGAACAAAATGCCGCAACGCTGAGGCAACGGGGCTTGCCTGTCACCGCCGGAACGATCTACTTGGCGCACTTTGCTGGCGCTGCGGGCGCTGGCGCAATTCTCTTGGCGCCGGATAATGCCGATGCAGCACTCGTCATGGCGAATGCCGATACAACGGGTCGGACAACGCGCGAGAAGATCATTAATGCCAACCCATTTCTCGAACGCTTCACAGTCGCTGACCTTAAGCGTTGGGCGGATCACAAGATGCGCGGCTCTGGGGCAGGCGTCGGCGCAAAGCTATTGAATTGGATGAATCAAATGTAATTTGTCAGTGGGTTTTTGAACGCGCCCGTGATCGAATGACATGGGCCAGATATAATCTTGCTGGCCGCCAACGGCGTCTAAATGCCGAAAACGGACAATGAGAATCACAAAAACGGAAACGAGGCAGCAGCGGGCTTCACTTGGCTGCTTTCCGCCACCCTGCCGCTTCGGCCTCCTCTGCGGTGCAAAACCATCGCTTTGCGGCCTTATTCATTTTAATTTTTGCATACGACTTTTGGTCCGGCATGTAATAAAATCGCCTGCCAGTGCGGGTAATATTTCCTTTGATCGTGCATTCGGGTGATGGTGCGGTCGCGGCGACGCTTAATAGCATTACCCGCGCACTGTTCGGGACGCTGAAAGCACCGAGTATCGTCGTGTCTTTATTGCGACGGCGCCAATCCCACGGCGCAACAAATGCGCCCTGCCATAGTCCGCGCTTTTGTGTCCCAGCAGTCTCTTCAGAATGAACGTATTCAAACGACTGCCGCACATTAGCGAATGCCCAACCTTGCTGAACCATCCAATTATTCAGGTCCTCGCCGGCAAGGTTACAAATGGCAAGCGTTCTGTGTTCAGGATCGACACCATTGACAGTACAGTTGATTTCTCGGCCCGCGATATGCGCAGCGAGTTGGTCACGAGCTTCGATACCGCAGGTCCAGCGGATACCCTCTGCGTTTAGGCAAATCTGGTCGGTCTCGGGCGCGGCTATGCGCTCTAGGCGGATCTTTCGTCGTGCCAATGATTAACGTGTTGCCATCAACAATTCTTGCCTTGCCTGCGAAGTCTGCAGCATGCGCAGGTCGAACAGGTTAGCCAAACTAAAAAGAAGATTGAGGTCATTCCGGGATGGCGCAATGTCATGGATCGATCTCCTTCGTGCATGCTCGCGATCCGCACCCCATGCCGTCTCAGGTCGATAAAAGGTGGAAATTTCCTATTTCTCCGTCATTGTGAAGGAGCCGTCCCAATTGGCCGGTAACGAGGCCTGCCGAAGTAAGCCGATGCGTTCACTAAACAGAGAATAACACGTGTCCAGCTGAGAGACGCCGATATTACGACAATCATTGACCAGACGCTCGGCGGCATCCCACTCTTGATTACGGTAAGCCGCCAGGAAAGCTCGGTGCCTTTCTTCCAGACGTTCAATCTGCGTTTTTTCCCCTCCAAGCATGTCAACGAAGGTGTAAATTTGGGTCGGGAGCGTACGCCCCTTTACCGCAACCATGTCCAATTCAAGAACATTAATGCCGGGCGCGAGAGATCGCTGGCCTGCGACGGCGGGTACACCGTAAATTTTCGTGAGCCCTTCAAACCGCGAGGTGACATTTACGTCGTCGCCAATTGCCGAATAATCGAAGCGATAGCTTGAGCCAAGATTGCCGACGCAGCACGGGCCGGTGTTGAGACCCATTCCAATGTGGACTTGCTTATACGTGCGCTGCACGGCCTCGGCACGCTGACGCCATATTTCGTTGAGCTCATCCATTTTCGCTGCCATTTTGAGCGCGGCGTGGCAAGCGTGGGTTGTGTGGTCTGGATCATTAAGCGGCGCATTCCAGAACGCCATTATCGCATCGCCCATATACTTATCGATGGTGCCGCGATGTTCCAAAATGATTTCTGTGAGTGGACTGAGGAGCTCATTAATGAATTGCGTGAGGTCAGCGGCGGAGAGATCTTGCGAAATCGAAGTGAAATTTCTGACATCGCAGAACATCAAAGTTAGCTCGCGTACCTCACCACCTAATTTAAGCATGTCAGGATGGGCGATAATATCTTCGATCACGGCCGGCGACAGATATTGACTAAATGCGTGACGGATCTGGCCGCGCTGAGCTTCAACGCCGTGGTAAATATAGGAGGTGATGGCAGCGGTCATACATCCAAGCGCCGCCGCGGGATACGATGGATCGAGTAGAAGGCTCGCATAGCGGAAAGCTGTCCATCCGCCGCCAACAACCAATGCGATTGTGAACAAGCCGACCACCACGGCTGTCGTGGGTGACACGCGAGGCAAAAGCAAAGCAAGCATGATCCCGAATGCAAGAACAACGAATTCTTCCAGTGCAAGGGCATAATCCGGGCGGGTAAGAAAATGCCCGGTCAGCAGCTGCTCGACCACCTGTGCGTGCATCTCGATGCCTGGGACCGCGGCATCCAGTGGGGTTGCCCGTAGGTCGAGAAGGCCAGGGGCGCTCGTGCCAACGAGTATGATCTTTCCTTCGATATCGTCCTTTGGCACTTCGCCAGCCAGTACTTTCCAGGCCGGAATATAGGCTGTCTGATTGAAATGCCGGAATCTGATGTAGACGGCTCCTGAACTATCCGTCGGCACGTCGACCTGTCCGACGCGCATATGATTAAGCCCGGTGGATTGCCCGTAGGCAGTCTCACCGCTCGCATTCGAGGCTTTCAGCACATAGGTATTGGCTCCCTGGGCGACGCGAAGTGCTTCAGCGGCGAGGGACGGAACGAGAGTTTGTCCAATTCGGTAAATCAACGCGACCCGCCGGACAATTTGATCGCGATCTGGGGTCCAGTTATATGCGCCAATGCCATGTGCGGCATCGTCTAGCGGCTGGAAGATTCTGTGGAAGCGCCGTCAAAATCCAATAATGAATGGCCGCGGATCTTGACCGGCTACTGCAAATCCAGCCTTCGGCGGAAATCGCAGTTGTGGCTTGCTGACCCAGGGCGACCGACAGCACACTGGGTGTCTGTTTGAGTGCGGCGGCAAACGCTTGATCGTTGGTGGGCTGCCCTGCGGTGGCAGCCAATAATAAATTTGCTTGTGACGTTGGCAGCCGCTTTGCGATCTCCTCGACCGACGTGCGGTCGGGCTCCGCAAACAAAATGTCGAAGGCAACAACGGCTGCTCCCTCCGATGCGAGTTTGAGCAGAAGATCGGCTACCGTCGTCCTCGGCCAGGGCCATTGGCCGATCCGGGATAGGGACTGTTCATTGATGTCGACGATGCGGATCGGCAAACTTGGGTCGTACTTCTCGGGATTGAGCCGCTGGTAAGAGTCGAATGCAATCAGGCGCAATGATCGAACGAAGAACGGATCAATGTAACGAAGCAGAATAGCCGCCGCGATGAGTACGGACACCAGGAGGATGTAAGGCAAGCCTCGCTTCATTTTGGACCGTTTGATTGAACGTTCGACAAGTGTGGCGTAAGTCTAAATGCCATTCAATATGTAGATGCCCTCGCGGCGCGTTCGGGTCGCTCCCCGAATAATTCGGATGTGCTGATTTGAGCGAGACGCCAGCGGGCAGTCGAGATTGCCGGCGTCCAAACGGCCACGATTGTCGAGCGGGCAGCCAGACCAGAAAGTCCGCTCACTCCTGTTCTGATATTAGTTCAAGGGCCGGCATATTGGAAATTGTAATTGTCCCCCCACTCATGTGGACAACGCCCTCGCGCTGCCAGGCGGCAAGGCATTTGTTCACTCTTTCACGCGTCCCTCCCACCATGTTTGCCAATTCCCGTTGGCTGAACGTAATTGTTGGTTTTGCTGGTGGAGCCTTCGATCTCGCCTCCGCGTTTGTTAAGCGCAGCATTGTTTTTGCAAGGCGGGCCGGCAGTTGCAGCAATGCCACTTCAGCGAGCTGCTGATCGGCGCGGCGTAAGCGCTCACATAGCACGGTGACAAGTTGCAGCCACGCGGCCGGGTGGTGCTCGAGGAACGACAGAATATCGCGCCGATCCAAAATCGCCAACGTGCACGGGCTCTCGGCGGTTGCATCAGCTGATCGCTCCTTACCGTCCAAAACGGCAAGTTCACCGAATACTTCGCCCGGCTGAAGAATTGCGAGCACCAGTTCTTTGCCATCCGGCGCGGGCACGCTAATTCGTATGGTTCCGTTCAACACGGCCATCATATTGTCGCCGGGCGACCCCATGGCAAATACTGTCTCGCCGGCCTTAAGGGTGCGCGTGCGTGTGCGGTTGACAATCGCATCACGTTCCTCGGCTTTCAAACCGCGGAAAAGAATGCAGTTGCTGAGCAGGCGACGGGCCTCTTCCAGCCCCATCTTACCTGGCTGCATAGCGGCGCCTTCGAAAAGATTAAGGATCAGGAGGGAATACTATGCTAGCCGGTCCTAATTTGCACAATCCCTTTGCGCCACGAGCTCGTCGAGGGTGGCAAGCCGCACCTTGGCGATGTCTTGGTCGAGAAGCTCGCAGTCGGTTTCGTCGAACCTCGTCGCTCTCAGCCGCGCCGATTTGCCGCCCTCTGCGAGCGGCATGAGCTGGATGGTGAGGAATTCGATCGGTGGGGTGGGAGAGCTGTGCGGCGCGGTCGCGCCGGTCTGTATGTCAAGCATCTCATTCTCCGTCTTGCACGACCGGCGCCCGAGGTTTCAGACGGCGGTCAACAAGGCGGAGGGCTTGAAATAGGCTAACAAAGGCAGCTACTTAGCACAAGTTGCTGGCTTTGGCTCGCATTGGCCATGCGGTCCGCATTAGCGGCGTTGGTGTAGCAAGGGCTTGCCCCTTGACGGCGAGACGCGGCTGCCAATCCAGTAAAGAAAGGGAGGGAAAGCGGCTCGTGGGTAACGGTTCACCTGGCGAACATCATTATATTCAATAAATGTTAACTGAGTAGTTTAAACAGCCGAAAATATCTGCCGGAGTATGAAATTGGCGGCGACAACAACCGGGGGTAACCCAAATGAGCAAGCTTGTTCTGCGTTTCTTGAAAGACAACTCGGCGGCGACTGCCATCGAATACGGCCTGATTGCCGCCGGCATTTCGGTTGCGATTATCGCGGTCGTTAATGGCCTTGGCACGCAACTCAACACCACGTTCGGCACAATATCGTCTGACCTTGCGGCGCAGTAACTCCGCCGCGCATACGTGCCCAAAAGGCCCTGGTCGGTTGCCGGGGTTTTTGTTTTTGCTTATTGAGCAGCTCGGCGGCTATGCTTTTTCCAGCTTGCTTTCACGCACGACGCGTTCGTGTGGTTCGTTGAGGCGAGCCACACCACTGGACGGACAACGGGCGGCCGCAAGGGCCGCCCGTTTTGTTTGATGCCGACCGATTGCCGTTATTTCGGCGGCTCCGGCGGCTTTTCGCCCGGCTTCGGAGGCGGACCCTTTGGCGGTGGCGCCTTCGGCGGCGGGCCCGGAGCGCGCCCGGCGGCCGGCGGCGGTGCGTGCGCCGCAGGCGGCGGCGGTGGCGCATGTGCTGCGGGCGGCGGTGGCGCATGCACGGCGGGCGGCGGTGGCGCACGCACAGCGGGCGGCGGAGGTGGACGCACGGCCGATGGCGGCGGTGGCGCGTGCGCCGCAGGTGGCGGTGGCGCGTGCACGACGGGCGGCGGCGTTGGCTGATGCGGCGGCGGCGCAGCTGGCGGCGTCGCCGGATGAACAACCGGCGGCTTCGGCGCACTACCCGGTGGCGGAGTGACGACGCGACGCTCCTCGTGCCGTTCCGGGATCGGCCCTTTCGGTGGCGATGGCGGCGGAGCAACCGAGGGCGTTTGCGCTGGGCCGGGATGCTGGATCACTGCCGGCCCCGTCTTTGGCGGCTGACCGGCCGGACCGATTTTCGGTTGGCCTTGCGGCGGCTGACCTTGCGGCGGCGGAACAACGCCTCCTTGCGCGGCGCGCGGCGGATGGCTGCCGAGTTGGCCGCGCTCGCCCTTGCCGAGCGGTTTCGGCGGCGGCACGTTCGCGGTCGGCGCAATCGCCGTGGTGGTGCGCGGGATGGTGACCGGCGCGACGCGTCGGATATCGCCTTTCTTGTGCAGTTCGTCGCGGCGCACGGTCACCGCGCCCTGCACGCCGGCGGTCGCGCCGAAGACGCGCGGGCGCACGTTATAGGCATGCAGCGTCACGTGCGTACGGCCGGCGATAAAGCCTGGCGCCAAGCCCGGATTGACCCATACGCGCCGGCCTTCGATGTGCACCGGCCGGTTGATGATGCGGGTGTCGCGCATGAGGATCGTGGAACGGTCGCGCCGCACAAAGTGGCGGCGCAGCTCCGGCTCGCCGATGTAGCGCAGCGGCACGAAGACCCAGTAGTCCGCATCCGCGTCATAGGCATCGACCTGGTCGTCGGGCGGCATCGGCGCCCAGCCGATGTCGTCGCCGCCGTAGCGCCAGTCGACCCAGGCCGGCGCCCATTCGTCGCCCGGCACCCAGAACCAGCCGAGGCGGGGATCGTGCGCCCAGCGGCCGTAGTGATAGGTGACCCAGCCCCAGTCCGCTTCCTGGTCGTCGGAGACCCAGTACCAACCCCAGTCGTCGGTGTAGACCCAGTGGCCGTATTCATAGGGCCGCCAGTCGCGCGGCACGCCGTCCGGCACCCAGACCTCGCCATAAGGGGCGTGGCGCACCCAATGGCCATAGGCATCGAGCGCGGCGTTGAAGTCGTCCGTGCTCTGCGCCATGGCGGGCGTGAGCGAGCCCGTCACGATCGGCGCCGATACGCCGGCGACGGCGAGCGCAAGCCCGGTCGCGGCGCTGAGCAGCAGGCGGCGGACGATGGATCGATCGATCATTTTGGGGTCCCCATGGCAATCGAATGAAGCAAGCAACGGCCGGCGAAGCGGAAAGTTCCCGAATGTGGAACAAGCAAGCTACGGCCGGATGGCCTATTATGCTGTGCCGATGAGCGGCTCGATCTCAGCATTCGGGTGAAAGCCTGGATGTAAAAGTCCCCGAAGGCTGGATGTTCGAGTTTAATCCGTACAAGGGGGGCGAGCAACCTGGCAGGCTGTAGCGGAAGCGCGCTGCGAAAGATCGCGGCGCGCCTTGATCGCGCGCAAGACGTGCGGCGTTATCAGCTGGCACGTGCAGTTTTGGACCGTGATAACTGATAAAAAATTTACGGCTTTGCCTGTCCGCAGACTTGAAAGCTTAACAAGGCATTAACCATGGTCACCGACGATGCGACATTCAGACTCACGCAAAACGAGCGTGAGTGGAACCACCCGCGAATTGAACAGGGGAAGTTGATATGCGGATTCACTGCAATTTTCTCTGCATTCTGGCGGTTATCTTCATAGGCCTGTTTAATTCTTCAGCGCGAGCCGACGACGGCGTTTCCACGGAAAGAATTCTGTTCGGACAGGTCGCAGCGTTCAAAGGGCCGGCACAGGCACTCGGCCAAGGGATGCGCGAGGGCATTCTAGCCGCGTTCGAAGAAGCCGACCGCGCCGGGGGCATCAATGGCCGCAAACTCGAACTAAAATCGGTCGATGACGGATATGAACCGGAGAAAACTATCGAGGCGACTAAAAAGATTATTAGCGAGGACAAGGTATTTGCACTTGTTGGTGCGGTTGGAACGCCAACTTCGAAAGCCGGTCAGCCAATTGCAACGGCGGCCAAGATCCCGTTTATCGGCCCCTTTACGGGCGCTGAATTTCTTCGACACCCCTATAACCGCTATGTCGTCAACATTCGCAGTTCATATTTTCAAGAGACCGAAGCCTGGATTGAACATCTGACCAAAGATCTCGGCATCACGAGAATCGCGATTCTCTACCAAGACGACGCATTTGGCCTTGCCGGCTTGGAAGGAGTCCAAAAAGCTCTAGCCAAACGCAATATGTCGCTGGTGGCCACAGGAACTTTTAAACGCAACACCACGGCGGTTAAGTCAGCTCTGCTCGACATCATGAAAGGCAATCCACAAGCGGTAGTAACCGTGGGTCCATACAAGCCTGTCGCGGAATTCATCAAGCTGGCACGTCAGCTGAAAGTCGACGCCGTGTTTGTCGCTATTTCGTTTGTTGGGTCGGATTCGCTCGCCGAAGAACTCGGCAACCAAGGTGCCGGCGTGATTATCAGTCAAGTGGTCCCGTTCCCATGGGATAAGTCATTGCCCGTGGTGGCAGCATACACGAGAGCAATCAAGGCAGTGAATATAAATGCGAAGCCAGGCTTTGTATCGTTGGAGGGCTATCTGGTTGGCCGCTTCGTAATTGAAGCGTTGAAGCGAATTCAGGGTGAGCCATCGCGCGAAGCTTTACTCGATGTAATGGCAAAAGCGCCCATCGATCTCGGCGGAGTGGTGCTGACCTTTGGCCCCTCGAATAATCAGGGTTCGGATAAGGTCTATTTTACGATCCTGCAATCGGATGGGTCATTTAAGCCCATTCAGAAGTTTGTGAAGGTCGCTGAATAAAGCCCTCTACACGGAAATCTGCCGAATGCACAAGTCGCTGTCCTCATTGCCGACCCTCGCCAATCGTATTCGTCCGGGCAACTGGGGCCGGTTTTCGACTATTCGTGCGCGACTCTATTGCGCGTTTGGGTTTGCTACGGTGCTTACGATCGCTTGTTCGTTGATAGCTTTAATGGAATTTCTCGCAATCGGCTCGACGACAAATGAAATCGTTTCCAGAAGCTTGCCCGCAACGGTCGTATCGCTACGACTTGCTGAAGAGGCAAGCAGCTTAGTTTCGTCAGCCCCGAATTTGATGACCGCCGTGGACGAGAAAGACCGCTCCGAAATAGCAGAGAGAATTAAAAACCAGGAAAAACTTCTCGCGCGAGGTATCCATGACTTGAAAGCATTGGGTATTGCCAATATCAGCGATTTTGATGTTACACGAAAGGCACTGCTTGAACGCCTTAATGCTCTCAATCAGGCGGTGACTTTTCGAATTACAATTTCAAACGAAAGGCATGCGTTAGCATCTACGATTCAGCCTGAACACGAGGCACTGCTCGATGCCCTCGCCCCAGCCATCGATGACGCAAATTTCGACCTCATGACGAAGAGCAAACAAGCGGGACTAGATCCAAAGCTTAGTGCCACACTCGAATCGCTCCGACGACTTTTGGAAACGCAATCCGAATCTAATCGGTTGGCCGGGCTTCTGACGGAAGCCTCTTTGGTCAACGATTCAAACAGACTCGAACCGCTGCGCGACCTGATTGCGGCTGCAAAACGGAAAATTGAAACAAACTTAAGTGACATGACCGATGCTGCTCAACGGCAAAAGCTAGCCGCCCTTTATCATCAACTTGGTGTTATTGGCGGTGACGACGGTATAATTGAGCTGCGTTCCTTTGAGCTAGCTAAACAACAGGAAGCCCAACTCGCATTTGCAGCGGTGCAATCGGAAGCAATCAAGCTCAGACAAACTGTGGATGCTCTGGTAAAACAGCAAGGCCAAGGCGTTCAGAACAACTCTTCACAAGCTGCCCAACAAATTCGCGCGGGTCAGATACTTTTGATCGTGCTCGCAATTTCAGCCGTCATTGGAGCCTGTCTAATTGCGTGGCTTTATGTTGGTCGGAGTATTGCTCGGCGTCTCGGCCTGCTCAGCGCTGCCATGCGGCGCATTGCTGACGGCGATTTGAATGTTCATATCCAGGATGACGGCCAAGACGAGATTGCTGATATGACACGCGCTCTTCTGTTTTTCCGTCAAGCGACAGCGGATGCGGCAGCTGCTCGCCAAAAGGAGGGCGAACAGGCGCGGTCATTGGAGAAGCGTCGGCAATTGGTCGAGGCCGCGACGCAAGATTTCGAGAACGCGGTATCGAATGTCGTCGAAACGCTCGATCGCGCAGCCAAAGCAATGGATAATTCTGCGCACGATATGGCCGACTACGCTACGCGCAATCAGCAACAGGCCATTACGACTGCGGCCGCTTCCGAACAGGCAACCACGAACGTTGAGACCGTCGCAACGGCGGCAGAAGAAATGGCTCAATCTATCGAGCACATAGCGGCTCGGGTTGCAGAATCTGCTTCAGTCGCGCGTCAGGCTACAAGCGAAGCACAGGCAATCACCGGTGCGGTTGAAGGCCTATCGGCATCGGTGGATGAAATTGCCGAGGTCAGCAATCTTATTCGCAACATCGCGGCACAAACCAATCTGCTTGCACTTAACGCGACAATCGAGGCCGCCCGCGCTGGCGATGCCGGACGTGGGTTCGCGGTAGTCGCACAGGAGGTGAAAGGCCTCGCCGCCCAAACCGGTAAGGCGACAGAGGAAATCACGCGGCAAATCCAATCGATCGAGCAAACAACGGCCCAATCAGTCCAAACCATGAATACTATTGCCGCGACAATTATCAAACTTAACGAGCTCGCCAATGACGTGGCGGGCGCGGTGCGTCAGCAAGATGCGGTGACTTAAGAAATCGCGCGTAACGCCAGCGCCGCGGCGAAGACAAATCGTCATGTGTCTGCAAACATCAATGAGGTTTCGAGCACCGCAGTCAAGACTGGCCAAGTTGCCAATGCGGTTCTCACCGCCGCTGGCGAACTGGCGGAGCAATCCAATCTGCTGCGCAACGAAGTTGAGCAGTATTTGAGCAAAATTCGAGTAGCGTAAAATTTTAATGATAAGATTTTCCTTTGGAAGCGCCAAGTCGCGCTTCTGTCCGCCATGACGTTCGGCAACATGCGGTGCTAGCCGGTCCTCGTTTGCGCAACTCCTGGCTGCGATTACTTGGGGCAATTATTGACTTCCGGTCGATCCAGGCATCACGCAGCGGCCAAGATGAGTACGTAAGACAGAAATAGCGCCCCGATGATGAACAGGAAAAAGGTGGATCGCGACTTGCCCCGTCTCGGAATATTTACTTCGATCATATGTCCGTTCGGGATTCTAATAGCGGTCTTCATTGAAGTGTATCGGCCTGCGTTGGAGCGGACGGAAGAAGTTAAACCTACGCCCCCAATTGGGAAAAGTGGTGCTCTACCGCCTGAGCTACGTCCGCGGATGCTGTTTTGCGGCACACTATCGAAAGCCAAAACAGGCGCGCTAGCAAAGACCGCTGGTAACCTTATCGCGGTGGCCAACTTGTCACCTCAAGTTTGCGATCTTTTTCCTTTCATCGATTGACCGGGTTCTTAAACCGCCGTTCTTCAAAGACGGAAGCGGAACCGCGGGCTATCTCGCTCGACATTCTGTACCGGTGGCCAGCACCGCCAAATCCGGTTGCGCGAGCGTGCAGCAACACCCTCGCGAAGAATGGGTTGCGCAGTGCAAGGCGCAGCAATTAGGCTAGGATTGATTGGCGCTCATCGGCATGCGTGGGAGGGGTTTCGATGCGTAGCATTCACACTGATATTCATTGCGTGTTCTAGTCTATGCGGAGTTGCGTTTGCTCAGCAGGTGAGCAAGGCCGATGCACCCAAAGCGGTGCCGACGGAAAAGGTTGAAAAGGTCCAAAGTGCAAATCCAGAGCCGAATGGAAAGGCCTACCGCATCGTGCTGGAGCTTCGAGGGGGAAAACGGGTTTCCTATGAGATCCCCCCGGCAGAGGCCATGAAGATCGCCGACGGACTGAGCAAACCTGCGGTTGCGGGAGGCCAAAAACAGCAGGTCGCGACCCTCGTCTACGGCATCAGTGTACAGGCCGATAGCAAGGGACAAGCGGTGATTCTCAGCCCGCGCGGCCGATCCGGGCCGTTGGAGCCTCTGGCAATCCCATTACTTGGCGCGGGGGCATTTGTGACGCTTCTGCAGTCAAAAATTGAAGAGGCCACGGCCAATGCTGCCAAGCAGCCTAAACCGACGAAGCAGCCGTAAATTAGGGCAGAGAATACCATGCTACCACCGGCGGTATTGGCGCCGAGAATACCTACAATCTGAAGTTGGCCACCACTCGGTCCGGGCATCGCTAACCGAACCGTCGAATAGGCGCCAAATCACGTAATTATTAACTTTACTGAACGCCGTTTGATTGATTTCTGCGGCCACAAAATGTAACCTCTTAACAAGAAGTTAACGGAGTGCCGAACTATGCCTAGCCACCTGTGGACTTCAGTATGCGCACTCGCGCTATTATTCGCAGTGCAATCAACCGCGTCTTTGGCTCAGCAGTCTAAGATCGGGAACGCCACCAACACCAAAAACAACGTGCAAGGGATTGTTGAGGGCAACACTCAAAATCTTTCGACGGGCAGCGAACTTTATGCCAACGAGACCGTCCGCACCGGGGCTGCCAGTGTTGCGGACCTGCAGTTTATCGACCAGTCGAATATGAGCGTTGGACCGATATCGGAAATCCATCTGGATAAGTTTGTCTACGATCCCTCGGGCTCAGCCGGCAGTGTTGTTATCAATGCAACGAAAGGCGTGTTCCGATTCGTAACAGGCAACCAAGACAAGAAGGCCTACCAGATCAAGACGCCCTATGGGACGCTCGGAATACGCGGATAATGGATTTGTGCGGGCGCTTTGCTGGCTTAGTAATGGCGGCCGATGATGTAGCGATAAGGAGTGTGCCGAGTCATGAACAAACACAAATGGACCAAAACACTCATTTTGGCGGGTTTGTTGGCGTTGCCAGCAACAGCCTCGATGGCGGCCACTTTCACAATGCAAATCATACCTTGTACTCCGCAAATGCGGCCGGATGAGTGCGGTGTGAAAGTCAGTGCGGAGGGTGGTGATGCTACATGGACCGGGCTCAACGGAGCGGTGACCACCATAGCTGCAGGCTCAAGTATTATTGTCTCGGGAACTGGGACGGTCGCACATGCGCCTGGCTCGGTTGTGAATTTCGCAGCTGTTGCGGCTGGCACGACGACGGGTAGCGTTGGCGGCGGAGGCGGCGGTGGCCAAACGGGAACACTCCCCTCCGGTGGGCCAAATAATGGACAAGGTCCGCCGTCTGGCAACACAACACCGACCGGCGGCACTAATTTCCAGCTGACAACCGGTGGCATCACTACGGCGCCGAATTCGATGAGTCCTAATTAGTCCGACGCACTGGCGTGCGTCCTGCCGGCGAGCCTTGAGCTCGCGGCATGTTGACATCTGCCGATCCAACGCCGTGCGGCTGTGGCTGGAGGGCGCAAAACGATGACGCTCAGCGGCAACTTAAAAGATCCGATTCGGGGCGCCATCCGCGGGCTTATCTGGGCATATCTGTGCGGCATCCGACCGGTCTTCCTTCAAATGTTCCCAGGTTTGGCGTTAATCCATGTCGTTGTTTGGCGCGGGCGGGGAAGAAAAGCATGTTATAACAATTGCTTACATGACATAATTTTGTTGAATGCTAATGTTGTTTAAATGCAACGCTCTTTACGAAAGCCAGGTTTTCCAACTGTTTCGAGCGCTGTAGGGTTGTGCCGTGCAGCGGTTCGGTGTTTTCTGAATAGGGTTCTAAGAGCCGTTTAAGAAGGTGGGGGGCTATGCGTCGCTTTCGCATCGTGGCTTTTTTAGCGCTGCTCGGCGTGAGTGTCGGGTGGTTGTGCCTGGATGCCGGTCACCGGACCGGCAGGCGAAGACGTACTCGCAGGCCAACAAAACATTGAGCTTCCCTATGCACTGGTCCCGGTAACGCCACAGGTGGAGGGGGTGCTGGCGGCCAATGCGCCACGACTTGGGGCAATGTTTAGGGATAGTCGGCCGCCGAAAGGCATTACTTTCGGGGTCAACGACATTCTTAGCGTTACAATCTTTGAAGCCGCAGCAGGCGGCCTCTTCATTCCAAGTGAAGCGGGCGTTCGTCCGGGTAATTTCGTCAATCTGCCCAATCAGCCCGTCGATACCTCGGGCAATATTACGATACCCTATGCAGGCCAAATTCGCGCCGCTGGACGAACTCCGGATCAAGTCCAACAGGAAATTGTTAACGCGCTTAAAAATAGAGCGATCGAGCCGCAAGCGGTCGTCGCTATCGTCACTCAGAATTCCAATTTGATCACCGTGTTGGGCGACGTGAACACCCCTTCACGATTCCCAGCCAACACAAACGCTGAGCATATTTTGGATTCAATCGCGCGAGCGGGTGGGCCAAAGAGCCAAGGATTCGATGAATGGGTGATGCTCGAACGAGACCATAAACGTGACATCGTACCTTTCGGCGCGCTGCTCTATGAAGGTGCTGCCAATAATATTTGGACGCATCCTAACGATACGATTTTCCTTTACAATGAACCGCAGACGTTTACGGCATTTGGCGCGTTTGGGACGCAAGGATCGACAACCCCGCAGCAGGGTCAATTCAATTTTGGTGGGTGGCGGCTTTCACTTTCCGAAGCTATGGCCAAAGCTGGCGGTTTGAACGATACGCTCGCAGAACCGAAGTTCGCCTTTCTTTACCGCGGAGAAACTCGCGATGTTGCAACGCAGCTTGGGATAGATTGCTCAAAGTTCAACGGACCGATCATTCCGGTTGTCTACAACGTCGACTTGCGCGATCCAGCCGGCTTTTTCTTAACTACAAAGTTCCAGATGCGGAACAAAGACGTCATTTACGTGGCCAATGCGACATCCGTGCAGGCTTCAAAAGCTATGGAGTTCTTCAGGCTGGTCGTTGGTACTGTGAACGACCCGATAGTCGCCGCCCAGAACGCTCACGCTTTGGAGACTTCATTTAGATAGAGGGCCTTAAAAGGGAATTGATCAGACTGAAGTTTCCGTGCCTATTCTCTCGGACTGCGGTCGACAGGCCGGAGCCATTCGTTCAGTGCTAGACAGGCTTCGGGGGTAGACTAAACTTGAATTCACGGATCTACGACCGTCAGGAGGTTGCGATGCGCCGACCCCTTCTCATAGCGGCTATAGCAATAGCGGTTGTTTCTGCCGCCTTATTGTTTGCTAGACCGGGCCAAGCCGCCGATCTCGACGTTCACAGTCGTCACGTCGCCCGTTCCGATTGTGGCCCCTCCGGGTGCCGACCGCACCACCGCTACCGATGCCCGGACCGATTATCGTGTTATCCGCTATACGGCGCGTACGGCCCTTATGGCGGGGTGGGATACTGGAGTGCATTTTCGTACGGCTATCGATGAAGTGAGACCTACCCGCCCTCAAAGGGCGGAGCTTGCAAGGTCAATGACGCGGATGCTTTCTCCCGAAGGATGACGCCGCGCTCCGATCAAGGTCGATCTCACCAAGCCAAATGCGGTCTGAGAGCGGTCGCCATCCGAGAAATGCGAGCCTAGACGAAAAACAAGTCCTGGTGAGCAATGGCAGCGTTGATCCCGGTGATCGCAGCCGTGACCGTGGCAGGGTCGTAAGTAATGCTCTGAAGGATCGTCGTCGCCGCCTGGAAGGCGGCATCGCCAATCGTCTGCGGATCAAGTATGGTGCCGCCAGGCTGTTGGGACGCGTCCGAATAGGCCAATGACACTGCGATCTTGTTGTCGATCGTCGCCTGGCGCTGCTCGGCGGCAAGAAGCTGCGTAGGCGTCAGGTCTGTGAAGGCCGCCAGATTGACGTCGATCAGGTCATGCACGAATTGTCCTACTAGTCCGGCGCGCGCCGCCTGCACGCTCTGACCGCCTGCCTCGGCCTGCGTCAATAGATTGGCCCAATAGGTAATGCCACCGGGATCGCCGGCATTGCCGCCGATGTTGACATAGAGCGCATTGATGAACTGGCTATCGGTTAGGCCGGCATAGACCTGATTGAAGTAGGTACTCTGGGTGTTGACGAAGCCTTGTCCCAGCACCTGCGCATCATTGAGTGTGACCGCGGTATTGTTGGCATTGGAGACGGTTACTCCGCCGGAATCCGACTGTCTACCGTCAATTCCGACCCAATAGGAATAGCCGGGAAACTCGGCGGTGCGACCGTAGAGCGCCGCATAGAGGCCAAGGATCTCCTGCTGGACCGAAGTTGGCGGCTGGGCAAGGGTGAAGGAAATAATATCCGCAGGGCTGGCCACACTTGAATTCGACAGTGCTGATCCCGGACAGTTCATGTGTTCCCGCTGCCGTCCCGTCAGTCTCCCAGAGGCCATATTGGCCACTTGCGTCAACACCGCTGAACAGCACCTCGCCGTTGAAGACCGTCAGCTCGGAAGGCGACAGGCCGTCCGCAGAAGCGCCGGTGATAGCGGTCAATTCGTGCGTGCCCGCCGCCGTGCCGTCAGTCACCCACAGGCCATTTTGGCCGTTCGCGTCAGTACCGTTGAACAGCACCTCGCCGTTGAAGACCGTCAGCTCGGAAGGCGACAGGCCGTCCGCAGAGGCGCCGGTGATCCCGGTCAGTTCGTGCGTGCCCGCCGCCGTGCCATCAGTCACCCACAGGCCGTTTTGGCCGTTCGTGTCCGTACCATTGAACAGCACCTCGCCGTTGAAGACGGTCATATCAGCAGGATTAAGGCCGAAACCGCTGGTCGAAGTCCCCGGTAATCCCAGTCAGTTCGTGAGTGCCCGCCGCCGTGCCGTTGGTCACCCACAGGCCATTTTGGCCGTTCGTGTCAGCACCGTTGAACAGCACCTCGCTGTTGAAGACCGTCATGCTTGAAGGAGTAAGACCGTTCGAATTCGCGCCGATGATCCCGGTCAGTTCGTACGTGCCTGCCGCCGTGCCGTTGGTCACCCACAGGCCATACTGGCCACTTACGTCATAACCGTTGAACAACACCTCGCCGTTGAAGACGGTCATGTTTGAAGGCCAGAGACCCTGCACTGTGTTTGCGCCGGCGATCCCGGTCAGTTCGTGCGTACCGGCCGTCGTCCCGTCAGTCACCCACAGGCCGTATTGGCCGTTGGTGTCAGTACCTTCGAATAGGACCTCGCCGTTGAAGACCGTCAGGCTGTAAGGAACGATGCCATTCGAATTAGCGCCGATGATACCGGTGAGTTCGTGTGTGCCCGCCGCCGTGCCATCAGTCACCCATAGGCCATTTTGGCCGTTCGCGTCCGTACCGTTGAACAGCACCTCGCTGTTGAAGACCGTCAGCTCGGTAGGCGAGAGGCCGTCCGCAGAAGCGCCGGTGATACCGGTCAACTCGAGGGTGTTCGCAGTCGTTCCGTCTGTCACCCACAGGCCATATTGGCCACTGGCATTGATGCCCTCAAATAGAGCAAGTTGCGGCATGCCTGCCTCCAAAAGGTGAAAGACTAGAAAATGGCAAAAAGGTTAAAAAATCGACATTCACTAAATTTGATTGTCAGCGCGGTTGCTCATCCGACAAAATCGATGATCAGACGCAGCCTCCTCGATCGCCGATAGACTCGATTTTGGGCTGTTATTAACAAGTCTGGAGTGGGGTTCACTCGTTGTTATCGAGGCGGTGCGATTTATCTCGTGCGACGAAAATGATGGCGAGCTTGCGGGTAATGGGGGCATGCATTGCATCCGAAGCACGGAAATCGCAGGCGCCTGAGGCAGCGTTGATGCTAGAATGCCGATACTTGGTTGACGACACGGTCACCAAATGGCATCGATGCCGTAACTTCGAAACTCAGCGCTGCTCACCGGGGTGGATTGCTGCGAGCATGCTCGGATCTAACTCGGCAAGTGTTTTCTGCATAAATTGCTGACCGAACAGCGGCGCATTGTTATAGGCTGCGATTATTGCCGGCATCAACTCGGATTTGCGTTTAGCGCTGATGCGAATATCATGGCGGACCAATTCCTGAAAATCGCTATCCTGAAGCGCCCGGGTTTGCAGCGACAATAACAGGCGCCCCGGTACAAGTTTGATTGTGTTTGATCCAGTATAATAAGACATTTTCAAAGCGGCCGATGCTCTGTCGTTAAGCCAATCAAACCGTGAATCGATCGCTGCAAGAAGAAGCCAAAGCCGTGAATCGTGCGGTGCATAAGTGATGGCAAGCTCCGTCAATGCCCGTGCGCGTTCATACGCCACTGTATCTGCATCCGATGAATGCTTGTCCTGGTTCCAAAGCAGATCACCGTAGGCAAACGCAGCTTGGGTCCATAAGTCGCCACGCACAAGGCCGATGCGGGCGGCCTTGGTTGCGTCATCGCGGTGCGCATATATCAATGCGGCGGATTGCGCGTCAGTCGGAAATTCGATGGCCGCCGGGCGCAGGAATTCCGGCACCAGGATCCAGGCGGCGAGGCCGCCAAGAAGGCAGGCGAACGCGAATACGGTGACGCGGAACCCTTTGACAGGGAGGGAGCCGTTAGAATTTCGGTCATCGTCTAATCGCTTTATCGCGGCATTTCGATCCGATCGAATTGCTCACATCCTCATTCTGGCGTCCACTGCCAGGCAGAAAATGAAATCGATATGATGTCTTCCAATCTAAGGCAGGTCAGCCGTCCAGTCGCATAAGCCCCGGTGTCGATGTTGATCCGGTTCGGGCGAATCTCCGGCTGCAGCACGGGCGTGTGCCCGTGAACGACGATCTTGCTAAAGTCGTCTTCCGAATATGAGAAAATCCCGGCGAATCCATAGCAAGTCCTCTTCGCGCTGTTTTGCGAGCGGAATGCCCGGCCGTACCCCCGCATGGACGAAAAAGAAATCGCCACAGGTAAATGACGATTTGAGATCACCGAGAAATTCGCGATGGCTTTCCGGCAATGCCTGGTCAAAGGCGGTTGCGAGCTGCACTTGCTCGGCTGGGTCGGCATTGATCGATGGTGCAACCCCATAAGACATTAGCGTCTCGAGACCTCCAAAGCGTTGCCATTCGTTCGATGATTGGTGGGTTGGTGGCAAAATTGGTCAAATAGGTTTCATGGTTGCCCTTGAGAAAAACCGCCCGAAATGTGCGCTTGCGCGCCACCAGACGGTCGAGCACTTCGCTGCGAAGCTGGTCCGCGATCGATATAATCACCCAAAAACACGTCGATGCTGAGGCCAACCGGATTTGTTGCCAGATCCGCGTCAATGCGTTCGAGCACCTCGTCGAGAAGATCCGCGCGGCCGTGGATATCGCCGATCGCGTAAATGCGAACACCTTTAGGCACTCGCGGTTTTGACTTCTTTCTTGAATTTGCCCGGAAACGGATCATCGTGTCCGCTCTGCTAGCCCAAGATTGAAGATAATAGATCGCCGACGCACGGTTAACAATTCCCCGGAAACCACAGGTTGTTTCCTGCAATAGGTAGTTGTTCCTTGCGACGAAAACAATGGTTACGAGGTGTCGGCGTGGGAGCTTGGTGAACTGGCCTTCGACGGCGGCGCTCTGCGGGTTGAGGGGCATGGAAAATGCGCTTCGCATGGGCAAAACTCACATGCATAAAGGCCCCCGGTGCTTCCCCCGCGGGATTGACAGACGCGATCCAAGTCGTTCATACGGCGTTCACGCTTCGCCATTATCGCTTCCCTGGAGCGGCAACTGAAGAAGGGCGACAAGGCGCTCATCGGCAATGGTGGATACCGACGCTTCCTGGCGACCACCGGCGAAAACGGCTTTGTCATCGACCGTGCCAAGGCGGAGGAGGATGCCGACATTCGACGGCATCTTCGTGCTGCGCACCAACGCTGACCTTTCGCCAACCTATGCCATGCTCTGCTACAAGCAGTTGGCCGTGGTGGAGTACGCCTTCCGCACGGCCAAGAGCCTTTTCGCCACGCGTCCGATCTTTCACAAACTCGATGAGACCATCCGCGGGCACGTGTCGTGCAGCTTCCTCGCCCTCGTGCTGAAGACGGCCATCGAGGATCGCATCGCCGAACTTGGCCGCGTCGGCTCGTCGGCCGGAAATCCTTGCCGATCTCAACTACGCTGACCGAGACCGAGGTCGAGCAGGATGGCAAACGCTTCTTGCTGCGCTCGGCGCCGCGTCCAGCCGCCAGTCTTGCCCTGCGTGCTGCCGGCGTCGCCCTGCCATCCACCGTCCGCCAGCTCGCCGAAAGCTAACCTGGCACCGTCAAGCCGTCCTGAAATGTAGTGCCAACGCGCCGCGTCGGCGCGAATATGCGCGCCTATTCAATAACTTGACTATTCGCGGTGTCGCTAGATCGTTCTAAGATCGCCCAAGTCGGCTGTCGCTGACTTGGGCCTTTAATTGAGAAAGCCCGACTGGCAACAACCGCGCGCAATGCTACCATGCCGATGCGGAATTAAATTGTCAGACGCGATCCACTAGAGTGCGGTCAGAATATCAATTCAAACGGCTCTTGCTCTGTGCGATGGCTATGCCAACGATTGCTGCGGCAATTATCAAGACCGGGCGTACTAAACATGGCCGCATTGCCGAACGCCAGCAACGCACCAGTCACGACACAACTCGCCCCGGCTGTTGCATAAAATGAATCTCTGCGGCGCAGCAATGCACCGTGCAGGAGCATGATGACGAGTGCGATCGCTGCCAGCAGAACAGCCCAGAGAAACGGTTGACCCATTTCCACGGCTATCGCGGCCGCAGCAGTCGGCGCAACGGATCCGCTCATCAGTTCGTCGATGTCTTGATAGATGGGCAGGATGGCGGCAAATGTTCCTGCTCCAGTTCCAGCCCAGCTGGTTTCCGTCAAAACTCGCTGGGTGACAGCGATCAGCGGTGCCGGCGCGTGAGCTGCAAATGCAAGCGTCAAATCCACCAGTTCGGCTGCCGGGCCGAAGGGCAATGGCGGCAATCGCAACGACCAATGCGACCGATATGATCGCTGAATATCCCCATGGCCCAAAACTAAATCGGCGGGTCACGACCAGCGACGGCGAGTGTCGCAACGCCACAGGCGACGGCGAAATAGGTCTGGCTCGTCGCACCCACAATAACGGCCAAGGTGCATATGGCGACAGCAATGAGACACGCCACGAAGGCCAGCCAAGTGCGCCGACCCGCGCTGGTCCGGTGGGTGTGCCTTGCCACGCTCAAACGTTTGGAATGCTGTTGCTGCCGCGATAATGACCCCGAGACCTGGCACTATCGGTCGCGGATAGCCCGCGGGCCGCCGTCCCTGAAGAATGTGAAGCCGCCGAAGCCGGCCGCCAGAACCATCAATGCGATCAAGGTCGTTGCCGTCGTAAGTGCGATCAAGATCCACTCGGCGCGCCGACGATCGACTGCCACCGCTGCCGCCACGAATGCGATTGCCGCCACCGAAATGTATCGGGCGAAAGAGACGAGGGTGTCGCCCGGATCGATGCTGATGCTTCCGGCGAGTGGCCGTCCGAGCGCAGCTGCCGCGCTTTCCCAGATCGGATTGGCTGACCCCGATAGTCTTCAGCGGCAGCACTTGAATCAACATCCAAACGGCAGGAACGACGGCGACGATGGCCACTGGGCGAATGACAGTTGCCAAGAAACCGGCCTCGCCCGCCCGAATACGCAAGGCGACTATTGCAACCGACACGGCAGCCGCCGCTGTGACCGAGCCGTGGACGATCGGTCCATCAAAGATGATGAACGCCGGCGTTGTAACAATCAGCAATATGAGGAAGAGGGGCGCGGGAAACATTTTGGCGGTTGTGCTGACGGTCGATTGGGCGCGATCGTGAGCATGCATGGGTGCCGATGGTCCTACAAGGCCCCGTCCCCTCGGCATCAGAAGCGACCCGAGTAACCACGGGCCTGTACGGGTCCGGTGAAGGTCACGGAGTGGTTCCAGCACGCTCACGCGGCCTTGCGACAGCATTTCTTGAAGTTTTAGCCTCTAGATCGACGCGGTGGACGGGAATCTCAAGGGCGGGCTTCTGAGCGATCATTGCGGCCTCGCAAGACCCCGCCCAGGACCATGGCAGGCAGCGCAGGCGCGGTTAGGCTGCTTGTCGACGCAATCCACACCATTGCTAGGGCAGGAGGTCGTTGATCCGCCGGGCCGTATGGTCGGGGAACCTGGCGAGGACATCGGCGAGCCAGGTGCGCAGATCGATGGCGCTGACTTTGCATTTTCGATCGTGATGTAGCCGGCAGCGGCGCGGCAGGCATCTTGGTCGGAACCGGCGCTGGTCGGCGCTTACCGGGTGCCTCGATGACAACCGGTCCTGCCTGTCCAGGCCATCGCTTCGGCTTCGCCATAATCAGCGCCACCATGGCCGACGGCTCGATCGGCCCCGAGGCTTTTCGCCGGAGGTGAAGGGGCCTTGATTGTCGCACTTTTGGCCGAATTTGTGCCCGATTCAGCTTTATTGACAGCATTTTACAAACCTCACACCAGGCCGCAGGCGGCTGCTAGATTTTTTCGTCGCAGTGAAATCGGTCACAGGCATGTCGCCAGTCGTGTCCTAGTATTTACCAAGAATAACGCAAACAATGGAGAGGACGATGCCTATGGTTCATATTACCTGATCGCCTCACCAAGCCGGCTTTCCAGCGCTTTCATTTGGGGCGATCTTGAGGCAGTCGCCCGTGCAGCGGGCCGGTCCCTTTCGGATTGGCGGCGTCGCATAGGCGAACGCAACAAAATGATGACATTCGGCGAGCTTGGGCTGAGAGACCTCTTGCTCAACCGGTCTGATGTCAAAGTAGAGACCGATAAGCGGTTCCGGCAGAGCCTAGTGCGCTGCCCAGGGGGGGCAGGAGAGTGAGTTATGGACGATGTAACGCGTAAGGTTGAACAGCTTTCCCGCGTCAAAGTGTTGGTCGCAGCAGCGATTCCGACGCCGCGGCCATTGGATCTTAGACAGCAAATTGAGGAAGATCATCGACCAATGGCCGCTGGCGTTGATCATATTCGGCGGTGCGCTAACGCTTGTCTGGATCGCCGTACTGATCTGGCTGCCATTGCGCCTGCTGTACGCGGTGTGAGCTCAGAACATTATCTTGCGGATTTTAGTCGGTTCATTTCCGCATCGCCTGGAAATCAGTCAGTGGCGAGGGAAGGGGATTTGCCGGGCGACTTATTCAGCGAGCGGATCTTTGTCCCACCGCGATAGTACCAAGCGAATCTCTGCCGATGCGCGCGCCCACGATGGCGAAGCGGATGACCGCCCCGCCGAGATAGCCAATTTGCAGCGCTGTTATTGTCAAAGCTACGTACAAGCAGATTGGACCAGACGCTATTGTTGTGCGCCATGCCGAAAGCAAGGATGGCGGCCGAAGCAATAACGATGGCCGGGACAAGGATAAGAACCTTGAAACGCTGGCCGAGCAAGGCGCCAATAAGCATAAGTATGGCCGTCGTCGCGAGCATCGTCATCATCGTGAAATGTCTCCCATAAGGGGACTTGGCTGGCGAGAATCGGATCGCCGAGTAAAGTCTCCCCTTGGGATGTTAATAGTTTCTTAATTTTAGGTTGTGCAGCGCGGCAGGGTAACCGGCCATTTAACGCAGTCGTAGGCCGTCATTGTGCCGGGCAACTCGCCACCAACACCTTGTACGCCGCTTGCAGGCCTGCGAGCGCAACAACGCCGCGAATTGTGGTTTGATCGTCATCGACCCGGATAAAAAGATCGCTCTGGGCTTGCCATGGTCCATTCACTAGGGTTGTCGCGCTCCCTGGGAGGAGTACTGCAGTGCCAGGAGGAGCGATTGTCGCCTCGAACTGGGTTTCATTTCCCGGCTTGCCGAATACGACGTGAGGTCGCGCGCGAAGCGGGAACGCTCGTAATAGAACAATAACAACTTCCGTGCCGCCTTCACGGCAGCGGATCATGAGGCCGGCAAGGTCGAGGTCGGACCTCGACGTGTCGGCCGTATGCATGATGGAAATGGCATCGGCACCTCCATGTCGGATTGGGCGTGCGCACAAAATGCCAGCCTCCCGCTAATTCGGAACTGAACGGTCGCTCGGTGCCGCCGGCTCTACCGGTGTCCGGATTGGCCGCATTGACGGCGGATGCAACAACGATGGCTAGAACAAAAATCGCGACAAGGAGCAGGGGAGATATGTCGCGACGCTATCATTTTCATCGTGCCCGTTCCATGTCCATCAGCGGCTCTGGGTATTCCATGCAATTCAAAAAATTGATGGCGTGAACGATATCATTTTTCGCGACCGCATAGAAGCCAGATACCGGGCTCGAAGGGCTATTGGCTTCACCGGCCAGCCCGGCACTGAGGATTTGATCAGGCCATTTCACTTGGCATTTGGAGAGTTTCTCCATTGTGTTACTCTTGAATGCTTACATTGTTAGCCTAAAGATCTCTGAGGCCGTTGGTGACTTATTCATCCCCGCTTAATCGGATTGATACGATGGGCGGGAAGCAAACGTTTCTCGCTGCGCTGGTCGCTGTAGAGGCACCTTTAAAGCGAATGGATGAGACATGACGGCCGCTGTGCGAGCGCCATCAAACCGAATTTCGTCCTTCATCCTTTTTGCAACGGTGGCTGCTGCGCCGTTACCCTTTGGCTCGACGGCTCCTGCTGCAATCGCGTTTTGGTGCATAGTTCTTGGGCTTGCCGTTATTGCCGCGTCCCCGCGAGGACTTCGCCGGGAACATATTCCACTGCTTGGCTTAGCGGTGATTGTTATCCTGGCCTATGCCTTCATTCTGCATGAGCAGCTCGCGGCACGGCCTTGGATCGCATCATTCCATCCGCTATGGCATGAGACGGCCGAGGCTCTTGGCATTCCGATTGCGCCTTCGGTATCAATTGCCCGTAACCAGCCCTTTTTTGCGCTCGGGGCACCGCTTGCCAACATGCTTGCCGTGATCTGCAGCTTTATTGTCTGCATCGATCGCGACCGCGCTCGTCAACTGCTTCTGGTCATTGCTTGGTCCGGCGTGGCGTATGCCGTTTATGGAATAGCGGCATACTTGATCGATCCGACGCATATCCTTTGGCGCGAAAAAGAGGCTTACAGGGACGTGCTTACGTCCACATTCATCAACCGCAATACGGCGGCGGTATATTTCGGGTCGTGTGCCGTAGTGTGGTTGCTATTTCTGTCGCGGCAGCTCCGGCGGCGCCTGCCGCCTGGTTCGATTTATTGGAGGAGCATCCCGCGTTGGCTTCTATCTGAAATGCCTCGCCCGGTCGTTCTATCATTCACGATGTTGCTTCTCTGCCTCGCAGCGATGCTGATGACGAATTCCAGAGCCGGCATCGTTCTCTCGCTCATGGCACTCATTGTCGCTTTTGTGGGCTTTTTCTACCGCGACTTGCCGCGGCACGGCGGGGTTGCCGCGGCCCTAGTGATTGGCGGGCTCATCGCGTTAGTCTTCCTGCAGGTCCTGGGTGGAAATGTCAGCGGCCGGTTTGACGTGCAGGGACTGTCCGATGAAGGCCGCCTTGATGTTTACCGCTCGACGCTAAGGATGATCGCCGATCATCCATGGTTCGGGACTGGGCTTGGGACATTTGTGTGGAGCTTCCCAGCCTATCGCAGCGCCAACATCTCCATGTGGGGTGTCTGGGATCGCGCCCACAGCACACCTTTGGAGCTTGCCTCTGATCTCGGGTTGCCGCTGGCCGGATTGATTGGTCTGGCCTGGCTGATTGTCTTAGCTGTGCTGATCCGGGGGGTGCGTATCCGCCGTCGCGACCTGGATCGTGCCAACCGGAGCGCTTGCAGTCGCCATTCTAGGCCTGGCCCACTCGGTCATCGACTTTTCGTTGCAAATCCCGGGCTACGCAATTGTAGTATTCGCCTTGGTTGGCGCAGGACTGGCACAATCATTCTCAAGTAATAATGTTAATGGTGCTGGCCATAACATTGCAGGAAACCTTGCTTCAACGTAGTTATTATAGGCCTTAATTGTTGGCAATATCCCGATTGCATTATGGTTAACATAGCTAAACCGGTACAAAGTTAGATTATCGCACCGTTTTGATTGGCAGGAAACCCGCCTCGGTGATACAATTAATTAAAGCTTCGTATGCGGAAACCGCCGATGTGCACCCTTGACACAGAGCAACCCGCCTCATTGGCGGCGCAATCAATGCGGTATTTGGTTGTGTCGGCCAGCCCATGATTGGATGGGTTACAAAGCTACTGCTGGCTTTATTATATCGGGTTGGAACCCGGGACACATTAATGTGGTCCCAGGTTGTTATGGTGTGGTAGCGAGTAAGTCGCCGGCTAACAAAGGTGGGCACTGCGCCAGTAGTGCTCGGTATCAATATGCTGCAATCGAATAAGACGCAGTCCGACATTAACCGCGAACCGGCGGCGCCCGAAGTTGTTTCCGGCGCGGAGAGTTTTCAGTCTTTCGTAAGCTTTGTTCGTCGGCAATTTCCCGTCATCGTTTTTGTTACTCTTCTGGCGATCGCACTTGGCGTGATTTACGTCACTACGGCGCGACCGAGCTTCACCGCTGAGGCGCAGCTGATGATTGATGCGCACAAGATGCAGGTATTCCAGCAACAATCTATTTTAGGCGATATTCCGATCGACACGGCGCAGGTGGAAAGCCAAATTGAAGTTTTGAAATCCGAAAACGTTGCCGCCGCCGTTATCAAGAATCTCCACCTTACCGAAGACCCGGAATTCGTCGGATCGGGCGGTGGATTGCTGGGAGCGCTATTTGGTTTCGTTCTCAGTCCATTTGAATCTGACCAGGATCAGATCGCCTCGGAGTTTGAGCTTAACCGGCTGCGATCAGCGCCTTTCAAGAGCCGATTGAGCGTCAAACGCATTGGCCTGTCTTATGTAATCCAGATCGGTTTCCGATCATACGATCCCGAACATGCCGCGCAGATCGCGAATGCGGTTGCGGATGCCTATATCGTTGATCAGTTGGAGGCCAAGTACCAGGCAACACGGCGAGCCGGCGCTTGGTTGCAAGACCGGATAAAGGAATTGCGCGATCAAGTTTCTAATGCCGAGCGGGCCGTAGTGGAATTCAAACACAAAGAACAATATTGTCAGCACTGGCGATACTAGCCAGGCCGCTGCTAGGCCAGCAACAGGTGGCCGAACTTAGCAGCCAGCTCGTTATTGCCCGTGCGACTACAGCTGAGACAAAAGCCCGGCTTGATCGGATCAATTCGGTCCTCAAGGGAGATTCACCCGATGCGTCGTTAGGTGCGACCGTCGCGGACACTTTGAAAAGCGAAGTCGTTTCAAAACTTCGCACGCAGTACCTCGAGCTGGCCGCTCGTGAAGCCGATTTTTCGGTGAAATATGGGCACGATCATCTAGCTGTAGTCAACTTGCGCAATCAGATGCGCGAGATTCGCAATTATATTTTTGACGAGCTCAAACGTCTCGGCGAGACCTACAAGAGCGACTATGAAATTGCCAAGCAGCGCGAAGACGGCGTTCAGAAAGAACTATGCGCAGGCCGTATCGCAATCCCAGGAAACCGATTCCGCATCAGTTACGCTGCGCGAGCTCCAAAGTACCGCGCAGACATACAAGTCGCTCTATGACAATTTTTTGCAGCGCTATATGGAATCAGTACAGCAGCAGTCATTTCCAATCACGGAAGCTAGACTGATTTCATCGGCGTCCCGACCGTTGCAAAAGAGCAATCCAAAAACGCTTCTTGTTTTGGCGATCGCGAGCCTAGGCGGCATGGTTCTTGGTTTTGGAATCGGGATGTTGCGGGATTTGTCAGACCGCGTTTTCCGCACCAGCGGACAAGTCGAAAGTTTACTTCAGACGGATTGCATTGCCCTCGTGCCATTATTGACGGGCGACGAGAAGAGCGATGGTCCCGACATCCTAAAAACGAATGTGGGTCCGAGCAATCCGAAGACCGAGCGCGCCGGTCAGAATATAACCTCGACTATCGCTAGTTCACTATTGTCGCGTTCTTCAGAGGCGGTCCGCTCGTTTTCGTTAGTTTCAGATCTGCATGGATCGATTAAGTCGAGCAAGAGCAAAATCGATGCTATTGCCTCATCGCTTTCCAATAAAGCCGAACCGGCAGTCGCATTATCTTCAAGTGCCGGGAATGCCCCGAATTCTGCTGATCTAAGGACAATCGTGCGTGGCGACAATGCGCTTTGGACGGTCGTCAATGCGCCATTTTCGCGTTTTACCGAGGCGATCCGCTCGATTAAGCTTGCCGCCGATTTGAACGGAGTTGTCAAGAGCAACCGGGTCATTGGCGTCACCTCGTCAATGCCAAACGAAGGAAAATCAACGGTTGCAGTTGCACTCGCGCAGTTGATGTCGCAGGTGAGCGCGCGGACAATTTTAGTTGATTGCGATCTGCGCAACCCGTCTTTGTCCCGTACGCTCACTCCAGGCGCCAAGTTTGGGCTGCTTGAAGTCATTGCGGAAAAAGCTTCTCTCGAAGATGCCGTCTGGACTGAGCCCTCTATTAATATGGCATTCTTACCGGCGGTGATAAAATTTCGTCTGGCACATTCGAATGAAATTCTTAGCTCGGCACCAATGAAGAAACTGTTTGAGCAACTTCGTGAAAAATACGATTATGTCGTGGTTGATTTGCCACCGCTCGCACCGATTATCGACGTCCATGCGGCGACACATCTGATGGATTCATTTGTTTATGTCATTGAATGGGGTCGCACGAAGTTTGACGTCGTGGAGCATGCTCTCGGCCATGCACAAGGTGTCCGTGACAATCTGCTTGGCGTTGTACTCAACAAAGTTGATATGCAATGTTTTCGGCCGCTACGAAAGTCATCGGGAGAGTTATTATTATAATAAGCATTATGCGCGATATGGCTATACGGAATGAGCAGTAAGATTCACGGTCCCACAAGTAGCCGCTACAGCATTATATATCGTATCCCTTTTGTCGTTTTTGGTTGCGTTACAGTCATTTGGGGGGCCGTGAATTTTCCGGTGTTTTGGCGGCAGACGTCTATTGAACTCACTGCAAATAACATTATCACCGGTGCGCCATACAAAATCGAGACGCTTATGGGGCAAATGCCTATCGTGGAAGCAACTGAAAAGCTCGAGCGTTGCCATCCACGTGCTCTATGGAGCGCAGCAATAATTCGACTTCGAATTGTGGAGCAGGCGAATTCTGGCGGCGCTGAAAAATCCATCGACGTGCAAAAATTTAAATCATCGCTCGACAATTCGATCCGCGGCTCGCTTTCCTGCTCGCCCGCTGATCCCTTCTTATGGCTTGCATTATATTCGACGGAAGTCACCAAAAACGGCTTCGACCCGAGCTCTCTAAATTATCTGCGGATGTCGTATAGGCTTGGTCCAAATGAAGGCTGGGTCGCGCTTAGACGTAACCGTGTTGCCCTAACTGTGTATGATCAACTACCTAATGATTTGGCACAGAGCGCGACCAACGAATTTGTCGAATTGGTCGGAAGTAACTTTTATAATGAGGCGGTAGATATTTTGGTTGGTCCCGGCTGGAAGATGCATGAGCGCTTACTGCAGGCGCTTAATCAGCTTGAGGTAAATCATCGCCGCACATTCGCGAGGACCTTGCATCAGCGGGGCTACGACTTAGCCGTACCCGGTATAAAGCCACCAGACAGCCGCCCGTGGCACTGAGAGCCGAGAGCTGACTGGGAAAAAGAAACCTTTACCATCAATCCCAATTGTGATGTATGCACACGAGCGATGAGTGATCAAGATTGAGGGAGCCATTGCAATCGTGATTTTGTATAGTTTTCTGATAGTGCACAGAACCTTTCGTAGAGCGGCGGGTCAGCAGATGCGGAGCTGATGGAGTAGGGCAGAGGCCAAAGCATATGCGGACCAGCAAACCCCGTCCCTGGCACAGAACCGGTAAGGCGTGTCACGAACGCTGGCGCGCGGAGCGTTAGGAGCCGCAATCAGGCGGCAGGATATCCGGGCCGGCAGTTACGAACGGTCACCGAAGACGAGCGCCGGCGAGTACCGCATGAGGCGTCAATTCGCGGGCAATGCCTGTCCGCAAGAATGCACGCGCGAGAATTATGCATAAGGCAATCGTATAGGAACAGTTGGCGGGCAGTTGCTCGAACAAAAAGGAGAAACAGATTTGCATAGTGAAGAAAGCGAAAAATACATCTTCGTTTCCTCGAATGCGGAAATTAACTGAAAAGGCAGCGATTACAATTGCGAACGGTAACAGACCAAATATGGCGGAAAAATAAACGAAACCGTCGTGTGGCGTTGATATGCCCGTTTCCTCAGCCATGAGGGTTTGGAATCCTGCAATCGGTACACCAAAGGGATATTTGAGCATCATTTGCGCCCCGGCTAGCGTCGAGTTGAGGCGGTCGGTAAAATTACTCGCGAGTGTCGGATCGTCTAGGAAACGAGAAGCGAAGATATCAAATTGCGATAACATTATCGCACCGAACGCAAGCGCACCGACAACAACGAAGGGCTTCACAACTTCGAAGTCCCCTCTGCCGCCAGAAAAGTAACGAAATTCCGAGAGTGGCGCCCCCAGCGAGAAATCCTCCGCGGGTTTGCGTGTAGTAAAAAGTTATTATGAGGCCGACCGCGACGAGAACCGCTGGGAGAAAGCGGCGGTGGACTATGAGAAAGTACGCACCTGCCGCTGAAGCAAGAGCGGCAACGTGACTGGCCTCATTGGGGTGACCCCAAAGTGCCGTATAGCGCGACAAAATACCATTACCATTCAGCCGAAAGACTGGATCTAAGGGGGATGTCAATCCGAAATCGGCCAGCGTGGAAGAGAAATTAAAGTCTTGAAGAACAAAGATTGGAATAGTCGCGAGGAGGCCAGTAATAAGTCCCCAGCAAAATAGATTAACCGCGCGCGCATCGCTTAGGAGCAACGCCACATACAGACCTGCAAAACCGTAACTCGCATATCGTGCGACGATAATTTCTGTGTGTGGCTCGAGCCAGAAATATGGATCAAATAAGCGAAACGAAATGATGGTCGCTACCAACAGCCCGAACAGCACTAAGCTTATGAGGCTACGGCGGACAAGTATTTGAAATCCAAGAAAAACGACCGCGGCGATCGAAAGAAGGTCGGTTATGCGGAAACCGTTATTGCCGAGTGCAAGTGCGCCACGGTCACCACCAACCAGAATATTGAATTCGATGCAAAAGCCGAATAAAAATGCGAAAGCTTTTTTCCAGCCGGGCATAGAAAATCGATGCCCCCTCGGTTGCTTTGATTGAATGCTTGCCGGGCCTATCGTTCGCAATACGTTTGCTCCACTTCGGAACGCTACCTGATTCGCTACTTGATTTCGGGGTAGGAAAGTAATTGAGGCTCTGCGCTGGTGAGCTCGTCCTTGATCAATTTCAACCACGCCATCGCTGACGCCGCAAAGCTATAGCGCGCCGCCTGCACTCGACCCCTATCTACCATACTTGCCCGCAACAAGGAATCGGCTGCAATCCGACGAATAGCCGCAAGCCATTGTTGCGGTTCGAAAGGAGAGCACAGAATGGCGGCATCACCGCAAACTTCCGGAAGGCTGGCGCGATTGGATGAGATGACGGGGCATCCACAACTCATTGCCTCAAGGGGCGGCAGCCCAAACCCCTCTTCGATTGATGGAAAGGCCAGGCAGAGTGCGCGCTGGTAAAGTAGCGAAAGGTCGTCATCGTCAACGCGCCCAAGCGCTACCATATTCGTCAGGCCTTTGCGAAGCGGCGTGTCGCCCGTCGCGAATACTTTATCGTCGATATCGCCCGCAATTACTAGACTAATTCCGTCGTTTTGCAGCTGTGGGGCAATCGAAAGCAAAAGCTTTAGATTCTTGTTCTCAGACATGGTTCCAACCGCAAATACGAAGGTGTCCGGCAGCCTAGATGTGGCAAGCCGCGATCGCCTTGGATCCGAACGTCGAATGTAATCGACAGCGTTCGGAATCACTATAATGCGGTCCGCTGCCGTAACGCCATAAGCTGAAAGTTGGCTTGCAGAATAGCGAGAAACTGTAACTATCCGCCTTGCTCGTCGGCCGATCAGCGGAAGCAAGATACGATAGGCCAAACGGAACTGGCATGAGTAGTTATCGGGAATAGTAAATATGTTTGCGTCGTGAATGCAGACGAGGCCAGGCGCTGCGACAGGGGCAAGGTTACAAAAGTTCACCGTCAATCGCCCGGCAGCGGCACGGGGAAGCGTAACTTGCTCCCACCAATAGCCTTCACCCCCCGGCGCGTGGCGTATCGAGATGCTTCGCCAAGCTGGTGGGCAATCGACAGGATGCGGAACAAGGACTTCGATGGTGGGCCAAACCTGCGGATCTGCGTCAGTCAAAATTTCATCGATGGAAGCTAGAATTCCGAGAGCCACACGCTGAACGCCGGTGACCTCTTGACTGAGGAACCGGCCATTTACGACCACGTCTGCGAGTTTCATGTCACGATCATTGATCGGCGTGGTTTGCCGCTTGAGCATTTTTACATCCAGTCGCATGCGACTTACTTTATCGATCCGTGATATGCCTAAACTGAAAATGGTCCCTCCATCCTCAAGAGGCGGCCAGAGAATATCACCGTACGCCAACTGCCAGTTTGTGCGCAGGGGCCCCCCGCTAGAAATCTACGCCAAACTCGAACCGTGGCCTCGAGCAAAACAAATGCCGCAGCCCATATCAACCCAATGTAATATATAGCATTAAAATTCGAGGATCCTGAAGGGTGGCGCCGCTGATGCGAAACGCGATGATTTGAGCTATCTCGGCGACGCGCAGATTGTTGTATCCAATCTCGCGTCTCCAGTAGGTCAAGCTAAGCTTTCAGACATTGTCTTGTAGATGATTTCCGCTGATTTTCTCCATCCGCCCGCATCAATGGAGACCTGATAGGCATTGTGCCTTTGCTCACTCTCGTCGCCATCGAGAATTCGACGTATCGCAGATACAAGAGCCCGTTTGTCACTTCGCGGAAACGTCGCGCCCCCCAATGGCGAGCGAATTGCTTCCGGTATGCCGCAAACCTCTGTTCCAATGACGGGCGTTCCTGTCTGTAAGGCTTCAAAAACCACATGGGGTGAAGCATCAAAGCGCGATGCGACAATCAATGCACGGGCGTTTGAAATTAGCACCTGCGCGACAATGCCCGGTACCATCCACGGCATCGTGATGACCGCGGGTGATGCCGGGAGAGTAAGACCGGTTGGATTACCTACGATAATTGTTCTGTAACTTGGAAAGTCGTTATGAATCTGGCTGCCGCCGCAGCGATAACATCCATCCCCTTGAGGAACCATCGATTGCCGATACTTAGAAAATAGTCCCCACTAGCCCTCACAAAATTTGGTTTTTCCAATTCGTGTAATGGGCCCCAGCCGATGCGTGTCACATCTTGCTCTCTTAAGGCATGGACGTGCAAAAGCTTCTGTCGTGCCCAATCTGATAAGGTGAAGATGTGACGGGCGCCCTTATAAATCCGTTGTTGCCGACGAAAATATTCATTGCGCCAACGGGTTGGACGCCATTCAGGTGGATAATCATTGTCCTTTGGATCAAAAGGGCCATCCGTGATGAGAAAGTACGGGATTGATTTGTTGGAATATTTCACGGGAGAAAATTGTGCGCCCCAATAGAGCACAGCCTGCGCGGAAGGCACGCGCTCAATCAAAGCTTGATTCTGTGCTTCGACAGCCCTGGCGACTTGCGGTGAAAAATCCAGATCTATCAGCGTCTGCGGCACGCTTGGCCTTAGCGAGGCTATCAAGCCAAGGAGTTTGGCCTTTCTAGACGGCTGAACAAATCCCAAATCAATGTAATTTGCGTCGAGTTTTGCTAGTTCCCGAAAAAGCATCCTCGCTCTGTCGTTTTTGGCAAAACAAATGATCATTGTCTGACGCCGGCCGTGCCTGTATCTGAGATACTTTGTAAAGTTTACCCTTCGATAGCGTGAAGTCCAAATCTTTGCCGCTCGTTATCCGATGTCGCTAATCGGCAATGCGCTACGAGTTGCATGCTTGTATGGAATTCTCGCCGACCAGCCAATTACGGAGATTGGGCCTCTGGACCGCGCTAGTTTGCGAGAAAAAGACGGCGCTCATTTTGGCTTGGCCCACACAGCACCACATGTCGATCGGAAGGATAAAATAGCAAACGTGCATACAATAGCCTAGCTTAGATAAAAGGCCTCAAGGCAACATTTTTATAGACTGAGCTGGTAGGCGCAGATTATGATTAAATAGTAAATAGGAAAACGGATGGCAATGAGATTGGTGGCAAGGTATTTTCTTGGCGCAATACTAATTTTTCTGGTTAGCGTGTTTGCGTTGGTTGGTATTCACTTCTATGAGTGGCTCACGGCCTCGCCATCCCGCTTATTTGAGCGACGTCTCACAGAGTTGCAGCGTAGTGGAAGCTGTGCCGATCTCCCGAGGTTTGGGGTAACAACTCATCAAGGACGAAATCCTCCCGAAATAAATATCAGACTTGTCACGGAAATTGGGGCTCAGGTCGTCCGATTTGATATCTTTTGGGATGGGCTTGAGAAAGCAGGACGATATAATTTTGAGCAATACGATGCGCTGATCCGCGGCCTCCGTCAGAAGGGGAAGACGGTATTATTGATCCTGCACCTCGATCATTCGGATATTTCAACGGGGGGATCCTTCCTGCCACCTTGGACCCCAGAACAGCGTGAAGCCTTTTATGGATATGTTCGGGCAGTCGTAAATCGCTATCACGGATTAGATATCGCGTATCAAATCTCGAATGAGCCCAACATGAAAACGGGATGGGACCCGAGAGTTTATGGCGGACTGCTTGTGGGAGCGACCGGAGCAATTCGTGCGGTTGACCCTCGAGCAAAAATTATTGCGGCCGGGATAGCCAACGTTAAAAACCGCGACAGTTATTTGCGCGGTTTAGTCGCTATTACGAACCTTGGTCAAGTCGATGCGCTAGCATTTCATCCATATCGTCAAGATGCACCAGAAAATAGTCTTGCTGATATAGTTGAGTTTGAGGACGTTGCATTGAAAAAAGATGTGCCGAGAGCCCTGTGGCTTACTGAATGGGGCTACAGCGAAACTTGGCTTGTGAAAGCTGAATTCGACTGACAAAGTGCGAAAACGTCAAGCAATCATGATTGCGCGATTAATGCTGACGGCTGCAATTGCGAACGCAAAGGTCCTTACGATATATGACCTCATTGACGACGGGCTGGACATAACCGATCGAGAGCACAAATTTGGGCTCTATGATTACGAATTTAGGCCAAAAGAAGCAGCTAAAGTCTTCCGCACTCTCGTTACTATAATGGCGACCTGTGATCAATATGGATTTGAATTTGATGCGGCCAGAAACATTATCACCGCGACCTTCAAGAAAAGTCTAGGCGTCACTCGTGTTATTTGGACCTATGATTCCGTGAGGGATCGGGAAATTTGTGTCGAATTAGCCTCTTTCGGCGCCTCTCATCTGGTGGACATCTTTGGAAATCGGGTTATGTTTAGCTCATGTGGCGGCGCGTCAAGCGCGAAAATAAGTATATCAGAACCTATTGGTCCGGTAATTTTGACCTCTGGCGATTAAGCACTTATGCGAATCCTTCACCTGAGTGCTCTTTATCCTCCGAATTTACTCGGGGGGGCCGAACGGCTCGTCGCGGTCCTCGCGCAAGAACAGGCGAGATCGGGTCATCATGTCGGTGTGGCGACGCTTACGCGGGAATATGAGCCGCCGCGCGAGGAAAATGGCGTTCTCGTCCATCGAATGGGTCATGCCAATCTGTATTGGTACGAAGATCGGTCGAAACACACGGTCCCGGTGCGATATATCAATAAGCTCCTAGAAAGCTGGAATCCAATCACTGTCCGGCACGTCCGCAATGTTATCAAGTCGTTCCGTCCCGACGTCGTGAACAGCCACAGCATGGTCGGCTTTGCAGTTTCCAGCTGGAAGGCAGCGGCGGAGCGCAATATTCCGATCGTACATACGTTGCATGACTTCAATTTATTTTGTGCCAAAGCGAGCGCCTTCCGCAATGGGCGGATGTGCGGTGGAATCTGCCTTGTTTGTCGTGTCACTGAGCCTAAGCGGTGGCTCAGCCGTCTCACCTCGGCTGTCGTGGGTGTTAGCGGAGATGTGCTGCAGCGCCATCTCGACCAAGGCTTTTTCGGGCATATTCCACCAGAAAGACGATCGGTGATCTGGAATCCGCCATCGGTCACCGAAAAGGACTATTCGGCCCGTTCGTTGCGCTCGCCGGAGGCGCCTTTCACAATCGGCTTTATTGGACGGATCGCACCCGAAAAGGGAATTGCGATTTTGCTCGATGCGGTCGCCGGGCTTGCGCCCCAAGGGTGGCGGCTGCTCGTTGCTGGCAACATCTTACGGCCGCTTGATCCGTCGGCGCTGAGGGCACAGACCGCTGGCTTACCGGTAGATTGGCTCGGCGTCGTTCCGGCAGCTGAATTCTTTTCTCAGATCGACATATTGGTCGTCCCTTCGATCTGGGCTGACCCGTGTCCGCTGGTCGTGATCGAAGCATTCGCGTTCGGCGTGCCCGTGATTGGCTCACGGATCGGCGGTATTGCAGAACTGATTGAGAACGGGCGTACGGGCTGGCATTGCGAACCCGGCAACGTCGCGGCCCTGCGCACGATTCTCGCCGAACGCATCCGTGATGGCCGTAAAGCCTTGCCGGCGGCGACTGCCTTTGCCCGGATAAAATCCGAGACCAGCCTCCAGCGTGTCGCCAAGCATTATGAGGACGTCTATCGTGGCATCGGCGCAGAGCGCGGGACGGTTATTACTGATTAGAGCTATTTTAGCGCCAGGAGCTTTGTGACAAAATCTTGCAACTATTCTACTTGGTGCATCCAGATGCCTGCGGTACTACGTTGACCCCTAACTCTGCAAGATGGTTAAGAGAACGACCGGATAACACCACGTCGAAAAGTTCGCTCATACGACGATTGAAAACGGCTAACGTAAAATGATCGAGCGCGCGTTGGTATCCGGAAGACCCAAGTCGCCGAGCAAGATCGGGATCTTCAATCAGTTGCGCAATTGCTTTAGCGAGCGCATCAGGATCCCTAGGAGGAACAAAAAGGCCGGTCTCGTGATCGATGGTCACGTCAGTCACGCCAGTCGGCAGGCGAGAGACCACGACTGGTAGGCCCATCAGTTGGGCTTCGGCTTGAACGAGGCCAAATGCCTCTGTCGTATCGACAGAGGGCAACACCAAAAGATCCATCATTGCGAGCGCGCGAATCTTGCTCAGCTCATCAACGGCGCCAAAAAAATGCACGCGGTTTGATATTCCGGCTGCGCGAACTTGCTCTACTATTTGAGACTGCAAAGGTCCATCTCCAATCAACAAGGCATGAACGCCATCGAGTTGGGCCAACGCTTCGATTAGAATTGGAAGACCTTTGTAGCGCACAAACCGTCCAATGAAGCCAACGACAGGTGCGAGGCCAAAGCGCTGCCGTCGCTGAATGGCTAGCTCGTCGCGCAGCGTAGCGTCAAGTTTATAGGCCGGTGCATCGATCCCATATGGAATCTCGACAAAGGGGCCAGCTCCCCGTGGGAGATCTTTCGAGGCTGCGGCATTCTTCAAGGAGCTTACAACGACGCAGGTCGCCTGGCGAACGAGGTGTCTGTAGATTGGCATCGCCACGCGCCGGAGCATAGGACGTCCGAAGACGTCCGCGTGGTGCATTACGATCAGGGGAGCTTTGTAACGAACCAATAGCAACATCGCGGCACCCCAGAAATTAGGTGCGTTGAAATGCACGAGATCAGGTTCGAGTGCGTGCAGGTGCCTAAACATCGATGGGCTTAGTGGCTGCGAACTAAGGATCGCTGGAGTCCCGCAACGTAAAACCGTAACATTACCCTCCTTTTCGATGCGATCGTCAGGCTGCCTGTTATGAACGACAACTGTAACGCGAAATTTATGAGAAATGGCATCGACGATATTGCTCGTGTAGCGTTCAACTCCTCCGAGTTCCGGCGGATAGTATTTTCCAACGATAACTACGTGTTTCATTCGCGACATGAATTTAAACCGGTGTTCCCATATATCGGGGGACTAGGAAAACCTTTGTTTGAGACCGCTGCGGAAATCTAAATTCGTGCTTTTGCGGCTCGATTCGTCCAACGAGCACGGTCGGACTGGCTAGGGCAATCAAGTTAAAAGTCTTGTTCCTCATACCTAAATCGCTGAGAAAGGCAACAAAACGCCCAATCGTCATAGCATGGTGCCCACTGTCAAAGCGTTTCTTTTAAAAATAGAATCGTGTTCAAGCCTTCTCTACCAAAAAATGAAATGGTAACAGTGTCACCCCTCCACCTGACGAACGATGTTAACAGATGCGCAGCAAATGTTGAATTCACCAAAGTTAAAGGATCTTAGTGGGCTCGAGCGGCTAGATAAGAATCTTATCTCTAATGCCGAGGCTGAAACCCGACTGTTTATGAAGGTTAGGAACGAAGCACGACGATTACCATATTTTTTAAATTATTATAGACAGCTTGGAATTGCTAGGTTTTTTATAGTTGATAATGGGTCCAATGATCATACAGTTGAATTTCTGAAAGGCAACAGCGATTGCCACGTCTTCTTCACCGATCAGAACATGGCTAATTCACGGGCTGGAATGAACTGGATTGAGTCACTTTTAAAAACTTACGGGCAAAATCAGTGGTGTGTGATCGTCGACGCGGATGAATTGTTAGTCTATCCGAATTCAGAAACGCTGCCTCTTACTGAGTTTTGTCAAAAACTCGACCGTAGAAAGGACAATGCATTACCCTGCATAATGATTGACATGTATTCGGAAGGCAACATTGAAGAAGTCGAGTATCACGAAGGACAATCTCTAATTGAAGCTTGCCCGTTTTTTGACCGAAGTGGATACCGCTATATACCTTTATCTCATAGCGACGTTCCAATTATTATTGGAGGACCGCGGCTGAGAACGTTTTTCCCAGAGCTGCTCGATTGGCGACTTTCAGCTCGTACCCGAAGGTGGATACTTGATAACTTTGTTAAAGTGATGAGGAGAGTGCCTTACCTTAAGCAGTTACCGACTTTGCAAAATCTGAGGCCACTGGTTGCGCCCATGCTTAACAAGGTGCCGCTTGTCCGATGGAACGAGCAAATGTGTCTCGGTCCAGCGGCTCACTTTATTTCAGGAGCGCGTGTGGCCGCAGGCAATGGAGCCCTGCTGCACTTTAAGTTTCTGGGCGACTTTGGTCGACGACTAGACGAGGAAGCCATTCGCCGAGCCTATGTCGGGGACGAATACAAGCGCTACTTCGAACGTGTTGGACAGGAAACTCCGCTTAATTTTATGTGTGAGATATCGACCAGGTTCAACAGCTCACAGCAGTTACTCCAATTGGGGCTCCTTAAGAATCTGAGCTGAGATTGTCTTTGAGACATCGGCGGCCCGTCAAAGTGGACCGGTAACCGCCTTGAGTGCAGCATCAACCGGGCGGATTTCTGCGCCGGCCGAAATCGTCGATTTGACAGCGTGCTCGAACAGGGAGGGGGTACACCCAAACCTTGAGGGTGTCTTGTCTACGTCGTGAGTATAGAAAATGAGCCACGCGCTCCTTGTCACGGCTTGTTTGATGAGGTCCGAAATGGCGTCAGGCCCGATGAGGCGATCGTAAAGGCGGATGGACCGGAGCCTCCCAAGATCGGCCATCCCGATGTTGAGGCCAGGCTCGCTACTGCGGCACGCCGCAAATCTCGATTGCAATCGCATAGTAGCGGCGAATGAAACGTCACCGAACGGATAAGCGAACGTCCGAAACTTTGTGCCGGGCAGATGATGAGCCAGAAAGGCCGCGTTGAGTTCAAGCTCACTATAGAGCGCAGCCGCCGAGAGCTTGGAAACGCGAGGATGAGTGAACGTATGGCAACCGATCTCGTGTCCAGCGCCAGTCAATGCCGGCAGGTTTTCTGCACCATAATAGGGGACACCATCGATGACCCGTCCGCAGTATGAGCCCGTCATATAGAATGTCCCGCATGCGCCATGATCCTCCAGTAGCCGTGCGCCGTTCGACACGGCAGACAACGGAAAGTCATCGAATGTGAAGGAAACTATAGCACGCCGATTGCACATCGTTACCGTACGGCCGAAGAGCGCAGTGCGGATGTATCGACGAACTTCGGCCAACGTCCAAGAGAACGTTCCGTGCATCAGGAGCACTTCCACAAGCGCACTTTCAATTCACGTAACAGAACTGGCGCGAGGAGAAGAAGTGCAAGATAAAGGGCAGTATTATCCACAGGCACACGTATGACCGGCCGCAGCCACGGCTGAGTGTGCGTGGGTACGACCCTCGGGTCAGCTACTGTAACCGGCGTTGCCATCACCAAACCGATCGAGTTCAGTTGCAAAATTAGATCACTGATCCCAAGATCACTCGTCCCCAAAGTGAAGTCAAACGTTTGGATCAGCGAAGTCAGTGTTATGTTATGCGGTCACGATACCAACTACACCAAACTGAAGTCTGCGATGACAACAAGGCCTACGATAGCGAAAAACTGCGCCAGCAGATCAGGGACGAAGGCGCCTTGCCGATTATACCGAACCGCTGCACCGCCGCCAGGAAAGCCTATTGCTCTAAGCGCTTTTAACAGCGACGACATCAAGGATTGGCGGTATCTCGCAACCCGTTACGATAAGCTCGCTCGCAACTTCCTAGCCGCTACCATGCTCGTCGGAGCACTCTACTGGAGCAAATTGTGAATCCAGACCCTAATCATGGTTGAACGTCTGACGCCCCAGGGTCCATTCAAGCATTCCGATGAAAAACCAGAAATTGCTAAACATGTTAAAGCTGCGTTTTCCGGACATAAGTCGCACGAGTGGGTAAAGGGCGTATTTCGACGCAAAAATACTGTGTCTGCCCAATAGCTTTAGCCGTTTGATCGGGGAACTCCGAGCCAGATATATCATCTCGAGTTGGCCTTGACGTCGATATCTTCGCTGTAAGTAGTTTTTTTGTGCGCGAGAAGGCGGAGTAATCTCGTTCACAATCGCCGTTCGACACGCTACCATGTTTACACCGCGCTCGCCCAGGCGACGGAAGAAATCTGCATCACCTCCACCGATGCGGCCAAAGGCCTCGTCGAAACCAAATGTTATTGTCGATCACCAGATTCCGGCGAAACATTACGTTTCCAGTTCCGAACGAATATACCCGGGTACCCGAAGGGCCGGGGTCACGAGTAAATGGATCGCCCTTGAGGATCCAGGCCGACGTGGCGGGCGGGTACACGCCTCTAACGTATCCCTTGACGACGTCGGCGTTGTATTGGGCTTGAGCATTAAGGAGTTCGCGAATCCAATTGGGTTCGGCGGTTTCGTCATCATCGATAAATACGATCCAATCGCCCCGTGATTCGGCAACACAAGTATTGCGACAGATCGAGATGTTTTGCGATCCGCATAGAACGTACTTGAGGGTGGTGGGTGCATGATCGGCCAGCGGTGCGATCCACTGTCGTGCGGAGCCGGCCTTGTCATCATCGCATACAATAATTTCAATATTTCTCACAACACCCAGCTGCGCAAATATTGAGCGCACTGTATCCGCGACTTCAGGTCGCTGGTAGGTACAAATACAAACCGATACGAGGATTTTCTGTGCGGTCATCGAAGGAGTCCATAGAGTGCATTTTGGAAGCGGAATCCTAGGCCAGATCTTGTATCGCGCGGTCGCATCTAGCTCTCAGGGCAGAGGCGAAACGATTCGCCCTTGATCCTTTTACCTCGCTGGCAGCAACATTGCCCCTGCCATGTAGTATTGTTAGCCGGCATCAACCGCGTCGGCAGCGGCCGCCCCCGCCACCGTAAATCTTTCGGCTCAATAAGTTCTGAACGCGGTATCAGCTGCTGCTAAATAGCTGCGACAGTTCCCTCAACCAAACGCGCTGCAGCAAAAAAACCAATATAGCGTATATAAATGCACCAGCACAAATTTCGATACCGAGCGCGATAAGTGAGTTGTTAGCGAGATAACTTGAAAGCAACCATACGAATATTGCCATCGTTCCGGCAATACCAAAAGGAACCGCCGTGCTAGTCAGGAATAATTTAAAGCATGAGCCCAACAATTTTCGAACGACGTACCAATAATAGGCGAAAAAGTAAACGATATGCAGGCCTAGGAGGGCCCATACAATGCCCGCAAGTCCGGCAATGTAAAGAGAAATGCTCACGACGGGAATTTGCAATACGACCACGCACACATCCCAAAAGAAACCAAGGTCTGCCCGCCCCTTGGAAAGCATCAGCACCCCCATCGGGTTGAGCATGCTCCGAAACAAGCCAACGACTGCAAGGACCTGAACGAGGAAAATGCTTGGCGCCCATTGTTCGCCGTAGACAATGGGAATCAACGTGGGGGCCGTCGCCGCACATCCAAGAAGAAGCGGAGCATTGATCATGGTTAGCAAGTGCAGCAATGTAAAAAATCCACGCTTCAAGCGATCGGTTTCATTTTAAATCGTGGCAAACAACGGGAATGCAACGCTTGTTAAAACGGGATTGATTCTTTTTACAGGCATGACAATCAAATTCCACGCCAAGCTATAGTAACCCAGAACATGAGCGCCGAGGAACGCACCGATTAATATTTGGTCGGTTCTCGAGGCAAAATAATTAAGCGTTCTCTCTCCGAGTTGGTAAAAACCAAAACTGAGAAAGCCCTCAAGATCGGCGCGACGAAGCCGAAGCCCGGGACGCCATTGTCGCCATCCGATGCCTACTAACAGGACAGTTGAGATGGTGACGCCGCTGAGCAGGCCGAATACAAGAGAAAGGACGCCATAGCCCGCGAAGGCGGCGCCAATTGAAATGACTCCCGCAACAATGATTCTCGTCATTTCTATGATAGAACGGGTCCTAAAGCGCAGCTCCTTTTGCAGAAGGATCTGAAATTGTGATCCGAGTGGCCCGATCAGAAATATCAGTGCCGCCAAAGGAACAAGCGAATTGAGCCGCGGTTCGTGAAAAAGAGCGGCGGCAAGTGGCGCAGACACCACCATCGCGCCGAACATCAGCCAACCAACAATAATATTGACCCAATACAGAGACGAGAGCTGTTCTCTGGATGGTTCCTGCCGATGGATAATGGCGTTGCTAACTCCTGCATCAAGATATTGTTCGGCAAAGTTGAGCATCAGCACTACCATCGCCATAAGACCGAAATCGGACGGCTGGAGCAGCCGAGCAAGAATTGCAAGTTGTCCAAACTGAATAAGTGCGCTTGCACTGCTTGAGATCGCAGTCCATTTAGCTCCGGCTATTGCTGCGCGTTTCAGTGACAATGTATAGCCTCGTATATCGCGTTCAGGATGCGTAGCGATTATTTGCCGTTCGCTTGCGTGTTCACTTGCAAATATGGCCGCGTCTGTGTGATATTTGCATAATACTTATCGAAAAGGGCGCGTTATTTGTTATATTTGGCAAAAGCCCCGTTTGCTGATGATCTCGCGCTAGCCAAAGTGCCGCATATCATAGATTTCTCAATCCATTGTGTACGCGTCGAACAATCGCCAATTTCGTACCGCGTCGAGCAATTTTTGCAGTGGTACAGTTTGAAACGCTGCCCTAGTCGCGCCCTAGGGCGACTGATGGCATACTGCCACGATGACAGCGGCGAGCGTCTTAAACGTCCGAGCGACCCCGTTCAACTCGACAAGCTGATCGGAGATATTTTGCCCGGCCAAGTTGAAGGCCGCTTCAGCACTACAATTTGGCGCAACCATCAAACCTTGAAGATCACTCCCGCGATGGCGGTGGAACTCACTCCTAAGCTTTGGGAAATTTCTGATATGGTGATGGTGCTAGAGAAATTGGAAGCAGTGAGGAATGCTCGATGAGTATTAAATCCATACTTAGAAATGTCGCGCCGCGCTTATACACTCGAGTATCTTATGAACGGAATATGGCTCGGCTATTTCGCGATAAACGCAGCCACGATATTAATGTTGATTTGATGCAAGATGTGGTTAGGAATGCGAACGGAACATCTGAGAAAGAATGCCCACTTTGCGGCTTTGTTGGTTTTTTTAAAGCGTTTGGCAGCCCGCCGAGATGGAACGCACTATGTCCATCTTGTGGATCACTTGAGCGACATCGACAACTCGCATTGTTGCTCCAAAATTCTCCTCTCATCCGCTCAGAAAGTGTGGTGCTGCACTTCGCACCTGAGGATTGCGTGACGCGCTTGTTAAAAAAGCCGGGTGTTCAGTATGTCAGTGCTGATCTTTACGATAAAAATGTCAACCTCAATTTGAATATTGAATCGATCAAACTCAGTGACAATTACTGTGATATCATCGTTTGCAGCCATGTGCTGGAATATGTAAATGACAGACTTGCGTTATCGGAGATGTGTCGAATTTTGAAACCACGTGGCATTTTAATTGCGATTGTGCCGATCATCGAAGGCTGCGAAAATACTTATGAAGACGGATCAATCCGTTGGATACATTTCGGTCAGAGTGACCACATTAGGGTATATGGTCGAGATTTTGCTCAACGACTGACTGATGCGGGCTTCCAAATTCAGATAAACACTGCGTTTGGTCGGGAGGCAGTGAAGTATGGTCTGATTATGGGAGACAGGATTTTTTTGTGCCACAAGAAGTGACGAGAACCCTTATGGCCTTTCGGGTTAGCTCAATCGTTGCAAACCTGCTTGATCCGATTACTAGACTGGCCCGCGTAGCTCGCTGGAGGCGAAGTCATAAGGACTTTCTGGTCATATTTAACTGGCATCAGATTACGCCAATATTCGATCCCTACATTCATCACAAGTACACATGGACCCACCTCAAAAAATTCAAAAAGGAAGTCGACTACTTGGTCCGAGAATTTCAAATAATTCCTTTGCACGAGGCGATCGGCCGTCTCAAACGGGGATGTTTGCATGGACCTTGTGCTTCGTTGAGTTTTGATGATGGTGACATTTCAATCGCACAACATGTGGTCCCCTACTTGCGCCAGCGCGGTCTGCCGGCGACATTTTTCATCAACAGCGCTTATCTAGATGGCCGTTGCACATATTGGTTTCCAATTTTGTCTTATCTGTGCGCTGTTGAAGATGCCGGAGGGCCGGCCATATTGTCCGGCCACCTCAGGGAAAGGGCACTGAAACTACGGCTGACGGCTGATGCGCGTTACTACAATGAGGTGCGAACAGAAATTGAAAAGTTCGCATCATTGGTTACGAATTTGAGCTCGCGGCTCGTTTCAGCAGACTGGTTGTCTGGCCTCGACGGCGATCAATTTTCCATCGGCGCCCACGGCCACGAGCACCAACGCTTCTCCCTGATGCCGGTAAGATGGCAGCAGAACGATCTACGCAAGAATGTTGAAGCGTTGGCACGTTTCCGAGGGTATCGGCCAATCTTTGCCGTTCCTTTTGGCCGTCCGCACGACTGGTCTGAAGAGACAATCCATGTTGCGCGCAACGAGGCGCTTGACATTGTTCTTGCTGACGGGGGCATCAACCTGGCAGCGGGTGAGTTTTATCGACGGATCCCAAGTGATAATAGACCGCTTCGTTCCCTTTTGGCTGAAGCAATGGCCAGTCGCTGGACTGTTGCGACGAGCTAGGCCGGTGCTTGTTCAATTGCCTCGTTCAAATACCGTGGCTAGGGTTGCATGAAGATCGCATTCTTCGTCAATGACTTTCCGGCTGTCGAGGAGACCTTTATCCTCAATCAGGTCGTGGGTCTGCTGCAGCGTGGTCATGATGTTCACATCTACTCGCGGGGCGGAGGTCGGCGACCGGACGAAGCGCAGCACGCGGACATCGAACGCTATCGACTTCTTGATCATATCCAGTATCAGACACCGACACTCGATCGGTTAGCGCGGCTGCGCAGCGTTGCAACACGGATCCTCCGCTGGGGATGGCGGGACCCCGGAGCTGTCGTGAATAGTTTGAATAGGCCCCGTTATCTGCGTCCGGTACGCAATCTTATCTCGCTCCACGAGCTGCTCCCTCCGGCGAATATTCAGCCGACATCCTACGATGTGATTCATGCTCATTTCGGTCCGAATGGGCTGCGTGCGATTGCATGGCGAAATTTCGGCGCGCTCTGCGGGCCGATCATTACGAGTTTTCACGGTTATGATGTGAACAAGCTGCCCCGGATCCACGGACCAAACCTATATAAAAAACTTTTCAGTCAAGGCGATTTGTTCACGGTGGGATCGGAGTTCCTGAAAGGCCGAATCATTACGCTCGGCGCATCCGGGGATCGCATTGCAAAGTTGCCGATGGGGGTTGATCTCTCGCGGTTCGCGTTTCTCGAGCGAACGAAGTCAATTGATGGCGAATTTCGGCTGTTGACCGTCGCTCGCCTTGTTGAGGTTAAGGGCGTCGAATACGCGCTGCGTGCCGTCGCCTCAATTAAGGACAAAGTTACCGGTATTCGATATCAAATTATCGGCGAGGGTTTATTGCGGTATGAGCTTGAGGAGATGACAAAGCAGCTCGGCCTTGCTGATAAGGTGGAATTCCTCGGAGTATTGCCGCAAGATGAAGTGATACGGAAGCTATTAGCTGCGCATGCATTCATTTTGCCAAGCGTCGTGACCGCTTCGGGCGAGGAAGAAACCCAGTCGGTTGCCTTGGCCGAAGCGCAAGCCTCTGGCCTGCCTGTGATTGCGACTACAACTGGTGGAATTCGCGAAAGCGTGCGAGACGGTAAGTCGGCGCTTTTAGTTTCGCCTGGAAACCCTGAAGCGGTGGCATCGTCCATCCTTTGGCTTGCCGATCATCCGGAAGCTTGGGGCCCTATGGGGCGTGCCGGACGGGCACATGTGGAAGCGAGTTTCGATCTCGAAAAACTGAATGACCAGCTAGTCGATATCTACCGCTCGGTTTCGGACCGCCGTACCCACTGACGTAGACAATAACTGGTCGAAATTGATGGGCTCCAGAACTCGCCGAGCTGGGCACTGGTGGCAGCTGCGATCGTAATGCGGCAACGACGAAAATAGGTTGCGGCCGCGATAGAGTTCGAAACCGAACGGCTTACCAAAACTAGCGAGCGCCCGCTTGGTGGCGTCGCGTTCCTCGGCCTTTAGCGCCCTGGATCGCGTCAAGCGCAGCCTTGGCCTTGAACTCTCCCGAAAACCGTCTCCGCGTCCTCATGGATCGTCCTCTGTATCGGCGAATCCATCTTAGTCAGCTGTCATTCACGAAAATGGCGCAGAGAAAAGGGCGTGCGTAATTGATAGGGGCCTCGATTTCCTTGACCATTCGCCAATTGCGCCGCCCGCGATGCTCGGTTTTCCAACATCAATAGTCGGTCAGGCTCACTGCCTGATTACGGCACAGATTGTCACGTTCTTCCCGATCTTTTGCTCTGTCAGTATCGCTACAGCCAATTCTTTTGCCGGCCTCTCGCGCCTTTAACTATTTGGCGTTGGTCGTGGTCAGAACCTCAGCGCACGCTGGATAAATTCGCAGCAGCAAAGTTAACGACCGCTCATACAATTTTAGCAAATTGCAAAATCGGATCAAAAGTTTTCCCGAATATCCTTCGATGAGTTTCGAGCAACTTCAATCGGGCAACCAAATGCGAGGCCCGCATTAGGAGAAGATTTTCATGAGCACCCCGACCGCTGCAGTGTCCGACACCAGCTTTCTGCAATCAATCGGGGTCAACGTCCATATGGGCTATTCTTCGACTCCCTATGCAAACGTCGCACTGGTGGAGAGCGACCTTAGTTACCTTGGAGTAAATAATGTCCGCGACGGCTTTTTCGCAAGCTGGGAAACGCCTTTTCAACAGCTAGCAGCTGCTGGTGTCAAATTCGACTTTATACTTCCGGAGTATTCGGATCATACGGTCAATATTCCCGATTTTATCAGTAGGATGGATGCCTTCGTCCAAGCTCATCCTGGCAGCGTAGCCGCGATTGAGGGGATAAATGAAGCCAACGACAATCCGGCAATTTACAATGGCGGCACAACACTGGCAGACCAAGGCACGCTGCAACAGGCGTTCTATTCTGCGGTCCGTGCGGATCCGAACCTGAATAGTGTACCCATCTACAACCTCACGCTCGCCAATACCAATACGACACAATATGCCGCGCTCGGAAACCTGTCTTCAGCGGCCAATTACGCGAACGAACATGATTACGTTCCTTCCGATCAACCGCCGCAACAAGGATTGGCCTATTTGCTTCCCTACGCGCAACTCGACGCGCCGGGCTTGCCTACCGTAATCACCGAGGCTGGGTATAATACCGACCCGAATGATGGGTGGAGCGGCACAGACCAGACCGTACAAGCAAAATACACGCTTGATACACTGATGGACGCCTTCAAGGATGGTGTTTCACAGACCTATATCTACGAACTGCTGGATGAAGCGTCTGACCCGACGAACAGCAATCCACAGGATCATTTTGGTCTCTTCAACAACGACGGTACGCCGAAATTGGCCGCGACCGCCATTCACAATTTAACGACCATTTTGAACGATCCAGGCGCCTCGTCGTCATTCACCCCGGGAAGCCTGAGTTATACTGTAACGAATTTCACTGCACCTCATGCTAATCAACTATTGCTAGAAAAGAGCAATGGCACCTTTGACCTCGTATTCTGGGCCGAGCCGCAAATCTGGAACTCAAACTTAGCCACCCCGACGGAAATTGCGGCGCCGGTCGACCAAGCTACGGTGACCTTCGCTCAAGTGGAAGGAACGGTTTCCGTTTTCGATCCACTATCAGGCACGACGCCGATTGCGACCTACACGAACGTTCAACAGATTCAGGTCGGCATTACGGACCACCCGCTCATCGTCGAAATTGCGAATGGTTCGATACCTCCAGTTACCACCGTGCTGGCCTCCCCAGTAATCGCCTCTTTCTCACCCGACAGCGGCATCGTGGGCGACGGCATCACCAATGCGACGACGCTGACCTTGACCGGCACGGCTGCTGCAAGCAGCACGGTGGCGGTGTTCGACGGCACCACGCAGCTCGGCACGGCGACGGCGAGCGCCAGCGGGGCATGGACCTTTGTCACCGGCACACTGGCAAATGGCGCTCACAGCTTCACCGCCACGGACACCGATGCGACCGACGATACCAGTGCGGCCTCGGCGCCCTTGGCGGTCACAGTGGATACTGTGGCGCCGGCTGTATCCTCGGTTGCGGCGTCGGGCTCTGGCATCACGAATGGTACCGGCGACCTCAATGCGGGCCACGTCGTCACCCTGACGGTGACTTTGAGCGAGGCCGTGACGGTTGTAGGCGGGACGCCGACGCTGAAGCTCAACGACGGCGGCACGGCCACCTACACGGGCGGCTCCGGCAGCAATGCGCTGACCTTCAGTTACACGGTGGCGGCCGGCGATAACACCGCCGACCTTGCCGTCACGGCGGTCAATCTCAATGCCGCTAGCGTGACGGATGCGGCTGGCAACGCCGCCGTCCTGACCGCTGCGGTGACCACCCTGGCGGGCACGCTGCAGATCGACACGACTGCGCCGGCGGCACCGGTAATTAGTTCGGACTCACCGGCCAACGGGAATGCCGTGACCCTGGCGGGTACGGCCGAGGCGAACGGTACGGTGACCGTGTACGAAGCGACATTGGTTCTCGGCACAGTAGCGGCAAACAGTGCAGGCGCCTGGAACTTTACGACTGGTCAGCTGGCCGCCGGCTCATACTCATTCACCGCCATGGTCGACCGATGCGGCGGGCAATGTCAGTACGATGTCGCAGCCCATCGATCCGACGATCGGCAGCAATACATATTCCGCGAACAACACGAGCCTGACCGTTACGGACACCAATGACACCGTAATTCTGTCTGGCAGCAACGACATTGTGAACCTCACGGGCGGTAGCAACGCCATTCAGCTGAGCGGCAGCAATGACAGCCTCACAATCATGGGCAGTGGTAACAGCGTTAACGTCACGGGTTCGAACGATTCGGTATCAGCCACCGGCGTCGATACGGTAACCTTCAGTGGTTCCGGCACGGTGGTTGCGACGATTGGCTCCGGCTCCACGCTCAACCTTGCGGACAATCTGATTGGCAGTGGCAGCGATACGCTGGCGCTCACCGGGAACAGCGGGAGCGTCAACCTCAATCAGCTTGCTCACTTTAGCGGGTTCTCCGGGATTAGCCTTAGTGGCAGCAACGACACGTTGACACTCACCAACGCCAATCTGACGGTGACGAGACTGTCCGGCAGCGGCGACACGATAAAACTCGGCAACTGGAATCAACACGGTTGCCTATTCGAATGTTAATCAGTCCACGCACAGTAGCCACGATACCATCAGTTGGGTTCAACGCCAGGCAGGATAAGATCGACTTCTCGGCAATCAGCGGCCTAAACAGCAATGCCCAACACGTAACCATCAATTTCTTGACATCGACGCCGAATAACATCGCCGGCCATACTATCGACGTTGTGACTAGCAGGGGCAGCACGATGGTATACGCCAATGCAACTGGCTCGAGTGAATCGATCAGTGCCAATCACGAGGATATGCAAATCAATCTGACGGGGGTCGCCGCACTGAACTCTTCGGATTTCATCCTCCATCACTGATCCATGGTCACAGCCTTGGTTGGGCGCGCTAATTCGGCTCTTCGGTAGTAGGGGTTCAAGAAACGCCGAATCCTCATCGCTCAGCTCAAATCGTATGACCCACCTCCGTGCATGGAGGATCATGGTCGCTAAAACTACTCAATTGTTTATCTGGGCACAGACTTTAGTATGCGTTTGTATAGGCGTGCTTTGAAAATAGCGTCAAAATTATGATTTTTATGTCGAGCAGGAATGACCAATTGTCGACGTAGTGAAGGTCATATTCTATGCGTCGTTGCATTTTCTCGAACGTATCAGTGGCTCCTCGGTATCCGTTTATTTGTGCCCACCCTGTAATTCCTGGCTTAACATTATGCCGCCGAGAAAATGGTGTGATCATATTATTGAAAAGCGCGTTGTGAGCAGTCGCATGTGGGCGCGGGCCGACAATCGACATGTCACCACGCAAAACGTTAATGAGCTGCGGTAGTTCGTCGATGTTAGTACGGCGTATGATACGACCAACACGTGTTGCGCGCGGATCGTTTTTAGTAGCTTGGGTGAACTGGTCCCCGTTCTCCATTGTGGTCATGGATCTGAATTTTAAAACTTCGATTTCCGCATTGTTGAAGCCGTGACGCTTCTGACGGAAGACAACAGGTCCCGGGGAATCAAGCTTAATTGCAATTGAAACGATCAGAAGTAGCGGCGAAAGTATAACCAAGCCGATAGTTGCGACGATGAGGTCGAATGACCGTTTGATAAATAAATCAAATCCAGACAGCGGAGGCCGATATGCCTGAATCGTTTGCAAAGTACCGAGTTCAGTAATCTGCGAGGATGCAAATACATTAAGCGCGTCAACTGGGATAACATGGACACCCGCAGGGAGCTCCGCCAGGGCGGAGGCGAGGTCAAACATTGTGGGCATAAATTTATTGTTCGCTAGAATGATAACGTCATCTACTCGAAGCAATCGACACTCGGCAATCATCTCGTGAATTATCGGCTCCTTCATCCTGCAATGCTTGGGCAAATGAAACATGGCGACGGTTTGGATGCCGCTGATTTTCAGGCGATTAGTGAACGTCGAACAATGTGAAATATCGCCAATCAGGACAACACGTCGAGCTTCAATTTGATTGGACACGAGCGCGTGCTGAAGCCACGAATAGAACAGCGCGCGCATACTAATCACTGTAATACTAACGCAAGCAACCTGGAATAAGAAGGTGCCGCGTGAATAGAGTTCCACAAAATGCGTGAAGTAGAGAATTGTCAAAAAAATTGGGAACGACAGCGCGACTGCTCCAAGACCCCTCCACACGAATACGTGTCGGGTTTGTCTGCGAACCGCAACGAAGTTGCGGGACGCTAACGATATTCCTAAAACCAACATGGCTACGGCGGTGGCCGCGACAGTGTAGTGTGTGACGTCTGGCCACGCCCGCAAAACTGCGAAATGATATATTAAGCTCGCAAAATACGCTGAACAGGCCACAGCCAGAAACTCAATTGCTGCGTATATTGTGAGAATAGTACTTATGTGCATGGTGCCCTTCGATTTGGCGGGCGCCGCATCGAGCGAATTTAATGCCGGACGGATTGCCGAAGAATGGGATTTGTTCAGCGAATATGGCATATGCATTGGAGCACTAACCCACTCGAAGACGGTTTTTTTGACTTTAGTCAGTCTATAAACTCGCCTTTTAGTTCAATTATTTAGGATACATTATATCAATTCCTGGGGGAAGCTAAAAGCTTTGTGCTTTTGCGGGTAAGGTTAGTCTTCATATCGGCTACAGAATAGGCCTTTTTGGTCGTTACGACATAATCGTCGGGCTGCAGCTTTTGGTTAATATGCCACATGCCCCCGGCGAGGTTGCGAGCTTCGCTTCCCGGCTGCGGACATTGCGGTGATCGATTCCGCGAAATCTTATTTGAAGACCTTGGGGGATAACACCATATCGCTCGGTGGAACGCGAATGCCATGCATGGAATATTTGGATGTCGGGTTTATTGTGGCCTACCGACGACCTCGGGTTAACGCTCCCTTTACAAGGTGAATATGTCGCCCCGATCATGTCACCCGATTGGACGTTTTACCCTAAACGAGGCCACTCGCTAATTTAAAATCGGCCGCTGAGGTCAAAAATCGGGCCCCATAAAATCGCGCCGCACCATGGGAGTGCGCCGCGCCTAGATGGGCGTTTGGTTTGGCTGGCATTGACTTCATCGACGAGAACGGCGGCGGTGCAGGGCAGCGCGCGGCTCGATTAGAGAAGTCGAAGAGAGATGGCCGGACCGATCAAGATTTGACAACATTATCGCTTGTGACGCCAGCGCGCGCGCAGGCGTTTCGTGTATCGACAATCAATTTCGCATGCTTGCTCAACGTGCGGTAATCGACATGATCGTGATCAGTTGCGATGAGCACGGTATCGTAATCACTAAGCGCGGCGGGATCCCATGCGACGCTGGCACGACCGGCGAATTGCGGATATTCGCGCGTGGTGGGAATGCGATCGACATACGGATCGTAAAAATCGACTATCGCGCCCCGTTTTTCCAGCAGTTCGAACAGCTTGAGGGTGGGACTTTCGCGAGTGTCTTCGACGTTCTTCTTGTAGGCGGCGCCCAACACTAGGACTTTGGCACCGCGCAATCCGCGACCGGTGCGCTCGTTGAGCGTCTGGGCCACGCGCTCCACGACATAATGAGGCATGAAGGTATTGATCTCGCCGGCGAGTTCGATGAAGCGCGTCGACACTTCGTATTCGCGGGCTTTCCAGGTGAGGTAGAACGGATCGATGGGAATACAATGACCTCCGAGGCCGGGACCCGGATAGAACGGCATGTAGCCGAACGGCTTGGTCTTCGCGGCCTCGATAACCTCCCAGATATCGATTCCCATGCGGTCGTAGACGATCTTCAGTTCGTTGACTAAAGCGATGTTGACCGCGCGGAAGATGTTTTCGGTCAATTTCACCGCTTCCGCGGTCTTAGTCGACGACACGGGAACAATCGTTTTGACGAATGAACCATACATGGCCGTCGCCAGTGCCCGGGCGACCGGATCGTCGCTACCCACGACTTTTGGAATGGCCGCGGTGGTGTATTTTGGGTTACCCGGATCTTCGCGCTCGGGCGAGAAGGCGAGATAAAAGTCTTTGCCGTTCTTCAACCCGCCGCGCTCGAGAATCGGCTTGATCACCTCGTGCGTAGTTCCTGGCCATGTGGTCGAACTCCAGCACCACCAAGTGACCGCGTCGGATGTAGGGTGCGATCGCTTCGGCCGTGGCCTCGACATAGGCGAGATTTGGCTCACGATGCGCCGTCAAAGGCGTCGGAACGCAGATGATGATCGCATCGACTTTGGCGATCTGCGAGAAATCAGTGGTAGCACGGAACCACCCTCCCTTGACGGTACGGGCTATCACCTCGCTTGGAATATGTTTGATGTAACTCTTGCCGGCGTTGATGTTCGACGTCTTTTCCGGATCGACGTCGAATCCGACAACTGAGATTTCCTCTTTGCAGGCGGCAAGCGCGAGCGGCAGCCCGACATAGCCAAGTCCGATAATGCCGATCACAGCTTTCTTTTCTACGAACAGCTTTTCCATTGTGAGATTTATCTCCAGACATGCCAAACAATTCAAAAGGCAACCGCGGCATCCTCCTAGCCAGCACGCTGCCTCCGTGCTCGGATAAAGAGATCAGCAAGCAGAGCTGCCGCCAACGCCCCGGCTGCGCCGCAGAATGCGGCCACAAGATTGGACGAGCGATCCGGTGTAAAAGCTTGCAGACTTTCCAGTATCGCTGAGAGGACCATGAGGGCTACCCCGACCACGAAGGGCCGCGGCCAAGCAAAACACACAAGCAACGTGAGCGCGAAATAGCCGGCGAAGTGGTCGAACTGCCAGCCCAGTTCCGAACGGGGCGCCAAATTGGCGGGGCCCAGCGCGACGAATACGACCAGGACCACGGCGGCTACGCTGCAAAATTTTGCTATGGAATTGATTGTCATTCTGTCAGATCCATTATTTGTTAGTGGCTGCGGATACCATCCGCGATGCCACTGCTTTTGAATTATATCGATCTCACCATAATTCGCTGACCGGTTGACTGTTAAATACTTCGGCTATGCGGGCGCGTGTCGCGCGGCTTGTCTCTTCCGGCAGAGCATCCAGCGAAAAGAATCCGTGGGCGATAATTTCAAGATCAGGTAGCGGTGGCTCGTCTTGGCGGAAGTCGCGTACGACGAATAATACGACATAATCCCGCTTCGAAATGCGTTTATTTAAGAATATCCCATGCAGCCTCGGTACGCCGGTTAACTGGATATTACCTTCCTCGGCGAGTTCGCGCGCGAGCGCCGATAAAACACTTTCGCCGATTTCCACTCCGCCACCGGGCAGGTACCAGCCACTTATATAACTGTGCTTGACAAGAAAGACGCGACCAGTCCCGTCGATTACTATCGCGCGCACGCCAAGCGTCTTGCTGCGCGAGAAGCGCAAATGGCAACGAATGAGGGGCCGGATGATCGGCTCCACCATACGGCGCAGGCGTTGCATTAAAATCCTCCCTCTTGATATGCAAGTAGCGGCTTGCCGATAGCCGTTTGAAAGGTGCCATTACAACCTACGCGACCAGTTTAGCAAGTTTATCATTGCGGTTTTCTGAAACCTGTTTTTCTGAAGCCATAGGGTTTTTGCCGCATCAATCGGGTTCGTTTGGGTTTGGCCTTCGTGAGAAGGCGCGCCAACACCGGATCGGGAAGATCAGCAAATACACCGGCAGCAGGATCGCGAGCGGTAGCCATGATTTGTCCCACACTTTAATGCGACAAATATTCGGGAGCTTGCAGCATTAACGCCCTGGTCGTACACCCCGCAGGCCAGCGTGCTTGATAGCGTCAGCAATTATGCCATCATGCTTGGCTTTGCGGATAAATTCGTTTAGGGCTGGAAGTTCGCTTGCATTGCTCTTTGGTACGGCAAACGACATCTGCACCGAGCTGAAGCGGCCCACAAGAACGACAGCGCCTGGAAGTTCGCTGGCAATACGATAGGCGAGTTGAGCGTTGTCGGCATAAACATCGGCGCGACCAAAGGACAATGCATCTCGTGCCTCCTCAATGCCTCTGGGCAACCGAACGATCGTGGCCTTTTTCAATGTGCGGGTGAGGAATCCATCGGCTGATGAATGTTCGGCAACGGCCACTCTGATGCCGGCATGATCAATGTCGTCGACGGAAATCAGCGGACTGCCCGGACGAGCGACGTAGGTATTGTCGACTTCCAAGAAGGGCGCGCTGAAGCCAAGGCGGTCGATGCGTGAGAGATCGCGCGGGGCGAGGGCGATATCCCATTCGTCTTTGCCGATGCTCTGGTTGTAACGCACAACATTGTCGTAAGGCACCAGGTGAAGCGACGCACCGAGGCTGGTCGCTAATGCATTTGCTATATCGACCGATACACCGCTGAATTGTCCTTCTGGGGTGCGGGTCACAAGTATTGAATTGGTAACAATGAACGCCGCGCGGAGCTCGCCCTTGGGTGCGAGGCTTTGAGTCCTATCGCTTTGCGCGTGCAGAAGACTTGCAGTCAAAAGCGATGCCATGAGCACCAGCGCAGTAGCAAGCGCGCGCGAATGTGAGGAGCGTCCCGCGTAGTTCATTGCACTTTCCTTCCGATGGCGCCTTGCTACTGGCGCAATTAATTTCCCCAGGCTTGGCAACTCTACTTGTTCTGACATCGTTCGTGTAGCAAATTGGCTACCTGAAAAAGGCTTGTATTGTGACATAAACGGCAATCATGCAAAGAGATCATGCGCTTACGCGCGGTGGGCAATGGCTGTTGTTTCTGCGGGACATGCGGTGGCGGATCTTGCGTTTGCCCGCGCTGTCAATGATCTATGGCCTTTACGAGCAGCGGCTGCTCGCGCAGGTACGAGCCCTACCGCTGCCCCGCCATGTCGGAATTATCCTGGACGGCAATCGCAGGTTTGCTCGACGGTACAACCTGACCAATCCGCACGAAATCTATAGGGCGGGCGCTCAGAAACTCGATGACCTGCTCGATTGGTGCGTCGACCTCGGGATGGGGGCGATCACACTCTGGGTATTGTCGACTGATAACTTTGAGCGCCAGGCAGAAGAGCTTTCAGGCATCCTGTCGGCGGTCGAAAACAAGCTGTTGGCGCTGGCGAGCGATCCGCAGATTTATCGTCAGCGAATACGTGTGCGCGCAGTTGGGCGACTTGACCTGTTGCCGGGCTCGACGCTTGCGGCCGTGCGCGCGGCGGAAGCCGCGACCAAGGGATACGACGGAATGCATGTAACAATCGCGGCAGCCTATGGCGGGCAGCAGGAGATCACCGATGCCATTCAATCGCTGTTGCGCGATCAGCTTAGTGCCGGGAAAACACTTGAACAGGCGATCGAGCTGGTGACCCCAACCGCGATTGGGCGGTATCTATATTCCCCCGACCTGCCAGACCCGGACCTGATTATCCGGACGAGTGGCGATATCCGGCTATCGGGTTTCTTGCTGTGGCAAAGTGCATACAGCGAATTCTACTTTACGGACGTGTTCTGGCCTGAGTTTCGTCGCATCGATTTCCTACGAGCAATCCGCGCCTTCCAGCAGCGGCATCGACGCTACGGACAGTAGTTGCGGTCCTCAAGGTTGCTTGACTCAATCGGATGGTAGGAAAGGCCGCTGATGGAGGCGATCTTTTAACCTAGCTCTTCGGCAGTTCTCCAGACCATCAACTGAAATTCATGATGGCAAGCATCACATCTAAAAATACGGATTTCCGTATCCCCGCACGGCTTAACCCCGAATAGGCGCATTTCAGCTCCGCACCGACAATCGGGCAATTCGGTCGATCCAGGGGCCAATAAATTTTCAAACGAGGCCATAAAGACTCCATAGGATAGTCCAACGCTTTGGATGCTATTGGAAGTCCGTGAAAGCGTGCAACGTCGAAGGTGAGTTAACCTTAATTTCGAAATCAGCTTCATCTAAAGGCATGAAATTTGAACTCGACCAGTTTCGGCGGCCGACAAATTTGAAAATCTGACCGGCCACTTAGGTACTCATTTTCATTCATAAGCGGCGATAAATGGTCGGCCTTCCGCGCGAGCCTTCACTTGATCGTAGATCCACCGATAGGTCCTCTCCATTCCGTCACGCAAACTGATCGATGGCTCCCAGTTAAATACTTTGCGGATGAGTGCATTGTCACTGTTGCGGCCTCGAACGCCTTTCGGCGCATCAAGATTGTAACGTCGCTTGAGTTTTATACCGGCAATATCTTCGACAATTTCGACAAGCTTATTGATGCTAACCATTTCATCGCTACCGATATTTATCGGCTCAACAAAATCTGATCGCATAAGCATCTCGCTGCCTATCAGGCAATCATCGATAAACATAAAACTGCGTGTCTGCTGACCGTCACCCCAGATCTCAATGTCTTGTGCGCCGCTGATCACCGCTGTGGCTACCTTGCGCGAAATCGCTGCCGGGGCCTTTTCGCGGCCACCGTCCCACGTGCCAAACGGGCCGTATACATTATGGTAACGCGCGATGCGCGTTTTGAGCCCAAAGTCCTCACGGAAATGCCGGCACATCCTCTCGCTGAAAAGTTTTTCCCAACCATATCCGTCCTCGGGCATCGCGGGATAGGCATCGGTTTCCTTGAGCGCTGCAATATCAGTGCGCAATTGCCGGTAGTCTGGATAGACACAGGCTGAGGATGAAAAGAAGAACCGTTCCACGCCATTGTCGCGCGATGCTATCAGCAAGTTAGTGTTGATGAGCACTGACAACATACACAGTGCTTTGTTGTTTTCGATAAATCCCATCCCGCCCATGTCGGCGGCAAGATTGTAGACCTCGCGGACGTTCTGCGTCGCGCGTTGGCACGCAATTTTGTTCTGTAGGTCATCGACTATATTTTCTGCCAACGACGAACGGAAGTACCAGTTCTCCAGTTGTTTTTTGTCCACAGCGCGCACTGCGCAACCGCGCTCTTCAAGACGGCGAACCAGTTGACCGCCAATGAACCCACCGGCTCCCGCGACTAAGATTAAGTCGGACATGATATTATTCTCTTTCCATCCAGATGATTGCTATCGCCGCTATTTAACTGCAAATCTTCATGGGTATGACCGTATCAATCGATGTGACGTATCCATATAGGGATCATGCTGTTGTCTCTAATGATCTGGTAATGCGATTGAGCGCCGCACAAAAACCGACCACATCGCCCGGTTCGATGCGCTCGTAAGACAAATCCTTAGTCTGTGTACAAAGAAGATGAACGTCGGAATCCTCTGGTCCAACAAATAAAATAGGCTTCTGCGATGAAAGGCACGCATAAATTTTCGAAGGTAGAACCAGCCCCGAGAAGCGCGGTCGCAAGGTTATTAGGTGGACATCGGCTGCAGCAAGCAAAGAAGGAAGGTCTTGGAGTGCAACTGGCTGGGTACGTGCAATCGGCACGCCAGCCTTGCGAAGGCGTTTTTCGACAATGTCGGCATTACTGCCTGACGCATTGAGCCAAAGCGCAAACCGGCCGGAACCTTCGCGGCAATCGCGAATAAGTCCGTCAACAACAGTATCGATCTCATGGGGTACCCCATAATTCCCCGAGTAAAGCAACACCAAATGTCTGTTTAGCTCGGGCGGCCGGTTCATGGGCGGCTCGCGCCCGGTGATTGCGATCGGCGGTTTATCGCGCTTTAGCGTAATCCTGTCAGAAGGGATTCCGCCGGCTATCAAGCGGCGGCTCTGGTCCTCGCCTAAGGTCTCAAAAACATCGACGCGCCGACGCAAAAACCAGGTAATCGATCTCAATCAATGCCAAAGGAAGCGAACGGCGGCCCGCATCAGCGATAAGAACTTCCGGATAAAAATCAGTGATTTGGTAGGTTAGTCGCGCGCCGCGTAGATATTTGGCGGCGACGGCGAAGAACAACATAAAGGGCGGCGCGCCGGTGAACAAAATGTCGGCGCCGCGCGATGCAGGATTACTGATAACCGTAGACATCAGCCGGCAATTGGTTTTCAGCGTCCACCACAAACGGCTCAATCGGCGCGATTTATCGTAGCGCCTCGCTGAGATGCGTCTGACTTCGAGTGAACCAACGCCGCAGAACTCGCTGTGCACGTCGGCTTTGCCACTGCTTAAACCAATGAGATGAACGCGGCGGCCCGCGCGTGCGAATTCGCGCGCGAAGATCGTTGCGTATTGACCGACAGCGCCAAAATCCGGTGGCAGCCAATCGACGACATAAAATAACGGACGTCCGGCCCCATCGCGGATCTCCCGCGGTTGAATTAGCTCTGCCATTTCGAGGACATTGCCCTGCCTGCGTCAGTAAGCTGACATTTCCCAGACAAACCCTGAACGGCATGGACAATAGCGAACTATCATCCCAAACACGCTCTTTGTAGGTCGCGGTCATCAGGATTTTTGCCCTTCATCATTAACGCGATCCGCGGGTTACTTCGATAAATCAAAGGCTTGTAAGTGACGGCGCATGAGGGTAGCCTTACAAGGCTACCATAATAGAAAGCTGAGGGTGCTGTTGGCGGATGCCACCAGCAAACGCTCAGGGGCCAAGTTGCAGGGCAGGCGTTTCGGTATGGCTAGTGATTTGAGTTCGCGCTGGTACGTCGTCCAGACGCATCCCCATGCAGAGACAAAGGCGTCTTGGCACTTAGGGCGCCAAGGGTTTAAGACCTATCTGCCGCGCTATCTCAAGCAGCGCCGGCATGCACGCCGCATTGAAAAGGTCGCGGCCCCGCTATTTCCCCGGTACCTGTTCGTTGCGGTCGATATGGCCACACAGCGTTGGCTCTCGATCGATTCAACCATTGGCGTTACCAGGCTGGTCCGTCATGGCGACCGTCCTGCTGCATTACCGGTTTCGGTTCTCGAGACATTGAGGCGCCGGGAAGACGTCAATGGGTTCGTGCAGCTTGAGCGACGACCGCGTTTCTTGCCGGGCGACAAGGTTAATATTGTTGCCGGCGCGTTCCAGGACTGCTGTGGCCTCTACGAGGGTATGAGCGGTCACGAGCGTGTTGCGATATTGCTCGAACTGCTCGGGCGTAAAGTACGCGTCATCGTTGATCCAGATATTATTGATGCGGCTTGATTGAGCCGTCCTGACATTGTGATCGCCCCGACCAATTTGTTGTGAAGCACGCGTGGCGCGTAAAGCGGGCGCAAATAAAAACGATATTTGAAGCAAAGTCTCAATATCAACGTTAGTGCAAGATCGGTCGTGACTTGCCATACGTCATCTTACACATTTTAGGCGGGTAGCCCAGACAGTGGGCGTTCGTCGGATTTTTTTACGTCGTTATAGCGTTGCCTAAATTTTCGGGAGCAAACGAGTGAAGAATCCATTCTTGATAGGAATCCTCCTGGCGTTGGTTCCGTCAATTCTCGCCTTGGCCTGGCTTATCTGGCACTCGTCGGGCTCCAATATGGGCTCAGATGACTGAGCCATTTTTTTGGACCCCCTGAACGACGGGTGCAAGTGTCATAAATTTTAATTGGCTTCGGTGTTCTTTATTGCGGAGGATCTGCAAATCGCCTGCGCGTCGCAGAAGTCGTTCTGTCCCTTTGAATAGGGCCGCACGTACATGGCCATGAGCACGGCCGGACCCTGCCATTACGTGACCTTGGCCGCGCCAACGAACTTCTGCCCAAAGCCGCATTCAGCCCCTTCCCTCGGTCCAGTTTGAGCCGTAGGATACCACCTTCTGGCTTGGGGGCGGCCGTAAGACGGCGTCGCTTCAGAACGCAAGAAGCGCGGCTCTACGGTTTTGGAATCCGAACGGATGGATCTAATAGGCACAAGGAGACCGAGCTAGCATGCGTTGGAATGCATGCTTGGTAGCATAAGAAACGGGGAGTTCGATGATACATAGAATGTCTGCGACAGCCTTTATCGCATCTCTTAGCCTAGTACTCACGCTTGCGCCAAATGAGTCATTCGGCAGGTCGGGGCCAGGAGGAAAATCTGTTTCCACGCATTCGGTCTCCCACCCATCAGCCATGCGACCAGGAGTTCACACAAATTTCTCATCGCTGCGGGATCACCGCCAACGCACTGCAGGCTGGGCTCTCTGGCCGACAGCAGGGGGATTCTACGGCATCAATCAGAGCCTACAGCCCTCGAGTGTCGAAGCGAATGTGGACGATGTGCGAGCAATGTCGGAGCATGTCACCTACACATATGATGTACCCTGGGATGCGGTGCATCGATATCCTAGAGTTTATGAATATGCGTCGGGCTGCCGCTCGCAGACCGTAACGGTTCCTCGGGGTGGCGACGAAAAGCAATCCGTAAATATCATTCGCTGCTATTAAATCGGCGCACTTCCCATCACAATTAAATTCGGGGGTAACAACAACCCCCGTGGTCCTGCTTTTCCAGGCCCCATCTTTTCGAGCGAGAGCGGTAGGTCGGCCCGTTCGACCGCATTGCCGATAGTTATCCACACCCCCCCATTGGGGGTCCCGGCGGTCCAGAAAACGCCATGTTTTTTGGTTCCGAGTGGTCCCACAAAATGCGGATTCTAACCGCTTAGCGGGGGGTAGGATGAACAGATTTGGGGGCAAGGGCCAATTGCGCTGTTTTGCGCGCGTGCTTGGCCTTGGCGCAGTCTCCCTAGCACTCGCTAATTGTGCTAGCGGCAACATGTCCAGCCGGGTCGATTCTAGTTCGATCGCCATTGTGACTCCCACCGATACAGGGCACCAACAGCACCGAATAACCCGCAACGCGGATCGCGCCGCAATCCAGCATGTGGCCGATACTAACGACAGCAACGGCCGCGCAACTGTTGTCGGCGGCAGGCCACCCGAATGTCCACATTCTTTCTGCGGATGCGAAGCATCACGCTATTTATTCGGACATGTTCGCCCCGATCTTAATTTGGCATCTAATTGGATGAGGGAATTTCCGCGCACGTCGCCAGCCCCTGGGATGGCAGCGGTTCGCAAGCACCACGTGTTTGTTCTGATGAGCCAGGTCGACGGCAGCAATTGGCTAGTGCACGATGGCAATTCTGGTCACGGCTTAACCCGTGAACATGTGCGGTCGATTAGCGGATACACCGTGGTCAACCCGCAAGGCAATGGCATAACCGAAGCGGCCATTGTGCAGGTTGAATGACGGGTCTTCTTTTTTCATGTTGCGGTGCCTCGGTCGCAATTTGATATCGCCAATTCGTAGCAGTGCGGAAAATCGGTCGCTTTCGGGGAGAAGCAGACACCGGCTGAGACGCATTCAGGGGCTACTTCGATTGAGAGCGCCTAACGGCTATTACTTTCGATTATCCACGTATCGGATTGAAATCGGCCGGCCGGCAATAGCATTTCCGAGTCCATGAGAGAGACGTAATGGCATGCATCGATTAAGCGCGGCTGTAATCGCGCCGTGATAGTCATCTGTAATGTTTGACGAGGCGTCTGGACTTTTATAGGTCACGCGCGGCGAGCCGATGATTTCTCCATTGCGCTTGAGGCTGAACCGAACTGACATCTGCATATTGGCGCGTGCCTCGTTTTCCGGCGGTGGAATCCAACACTCACGTAGTGCATCGAAGATGTCGCGTATCGTATTCAGGGTTTTACCCGTGGGCGCTTTGCGCTCGTCGGCATGAGCCGTGGGATTGCCATTTGCGTCGCCCGAATTGGCATCGGCGGCTGCCGTGATGATGGTCAACTGAAGGTCTTGTCCAATCGGATATTCGATCTCCGGTATGCAAGGTCCACGGTGGAACACACTACACACCGTCGGTGTGCATGGATGGTGGCTGAATACGCTGCATACGCCTTGCCAATGAGGACGATGAATTTTCAAATAGCCGTGTCGGGCTACCGCTGGCGCATCCACAAGAGTGGCTGCAAGCGTCATTGCTGTAAGCGCAAACCTCAATGGAGCATGCCCTTATAGGCATGTGTACTCAATTGGTTGGCTTAGATCTCCCATTCAAGCACCATCTTCCGCGTAAGAATAATTATACCAATCGTGATCTGCAATATTCCGAACAGCGATATGGCTGCTCTTTACGGTGTCCCGCTACGGTAGTTGTTTATAGTTGTGATAAACAATTTGGCAATAAGTCGGTTTGTATGTAACACACGCTGCCGCTTCCGAAAAACAAGAGGATAGTAAAATGACAAAGAAAGGTACTAAGCGCGTACGATGGACCAAAGAGGATTATCGCGCGCTGAAGACGCACTCGAAGGCAAAGACGCCGGTTGTCAAAATCTCTAAGCAGATGAAGCGCACCATTGGTGCTCTGCGCCAGCAGGCCCTCAAGCTTGGTATTGGTCTCGGACATCAGCGCTAGCCGCGTTTGTCGTTTCGACCAAAGCAGACATTCAAGCGAAGAACAAACATATGTAGCGATCTAGTGCCTGTTCGGATGCCCGACGTCGCTCGCGTCATATCGCTGGGCAGCTACCCTTGCTCGGCACTTCCTGCGTCTGAGTTCTGCTTCGAGGGGCGCCGTTTAAGTATCAGTCTAATTTGTGCCGGCGTTTTATTCCGCACGTCGTATCCGCGGCGTTCAAGATCGGCGATCGCCGCGCTTCTTAGCTCGGCGAACTTCTCGCGCATTTTGATGCGTCGGGTATCCCGGTTGTTAGGCATAGTAAAATCAACACGATAAACAAGCCTAAATAATGCTCCACAACGGCTCTTGAGGTGCATTATCCCAGATCAATGTTTTTCGAAAGCCCGAGTTCGTAGTTGAAGCCGGCCAAGGTGGCTCCCGCTGGAATATGACCGCTATATCAAGGCGATAATTCATCTGCTTGTTCCCGTTCATCGCTCACGACCCACCGGTGCAAATCGGGGATAACTTTGGTTTTGTCACGATATCAAAATGAAAAGGGCAGCGCGCCAAAGTAAAAATTAAAGAGGGGCGCTAGTCACGGAAGGGCTTGCCTATGCCTCGCCGCCCTCACCAACCGACGAACTTTCCGAATGGCACGAAGTATGTGCTTGAAAGTCGCGGGCGGTTTGTCCGGCGTTATATAGAATTTCCAAACGGTCGCAGGGTACAACTCGCAACTCGAAAAGCCGTGTCCTGCATCTGCGAGCGAGCGCGTTCGATTAGTATTGTCCCAGACCAGGGCATGGCGGCGATCGGCACTCCGACACAGCGCTCGCGCGTGGTCGCATAGTGAGCGAGTACCAAGTCTTTTTAGTAACGGCCTGCGTCAGGCATCTTCATCGGCAGACCTCCCAGCGTATTTGCACAGCAGGACACAACAACCTGCTCTCCAACGCCGATCCGTAGATTACAAGGCCGGCGTTGCGATATGATAGCAGCATGGGGAGACAGGGGAGACGTGGTCATGAAAATAATACATATTGCGACCGTGGTCGTGCCAGCATTGGCGATGCTAGTGGCTGCACCGTTGGAAGTGAATGCGCACGGCATTGGATTCGGCGCGCACTCGTTCCATGCTACGGGGCATTTTCGTTTAGCATACCGTCACGGACAGTATGGTCAGTGGCCGTTATACGGAGGGATTGCCATTGTCCCGCCTGACGTATCCGACAACCTTATGATTGACGAGACGCCTGAGACAGTCGTGTTCGTCCCAGAGCCACCGCGTAGTTTGAGCTGCCAACATAGCCAGCAGATCGTAACAGTCCCAGCAGAACAGGGTGGAACTCGGCAGATTACGATTACGCGTTGCTAGAGGGAAAAGGCGTACCGAGACCTGCAGTCGTTCAGCACATTTCTAATGCTGGTCATGTAGGCTGCAATGCAAAAACTGAGGATTTGTAATGTCCGCGGCGGCTGGGCATGAGCGGTCGATAGCGCGTTGCGATAGTGCCCGAACTGCTCGGGCGTAAAGTGCGCGTCATCCTGGATCCAGCAATTATTGACGCGGCTTGATCGGTTCAGTCGGGAGATGATCCGCCGGCGGTCTGGTCGCACGGGTGGCTCCACGCCTAGGGCGCCGCGTATGCGCGGACTTTAAAACCTCGCGAACGCTTTGACGCGAGTGGGGAGGAAACGTCCAAGAATAACTGGCATTCTGCTCGGCGTGCGCTTGGGACAATGCGTGCTCGCTTCGGCGCTCGCCTGTGAAGCCGAAACGAAGCGTTAAGCCGACAATACGCAAATCGAGCCAGGGTGAGGCATGGCGGATGTACCATTCATCGAGCGCGCCTTTTTCATTGGCTGTCACCATATTGCCGCCATTGACCTGCGCCCAGCCGGTGATACCGGGACGAACCGATAATCGCAGCGTTTCATTCGTCGGCTGATCGCGCGGCAGAAGCGGCCGTGGTCCGATCAAGGACATGTCACCGACCAGCACGTTGAACAATTGCGGAAGTTCGTCGAGCCGAGTATCGCGGAGTAGTCGGCCAATCCACGATAGGCGTTGATCCTCAGAGAGCGTCCGGCCGTCGGCATCAAATGGCGCGCGCAAGGTTCGGAATTTGTAAAGCAGAAAACTGCCGCCGCCTTGGCCAATGCGCTGCTGCCAGAACACCACGGGTGAACCGATGTCGAACAGGACGAGCAGTGAAGTCATGACGAAAAGTGGTAACAGGACTACAATGGCCGCGGCCGTTAAAACGAAATCGATGACGCGCTTTATATGACGTTCTCGCAAAGCAAGAACTGTGGTTAATCGGCATATCAAGAAGGCCATGCGTTTACTATATTAGTCTGATCCAGAAGGAAGCTATATCTGGACTGCGAAGCAATCGATAAGGGATTTCTAATCCGTTTCGTTCAAACTGGCGCGTCGATGTCGCTCATCTCTGACGATCTGGCCTTTGCCGATTGGGCGGGCAATCTGCAATGATGTCGCAGGCTGGCGGTGCAAGGAAGGTGGTCAGCGCGCTGGCGAACTAACAGACTGCCCCACCGCACCCACTCGCGCCCTTGGCTCGCCGTCTAGTGACGCTTGAGTTCGGCAGCAATGCCGGATTTTAGCGGGCTTCAGTGCTAATGCGCGGAAGTCTGGCCGTTAGATTCGCGCCACTAGATGAGATTATCCCAATGCAGTAATCTTTCCTCCGCTGATACGAAAAGCCGTCAGGCCACCTTTGGCAACGCGTTGAAGGAGCGCTCACGAGGTGACAAGGACCCATACGATCTTCATCTGCGGGGTAAGTGCGATTATTGCTGTGATTATTGCAGCGTCTCTATCCCTGAATGCGCTGTTGGTCGACTCTGCGAAGTCTTATTTGAAGACCCTGGGGGATAACACCATATCACTCGATGATACGCGGATACCATGCATGGGATATTTCGACGTCGGGTATATCGTGGACTACCAACGACCTCGGGCTACCGTTCCCTCTAGAGGGCGAATATGTCGCCCGATCATGTCACCCGATTGGGCGTTTTACCCCGATCCAAACGAGGCCAATCGCTAATTCAAACGGCTGAGGCGGTCAAAGGCGAAAGTTGTCAGAGCGGCCAGGCGCAAGAATCCTTCCGCGATCAGAGGCGCTCGTGAAGAACCGGTTTGCCCTGGGAGTCCTCAAGATCGCTGAAATTGGTAATTTTGACTGCGCCTTCGGGAAACCGGGCGGTAATTTCAAGCGAACCACCGAGTGCCTCCACGTAACGCCGCAGATTACTCACATACATATCAGCGCGTTTTTCGAGCTTGGCGACCGCCGGCTGTCCTACTTTCAATTCGCGCGCAAGTTCCTCCTGTGAGCGCTCACGTGCCTGGCGCAATTCGGCAAGAGGCATCTCCGCCCTGAGCGCGTGTGCCTTTGCCGCAATGCGTGCTTTACGCTCCGAAGAGAATTTCTTTGTCAGTTCACGAAACGGACGATGCCCCGTCATTCTATCAACCCTTCCTTTCTTATCTCCGCGATATATTCATCATAGAGGCGGTCGGCGGCCGAGATCATCTTTTTATAAAAACGGTCGTCGCCGGTCTTGTCGCCACCTATGAGCAGGATTGCCGTGCGTCGTGGATCAAAGGCATAGAATCCACGCAGCGGCTTTCCGCCGCTCTGCACGCGCAACTCGCGCATGTGAGCGTGCTTCGAACCTTCAATTCCTGACGAATAGGGAAAGGGAAGTTGCGGTCCGTGTTGGATTAGCAGCATGACAACAGCTGCGACGTCTTCTTGTTCGTCTTCAGTCAGGCCGTTCCACCAGTCCTCGAATTCGTCGGTGTATTCGACGTTCCAGCTCACAATTAAAGATATTCCCTCCATGGAATAATGTCAAGAAATATTCCTCCAAGGGAATATGTCATTTGATACAATAAAGACAGTTCAGAGGTTTGGCCGTACAGCGACAATCACCTTCTGTTCGTTATCTGCAGGGCCCATTTTTTTCATTTTCGTTGGACGAGCCGTGCATTATGAAGTTTTTCAAAACAAACCCAATTTATGGTCGGGTTGACCTCGCGAGTGGTCACCTGAACTTTTCGGACAACGCGCCGGGCTCGTGTCGCCGGAACGAAAATGGAAAGGTCGAGCGGCTCGGCTGTCGGTTGCGGCGCCGCAACGATTCCAGCGTAAACACAAGCTGACGGGCCTGCCGCCAGAGCAGATGCTCATAGCGGCTGAGGTGGTCAAGGGCGAAAGTCGGCAGAGCGCGATATGCATCGCCTGGAACTACGCCGCGAGTGCCTTGAGCGCAATCTTAGGATTTTTGGCGACTATCGTTAGCAGCGAACGGGCTGCTGGATCAGGTAGCACACGACCCTGTTCCCAATTCCGTAGGGTCGATAGTGGAATACGCAGCGCTTTAGCAAACTTAGATTGTGTCATTCCGAGATGCTTCCGCAGAATTTGTGGGGGAATGACCGGAGCGAAGCTTGTGAGGTCGCTTTCGCGGCCTTGACCATCCTCGATCATGTGCCGACGAATGTCCGCATCCGTCGTCCTATTGATTTTGTTGCGATCAGTCTTCGGCTTCATTTGGCGGATCTGTTCCAGTGTTCGATGAACGTATGCCATAGTTTCCGCTCCTTTCTGTTGGCGAGCGGCGCTGAAATGATGCGGCGAACATCCCCTCGATCTGAGTAGATGACGGATAAAATATCATCACCAGCACCGCCAATTGCCTGAACTCGAACTTCACCATAGTCGCGGCGATTGTCTTCTGCTTCAAGCGTTGGTCCTATGAAGATCGCCGCCGCGTGGTCGAAGCCAAACCCGCGTTCCAGCAGGTTTCGCTGGCTCTTGGCATCGTTCCCATTCAAAGAGCATTTTATAACATACGCTTAAAGCGTACCTCGGTCAATGCGGAAAACTCGGCGCAAGGCGTTTACCTTCGTGGTCACCTGAACTCTTCGGACAAGGCGCCGGGCTCGCGTCGCCGGAATGAGAATGGAAAGGTCGAGCGGGTCGGCGGCTGCTGCCTGCGACGCCGCAACGACTCTAACGTAAACATAATCTGGCGGGCTTGCCGCCAGAGCAGATGCTCGTAGCGGCTGAGGCGGTCAAGGGCAAAAGTCGGCAGAGCGGCCAAGCGCAGGAAGCAATCGGCGATATCGTTTTTCGTATTGAGACCGAGCTCGCTTCCCGCCGCCACGGCAGATTGCCGTGTTGCTACCAGGTGTAATTGCTTGCGATTCGAGAGATTAGATGCCTCGATGAGAGTCGCGCGGCGGCGGACCTGGCGTCCGCCTTCGCAAAGGCCCGCAGAAAAAGCGCTAAAGCCTGTGGACGGAATTAGCTTCATATTAAGGGATTCCCAAATCAATTTTTCTGTAACTCATGGGCAGTCGGTTTTCTGGAGGACCGACCATGCTCACTACCATGACGGAAGAGGACTGGACGATTGTTTTGAAGGTGTTCGAGGCATCGCGCCCACGCCGCGGCGACAAAGGGCGGGACGACCGGACGTTTCTTGAAGCATTGCAGTATTTCGTGGTTCACAACATCACTTGGCGGGCTCTCCCGGAATGGTTTGGGCATTGGAATAGTGTCTGGAAACGGTTCTGGCGCTTGAGCCAGTCCGGAACTTTTGAAGCTTTCTTCGATGCGCTGGCAACGTTGAGCGAGACGGCGCATCTGGTGCAAATGTTTGATTCCACCGTAGTGCGTGCCCATGTCTCGGCGGCGGGCGCAAGGGGGCAGCAGGATCAGGCGCTTGGCCGCTCGCGTGGCGGCTTCTCTACCAAGATTCACTTGAAAACCGATTTTGGTGGCTTGCCAATTGCCTTTCATCTCACCGGTGGTGAGGCCAGCGACTGCCGCAACTTCGAGACGCTTCTCGACATTGGCCCCGATATCAATCCGCGCGCTGCACTCGGTGACAAGGGCTATCATTCTAAATCAAACCGTGAGGCCGCCCGCCAACGCGGAATATGCCCAGCAATCCCGTATCGATCCAACACCAAAGACATTCCAGTATTCTTTCCGAAAGCACTCTACAAAACGCGGGCACGCATCGAACAAGCGGTCGGCAAGCTCAAGCGCTTCAAGCGTATCGCGCTTCGATGCGAGAAGACCGCGCAGAATTACGGCTCGTTCGTCGCGCTTGCTCTCGGCTTCATCTTGATCAAATCCGTCCACACGGCCTAGGAACGCAAAATCGCGATTTCGGCATTTGATGCGGGCGCGCCGGCCAAGCTTATCGGCATCGCATGTGGCCGTTGAGTTGACGGGCGTCGCGTTTATCGACGAGAACGGCGGCGGGCCAGGCGTCCGCCTTCCTTTCGTCTTTTAGGCTCGGCGCTTGAATAGGGCTGTTATCTGGAGAGCCCTGGCTTGGAACGGGGCTGACTACCGGAGTTCTTACACGGGTAATGCCGCTTGTTGCGTAGGCGGCCTAAATTAGCTTCGTCTTGCCAACTTGATCAAATAGCATTATATTAGCTAATACGTATCAGGTATCAACCTGACCGATGAGTTTAGCCAGTGATCCGGTCTTTCAGGTGCAAGGAAACCGAACGTGTCTGGCAAGGGCAATCATGCCGCAAATTCCCCGGCGAAATACAGGTGCGTGCGCTCCGCAAGCTGCGCCAACTCGATGCCGCCGCGACGATCGAGGACCTGCGTAATCCACCGGGAAATCGTCTAGAATTATTGAAAGGAAAGCGAGCAGGCCAAATGAGCATAAGAATTAACGACCAATGGCGCATCTGTTTTCGATGGATGGCGGGGGACGCCGAGGATGTCGAAATCGTGGACTATCATTGACCCTCGAAAAGATCAGGAAAGGACGGATCATGGGGCAGCTTCGCAATCCGCATCCCGGCGAAATTCTGAAGGAGGAATTTCTTAACGAAATCGCTGTGAGCCAAAACCAACTGGCCCAAGCGATTGGCGTGCCGGGTAATCGCATTCACGCCATTGTCAATGGGACGCGCGATATTACAGCTGATACCGACTTGCGTCTCTGTAAGTTCTTCGGCTTAACCGATGGCTATTTTTTGCGCCTGCAGAATGCCTACGATACGTTGGAGGCTAAGCGTCGCATTGCGACTGAGGTGGCGAGGATTAAGCGCTACAAGTCGGACAAGGCGGCATAGAGTGCTCAGACAAGCATCTGACCTGGCCGGCGTCGAATTCATCGACGAGAACGGCGGCGGCCCTGGAGTACGCCTCCGCAAGCGTCAGCGGGCCAAACAAGCCAAATAAGTAACAATCAGCTGCAACTGCCACGACCACTACGACGAAGGCCCCGATCTCGCGACCGGGGCCTTGATCATTTTCATCGACGAGAACGGCGGCGGGCCCGGCGTCCGCCTTCGCAAAGGCCCGCAGAAAAAGCGCTAGGAGCGCAAAATCGCGATTTGGGCAATTGATGCGGGCGCGCCGGCCAAAATTTATCGATGGCCGTTGAATTGGCTGGTGTCGAGTTCATCGACGAGAACGGCGGGGGTCCCGGTGTTCGCCTTCGCAAGCGCTCGCAGAAGAAGCGCTAAAGGCGGAATTTGTTGGCTTGGCCGGCGTCGAATTCATTGACGAGAACGGCGGTGGCCCCAGATTACGCCTCCGCAAACGCCAGCGGGCGGAGCCCGCCAAGTGATAGATGGTGGTGTTCAACATCAAGGGTAATGACTACAGATTGATCGCAAGCGTACAATATCAGGCAGGAGTTCTTGGCAATCCGATTCTTCGGGACCCATGCCGAGTATGATAAGGTCGATGCGGAGAGCGTGTGATGGATGCGACCCTCATTCTGATCGATAGCGATGGCGAGCTTGTACGCGCCCGCGCGCTCGTCGATCAGCTTTGGAATTCGAATGATCCAGCCGACGTCGCTCGGCTGGAGGCGCAAGCGCGCCTGATCGCTGCGTACGAGGAAAAGCAATGGCCTCGCCGGCCGGCGAGCGTCGCCGATCTGATCCGCCACCTCATGGATCAGCACAGTCTCACGCGCGCGGACCTTGTTCCGCTCCTCGGCACCCCGAGCCGCGTGAGTGAAGTCATGCGTGGCAAAAAATGGCTGAGCATGGCGATGGTGCAGCGTCTGCGTGCCCGTTTCCGAGTGCCGGCAGATCTGCTTCTTCCGCCTCCGAAGAAAGCGCCATCGCGACGTTCCTCGAAGCGAGCCGCGGCCTAACCAATAATTCGCGCATGCCTTGTGGCTGTTGCACCTATCCCCGCTGGACCAGACAGCTTCCACCTGCGGCCCGCAAACTATTGCACAAGGTTTCTGCCGCGTTGCGATCATCTGCCGCTAGGCGGACCCGAAACCAATGAGCACTAACGCCTACATTTGTACTGACGATGACCGGTTGATGGGAGGCCAGGATATTAGCGTAGGTCTCCTGGAGGCGACGGTAAGCTGCCAGTGCGAAGTTCTCCGAGGGACTGCCAATGAGTTGCACTGACCAGTCCCCTTCCGCTGCTGTCGATTTTGCTGTCGACCTATGACTGCCAGACGGTTCGCGCGCTCCAGTTAAGTCGGTATATTGAAAGCTGTCGGTTTCGGCGAAAACCTCATCGACGAGAGCGGTAGGAAATGCGTCTGGGATAATCTGATCGCTGGAATCGGCGACCTCGGCGCCACTCCATGCTGGCCACTTGACCGGCTTGGGGACGACAGCGACCTGCTCCGCTGCGGGCGGGTCCGATTGCACTGTGGAGCCGGCGGTCGGTTGCGGAATCCCGACCCACCGATTGGGATCTGACTGCGACTGGTGCTCTATGTACTGATATCCGGTGTTGGACCAGAGCAGAATTCTGTCCGTGAGATTGTCCAAGATGAAATCGCCCTTACTGGTCCTGACAGTCAGCACGGCATGACCCTCGCCGTGGTGTTCAAGCACAACCGTCATCAGCAGCGCCTGACGCGGCCAACCGGCTTGCATGAGGAGACGTTGCTTGAGGAGCGCATAACTATGGCAGGAGCCCGCGCCATCATCGGGATATCGCCACCATTGGATAATCCCGTAATGAGCCGTGTCGGTCATCGGCATAACGTTGCGATTCACCCAGTCGTTTACGCGCTTGAGTTGACGCCAAGTCTGCTCGTCGAGGACGACGGTACGTGCCGGCAGCGGGCTTGTCTTGCAGGCTGTGCGATAAGTTTGACAGAACTGCAGCCAGCCACTCGGCGGCAGTGCTGCATCGCCAGGCGGCATGAATTCTAGGTGATTGCGCGCTTCACTCACACTCGACAACAGCATTGCCGATAACGCGATCCCCGCAACCGTACAGTAGGTGATAAACTTGCTTTTTGTTTGCGCCTTCACGGTGGCCCCCCGCTTTTTCCTTGGGGCCACCCTTCGCACAAAGTTTTTGTGATGCCGCTAAGTCGATCGGTGCAATTTGAATTAAATCGATGTTGAAAACCTAACCTCCGGGAACATGCGCTTTTTGGCGAAGCAACTCAGTCCGACAGCGATAGTGGTCGAAGTTTGTTGTTTTCAAATTACGGGTCGTCCACTTGCATCGAAACTCGATCTATAATTAACAACTGGTTTAGCTGGCCGGTTCGCTGGCGCCGCGGCGGCGGCGACGCGCATTGCATGGATCAACGTTCGTCATCAGCGGCCGATATTAATTCACGCTTTGCCGCCAAGCGTGCATCGGCGATAAATTTCTTAAAGTCGGCGGTATTAAACACTGCTGGCACGCGAAAATCCCCTATTATGAAGGCCGGAGTGCCCTCATACCCTAGAGCGGTGGCTTGCTCTTGATGGCGGGCCAATATCGCGTCAATCTCTTTTTGATTGGCTGCAAGATCGCGTTGGGCACGGAAATATCTATTCCGGCCTTCGCGAGTGTCCTCAGCACGCTCTCCGTGCTCAGCTTCCCCTGCATGGAGATCAGAGCCGCGTGGGCTTCCGAATATTTGTTCTGAAATTTGGCAGCGACAGTCGCGCCGCATAGGTCGATATACCGCCAAAGATAGGCCAATCTTTGAAGACAAGTCGAATATGTCCATCCTCACGGACAATTTGCTTTAGCACCGGGTTCACTCCTTTGCAGGGCAAACACCGATAGTCGAAATATTCGACGATAGTTAGATCCCCTTTGAGCGTTGCCCTCGGCCGGTATGAGTGGGTCGTGCAAAATGGCTTCACGGCTATCCGCCGCGCCGAGCTAGCGGTTGGCGAGACATCCATGACGGCCGCTAACGACCTGGCGGTTCGGCGCGCCTTGGAGATGGCCGGCGTCGAATTCATCGACGAAAATGGCGGCGGCGCCGGGGTACGCCTGCGAAAACCGCATCAGGCGCCTAAGCGCAAATAGCCCCCAAAAAGAGGGTTGCCGAAACGCATAAATTCGCTTGTACGGACATTGTCCGTGCATTAGATTATTGGTGAATATGGAGATCTCATATGGCGACCCGCGCAATGAACCGCGACGACCGGATCGAACTGAGAACGACCAAGCAAGAAAAGCGCCTTTTGGCAACCGCGGCAGCGCATGAGCGATTGGACGTGACCAGCTTCATTATGCGTAATGTGATGCCTGCCGCCAAAGAAGTGGTAGACCGCGCCGAGCGCATCGTTCTTTCTGAACGCGACAGCGCGCGTGTCCTTAAGCTCTTGGACAACCCGCCGAAACCAACCCCGGCGCTGCTCGCGGCTGCTCGCCGTCGTGCCCAGCGTGATTGAAAAGGTGCAATGGCGCGAAGAACCTATCGCGCGGCGCCATGACCGCAAGGGCTTCGACTGCGGTTCCCAGGAACTCAACACATATCTTGAGCGCTACGCCCGCCAAAATCACGAATCCGGAGGCGCCAAAACATTCGTGGCGGTATTGGCCGCCAAACCGGCCCAAGTTTTGGGCTACTACTCGATCAGCCCAGGCAGCATTGAGTTCGCGCGTGTTCCCAGCGGGCTGACCAGAAAACTCGGCCGCCACGAAGTGCCAGTTTTTCGGCTTGCACGCTTGGCCGTCAGTCGTTCGCTCCAGGGGCGCGGCCTAGGTGGAGAGCTACTACTCGCCGCCGGAACGCGCAGCTTAGCGGTTGCGGCGGAGGTCGGCGGGGTGGCCCTGGCCGTCGATGCCAAAGATGCTAAAGCTGCAAGGTGGTACAAACGCTTTGGAGCGATAGGCTTGCTGGACGATCCGCTCAAATTAATTCTGCCGCTCACTATGATTGCCGACGCCATAACTGCCGCCCAAGAGAAATTTCGATGAATTGCGATTAACGAACCGCGTCGAATTCATCGACGAGAACGGCGGGGGTCCCGGTGTTCGCCTTCGCAAGCGCTCGCAGAAGAAGCGCTAAAGCGGAGAATTAGTCGGCTTGGCCGGCGTCGAATTCATCGACGAGAATGGCGGCGGGCCGGGTGTGCGACTGAGCAAACGCGAGTGGCCATGATCATCACCCCGTTTAGACCGGCCGTTCCTAATTGGCCTTTCCAGCATATCCACGGACATCAGAATTCCAATGATTGCCACCTGACCTTGACAAACTACCCATATGTATATACATTGACGTATATACATTTAATAGGTGCATTATGTCGACTGCTCGCGTCTTCCGATCTGGCAACAGCCAAGCCGTGCGTTTGCCCAAGGAGTTTCGCTTCGACAGCGAAGAGGTGGAAATCTTTCGGCGCGGCGACGAAATCGTGCTGCGGGAGAAGACCCGCGACATGCAGCGTGCCTTTCAGCTGTTGGCCGATTTACCGGACGATTTTCTCCGCGACGGCAGGAATGACGCCCCGCCGCAAAAGCGCAAAGCACTTTAGATGAGCCCAAGATTTCTGCTTGATACTAACATCTGCATCTACATCCGGCGGCGCCGTCCGCCGGAGATCCTGCAGCGGTTCCAGAGCCTGCAGGTTGGAGAAGCGGCTATTTCCGTCATTACCTTCGGCGAACTGATTTATGGAGCCGAAAAGAGTGAGCAGCGCGAGGCTGCGATGCGGCAACTAGAAGAACTTGCCAGTCTCCTGCGCGTCTTGCCCCTGCCGGCGGATGCAGGTCGCAGCTATGGTGCCCTTCGTGCCAAACTGGAAACCGATGGTCGAGTGATCGGGAACAATGATCTGTGGATCGCCGCGCATGCCAAGGCCGCCAAACTAATCCTGGTCACAAACAATGAACGTGAATTCCGACGTGTGTCCGGACTAGAAATCCAAAACTGGGCAAAATCCGAAGGCCAGACATCTTCTGTGCCGGACTGATTATCTTGACCCGGCCTGATGACTGCACGCAAGCGCTTTTCGAGCGTAGTTTCGCGATATTTTCCCGCTTATACGGGAACGATGATCGGCACCTCGCTGCGCAACGGCAGTTCAGGCATTTGCTAAGCCCTTCCATTCGGTAGGGGGATTCGCCTATCCTACGCATATGACAAAACTACTCGAAAAGGCTCTTGAAGCCGTGCGGCGATTGCCGTCGGACATCCAGGATCAAATCGCGCTCGCCATGCTTAGCCTGAGCGGCAAGGATGGCGAGCCCGAAGAGGTCGATCCCGCGCACCTTCCCGCCGTGTTGGAAGGTCTTGCTCAGGCCAAGCGTCGCCAGTTCGCAACCGATGCCGAAGTCGAGGTTGCCTTCCGCCGCTTTGAGCAATGAAGCTTCGCTTCACTCGACGAGCGGCCCAGGACGTTGCGGATATTGCGGACTACATTCGGAAGCAAAGTCCGCAAGCAGCATTGCGCGTGCGCGCCGCTAAGACAATGTTTGATTCGGCGTTCAACTTTCGCCGTTATTTGTTCATTGGGCAGCAATTCACGCAAATCATGCAGCGAGCGGCTCGGTCCCTCGATCAAGGACGGCAAGGTATTTGCGATAGGCAAAGACCCGACGTCGCTGCTTGCCTGTTAGTTCGCGAACGATGCCGAGCTCAATGAGATGCTCCAACGATTTTCCGATGGTCGGTAGCGACAGCTTAAGTTGCTTCGAAGCAGCCTGGATGGTGACAAGCGGTCGGCGCTGCAAAAGATCGTGGATACGAATGGCTGAGGCCGCAGTTCGTCCAAGCGTCTGAATCGCAGCCCGATCCTCATCGAACAACATCATAATCTCGCGGGCAGTATCGACGGCTTGGCTCGCCGTTTCCCGTACGCCAGTCAGAAAATATTCCATCCACGCTTCCCATGCGCCGTTTTCACGGACCTCTTGCAGGAGGCGATAATAGTCGCTGCGTCGCGCTTTGAAGTAGAGACTGAGATACAGAATGGGTTCGCGCAAGGCGCTCGCTTCGCATAGCATAAGCGTGATCAACAAACGTCCGAGGCGCCCGTTGCCATCGAGGAACGGATGGATTGTCTCGAATTGCACATGCGCAAGGCCCGCCTTGATCAGCGGTGGTAATTGCGGATCGTCCACATGCAGAAACTTTTCGAATGCATCGAGGCATTCATTCAGCCGGTCCGGAGGTGGTGGGACGAACAGAGCGTTGCCGGGCCTTGTGCCACCGATCCAATTCTGCGAGCGGCGGAACTCGCCGGGCTGCTTGCTGGCGCCGCGGCCCGAATGGAGCAGGATCGCGTGCATCTCGCGAATGAGACGGAGCGAAAGGGGAAATCCCTCTCGCAATCGCTTTAGGCCGTGCTCCATTGCCGCAACGTAATTCGAGACCTCCGCCACGTCGTCGAGTGGAACGTGGGGAATTTCCTCGTTCTCGAATAGCAAAAGATCGGAAAGTGACGATTGGGTGCCCTCGATTTGGGACGAGAGCAGCGCCTCTTTGCGCACATACATGAATAGGAATAGCGGGGCGGACGGCAGGATCGTGGTCACCCCGTCGAGCCGACCGACCGCGCCACGGGCGGTGTCGTACAGGGTGAGTAGCCCTTGAAGATCGAGTGCCGGGGTAGGAGGGAGCGGTGGCGGTAAAAACGCCCGCACTCTCTCTCCACTAGCCGTTGTCTCAACGAACTGACCCAGGCGGCCTGCCGGTGTTCCAGTCATGTTCTGGGATCCTTTAGTTGCGGCCCAGCCTTACTAAAGGATAGAGGGCTTTCGTTTAATTAGTAAGAGGGATCGCAATTTTACCAAAGAAACGGAATGTATTCCTATATCGGCCTGTCATTTTGGCAGAACGAACCCAATGTGCGCCGGGAGACCGGCAAGGAGTAGAGGGTGGCACAAGCTATCCGCGTAGTTGGTGAACCCCAAGTGTGTACCAGCATTATCGTGGCGGCGGAATTGCGTTATGGGGCGACCAAACGAGGCTCGCCGCGGCTCACGGCGCAACTGGATGCGATCCTCGCTGCACTTGAGATTCCGCCGTTCGAGGCGCCGGCGGATGCGGTCTATGGTTGTCTGCGCGCCGACCTCGAGCGGGCGGACGGCCGATCGGCGGCAATGACTTGCTGATCGCGGAACAAGCGACCGTGCTCGGCTATACGATCGTCACCGATAATGTGCGTGAGTTTGCTTGCATCGAAGGGCTTGCTTGCGAGAATTGGCTGCGGCCAGTTTGACCAAGTCTTTGACGCGAGGGCATGCCCGCCGACGTCCCAAGTGGCATCCGGCGAGCCTTCGAGTCGGCCGGCATTGAATTCATCGACGAGAACGGGGGTGGCCCTGGGTTACGCCTGCGCAAACACCTGCAGAAAAAGCGTTAGAGGCGCTGTTTTGGATTTGCTTTTCCGGAGCGATGTCGAATCCATCAACGAGAATGGCGGCGGCCTTAGCGTCCGTTCTCCGTCTTGCCTCCCACGCCATCGCGCGACTTGGAGGCGTTGCCGGTTGAGTCCGAGGCTTCAGTCGCCTACTTCGTTGTCTCGCCATAAATACTGCGGTAGCCCGGCCTACAGTCGATGGTCTGCATCCGGTACACTTAAGGCCGATCTGCTTATGACACTCCATCGGCGATCGGCCGCGCTGTAACGCGGCGGGCGCCGTTCGGCTTGAATAGGATTAAATCGTGCGCTATCTTGTCGCGGCAAATAGGAGACCGCGATGCGCAAGACCCAATCGCTCAGCATCACTCTGCCCCATGACATGGCGAAAGCTGTGAGGGACAAAGTTACGTCCGGCGCCTATGCCACCGAGAGCGAGGTCATCCGCGAAGGCCTAAGGGCGCTGAACGAGCGCGATGCCGCGCTGGAGGACTGGCTGCGCACCGAAGGCGTGGCGCGCTACGACGCCTACAAGCGTGATCCGCGCGGCCGGCCGGCCGAAAAAATCTTCGCGCGCCTGCGCCAGCACCACGCCAAGCGGGCCAAGCGCCCCGCGCGATGACCTACACGGTCATCTTCAGCGCGCCCGCCGAAGCGGATCTCTTCGCCATTTACGATTACATCGCCGAGCGCGCGGGCGGCGCGATCGCGCTGCGCTTCGTCGAATCGATTGAAGCCTATTGCCTCGGTTTTGCGCACATGCCCGAACGCGGCACCAAGCGCGACGATCTGCGACTGGGTTTACGCACCGTGGGCTTCCGCCGCCGCGCAACGATTTTGTTTGAATTCGATCGCACGGCGCGGCGGGTAGTAATTCATGGCGTTTATTATGCGGGGAGGAGCGTGGAGAAGGTGACGGACGAAACGGACTGATGGCCGATTTCGACAGGCCATGTATGTTCTGTGCTAACAAGCAACATTGGGACGATCCGTTTGGCGACAGGTCTTTGGGGACGCGCTCATCCAGATATCCATGCTTATAAACACTTTTACTTCAGCTCTTGCGTGGATTGCCGGCGTCGACTTCATCGACCAGAACGGCGGCGGGCCAGGGGTGCGGTTGCGCCGGAACCGGCAAAAGCGCCGGGCGCCGCCTGGATCCTAAGGCCATTCGCCCCGACTGCCCGCTCTCGCGAAGGGCCTTGCCTTTCCGAGCTAAAAGAGTTATTTCTAGACAGGTAGAATATCAGGAACCTAGGTATAAAATCGATGCCTCTCAGCATCAAGGACCCCGAGGCTGACAAATTGGCGCGAGAGCTGGTTCAACGGACCGGCGAGTCCATCACGCAAGCAGTCATTGCGGCCCTGCGCGAACGATTGGTGCGGGAACAGCGCAAGGACGAGGCCACCGAAAGCTTGGTTGATGAAGTCATGGAAATCGGTAGGCACTGCGCTGCATTGCCACTGCTCGATGCGCGTTCCCCCGATGAGATCATCGGCTACGATGAACATGGGTTGCCGCAATGATCATAGACACCTCGGCACTGGTCAGCATTCTTGACCAGGAGGCAGAAGCCGAGAGACTCGCACGCGCAATTACCGCAGCCTCAGAACGGATGCTGTCGGCGGCCAACTTGGTCGAGACGGGTATTGTTATGCAAGTCCGGCGCGGCAACGAAGCTGCTCGCGACCTTGATCTCTTGCTGGCCAAACTCAAGATCGACATTATTCCGGTTTCCGAGAAACAGGCCAACCTTGCGCGTAAGGCTTTCCAACATTATGGTCGCGGACAACATCCGGCAAAGCTTAATTTCGGCGATTGCTTCGCTTACGCGCTTGCTAAGGACAGCTCAGCTCCGCTGCTTTTCAAGGGCAACGATTTTTCCCAGACGGACATTATGATAATGTCCTACTGACGTCCGTCCCTGCGGGCTTTTGAATTGGCTGGTGTCGAGTTCATCGACGAGAACGGCGGGGGTCTCGGAGTGCGCCTCCGCAAGCGCCAGCGGGTCAAATAAATCAGGCAAAACAATAATCAGTTGCCGCGGCTACGACGACGAAGGCCCCGATCTCGCGACCGGGGCCTTGCTAATTTCTATCCCCATGTTCCGAGCGGTTCGGCGCCCCGCCCTCATTGACGATATCGTAATTGCCGGATATATTACCGGAAATAATCTTGGAGTTCTCAACATTGGTCAAAACGCAACGTAAGGCCATTAGCCGTTTCCGCCAGCGCCTCAAGCGCCAGGGCTTGGCGCGAGTGGAGCTTAAGGTACGGAAAGACGATGCCGTGCTCGTTCGCAACGTGGTCAAGGCGCTCTTAAGCCCGGAACAGGAACAGACAACGCGTGCCTTCCTGCGCGAACATTTCGGCAGCGGGCGAGCTGAGGGGTTGAAGGCGCTCCTTGCTGCGGCGCCGCTTCAAGGTCTCGATTTCAACCGTGAGCGCGACTTTGGTCGGGAGGTCGATCTGTGAACTATCTGATCGATACGAATATAATTTCCGAGGTTCGCAAAGGCCCAAGATGCGATCCTAATGTAGCAAGCTGGTACGAAAAAATTGAGGATGCAAGTTTGTATCTGAGCGTGCTGGTGATCGGCGAAATTCGCAAAGGCATCGAAAGAATCCGACCGAAGGACAACGCTCAAGCCAACGCGATTGAGAAATGGCTTCAAGCCGTCGATAAAGCCTTTGGCGAACGTATTCTGCCTGTCGATCGCGCGGTTGCCAATGAATGGGGCCGGCTCAACGCCAGCCGCCCGTTGCCGGTCATCGACGGCCTTTTGGCGGCAACGGCCAAAACCCATCGCATGACACTCGTGACACGCAACACGGCCGACATCGCCGGTTTAGATGTTTACATTATCAATCCCTTCGAGATCAGATAAGCTATTGAAACAAATAACTGGCCGCTTAGAGATGGAATCCTATGAGCAAGGGCGGCGTCGACCTGACGGAGCGATGCAGGCTCTCTTGCGTATCATTGAGCGTGAACCTAAAGCAGCGCGTCGCGCGTTGGCGGCATGATCCGCATCCGGATCGAGAAGAAGCCTTAGCCACGCCAGGGCCAAATTTGCTAAAACTTATTTGCTCGAATCCAGACGCTTTTTCAGCGGTCACTATCAGCATATTGGCGCTGCCGAGAAGCGCTATAACTTCGTGGGCCGCGCTGGGCACCGGTAACAGCTGCGGTCGTTATTCCACAATAACCCGTGATGGCAGAGACCTTGACTAACGTTCGTCCATCGCCTAATTGTACCTACATGTCCTACATAGGTGGCGACCATGAAGACCGTTAGCGCGCGCCAAGCCAATCATGAATTTTCGGACTTGCTTTCGCGTGTGGAACACGGAGAGGAAATCCTGATCACCAAACGGAGCAAGCCGGTCGCGGTCTTAAGTCCCTATCGTCCGCCGCTAATGACCGCAGAGCGCAAAAAAACTATTCAACATGCAATCGATGTAATGGCGAAGGGCCTGTCTTGGGGTGACACATTACAAAGGTTCAAGCGCGACGAGATGCATGAGCCGTGATGGTTAGCTTTGACACCAATGTTCTCGTTTATGCGACTGCTTCGATATCCGACGTGAAGGTGATACGGGCGCGTGTCCTCATTGCCCGCGCAATGCGGGCTGCGTCGAGCGTCTTGTTGCTGCAGACCCTTGCGGAGTTCAGTAATGTAGCAATCCGCAAAGCGAGAATACCTGTCGAGGACATCCGAAGGACAATTGACGCTTGGCGCGCCGTGCTGCCGGTGCAAGCGGCCGACGACGGTGATCTTTCTGCGGCACTTGAGGCTGTGAGAGCGCACCGATTGGCGTTCTGGGATGCAATGTTATGGGCTTCCGCACAGCGTGCGGGCGTGAGGCACCTGCTTACCGAAGATTTGCAAGATGGTTTCGCGTTGCAGGGCGTCACGTTCATCAATCCATTCAAACGAGAAAACGATCAATTGATCGATGAAGTTCTCCCTCCATCCTAAAGTGCCGGAAAATTGGTCTTTCTGTTAACTTGACAATGAGTACCACAGCGATCTGCATCTCGTGGCTCAAAAGAGATTCCCCAGCCTTGCCGGCACCTCGGGTGAAAAGGCGGAAGGCGACCGCAAGCGGGAGATGCTGCGTATCGCGGCGATCGAGCGGAAATATTCCGCCAAGCTCGACGATCTGCGCCGCAATTATGCGCTTCGCGTGACGATCGAATGGGCGCAGGGATTGGAGTTGTTTGTTCCAGTGCAGCGCTTCGAAGTGTTGATCAAACGCCGCAAGGGCGAAAGGCTCATATGTATCGACTGGCACCCAACGGTACGTCTTATGGAGCCGCCGCCGAGCGACTGGGGCTTGGGCCTGGAACGCTCGCGCCTGGTCTGCGACGATCATCTCCATATCACCGACGCGGCCGGGCAATCTCCCTGCCCATCCTAGTGGCGGAGCGTGGTGCCGCGCCTGCCATCCGACGGCGTGCCCGCGCTGCGGGCAAGCAATCACGCGGCTCAGTTAGTTAATGCGAAGGGCTGCATTCCCAATCCGCAGCACGATGATAGCAATAATAACATCCATCAAGTCGGAATTGATCCAGAGTGCTGTGTTACGAAGCCTAGACAACGTTTATTGGCGGTAGCTTGGAAAAAAAACCAATCGTATGATGATGCGGGGACGCAATGGTGGCGCCACGGCCGTCAAATGCGGTGAACCAGCTCCGAATAGATTTCGAGCTGCGAATCCGCGGTATAGAACGTTGCCGGTTCCGTCATGGCTTGCGCGATCAATAGGCGGTCGAACGGATCGCGATGATGGGCTGGCAGTCTTGCCACTTGGACGGCGGCGGCAGAGCGCATGGGCAGTTCCGTAAAACCGCTTTCGATGGCCGCTGCCAAGATCTCTTCCGGTGCAACCTGAAAACCGTCCTTTCTTAAAGTCGACTTGATGGCAATTTCCCAAATGCTCACGGCGCTGAACATAACGTCATTATCAGGGCTCTTGATGGCGGCGCTCAGCGCGTTGCCAAGTCGCTCAGGCGCGCCAAGGGTCCAGAGCAAGACATGAGTATCCAGCAATAGGCGCATTACCGGCCTTCAAACTCATCCAAGATGTTGGACGGCAACGGTGCGTCAAAGTCTTCCGGGATTGACAGGCGGCCGACCAGGAGCCCGAGGGAGCGCTCTTTGCGACCGGTACCGGCTGTCAATGGCACAAGTTTCGCGCGCGCCGTGCCGGCTTTTGCAATGATGATTTCTTCGCCCGCCGCGGCTTCTTCCACCAAACGGGACAAATGGGTTTTGGCGGCGTGGATGTTGACGGTTGTCATGGGTTCTGACCCTAGTTTTATAAACTAAGTTTAGTCTAGTCTTGTTGAAAGAGCAATAAGTAATTTGGGCAGAAACTCAGGGATGGGACCTCATGTTCACCTAAAAGGCGCCGATTTCGCTGCAAAGATCCGAATCTCGAACGGTGAAATTCTAGCCGGCGATGCGCCCAGACGTGTTCTAAAGTTGGCTCGACTATGGATTCAGGAGCATCGAGCCTCACTCGTTGAACAATGGAACGAATTTCAGAGGTGAGCGAAATGATCGAAGAGGTGGCAAAGGTGAGAAAACTGCGCGCGAGCGGCGGTCGCACTCTGCAGGTTCGCTTCGCTAAAGATCGGCGCGAGTATGAACTTGACTTAACCGGACTGATTGCTCGTAGCAGGCATTTTGCGCCGCTGATCGGTGATACCGAGACCTTCGCTAAGGCGGCGATCATAGAAGGTGGGCTCGGGGTAGCTTGGCCCGTCCTAACAAAATGGGGTCCGCTGGACGTCTCGGCCACGACATTACGGCGGATTGCAGAAGAGCAACAGCCGATGACGGGCGCGGATTTTGCAAAGTGGCGCAAGTCACTTGGGCTTTCTCTCTCGGAAGCTGCCAATCTCCTAAGTCTCAGTCGACGAACTATCATGGGTTATCTCAAGAAAGACGAGTTGCCCCTCGTGGTTGCGATTGCGTGCCGCGCGCTCGCCCGCGACAAACATCTTTTGGCTGCACATTACGTTCCAACACGAACCGTTCGCCCAGCCGCTTGAGCCAAGTTTTCTGCACAACGCCTATGAGACTCGACGAGTGGAATGAAATGGCATGCGGAAATTAGTTTCCGTGGTCGCATAAACGGTGCTTTAGAAACGGCCGGTGTCGAGTTTACAAATGGTGCCTCGCCCGGCGTCAGGCTCAGACCCGCGCATAAAGATAGCGTGTCCAAAACGCCCCGTGGCCGCGGCAGGCGGTGATGAATCGGTATGGGTGGCGCAACTTAACGAGGCGCAAATTCGCGATTTGTGCCTTTGATGCAGGCGCATCGGTATGAGGTCGAGTTTTTATTGATATTGATTAGGATTCATAGATCGGGATTCCAAGTGCCCGCGCCCCAGCAAGCATTTTGTTGTCATAGGTTGCCAGTTTGACCACCTGCCGGCGCGAACGCAGAAACTCGATTGCCGACAGATGCAGAGCGTCGAGCGTGCGTACGGCTATCGGGAAAGGTTCGAGAGCGCGCGCGAGGACCGGAGGCGCGAGTTCAATCAGTGCCACCCGACCAATCAGGGCTCGCACTTCGTCACCATGCGAGTGCGCGAGCCCGTGAGCGTGTATCCGGTTCCAGATCTCGTATTCAAGCAGACGGCTGGAAACTAGCAGTTCCTGCCATATAGAATCGGGCAGCGTCCGATCCTCTGTTAGCAGATAGGCTAAAGCGACCGAGGTATCCAGATAGATCACCGGTTTTCTCGATCGTGCTCAATTTCATTAATGACATCACGAAAGGCCATAACTGGCTTACGAGGGGGCGGACTATTCGCAACGAGCGCCGGAGGCATAACCCAACCCTCGCGAACGGCTTCAGCCAGCAGAGAATCAGAGAGGAGCAGACTGCGACTGGGTTGCGGCGGTCCTATTTCGGCAACCACTCGGTCTCGGTCGGTAACAAGCACCGTTTCGCCGCCTGCGGCAAGGCGAACGTATTCGCTGAGCCTGTTCTTGAGCACTTTGAGACCGACAGACCGCATTTGTGTAATAGTAGCTACCAGAAGCTACATTTGTCAACGCCGCCTCCTCGATTGGCCATCTGCGATTTTACGAAACGCAGCCAATGTGCACCGGGGGACCGGCAAGGAGTAAAGGGTGAGAGTCCCTCACAGTGAAGGCGCAGTTAGGACAAATACCGAGCTGCAGCGCATTTATTCGAGCGACGCCTTCCAGGGGATATTCCCGGGGACCAGGATCTCCGAGGCGCATACGAGCTCCGACAAGTGGAAGCGTAACGAAAACCTGATCGAGTACGTCAACCGTGGGGGCTCGTTCAGGAACACGACGGTCGCCGGCCAGATCAACGGCCTGGAGCTCCACCTTGGTGTGATCGACGATCCGCTTAAGGGCAGGGCCGAGGCGCACTCACCGACCATCCGCGACAAGACATGGGAATGGTTCGCCAACGACTTCATGAGCCGCTTCGCCAAAGACGGCGCGCTGCTCGCGATAGCAACACGTTGGCATGTCGACGACCTGCTGGGCAGGTTAATCGATCGGTTCCCCGACGTCCGCGTGCTGCGCTACCCGGCGATCGCCGAGCGCGACGAGCTGCACCGCAAGAAGGGCGAGGCGCTGTTCCCGGAGCACAAGCCGCTCGACTTCCTGATGGAGCGCCGCACGCTACTGACCCAGGCGAGTTGGGAGTCGATCTATCAGCAGAATCCGATCGTTGTTGGCGGCGGGATGCTCCCGGTCGAGAAGCTCAAGGTGTTGAACTTCTTCGATAGGTCGAAGGTGATCGCCACTGTCAGATATTGGGATAAAGCGGCAAGTATATCCGAAGACGCCGCCTTCACTGCTGGCGTGCGCATGCACTCGATGAGCGATGGCACGTTCGTCGTCAGTCACGTCGTGCGCGGGCAATGGGCGGTGCTCGACCGTGAGGAGAAGATCAAAGCGTGGACGGAGGTGGACGCCGCCGAGTTCGGATCGTACGAAGTGTGGGTCGAAATGGAGCCCGGATCGGGCGGCAAGGAGAGCGCCGAGTTGACTATCCGCATGCTGGCTGGCTACGCCGTCTACGCCGACCGCGTCACCGGCAACAAGGTGGCCCCACCTGCGCCGCACAGTGCAGCCACAAGATTGGCCGAGCGATCCGGTGTGAAGGCTTGCAGGCCCTCCAGCAGCGCCGCGAAGGCCATGAGGGCTGGCCCGACAAAGAACGGCCGCGGCCAAGCGAAACAGACAAGCAACGTGATCGCGAAATAGCCGGCGAAGTGGTCGAACTGCCAACCGAGCGCCGTGCGGGGCGCCCAATTGGCGGGGCCCAGCGCGATGAACACGACCAGGACCATAGTGGCTACGCTGCAAAATTTTGCCACGGCTTTGATTGCCATTCTGTCAGATCCATTGCTTGTTAATGGCTGAAGATAGCACAGCCGGAACCTGGCCTTCAGCCTGTCACGAGGCAACAAGTCCACTGCAAATCCGCGCAACAGGCGCATATAGTCACGTATCTCAAGGGCAGGGGGACATGAAAGCAACCCTGAAACGGCTATGTTGCCATCGGCGTAGCTCACTAGGGGCGCGGTCACGGTAAGGTTAATCGAGCAGAACTTTAGGGTGGCGTGGGCGTTGCGCCATATTGTCGTTCGGGGCGTTAAATTTGACCGATTATGAAAATCCTTGATGGTGGGGCGAGGCCGATAAAACCATGCATTTGCAACAACGGATTTTAGTTACAGGAGGATCCGGTTTCCTGGGATCACACTTGTGCGAGCGCTTGCTGTCGCAAGGCGCAGAAGTCCTTTGCCTTGATAATTTTTTCACTGGAGCGCGGCGTAACATCGAGCATTTGCTCGAGCACAAACGGTTCGAGCTCATTCGTCACGACGTCACTTTCCCGATCTATCTAGAAATCGATCAAATCTATAATCTTGCCTGCCCGGCATCCCCCATTCACTACCAGCACGACCCGGTGCAAACCACAAAAACCAGCGTGCATGGCGCCATCAACATGCTCGGCCTTGCCAAGCGGGTTAAAGCAAAGATCCTGCAGGCGTCGACCTCGGAAGTGTACGGTGATCCAGATGTGCATCCTCAAACAGAGGAGTACTGGGGACACGTCAACCCGATCGGGCCGCGCTCTTGCTATGATGAAGGAAAGCGCTGCGCTGAAACGCTATTTTTCGATTATTGGCGCCAAAACAAGTTGCGCATCAAAGTGGCGCGCATTTTCAATACATATGGCCCGCGCATGCATCCAAACGACGGGCGGGTCGTTTCAAACTTTGTCATGCAAGCGTTGCTTGGGCGGGATATTACGATTTATGGCGATGGCTCACAGACACGCTCGTTTTGTTATGTCGATGATCTCATCGATGGCCTAATTCGTCTTATGGCCTCGTCCGATCCGATTATAGGGCCTATTAACATCGGAAACCCCAATGAATTTTCGATGCTGCAACTGGCCAAGACTATTCTGGATATAACCGGTTCACGCTCGCAAATTGTCCACCGACCATTACCGCAGGATGATCCTCATCAAAGACAGCCGGATATCACGAAGGCGAAAGAGTTTCTTGATTGGATGCCAGTGACGGCCCTAAAGGAAGGGCTGATCAAAACGATCGCCTATTTCGAAGATCTCCTGCGTGAACCCGGCATAATGAAAATATTCGGCGAGAGTTCGGAGAGAAACATCAAAGCCGCCGAGGTTCGGCTATGAATATAGGCAGGTGCAAACGTATCAGGAGGCTTAAGTGAAAACCGCCGTAGTCTGTGGCGCCGGGGGCTTCATCGCTAGTCATTTGGTCAAGCGTCTCAAGCGCGAAGGATATTGGGTGCGCGGCGTCGATATCAAAAAACCGGAATTCTCTGCGACCGCTGCGGATGAATTTCGAGTACTCGATTTGCGCGAACCGGAAAACTGTCGCGAGGCACTCGGCATCAAAAATGGTCCGCCGGACGAGGTCTATCAACTCGCTGCCGACATGGGTGGCATGGGATTTATCCATAGTGCCGAATGTGAAATTATGCGCAATAACGCGCTCATCAATGTTCATATGCCATACGCGGCGACGCAAGCTGGAGTGCGGCGTTACTTTTTTTCCTCATCCGTGTGCATTTACCGCGACATGATGCCGGGCGAGCCGGAATTGACCGAGGAGGGCGCTTATCCGGCCATGCCCGACAATGAGTATGGCTGGGAAAAGCTTTATGCGGAACGCACGGCGATGGCCTATGGCAAGCGGTTCAACATGGCGGTCCGCATTGCGCGGTTTCAGAATTGCTATGGTCCAGAAGGGACCTGGAAGGGCGGTCGGGAAAAGGCGCCGGCAGCAATCTGCCGCAAGGTCGCTCAGGCCGGACAATCTGGCGAGATCGAAGTTTGGGGCGATGGCAGTGCTGTGCGCAGCTACACCTACATTGAAGATATGCTTGATGGTATTTATCGCTTGATGCAATCGGATCTTGAGGGACCGGCGAATATCGGCGACCCGGAATACGTCACGGTGGATGAGCTAGTAGCGACGGTCGCCGCCGTTTCCGGCAAGAACATAAAAATCAAGCACGTAAAGGGGCCGGTCGGCGTCCAATCGCGTAACTTCAGCAACGCGCGCATTAAGTCACTTGGTTGGCGCGCGCAGTGGCCGCTCCGTCGCGGCATTGAGCAAACTTACCCATGGATTGCGGCGCAGGTCGCTAATAGTACCGCAGTGGCGTGAGTATCTCGGTTGACGAAGCTCAGTGGGGATTAGCCGCACACGCACGGGCTTTAACCGATCAGCATTACCGCGCGTAACAGCGTATTTCATTAAGGACTGACGTGACGAAACGTGTTGCGTTGATCACCGGCATTACCGGCCAGGACGGCAGCTACCTGGCCGAACTTCTGTTGCAAAAGGGCTACGAAGTTCACGGCATCAAGCGCCGATCGTCCTCGTTTAATACGGGCCGCATCGATCACATTTACCGCGACCCGCATTTACCCGAGACGCATTTCCTTATGCACTATGGTGACTTGACGGACGCAACCAACCTCACCCGCGTTATCGGGGACGTGCGACCAACGGAGATTTATAATCTTGCGGCGCAGAGTCATGTACAGGTGAGTTTCGAAACGGCCGAGTATACAGCAAATGCGGACGCCATCGGAACCTTGCGTCTGCTTGAGGGAATTCGCATTCTGGGCCTAAAAGACAGCGTCCGCTTCTATCAGGCGTCGACGTCCGAACTCTATGGTAAGGTACAGGAAACTCCGCAAACTGAAAAGACGCCGTTTTATCCGCGCAGTCCGTACGGAGCAGCAAAGCTCTATGCCTATTGGATTACGGTAAATTATCGCGAAGCTTACGGTCTTCATGCCTCAAACGGAATCCTGTTCAATCACAGAGTCCCCGACGCGGTGAGACATTCGTGACGCGCAAAATTACCCAAGCAGTCGCCGCCATTCACTTGGGCAAACAAGATTGTCTCTATCTCGGCAATCTCAATGCCAAACGCGATTGGGGACATGCGCGCGACTATGTCGAGGGGATGTGGCGTATCCTGCAGCAGGCCGACCCCGATGATTATGTTCTTGCGACGGGAGAAACTCATTCGGTGCGAGAATTTGTTGAATTGGCGTTTGCAGAAATCGGCGTTGCTATTCACTGGCAAGGCGACGGTATCGATGAAGTTGGGCTCTGTAAAAAAACTAATCGTACCTTGGTGCGGGTCGATCCGCGCTATTTTCGACCAACAGAAGTCGAGGTCCTACTGGGCAATCCCGCCAAGGCGCGCAACAAGTTGGGCTGGCAGCACCGGATTGGTTTTCAAGAACTAGTGCGTGAAATGATCGAAAGCGACTTAGAGCATGTCTCAGAGCGGCATTTCCAGGTTTCCGGTGAATAGGTAAGCCGCGACGATGAAAACAGCGGAAGTGACAGCGAAATTCGCCGCTGGATTGTGGAGAACAAACCATGTACAAATTAGATGTGATGCCGATGGAGGGTAGGTTGACTTCAGTTGACCATACACCAGTGTGTATTTATACACATCAATGAAGAGCCGGAAGATCATCGCGGCCCTTGAGGCCGACGGCTGGTACGAAGTGGCTCGAAAGGGCAGTCATGTCCAATTCACAAGGCAAAACCGGGCCGAGTGACGGTGCCGCACCCTGAGCGCGACATACCGATCGGCACTTTAAAAAGCATCGAGAAGCAATCCGGACTCAAACTGAGGTAAGGGCCGTGCGTTACTATATTGCTCTGATCCACAAAGAAGCTGACAGCGACTATGGTGTGTCATTCCCCGACTTTCCGGGCGTGGCCACCGCTGGCACGAGCCTGGACGATGCACAGGCTATGGCCGAAGAGGCTCTAGCCCTTCACGTCGATGGATTGGTTGAGGATGGCGATGCTCTTCCCGAGCCGTCCACTCTTGATGCTGTTATGGAGCTGCCCGACAGCAAGGGTGGCGTAGCTATTCGTGTTGCAGTGAAAACGGAAGCACCCAAATGCATCCGGGTTAATGTGACGCTGCCTGAAGACATTCTGGAACGCATTGATAAATGCGCGACAAGTCGCGGACTTACTCGGTCTGCGTTCCTAACTCGCGCGGCGAAGCGCGAATTAGAGACGGCGTAAGGCAAACCCGTCTTCGGCGGGGTTTACTCTTTTCGGGCCGTTGATAGCTTTTTCTTTGTATACCCCGTTCACGTCACAACCCGAAAATCCTTGGGGTTGATGATGCGGAAATTGTCGGTGACCGAATCACATAGGTTCGCCCAATTCCGCGGAACTTTTTCACGCAGAAAACTGAGCGTCGCATCTCCGCAAACCTCAGCGGTCAAAACAATCCAAATAAAACGCAGCGGCGGTCCGAAATTGCCGGCGAACGGGCGGGGATCAGTTTATCGCTGAACCAGTGGGCAGGATTGGCAACGGTTTAGCAAACTTCAAGCCGATGAAGACTTATCGTGCGATTAAAAACGCCATCAGTGAAATTGGCGCGGCTACAAAAAGTCTTCCTGAAGAAATTACAGGTCGTCATTCAAACGTTGATTGGCGCGGAATGTCTGGACTACGTGATGTCGTCGCCCATCAATATCACCGACTTGACACAGAACGTCTCTGGCCGGTGATCAAAGACGAATTTACGGATCTGATTTCTGCTGTGCAAAGCGAACTTAACTACAGGCCTGTGACATCCAATAAACGCTGAATGATTTCGTTGCGTTGCAGAAAATAGGTGTGGCCAATTCGCAGACAAGAAATCGGTGGCTTACCGATGAGGGCCCAGTAATCCAGCGGCAGCATTCGCAGCCCGATCCCCATCAACATATCAAACGCAGACCTGTAGTGTCGGCGGCGGTTGAGGGGCATCAACCGCGAATTCGACGCCGGCGCGTTGGTCGGAATGATCGTGCGCGGCAGCGATGGCATGCGGCTCACGTATCGGCCGCCGAAGGACGGAGGAGCGCGGAGCCCGCAGACCAGTTCGCTGCGGGAGTAGCGATCTGCACCGACTTCAGCGGTCCCATGTGGGGTTTGAAATGTGCCCGATGTCGTGGTCTTCGCTCGTCCACACGCGAATGTGGACGCGGCCGTCCAACAGAACTTCGACGACCTTGTTGACGATATCGTCATTCCGCTGCGACAGCAGATCCAATGCCTTTTCGAACAGGACCCGCTGAACCTCCGGTCGGACCGACGGGATGATGACGATAAGCCCGTTGTGGATATCGAGTTTGGCGTACTCGCTGAGGAAGTGCTTGCGGTTGTTGGTGACGACGACATAGTCGTTTTCGACCGCGAAGAGCGTCAAGTTGTAGTCCTGCCAACCCGCCTTCCCAAGGTGTGGAACATAGTGCGCAACAAGCCGATGATCCTTGGCCGCTGCAACCAAGGAACTACTCAGACACTCGTCGATGAGAAGCTTGTCGGTCAACGCGGCATGCTGGCGGCCGGCAGGCGGCGCCAATCGGGGCCATACGTCTCCTGTGCCCACCCGATCACGGCGTCGATGCCATCCACGGGCAAGCTCGGGTAGTCCTCAAAAATCTCGCGGTGGCCCACTCCGGCTCGAAGGCAGTCAAGGATCGTTTCGGCGGGGACCCGCGTTCCCCTGACGACCGGAACACCGTCCATGACCGATGGGTCGCTGATGACTTCGGCGCGGATCGTGGGGCGCTTCTGCAGTGCAACCATGAGGCTGTCCCTCTCTTCCATTGTCGGAAGATACACCTTGTACGAGAAAACTGCCAGTTGCTGAACGGCTTACGTATAGTAGGCAATGAAGCGTTTACCATGACGCGCGATTGCCACGACCGGTCTTGGCCGAGCCGACGCAATCGGCTGTCCACAGCTGATCGATGGCGCCAAGCGCTGCCCACACCGAAGACTGCGGCGGCATCCCGGGCTTCTATGCTTTCCTCGAAGCCGTCGGCAATCCGGAACATCCCGACCACGATGACAGGATCGATTGGTACGGCGGTACATTCAATCCCGACGACTTTGATTCCGTATATGCCAATAAAGACCTCGGCCGCATCGCTGCTCGCCGCAAACGTGCCGCCGCCAAGCGAGCCCGCTAATCCCTGATCACCGGCGACCCATCCAGACTCGCCGAGTGCCACCTGCTTACGCGAACACAATCCCTGTTCCGGCCGGTAAATTCCCTGCTCTCCGCCAAAAATTTCCTGTTCCGATAACCAGGAATCGCCGGCTAACTCTCTGTAATAACGCCTCAACTGGCCTTATTCCGACGCCAAATAACTGCCCAAGACGACGAAGTGCCTGTAGATTTCCCTGCTAACAGGAAAAAAGCGCCATTGGATCGCGAAGAAAAAACGAACCCAAACCGCCAGTCCCGGATGGCTGACCTCGCCAGCCGTTACCGATGGAACTAGGGGAGGCGAGGGCGGGTCCAGTGCTGAACGACACCTAACGACTTGGTGCTCGGGCGCGCCATAGAGGCAGCCGGCGTCGAGTTCATCGACGAGAACGGCGGCGGCCCGGGTGTGCGACTTCGCAAGCGTCAGCGGCCAAAACAATCTAAATAAAAAACAACCGCTCGAAATCGTCCTCGAAGGCAGAGGAATCAGCTTTGTCGCCGAACCCGGAGGGGGCATTGGCGTGCGGCTGGCGAAGAAGCTCCAGCGAGGCTAGTTTTTGCGAAACGAAGCCAAAGTGCGCCGGGAGACCGGCGAGGAGTAGAGGGTGAGAGTCCCTCACAGTGAAGGCGTAGCGGTGCGCCAGGCGAAGCTGGCGCGGTCCAGCCGGTGAAAGTCCGGTCCCGGGAAGGGGTAGCGCCCGCCCGGTAACGAGTGTTGCGTTGTGGAAGGCGACGACCACGACGAAGCGTACACAGTGATCGTATGGGGTGTGGGATTGAGCCACGAAATCCTTGAATTCGCAGGGGCCGAGGCTTTCGCTACAGTCGAAGGCAACATGTGCGGTGCCGTTATGCGAGGAACCGTCGCCCTGCCGGGGTTTAAGGCCATATCACGTATGGAAGGATCGCGTCGGAACCTGGGAGACCTCGTTTGGCCCGCAGTCGCTTGTGCGATCCCGGGCCGCGACAGGAAGTCGAGGAGACGAAGCTGTCGAGGAACAGACGAGGAGTTCGGACGGCTGCATGGTACCGATGAAGCATCGAACAAAGACGACTGAAATCGGCGGCGGAGATGGCGGAGGGAAGGCGGCCGGTCGAAGGGAAGGTAAGCCGCAACACATGCTCCGGACTCAGTGCCGGGCTCAGCATGTCACTGAAGCAGTGAGCCTGCGGATCGGTGGCGTCCAAACCCACGATCGCGTTTGACCTTCGACAAGAGCCCGGTGCGGGAAAGCCGCACGCCGGGATCTGTGGGGGAGGTGCTGAGTAATCGGCACCTCTACCCGACAACCACACTGACCCCTTGTCATGCGTCGGACATCGTGAGGTGTCAGGCGAAGCGTTGGCGGGGGAGAGCATAGGCCAGCCATTGAGCCGCGAAAGTCGTTTCAACCCGGGATGCCGACGCCGTTTTGGCCGCGGAAGGCAACATGGACGGACGCGATACCGCGAGGTCCGGTCCAATCCCGCGTGGTCTGAGACCCTGGCATGTGCAGAAGCTCCTTGTACGGGAACCGGGAGGTCTCACGCGTGACCGCTTGTGCCTGCACACCGGTCCGCATCGGGAAGGCGAGGAGCCGTAGCCGATGATGCACGCGCGTGAGAAGTCTGACTTCGCCATAGTAGCTGGGAAGCCGACGAACAAGGCGGAGCGATCCGCTGACGGAGCCGGTGGAGCCAAGGGCGGAGACCAAGGGGAACGCGAACCAGCAAAGCACGCACCGAACACAGAGCCGGGCGAGCGTGACCCAGGCGCTGGAACGCGTACGGAAAGCTGCAAGCGAAAGGAAGAAGGAGAGGTTCACCGCGCTCTTCCATCACATCAGCGTCGACCATCTCGAAGTGGCGTTCTTCGAACTTCAAGAGAATGCCGCAGCCGGCGTGGACGGGCTGACGTGGCGAGCCTATGAGGCAGACCTTGAGCGCAATCTCGAGGAATCTGCATTCGCGGCTACATCGAGGAGCGTATCGGCCGCTGCCGTCACGGCGGGTCTACATTCCTAAGCCGGACGGACGGCAGCGCCCGCTCGCCGTTGCTGCGCTGGAAGATAAGATCGTCCAGCGGGCGACGACGGCGGTGCTCAGCGCGATCTACGAGGAAGATTTCCTCGGGTTCTCGTATGGATTCCGGCCCGGGCGCGGCGCGCATGATGCGATGGATGCGCTCGTGGTCGGGATCGAAAGCCGGAAGGTGAACTTCATACTGGACGCCGATATTCGCTCGTTCTTCGACACGGTGGACCAAGAATGGCTCATCCGCTTCGTGGAACACCGAGTCGGCGACCGGCGCATCGTCCGCCTGATCCGCAAGTGGCTCAAGGCGGGGGTTCTGGAAGACGGGATCGTGAACGTCAGTGACAAGGGGACCGGGCAGGGAGCGGTGATCTCCCCGCTGCTCGCCAACATCTACCTGCACTACGGTCTCGATCTCTGGGCTGAACGCTAGCGACGGCGTGAGGCCACGGGCGACATGATCATCGTGCGCTATGCCGACGACTTCATCGTCGGCTTCGAGCACGAGAGTGATGCCCGGCGCTTTCTGGACGCGATGCGCGAGCGATTGGGGAAATTCGCGCTGTCGCTACATCCCGAGAAGACCTGGCTGATCGAGTTTGGACGCTCCGCGGCGAAAAACCGCGAGCGGCGCGGGCTCGGCAAGCCGGAGACCTTCAACTTCCTGGGCTTCACCTTCATCTGCAGCAAGTCGCGCCGGGGCAAATTCCAAATCAAACGGAAATCCCGGCGTGACCGCATGCGGGCGAAGCTGCAAGCCATCAAACAGGAACTGCGACGAGCGCATGCATCAGCCGATCCCCGTACAGGGAAAATGGCTGAGACAGGTCGTCACCGGATACTTTAACTACCACGCGGTGCCGACAAACAGTCCGACGCTCGCCGCCTTCCGCTTCTTCGTCACCGAACTTTGGCAGCGCACGCTCCGGCGGCGCAGCCAGAAGGACGGCATGACATGGGAGAGGATCACGCGGCTCGCCAACGACTGGCTCCCCAAACCGCACATCCTGCATCCCTGGCCGCAAGCACGCTTCGCCGTCACACACCCGAGGTGGGAGCCGTATGCGGGAATCCCGCACGTACGGATCTGTGCGGGGGGCGCTCAGCAATGAGCGTCCCTACCGCGAAATCACCTGCCTGACATTCGAGGACGTACCGTTTTCCAGTACTATTGTATTGACTTCCGTACCGTTATCCAGTACGCTACATTATCGTGATCAAGAGCTTCGCCGACAAACGTACGGCTGCGCTTTTTGCGGGCTACGCGGTTCGACACATTCCTAACCAGATCCAGCGCCGTGCGAGAGCTAAGCTTTTTGCCGTCGATGCGGCAAAGAAAATTGATGATCTTCGCGTCCCGCCGGGCAATCGCCTGGAAGCCTTGCACGGTGATCGACGCGGCCAGCATAGCATCCGGATTAACGATCAATGGCGGCTATGCTTCCAGTGGCGCGAAGGCGCAGCATGGGAAGTTGAATTCGTGGACTACCACAAAGGATGATACGATGAGCATCAAACGTGAAGATCTAGACGCAGGGCGGGTCGACTTTACGGGTGTAGCCAGTGGTAAAAGGCTTGCACCAATTCATCCCGGTGAAATTCTGCGAGACGCTTTTCTAAAGCCAATGAAAATCAGCGTTTACAACTTGGCGCAGGTCATCAGGGTACCACGCTCACGCGTCAATGATATCGTACTTGGTCGGCGGGCAATCACCACGGATACCGCACTCCGACTCGCTCGATACTTTGGCACCTCGCCAGAATTCTGGGTCAATCTGCAGACGCATTACGATTTAGAAATAGTGGGTCGATCGCTGCGCCGACAGATTGAGCGAGAGATTTCTCCGCGCGCCGCCTGATTGCTTCTGAATTCGCACGGTGTGGTGGCGATCATTCAATCCATATAAATCCGCATGCGAGATTGCCGCGACAATGCCCGTATTTGCCGGCGCTCCTCAATGGCCGTGCGCGTATAGTGTCCATGCTACAGCGCATTCTTATTGCTGCTTGGAGCTCCCGATCTCGGCTAAATAGTACCTTCACTTCCAAGATTTATTCGGTCGGCATCAAATTCATCGACGAGAATGCCGCCGGCCCGGGGGGCTCGGCTCCAAAAGTGCTAACAGCTCAAACAAACCAAGTGACCTGACCAGCCAACAACATCGAATCGAGACAGGCCCCACGCACCTTTGGGGTCTTTTTTAATTTCAATTTTCGCTTTGGGGTTCAGCCTGGCACCGGAAAAATAGTGGAACCGAAGATGGAACTTTTCGGATTTAGAGCCGTTGAAAGGCGTTCGCAGTAGGTTTGGTTGACGCAGAAGCGATACGATGAAACTTGTCGCTAGCGCGGCTGCCGGGAGGTTGTAACCATTGCTTGAGGAGGGGCCTATGGCGTGGAATTTTCCGGGAATGGGCACGCAACGCTGCTATTCCAAGACACTGTGTGTAGTCTTTTTACTTTTCGGGCTGGTAGCGCCCGCAAGCGTATATGCAAAAGACATTGGCGCCAGCATCGATGTGCCGCAGGGAAGCCACGTTAGAGCATTTTCCGAAAAGACTGAATCGCGGGATTCCCTTGCGGGAACGAATTGGATTTAAGGTTCGTGCTGGAATGGAGGCCAGCATGGATGGCAAAACCGTATTCGGAGGATCTGCGTGCGCGCGTCGTTGGGGTGGGACAGGATGGCGCTACCATCCCGGAAACTGCGGAGCAATTTGGAGTAAGTATTAGCTCTGTTGTGCGCTTCCGTAGGCTGCACCGCGAAACGGGCAGCGTCAGTCCGGCCAAATTCGGCGGTTACAAGGGATATGCGCTGGCCGCGTACGAAGAACTGGTCAGGCAATTGGTGGCGGAGCAACCGGATATCACACTGGCAGAGCTCAAGACCCTTCTAGCGAAGAAGAAGGTGACGGTCGGTCAGTCGTCGATCTCCCGATTTCTGCATCATTTGAATTTACGCTTTAAAAAAAAGTCTGCGGGCCGCCGAGCAGGACCGGACGGACGTCGTCGCCGCACGTAAGGCATTGCAAAAACAGCAGCCAAGGCTTGATCTGAAGCGACTGGTCTTCATCGATGAAAGTGTGCTGCAGAGCAGCGGAAGGAGTTCGACATGAACTAAAACCGCTTCGTGAAGCTGCGTGAAAGATGGGGGCGGGCCCCCCGAGATCGGCTTTCAGGAGCGGATCTCAAACCAGTCCGAGCTGCTGCGGTAAAGAGCCGTGGTAGTGAGCGTCGGATCAAAAGTTCGGATCAAACCGAGCAGGTGAGTGTCCGAAAGACGAACGAAAGTGAACCCTCCGAGGACGCGTCGTTATGAATCTAAGTGTCGTCAAAACCAGGACCGTTTCGTCATCCTGGGACAAGTCCGTCAGATGCCTGATGACGGGGCGGGCGGCGACCGGCGTAGAGGGGGCGTGAGTTGGACACAGGCTTTGACGTGGAACTGCAGGAACCAGGCTCTTGATGGCAAGGGAGAAGCCCAAGCGGCGCCAACCGTGAGGCGAGAGTACCGAAGCAAGAGACTGGGGCGGACCGATCCGTACGAGCGTTGAGGGCCCTGTAATGGGGTCGGAGCAAAGGGGTCGGGTCAGGTAGTCGTACTCTTGAACCAACTGGAAACAGGATGACTTCGATCGGTACGATAAACAGGCCGTTCTTGATCGAGAAGCGGCGAGTGTACGAAGCCTACAAGGCGGTCAAATCCAATCGCGGTGCAGCTGGAGTGGACGAGCAGACCTTGGAGATGTTCGAGACAGATCTTGCGGGGAATCTCTACAAAATCTGGAATCGCATGTCCTCAGGTACCTACTTTCCACCTCCGGTGCGCGCCGTCTCCATTCCAAAGAAGACGGGCGGCGAAAGGATTTTAGGTGTGCCCACTGTTAGCGATCGAATCGCGCAGATGGTGGTCAAGCAGATGATTGAGCCGGAACTGGAACTGATCTTCCTGCCGGACTCCTACGGTTACAGGCCGGGAAAATCGGCTCTGGACGCCGTAGGGGTCACACGTCAACGGTGCTGGAAAAATGATTGGATCCTGGAGTTCGACATCAAAGGGCTGTTTGACAATCTTCCGCATGATCTTCTGCTGAAGGCGGTCCGGCGACACGTGCAATGCAAATGGGCGCTGCTCTACATCGAAAGATGGCTGACGGCGTCAATGAAAAAGGACGGGGAGCTCATTGAGCGGACGCGTGGAACCCCGCAAGGGGGCGTGATCAGCCCAATACTGGCCAATCTGTTCCTGCATTATACGTTTGATCTCTGGATGGCGCGGACACATCCCGACCTCACTTGGTGTCGATATGCTGACGACGGACTGGTGCACTGCCGGACCGAGCAAGAAGCAGAGGCCATAAAGGCGGAGCTTCAAGCGAGGTTGGAGGTGTGCGGTCTTCAGATGCATCCGACAAAGACGCGGATCGTCTATTGCAAGGACAACAGGCGGCGACGAACGTATCCGAACGTGAAATTTGACTTCCTCGGATATCAGTTCAGGCCGCGGCGGGTGGCGACGTCACAGAGGACGGAGTTCTTCTGCGGATACACTCCGGCGGTCAGTCCAACAGCTCTGAAGTCCATGCGAGCAACGATCCGGAGCTTGCACATTCCCCGGCAAACGTCGGGGACGCTGGCTGAGATCGCCCGGCAGATCAATCCGCTCCTCAGGGGGTGGATCGGTTACTACGGCCGGTTCAGCCGTTCGGCGCTGTTCTCTCTGGTCGATTACGTCAATCAGAAGCTGAAAGCCTGGATCATGCGAAAGTACAAGCGCTTCCGGTTCCACACAACCCGTGCTTCGCTGTTCTTGCGAAAGCTGGCGGGGGACAATGCGGAACTCTTCGTACACTGGCAGTCGTTCGGAACGACCACGTTCACCTGATGGGAGCGGTGTGAATCGAGAGGTTCACGCACCGTTCTGCGAGAGGCCGGGGGTGAAACTCCTCCGGCCTACTCACCCCAGCGTCTCAACGACGATCACCCGCCTTTACGGGCGAGCACCGCAGGGCGAGCGGCTCATCCAAAAAGTGCCGTATGGGAACTGGAAAACCATCACTTTCCTCGCGGCGTTGCGTCATGACCGTGTTACTGCGCCTTTCGTGCTCGAAGGCCCGATGAATGGTGAGATGTTCAAGGCCTATGTCGAACGGTTCCTCGCTCCGACACTGAAGAGAGATGACGTCGTGTTCATGGATAACGTCAGCGTCCACAAGGTAGATGGGGTCGAAGAAGCTATCGAAGCGCGCGGTGCAATTCCTTTTTACCTCCCGGCATACAGTCCCGACCTCAATCCCATCGAGCAACTATTCGCCAAACTCAAGGCGCTCCTGCGCAAAGTTGCCGCATATACTCTGAAGAATGCCACGTTCACCGTCAGAAGCCTCTGCAAGGCCGTCGCCTCATGTCTCAATCAAATCTCTCGAGCTGAATGCGCTGCATACTTCGCGAATTCCGGATATGGTCCACTTAAACGGAAACCGCTCTAAGCTCGTGAACCAGGGCCATTTGACGGTTGAGCTTACAGGCAAGCAAATATCGGGGAAATTTGCGTGTATTTGCGAACATTCCAGCGGGACCTGCGAGGTCTCTTCAATTGTCTTTTCGAAAACCAGACTCCTCGTTTGCCACGATGGGGAATTCTGGCACGTGCAAAAACGATTGCAGCTTCAGCATACCGGTTGGCGAGACTACAGGCGCGGCTCCCCATCGCTAATAACCTCCGCGGAGCGCGCTCGGCGTCGATGTGGCGAATGGCTATCTGAATTCTTCGGATGAGGCACCAGGCTCGCGCCGCCTGAACGAGAATGGAAAGGTTGAGCGGCTCGGCTGTCGTTTGCGCCTCCGCAACGACTCCAGCGTAAGCATGATCTGGTGGGCTTGCCGGCAGAGCAAATGCCCGTAACGGCTGAGGCGATCCAGCGCGCCAGTCGGCAGATCTGCTGCTATTGCGCCAGTGCTTGCAGAAATTTCGTGATCGTGTATTTTTCGATCAACGCTTGTGAATGAATTCGGGCTGTTGAGCCAAATATTGTTTAAATGTTTCAGTCAATTAAAGAACGCTGGCGGTATTATTCCATAATGAAATTTGCCTTTGCTCCCAGGCACTGGCACTACGTCGAAGGGCCAATCGTCCTCGCAGGCGTAGGAAGTATAGAGGTATGATTTTTCAGCTGTCAGCCCAAGATAGTTTGCAACCTTGGGCTTGATAAGCATCGCACTCTCACCTTTTCGAGGCGCCGCGTGCGAAATCGGCAGATATGTGACCCTTAGCGTTTTTCGCCCCAGTATTTCTTCTGGTAGAAGGTCCACCATTAAACATGGACGATCTTTTCCGGCGTCAGGCGGAGGACCACGATCGGGGCCGCTCCAAACAAACCCGTAGTGGACAATAAGGCCGATCTCTGGCCGCGGGAGCGGCATTAGTCGTTCATCAACGCGTTCAAGTGGGCGTGGCGGTCATCCATCCGATTTGCCGCGATCCGTTCAATCTTTTCGATCGGCATATTGTCAATGCGATACGGCGTTTTTCGGCCTTGTCGTAGAAGCTCATAGTCTTCGACGGACATTACGATTAGCTCCGGGCGCCCGTGGTATGTAACTTCCACAGGGTGACGCCGCGCTTCCGAACGAAGCAAGCCCGTGTTCTTTTGCAGTTGCTCGCCGGTAATGGATGTAGTCATGTCAGTCTCCATCCTATGGAGGATATATCAAGTACGTAAACTACGGTGTCAAGTGTGAAATCGCTCCTACCCGGTAGGGCGCTCTTGCCGAGGCTATTCGCTATGCCCGCTCGATCGGGGAAGTCACAATCTTCGTTGTTCATACATGGCCGGAGACTCATGCAGAAACAGGCGAAGAAGTGGGCCGGATCATCAGTGCGCGGAAGGCAACAACGCACGAAAGGAGAGCCTATGAAGAAGGCGATTTCTGAACATCTGACCCCCGAACAGCGCGCTGAGATTGATGCTTTGGCCGCGCTTCCAGAGAATCAGATCAAGACCGGCGACATACCCGAACAGCGCGATTGGAGCGGCGCGCGCCGTGGTGCGCTGTTTCGGCCAGTCAAACAGCAGATCACACTGCGGCTCGATGCGGACGTGATTGATTGGTTTCGGCGTCACCCGGAACGTGAAGAGGGGTATCAAACCACCATCAACCGCGCCCTACGCGAATACGTTGCACGGCACGATCACGACTGATGATCAACCGCGCTTGTACCATCGGCGCGGCACTTGAACGGTCTCGGTAAACTTCACTTTCTTCCAAGTCTGTGTCGACGTGGTGGCTAGCCATGGACGTGAGGTCGAAGGTGTAATCATCAATGACCCATTTCGCTGAGCAGACTTTGCGGGCGACGGTCCAGGCGCCAGACAGGCGAGGGGGCTCCGCAAACGCCAGCGGGCGAAGCCGGCTAAATGATCGATGCCGGCCAAGCCATTAGCACCTTTGCGCGAATGGCGAATGCGGGATCGGCCTGAGGCAACAACGACGCCGAAGCGGGCTAAAAAAATTTCTGCAGTCGATCTTGTTAAGTACGGATAAATGCCGTACCTGTCTCAGGGAGACTAATCATGGCATCCGCGCGTAACAAACCAGCATCGCCGAAGCGGGAATATAAATCCCAACGGCTCGAATTGCGCATAGCGCCATCGGCAAAAAAGGTGATCCAGCAGGCAATGTCGGTCACCGGTCTTGCCGCCGGCGATCTTGCCTATGAGGGTGCGCGCCGGCTTCTCGACGAACATCAGCGTATGGCTTTGTCGGACGCGGATCGCGACGCTTTCCTCGCAGCCATTGGCCGGACACCCGATCCGTCCCCACGTCTCGTGGAGGCTTTGAAGCGTCACCGCCACCTCTTCGGCTGATCGTCGATGATCAAAGCGATCGAACCGCTCGGCAAGCATGACCGTGCGGCATTTTCGTGCGGTGTGGCGGCGCTCGATGATTGGTTCCGTCTTCGCGCCGGCCAAGATGAGAAACGCAATGTGGCGCGTGTTTTTGTCGCCATCGACGATCAGCACGGGATTGTCGGTTTCTACAGCTTGAGTTCCTTCACACTCGCCATCACCGACCTGCCTCCGGTACACGTAAAACGCCTGCCTCGCTATGACGTCATTCCGGCTGCTCTCATTGGACGTCTCGCGCGTGATGCGAGAGTTCGCGGCGAAGGGGTCGGCGATATTTTGCTCGCCGACGCGGTTCGCAGGGTGGTTAGCACCTCTCGTTCGCTCGCGGTTTTCGCTATCGTGGTCGAAGCCACGGATGAAAAGGCGGCCGCCTTCTATCGCGATTTTGGATTTGCACCATTTCCGAGCCGCCCGCTCAGACTGTTCATGCCCATGACCGAAGCGGCGGACGCTGTTTCTCGCGGGCTGTCTCAATAGCCTTCGCTTGCGCGCCTTAGAAAGGGCTGGCAGCACGGCGGCGGCCCGGGGGTACGTTTCCGCAAGCGTCAGCGGCCAAACAAACCAAATAAGTAACAATCAGCCGCAACTGCCACGAACACTACGACGAAGGCCCCGATCTCGCGACCGGGGCCTTGATCATTTTCCGAGCAAAGCGAACCAAATAAACAACAATCAACAGCCACCAGCACAACGACGAAGGCCCCGATCTCGCGACCGGGGCATTGATCATTTTCATCGACGAAAACGGCGGCGGCCTAGGAGTGCGACTCCGCAAAAGTCAGCGGCCAATATTGTCAAAATAGTCGCCCCCGTCTGCTCGGCATTTCAACCTTGCATCAACTGCGGGCTTGAAAATGTCCGCAATCGCGCTTAGGATATACGCATAATAAACGTGTATCATGGAGCGCATCATGCAGGTCGCAAAATGGGGTAATAGCCTCGCTATTCGGCTGCCTCGGTCCGTCGTTGATGTTCTCGGACTGAAAGAGGGCGACAGCATCGAGATTCACGTTGCTGATCGGCGTTCATTCGCCATTGAAAAGGCGCCATCCTCAAAACAATTGCTAGAGCGGCTTAGAAAATACCGCGGTCGGCTGCCCGCTGGTTTTAGGTTCGATCGGCTGGAAGCCAATGAGCGAGGCTGACAGTTTTTTCGATACCAACGTCTTGCTTTATCTCCTGTCGAAGGACGCGGCGAAGGCTGATCGGGCTGAGGAATTGCTCGCGTCCGGGGGAGTGGTGAGCGTGCAGGTGCTCAATGAATTTGCATCGGTCGCTACCCGCAAGCTGGCGATGACGATTCCGGAAATCCGAGAAATTCTCTCAACGATCCGGGCAGTCTGTATCGTCAAACCGTTGGACATCGAGACCCACGATCTTGGGCTCGACATTGGGGAGCGTTATGGGTTTTCAATCTATGACGGCCTGATTGTCGCGGCTGCCCTGCGTGCCGAGTCTGTCATTCTCTACACGGAAGACCTGCAGCATGGGCAGGTAATCGAAAAATTGCAGATCCGAAATCCATTTGCGGGTAATTAGTTCAGCATCAGTATTGATGTTCGCATCCGCGGTCTTACGAAACGAAGTCAAATTTATTGGCTCAAATGAAACGCCCTCCAATTCCTAGCGGAGGTTTGGAGTTGGCCCGTCCGCAGCATTTCCGCCAGCGCGAACGCATCCGCCTTATCTGACTTCAAGGACGCACACGCCTTAGAGAGCGTCTTCAAAAAAGATACAGGATAGCGAGGTTTGGACGCGCTTGTTTTAGCACGCTCAGGTAGTGGCGAACATAAATGAAGCTCTCCTACAGCGACAGGGAACGAAGCCAATCATGGCGTCACCTTTGAAATGGCGAGGGATATGTTCAAAGACCCTTTCGCCATCGAGTGGTCGGATGACCGTGAAGGCTATGGCGAAGACCGCTATGTCATCATCGGCATGGTGGATAGCCGCTTGCTTTATGTCGCCTACACCATGAGGGGCACCCACGGCATGCGCCGCCTTATCATGATGCACATCCATACCGGGCATCAAAGGCGAAGAGCCAAGGTCCTTATCCGTTAGCGTCAAATGTATTGTTGATGTCATTTAAAATTTTCGATCTCGCTGCTCATACATTCGAAAGCTATCGTCCATTGCCCCGGTACCACCGGTGAGCCACGGAAAGTGGCCGTAGTAAAGCGATAGCTGGCCAGCAGCTTCTCTGATGGTCACACCTTGTACGTTCGCGAGATAAACAGCCGCGACGAGCCCACTTCTGTCTGCGCCGTTCTTGCAGTGGACAAGGATTGGCTTGGGGGCATCGCGTACGATTTTCAGTATTTCGTCAATTCTGTCTGGGGTGACGATTTCACTCGCGCTGATTCCATAGTCGTAATGCTCGATCCCAAGCGTCTTAGAAACAGCAATTTCATCCGTGTACCAGGACTTCTCAGGGCTAGCGCCGAGAAGATTCAGGATGGATTTAATCCCGTGTTGTTGGATCACTCGCGTCAACGTCGCCTTATCCAACTGCGCAGAGCGATAGAACTGTTGCTCAACAACAACATGGAAATTACCGACTAGTTGCAGGACGCCGCAATAAATACCAATTGCACCTGCGATAATGCAAAAGACGGTCCCACATGCTGTTGCCGCTCGACGGACGTACTTCCAAGTTTTTGACTTAGTGCCGTTCGGCTTAGCCGCGTTCAAATCATTTGCTGCTAGATGGACCGAGCCGTTCATGTTGACTACCGATCCAGAACCTTCCAGTTCTGATAGTAGACGAACTTGAAGCTTTGGGTCAGTAGCCGAATGCCTGAGATGACGGCGCGCATAACGCCCGGGAAGGGCGTCGGGCGAACCATGTCGACAAACAGACAATAGCGGACTTGGTTAGTTTCATTGACCGACTTGTGCAGCAGCGTGTCATCGAAAATGAACAGTTTGTTCTCGCGCCAATAGCTGATTTTGTCGCCGACTTCAATGAAGGCGGAGTGATCATTCATGTCGTTGAGATTGTACAAAACTCGCAACGATGCCCGCATGAATCCAAAATGCTTCGAGGTTGAAACCTTCTTGTTGAAGACTGAAACTCCAATCGTTTGGATATACTTCCACGGCTGATGGAACGCCGGAACATCCAGAAACGTGTCAGCGTTGACGCCGTACCATCGAAAGAAAATCATTGTCCGCGGAAACTCCTTGGCTCGTTCCTCTAGTCGAGCAACGAGATTCCCCTCTTCAGCGATCTGCATCAGACGCTTCACCTCGTCCTGATATGCGGGCGGCAAATCCTCCAGCCGATAGACACCCTTGTTAATGTAGGGCAGCGATAGCAGGTCCAGCAGGGTGTTGAATGGAGACAGTACCCAGGTCAGGAACCCATTGCCTATGAAATAGCGCCGCAACGTCGAAAGGTTCAGTCCCTGGTTGCGGCTGACGTCATACGCACCGCAGACGGCGTAGAAGAGCGCGATCTTCGGGAAAAAATACGCAAAGGGTGCAAGCACGCCGAGCGGGAACAGTACCCGCCGGACAAAGTATTTCCATATCCTGGTTACGAGTTCTGTACCCCTAAGAGTCGCGATAACTTTTGTACTCACAAATAGCCTCCCAGGTCGGGCGCTGCCATCGGTGCCGCCCTTAACAGGAATCACATCACCTCAGTTAAGACCTATCGGCGCCAATTGAATTTACGGGGCTTTTGTTGGAGCGGCTGTAGCCTGTTCGCGCTGCATAAGGCCGCGAATTTTGCTAATGATGCTGTACACGGTACACACTCCCGGTATCGAGTACCATAGGGGCGGTTCGTCGGAGACGACTAAAAGTTCTGCTGTTTTTTTGCGGTGCAAAATGACGCGATTGGGAAGTTGCGCCGCAGTGCCTACAGATCCATTTGGTCATCGGTCTTGATCGGCACGCAGCGCGTCGAAGGGCGCTGCACAGCTTCCGCGACCGCGTGGGCGTCCCGGAAGTCGTTCTTGTGGCCCTGCCGAAACGGTCTGGCATAGGCCGGCGGCACCTGTTTGACCTCGTGACCGAGCGCCAGCAGCTCACGGGACATGTAGTGCGTGGCCATGCCGGCTTCGATCCCGATCAGGCATGGCGGCACGTTCACAAGTCGTGCGGGAATTCTGGTCCAGGATACCTTTTCGCGCAGAATAATCGCGCCCCTATCATCCAGGCCAACCAAGTGCAGAGTGTTCTTACCCGTATAGATCCCAATTGCGCGGACAACTTCAACGTCTTTCTTGCTGGGCATGACCACATCTATGGGTCGTTCGGGGCAGGAGCACGGCCGGTCCATCCCATTCACTCACTGCGTTCGCGGCACCGCACCATTTAGGACACGATTGGAAAACAACGGACAAAGGTCGAATTTGATCTGCGACGACCATGATGGCAGCGAAGGGCATTTCACGGTGCTCTGAAATCGTATGGCGCTGGTAACGCCGCCGTGACGGCGATTGCCCAAGGGAGGGCATTGGCCGCAAATTTCGTTGCGCGCGCATTGAGACCGCGCGCGATGTCTGCTTATGGCAGTACGCCCCGAAGGCGCTGTTGGAACGAGAACAAAGCGGAAGTGTGCCACCGTCGCCAGTCTACTGTTGGGCATCTGCGTTAATATGAGCGTGTCTTTTCTCGTCGGGCAAGCGTTCATCATTGAGGTTCTCCCATGCTCCGCATCATCCTTGTGTTCACGTTGACCTTGGGGTGGGTGGCGACCGCTATCGCAATCCTCTCGACGAAGTACGCAAGTCATTCACAATCGGTGGCAAGCCGATCCCGCCGGAGATCTTTGGGGATTTCGGCGACGCCATGATGTCCGACAACCGGCCGCTCATTGTAACGGTCGACGCCTTGGCAGCAATCGGAAGCAATCGCTACTATGACCCGATCAAGACTGTTGGCGATTGGGTCGAGCAGGAGAAGCCGCAGAACAAGGGTTTAAACGGCATAGAGACGATGTCGTACAAGTTCATCGGCGCGACGGACAACGGACTGCTCGTGGTCGTCGCTTCATGGACCGGCGGCGGTACCGGTATATTCTATTGGCTGCATGTCGTCGATGCATCCTGGGAACCGGCCTTCGACGAGGATGGCTCGAATTATCAGCGCCTCGATCTCACTTTGGTGCGCAGCTACATTCTCGGCGATCGCTGGCAAGGCGAGGTCAGGATTTCCGGCAACACGATCCGTGTCATCACCGCCTCGAGCCTCGGCGGGCACGGCGTTTCGCCTGCTACCTCCTTGCAAGCACGTCGGCCGTGAATGATGCGGTGGACGGCGCCCACTCTGCGGCATCGGAGTGCCATAGGGTGGTTGCGTCGAAACGCAACCATATTGAGGGGAGCCGTCCATGGGTGAGGTTAGCACGATTGGGGCGGATATTGCGAAGTCGGTGTTTCAGATTCACGGCGTCGATACGGATGGAACGGTGGTGATCCGAAAGCGTGTTAGTCGAGCGAAGGTTCTTGAGTTCTTTGCCAAACTACCGCCTTGCCTTGTTGGCACGGAGGCGTGTGCAACGGCGCACCAGTGGGCGCGTGAGATCAAGAAGTTCGGGCACGATATACGATGAGGACGGACTGAGATTAGCCGCAACAATTTCGTTCTCAACGCCTGCCGAGACCTTTGCAGACGCGCGGAAGATTGTGGACAACAAGTTGTCCGATCATAAAAATGAAAACCCCGCCGTGGGGGGCACGGCGGGGCGTCGGGACGGTTCAAGGAGCGAAGGCTGAAAAACCACCATCAATGAGGCGGCGAATTGCATAATAGCATTTCTACAATTTCAGTGTGAGGGGCGGTTCGCAACGACCGAGTTTTTGGTTAGCGCGTTAACTCGAAGACGTTAATGCTCCAATGGCCGAGATTCATATGGCCACTACATCAAGTAGGAAGCGGAAACTTGTTGCGCAGCGCCTAAATTGCGTCAGGGATGATCCCCAGCGCAAACACCTGTTAGGGTTAGTCGCTCACGTTAATTGGCAAATGAAATATTAGCGTCGCCGTCTGACGCTATAGATATTTTGCGTTTGGTTGAGCCACAAAATCCGAACGCCGGCGGGCTTTCAGAAACCTTTGGTGGCTGAGGATCCGCCGCAACCTAATTCGTTCGGAGGCAGTCCGATGCGAATTGATATGAGAGAAGCGCGAATTGCGTTCAGCCATTTTTGTTACGCTCTAGTCGCAACGACAATCCTTGTTGGGTTGTTTGGCGCACTTGTTTTGGGTCGCACGAATAAGCCCATAGATTGCTCTTGGCGAAATCAATCGGGCCGCTCTACGTCTCAAGCGACCGGTGTCGATTGGCATTGTGCTGACAACAATTATATCGCCACACGCCAGTAGGGCATCCGTCGATGCTCATGGATAGCCGGCCCTAGCGCAACCAGCTCTCCTGACTAAATAGACTTGGTGCTTACCCATTACGCGACTACACGACGGTCCAGCGCTATTTCTACCGGTGGCGAGATGACGGTACGTGGCAGAAGATCAATCACTACTTGGTCATGCTGGCCCGCGAGGCCGAAGGGCGTGAGGCGTCGCCCACAGCGGGGGTGATCGATAGTCAATCGGTCAAAACCACCGAGGCCGGAGGGCCACGCGGGTTCGACGCGGGCAAAAAAATCAAGGGACGCAAACGGCATCTTCTCACCGACACCGCGGGCATACTGATTGCAGGCATCGTACACGAAGCCAGCATCCAGGATCGTGACGGCGCGCCGGCGCTCCTCGGCTTGATCCGAAGCGCCTTCCCCTGGTTACGTCACGTCTTTGCCGATGGCGGCTATCCTCGTCCTTGCTTCCGGGCGCCACGGCGCGAACCCAAACTATGTCATGCCCAGCCGCCTTAAGTGCGGTTACGGCATTACCAGGAAAAGTTTCGTTAGCAGAAAACGCATCTCACGCAGCGCTCGGATAGATCTTCTCCGATCTCAGGACGTCTCGAGCGTAGGCAAGGCAAGCCGCAAGGTCGTCGTGAGAGAGCCCCGGATAATTGCGTAAAATATCGACCTCGTTCCACCCGTCAGCCATGAGACCAATGATGAAGTCAACGGAGAGGCGGGTACCGCGGATCACCGGCTTGCCAACCAATACCGCTGGATCAAGAACGATGCGTAAGGGGTCAGTCATGGATTTCTCCTTAAGCATCGCCACTTTATCGCAGTTTTATCCCGTTGCCTATCTGGGTGATACTGTTTCTTGGTGCAAATTATATTGAATTCAGCAGCAGGAAAATTTGTACGGTTTGTCGCCACAGACTGTACTCCGCCCAACAAGCCCTATTACTGACGATCTGGGCTTTGCTGATTGGAGCCGGCAATCCGCAATGATGTCGGAAGCTGACCGCTGAGAGGAGGGTTGACCTCGCGAATGGTTACCTGAAGCCTTCGGAGGCGCCGGACTCACGTCGCCGGAACGAAAATGGAAAGCTTGAACGGCTCGGCTGTCGCTTTCGGCGCCGCAACGACTCCAACGTAAACATAATCTGGCGGGCTTGCCGCCGGAGCAAATGCTCGTAACGGCTGAGGCGATCCAGCGCGCCAGTCGGCAGATCTGCTGCTATTGCGCCGGTGCTTGCAGAAATTTCGTGATCGTGTATTTTTCGATCAACGCTTGTGAATGAATTCGGGCCGTTGAGCCAAATATTGTTTAAATGTTTCAGCCCTGTACTCGACTCCCCATCAAAAGGCCAAAGAGAGCAATGGTTGGACAGGTAGTTTTGGAGACAGCAGTTGGGCGAGGAAAGCGATTATTTGATCAGGACTTGCGGCGGCAAAGAGACCACGCAGCACGGCAAGTACACCAGCATCGAGTACGCACGATTTGCCGATGATCTGGTGATCTTGATTGACGCCCACCCGCGACATGACTGGTTGATGGCGGCGGTGGAGAAACAACTCCGGGAAGAGTTGGCCGAACTGCAAGTCGAGATCAATGAAGAGAAGAGTCGAAACGTAGACCTCGGCCGAGGCGAGAGCTTCGGCTTCCTAGGTTTCGATTTCCGCCGTATGCGCAGTCGTCGAGGGGTTTGGCGTGCCAACTACACGCCCAAGCTCAAGAAGCGAACTGCTCTGCTGCGGAAGCTCAAAGACGTGTTCCGCCGCTACCGATCGCAACCAGTGAGCCGGGTTGTGCAATTGATCAACCCCGTGCTGCGCGGTTGGGTGAATTACTTTGCGGTCGGGCATTCCAGCGAGTGCTTCAGCTTCATCAAAGACTGGGTAGAAAAGAAGGTCCGGCGCCATATGGGGCGGGCTCAGAACCGAAATTGCTTCGGCTGGAAGCGGTGGAGTAGGCAGTGGTTGTACGAATCCTTGCGGCTGTTCAACGGCTACCGGGTTCGGCGACCGAAGTCGAAAGTCGCCCCGGCAGGATAGGTTCCATAAGCCTTGACGCGAAGCAGACAGGAGAGCGCAGTGCGAGGAAATCCGCATGCTGCGTTCGCCGTGGCGGGGGCTGGAAACGTGGCATGGTCGAGATGGTGTGACACTCGCAGACAAAAGGGCGAGAAAACGGGGAACACAAAATTCGACCTAAACCGGCGCGTCAGTCCTCGACCCTACCGTGCAGGAATGGTTGGCCCTGCCGGGACGACGCATCAAGCTGCACTTCATCCCAACCTATTGCCCGCACTTGAACCCGATCGAGCGGTTATGGGGCCTCATGCACAGACACGTCACGCACAACAAGTGCTACACAACCTGCGCCCAATTCGCCGATGCGACGCTCAGTTTCCTGCGTGAAAAGGTTGGCGTCCACCGATCGGTTTGGGTTTGAGCGCCTTGAGCCCGCCGTGGTCATAAGCCATGTGCGCTCGGTTCACCGTACTCAATGACACGCCCATCGCTTCGGCAATTGCAGGCTGTGTCATCCCACTTTCGCGCAGCAGCACCATCTGAATGCGCTGGCGCTGTTCTGGGCGCCCTTTCCATCGCAGCGCTTTCTTTAACTGCCGAACTTGCCCTTTGGTGCATTTGATCATCTGTTCCCTTCGAATCAGATGATCAAAGAATCACACCTCGCATCGAAGGGAAAACCCCGGCGATGCCAAACACCGAGCAACGCAGCAATTTCGATTCAATCAGCTATGGAAGTGGTATCACTATTTGACCAAGATCGCCAAGTTGGGCGGTTATCTCGCCCGCGCCAATGATCCGCCTCCGGCAACATAGTAATGTGGCGCAGCTTGTCCCGCCTCACCGATATCGGATTAGGCGCTATGATCGGTGCCAAAATTGTGGGTAATTGAAAGCTTCACCGGATGCGTATATAGCAACAACGGTAGAAAATCCGCCAACGAACGGGTGACGCGCCCCCGGAACCTGTGCTAAACGCCGGCCCTCGGAACAACAAGCCACGAAATCGCCAGTCGACACCGGCATGACCACGGTCGCCCTTCCCAAGCAAAAAGCGTCCATCATCCGTATCACTGCGGAAGCGGTGCCGGCACAAGCCTTCGCCGATATCGTCAACGGCGCCCGGCTCTACGAGCTGTGGAGCCGCCTCGCCTTCCACGATATCCGGCAGCGGTTTCGGCGCTCGGTGCTCGGCCCGTTTTGGCTGACGCTTTCGATGGGCACGATGGTCGGGACGTTGGGCTTTTTATTCTCCGTCGTGTTCCGCCAGGATGTCGCCAAGACGCTGCCCTATATCGCGACCGGCATCATCTTCTGGGGCCTGCTCACGAACTGCATCAACGAAGGCACCGTGGTTTTCATCTCGGCGGAATCCGATATCCGCAACCTGCCGATGCCGCTCAGCGTCCATTTTTACCGGATGATGGCGCGCAACGTCATAATCTGGGTCTTCAACATGGCGATCTATCTCGTCGTGGCGGTCTGGTTCGAGCTTGTGCCGGGATGGAACATCCTACTGTTCATCCCCGGCTTCATCCTGTTCCTCGTCAACGCCGCATGGATATCGCTGGCGGCCGGGGTGCTCTCCACCCGCTATCGCGACATTCCACAGGTGATCGCCAATGTTATCCAGGTTATATTCTTCCTGACCCCGATCTTCTGGTCGCCCGCAACCCTGCCGAGCCGGCCGGCCTTTATCTTGCTCAACCCGTTCTATCACCTCATCGAGATCGTCCGCGCGCCGTTGCTTGGCGAGGTGGCGTCGCTAGAGAGCTGGGTTTTCTGCATCGCCATGGCGGTGGCCGGACTCGGCCTTACAGCCTGGCTCTACCGCCGGGCGTACGCCCGCATCGCATACTGGGTCTGAGAAGCCGAATGGCGCATATTTCCATCGAGAACCTGACGGTCGAATTCGCGATTTTCGGCGCCAACGCCCGCTCGCTCAAGAACCAGATATTGTCGCATGCGACCGGCGGCCGCGTCATGTCGGGCGCCCGCGATATCGTCACGGTACGCGCCATCGATGGCATTAGCCTCGAGATCGACGATGGCGACCGCATCGGCCTAGTCGGCCATAACGGCTCGGGCAAGACCACGCTCCTGCGCGTACTCGCCGGCATCTACAAGCCAAACGGCGGCTCGATTACCATCGAGGGGCGGATCGGTGCGCTACTCAATCCCAGCGCTGGGATCGACCCGGAATCGACCGGTATCGAGAACATTTATCTGCGCGGTTGTATGATGGGGATGAGCCGGCGCGAGATCGCGGCCAAGCTCGACGATATCGCAAAATTCACCGAGCTCGGCGATTTTTTGGAGTTGCCGATGCGCACCTATTCGGCCGGCATGTTCGCGCGGCTGGCCTTTGCCGTCTCCACCGCCGCGCATAACGATATCCTGCTGATCGACGAGGGGCTCAGCGCCGGGGACGAGGATTTCCAGAAGAAGGTGCGGCAGCGGATCGAGAGCCTTTTCGACCGCACCCCTATCGTCATCCTCGCAAGTCATTCGGAAACGATGATCGCGGAGTTCTGCACCCGCCGGGTGCAGATGGATCATGGCGCCCTCACGAGCTTCACGTGACGCCGAGGCAGGTCACTTCGTCTGGAGTGTTAGCTTATGCTCAAAGGTCTAAGAGGCTGACCCGAAATTAAGTTGAGTGATTTCAGTCGCTTGTGATTTCAGTCGTGGTTGCGGGCTACGACGGAGACACAAGATGGTTTGGACTGAAATCACCCGCCCCAAATATCGGCGAGACGGGCTGCGCTATGCAAGCGATACGACGGACGAGGAGTGGGCAGTGATTGCGCCGTACATGCCGGGCCCGCGCCGCCGCGGCCGTCCGCGCACGACGGCACTGCGGGCGGTGACGGACGCGATCTTCTACATCGCGCAAAGCGGATGCCAATGGCGGCTTCTTCCGAAAGAGATTCCTCCATACACGACGGTCCAGCGCTATTTCTACCGGTGGCGAGATGACGGTACGTGGCAGAAGATCAATCACTACTTGGTCATGCTGGCCCGCGAGGCCGAAGGGCGTGAGGCGTCGCCCACAGCGGGGGTGATCGATAGTCAATCGGTCAAAACCACCGAGGCCGGAGGGCCACGCGGGTTCGACGCGGGCAAAAAAATCAAGGGACGCAAACGGCATCTTCTCACCGACACCGCGGGCATACTGATTGCAGGCATCGTACACGAAGCCAGCATCACATCCAGGATCGTGACGGCGCGCCGGCGCTCCTCGGCTTGATCCGAAGCGCCTTCCCCTGGTTACGTCACGTCTTTGCCGATGGCGGCTATGCCGGCAACAAACTGAGAAATGCGCTCGGGGCTATCGGTCGCTGGACCTTCGAGATCGTCAAGCGATCGGATGCGACCAAGGGTTTCAAGCTCTTGCCGCGGCGTTGGGTGGTCGAGCGCACCATTGCTTGGCTCAACCGCAATCGTCGGCTCGCCAAGGATTTCGAGGCCACAATCGAAAGCGCCGAAACCTGGCTGATGATCGCTAGCGTCAAGCTGCTCTCGCGCAGGCTCGCCAGAGCATGCTGAAACCTAGGAAAATTATGAGTCAAACTCTTAGGAAATCATCAGCATCAGCGTTATGGAAAGGGATGCTCGCGGGCATTACCGGTTTCCCGGCGGCGTGGAAGCAGCGGCGAGAAATTCAAGCCACCAGGGTAGCTTCGACTGGGGATATCGTGCGGGCAATAAGCTGGTCCATTCCAGCAATACACAAGAAGGCGATTGTCCTACGCGTCTGGTAGAAGCGCGTATACAAATTGCATGTGGAGGTCACCATTGCGACCGACAATGGGAAGACCATCACGCGCCGCTCGATTCTCACCGACCTTCTTGCGGACACCCCATTCGAAGTTGGCGTGATGGAATGTTTATCCAGTCCGCCGGCTAGATCCCCCGGTGCTTCGCAACAAAACCGAACTTCACGTCGATTCCTTCGCGAAGTAGGCCGCGGCTTTTTTAGGATGTCTCGTTCGGCCTTCAGCGTGGTCACCTCGCGCTTGAGCCGCGCGATCTCGGCCTGCTCCGGATTCAACTGCCCTTGTCCGGGGAACGCATACTGCGGATCGTCCGCAAACTCCTTCACCCAACTGCGTAGCTGCGACTGATGCACGCCAAGATCCCGCGAGGCCTGAGTATACCCGACCCCGCGATCCTTGATCAGCCGGACAGCCTCAAGCTTGAACTCGCGTGTAAACTTCCGCCTCTCCATGACCCACCTTCCGTTCCATTAAAACACCTAACTCGGTGTCTTCGGAACCGGGTGCAGGCTAAATTGCTTACGCAAGCTGAAGAAAAGTGCTATCGTTTCTCATAGAGTAATGTTGGCAGTTTAGATCATCAAAAACCAATGACGCCGCTTGCATCCAAGGGGGTATATGCAGGTATCAAATACCGGGTGCTACCGGATTCGTCGATCGAAGCAATGCTGCCGGAAGGATTGGTTATATTTAAAACCATAGAGCAGTTCTTGGCTGCAACCGCTAACGTTAAAAATATCAATAGCAATTCGCGTTTAACGTCATCCGACGTACTCGACAATGGAGTTACGCATCGAGCAAATATCCCGGCACAGTCGAGACCGATTGATTACTACTCGATTTTGCTTGAGGCAATTCATAAAACTGAGACTAATTCAGCCCAGTTACGGGCTCTCGTGTACGAGCGAGCGCGCTTTAATTTGAAGCGCGAGTTTCTTTTTGGATATTCATCACTCGGATTGTCTGAAGTTGTGCAACACGTAAACGATTTTGAACTTGCGATTGCTCGCATCGAAGCCAATGCTGAATATGGTGAACCCAGTCCCGATTATCGAGATCAAGAGAAGGGGCATGAAATTCATCGTGTCTCGCGCCGTAGCGCAGGGCAGTTCATTGCCCCGAAGCAGACGTTATTTGAGGACCAATCCTCATACCAACAGAAAAATCGGGAGCCTGGCTGGCAGCCGAACAAAGCTTTGCGATATTTGCGACCTGCCCTTTTTCTGCCCCTTAGTGCGCTGTTTGCAGTAGCATTCGTTGGAGCTGCAGTTATTGCAGGGGTATCGTGGCGCTCGCCAACAGAGCATTCTCGAAACGAAATTACGCTTAAGTCGCCTTCGGCTGCTGAAAAAGTCGTCAGCCGTAGCAATTCAATCCGGGAAAATGCGAGACCAACGGATAATTCTGCAAAGGTATTATTTCCCTTGCCGACCTCATTTGGCATTTACGCGTTGAGTGATAACAAGCTTTTCAAATTGGAAACATTAGCAATAAGAGTTCCCGATCCGCGAGTGGCGCTTTCGGCGGAAATAAAAACGTCAAGCGTAACAAACATACTTGGCAGCAAACCTGCTTTCATTATTTTCCGCCGCGATCTTCTGACTAACGCGCCGGAGATGGTCGCTCTACGCGTAATAGCCCGGATCAACCACGAAACGACGTTTGTTGGTGGGAAACCATCGACGATGAAAGTCGAAGGCGTCTGGCGGATTCGAAACACATCGTTCCGATATAAGGTTTCACCCGTGCCCGGCCAAACTGAGATGGTCCTAGCACAGTCGGAAGGTGACCAACCATTGGCCGCTGGGCGCTATGCCCTTGTCTTGAATGGTTTGGGATACGATTTCACGATCAACGGTCCGACAGAGTCATTGGCGCACTGCCTCGACGCGTTTGAAGCGTTAAATGGCACGGTGTTCTCGGAATGTCGCAAACCCCAACCCGCAGATCATACGAAAAGCCGCTTTTAATGAATTCAATATAACAAGATTCCAGCGCGTTAATAACGCGGCGCATCATTCTCGACCTAGGACATTGGCTCGTGGCACCCGAATGCAAGATTATGCTGGAGAGCAGATGGAAAACTGGGCAGGCGTTCTTGGACGGACGAAATACGAACTTCGGTCTATGATCTTTTGGGAGTTGTTGACCTCGCATTTCCCGCTTTATCATTCTTGGTCGAGTGAGATCGGTCGTCGTTTATGACCGATTTTCAATCTTCTATCTTGCCGCCTTTGGCAACGCACGCGTTGAAATAATCCCGTTCCGCCTTCTCGACCCCAGCCGCCGCTTTAGTTCCAGCCATTTTTGGAGGATGCGCCTTGATGGCCATTGCCCGACACTTTTTTGCAAGCTCGACGGTGATTGCCGATACCGGTTGAGCCGTCGTCAGATATGCCATCAGAGCGAAGACAATCAGCGTACAAAAACTCTTTTTAAGTTTTACCATAAGGATGTCCGTTGCTCTCGGCCTGCCAGGCATTTTTTCCAGGGTGACAGATTATTACATTTGCCGGGCCTGATCTAGCGGAGTCTGGGACTTTTCATCTGCGGCGCAGGTAGTCGATAAACCTGCAGAGACCAAACCAGCCAATGATGATCGCGCTGTCGCGCAGATGGTTGCGTTCAAATGGCAGCGGCACTGACCTTTCTTGCCCGCCCGTAGAATATTTCCTCTCGCCGAGAAAGAAGAATCAACGGCTCCCGCATCAACCAAGCTCAGCCGGGCGCAACTCCATCGTTGAAGTCATCGTTCGTTTGCCGCCTCAGCGATGCCGCGCCGTCGAAGGTCGGCCGGCACCGAGTCGCTGAGTGAATGAACCTGCCAAAGTGGCGTTTATTCTCGAGGTAATTGTTTAAAATTTGAACAATAAATCTAAGCTGAAAATAGTGGACGATGTGTACGATTATGCACACTCTGGAGCAGCGTCAACTTTGGCAGTTTGGAGGGCGGGACTTAGATACCCAAACTAATTGCAGTAAATCTTCGATCCAGAAAATAACGATCGGGTAGGTCCGCGAGCAGGGCTGTTCAACGCTCTATAGTGAGTCCGTGAAGCAACAGGGTCTAACGATTTGATGCGCGACGAAGAACGAGGGATTACTCCAGTCGAAAAAGTCTGAATCTATGTGAGGCAACCGAATCATTCGGAGGTTGCCTTGAAGTCATTTGAATGTTTCCTTTTGCACCTCGCGACAATCCCTGATCCACGGCGCGCCGAAGGCAAACTTTATCAACTGCCGCACGTCTTACTGTTTTCGATTTTGGCGATTGTGAGCGGCGCCAACTCGTATCGCGGCATCCGGACCTTCATCAAAGTCCATCGGCGAAAGCTGAACAGGGCCTTCAAAATAACCTGGAAAAGGCCGCCCGCGCATACGGCCATCCGGTATATTTTGCAGGGGCTGAGTGCGGCGGATGTTGAAAAAGCCTTTCGCAAACATGCGGCCGACCTGAACGTTGACGCGGTGGGGCCCGGCGCGCGAGTTATCGCGTTTGACGGCAAGGCGCTTAAAGGCAGTTTTGATAGCTTCAACGACGCCAAGGCAAAACAGGTGCTCAGCGCATTCGCCGTCGGCACGGCATTGGTGCTGGCACATATCGACATCGACGAAAAGTCCAACGAAATCCCGGCCGTGCAGAAACTGTTGGAAGAACTTGACGTGGTGGGCCATATCGTCACGTGCGATGCGATGCATTGTCAAAAAAACCTTCGAAGCCGCGGCCACCGCGAACGCGCATCTGATCGTTCAACTCAAAGACAATCAGCTTATCTTGCGTGAGAAAGTCGAGGCCGCTTGCAACACGGCCATGCCTCTTTCTGGTGTTCAGACGGTCGATGATAAAAAGCGCAATCGCCACGAAACCCGAACCATTGCAGTGTTTGACGCAAGGCCCACCGTCGTCGGAACGGAATGGGAACCTTATGTTGCAGCCATCGTTCAAGTCGAGCGCACGGTTCATGCATTCCTACCGGCGACCGGCCTTTGGAAGACCTCAACCGAAACATCAGTCTATCTGTCCAATCGGCCGATCGACGCAAACCATGCCGCGGACGCCATTCGCAAGCACTGGCGCATTGAGAACAAGCTCCACTACACGCGTGATGTCACGCTACGCGAAGACGCGTCGCGCATCCGAAAAAATCCCGGCATCTTCACGAGAATGCGCAGCTTCGCCTACAATATCCTGCGGATCAATCAATCCGACACGATCGCCCAAGACCGCTACGCCGCAGCTCTCGGCGGTCTCGTATCCATCTTTTCTATGAGATTCAGTATGTAGCGTTGAACAGCCCTGCCGAGAGGGCACAGGCCCGTTCAGCCGAAATTAACCGTGCCCTTTTATCTTGTGTGGGCTGCGGGGTCCAGTATACGCACCGGTATTTTCTTTGGCTGAACGATAACTTTCGCACGTCATACAGTTAATCGGAAGAGCGCTTTAGATGTTTGAAAAATTCTTGCCAGGTGACAAGGAGCGTCGACGGGATGTCCGCACGCCGATCAATAACGTCGGTGCGATTAGATTCGGTCCAGCGGGGCATGAGATGCCTTGCACTGTCGTCGACTTGACGCCGCGTGGCGCTGGACTCAACGTCGCAAGCACATTCGGCATCCCGAAAGTTTTTCAATTAGCCGTGAATGGTGAAATGGGGACGAGGCACTGTCGCGTCGTGTGGATGCAAGGTAACAAACTCGGAGTCTCGTTCGAGTAGCGTGGCCGGTTTGATATCAACGTGTATTTTCCAGCGCATGATGACCAATTTGAAAACAAGGGTGCTCCACACTACCATCAGTTTACCGGGCAACTTGGAACTGGCATTCAAGACCATACTATATTCTGACTCATTGAAGAGCCGAGATAAATTTCTTGCATTTTCCGATCGGACGGATTCTGTTGCGCGCATGATTCAGTCTGGCTTCCTCAGCGAAGAAGATCGCAAGGCACTTACTGCGCTGGCGCGCGACGGGTCTTCGCCTTGCCGGGTTTCGCGGCGTGCGAATGTCTTGGTGCTATTGGACAAAGGGTGGAGCTGTCAGCAAGTCGCCGATGCGCTGCTGCTTGATGACGACACGATCCGGGGCTGGCGTAAGCTCTTCGAGCAACGCGGGATCGAAGGCATCACCAGCTTCGATGTGGGCGGGAGCGCAAGCTATCTGATACATCCCATACATGAGGTTGCTGCTCTCCGGCGGTAAGGCGAACCTTTCCGCTGGTGATTCCCTACGAAGGAATGGAGAGCAGCGATGACGATGTTTGCAGGACTGGACGTTGGTTTCAAGCGGACGGCGGTGTGCGTGGTGGATGGCTCTGGCAGGGCCGTTTGGCGGGGAGTTGTGGACACCCATCCGGAGGCGATCGCGGCAGCGTTGAAGCGCTGGCGCAATGGGCTTGAGAAGGTCGGGCTGGAGACCGGATCGATGTCGCCCTGGCTGGCACGCGGGCTTGGCATCTTAGGCTTTCCAGTGGTTTGCATGGATGCGCGTCGGGCGGCGGACGCGGTCAAGAGCCGGCGGGTGAAGTCAGATAAGGCGGATGCGTTCGCGCTGGCGGAAATGCTGCGGACGGGCTGGTACAGCGCGGTGCATGTGAAGAGCGAAGAAAGCCATCGGCTTAAGGCTCTGTTGGGTGCGCGCGATCAATTGGTCCGTGCCAAGCGCGCGCTCGGCAACCAGGTTCGCGGGCTGCTGCGGCCGTTCGGGATCAGGTTGCCGTCACGCCAAGGCACGAAGAAGTTCGCCGATGGCGCATCAGGCGGTGGCGCACGATGCGATGCTCTCTGCGAGCGTGACGGCGCTTATGGAGGCGCTGGCGGCGATCGAGGGACAATTCGCCCGCTTGGATGATCGGCTCAAGGAACTGGCGCGGCGCTCGCCCGTGTGCTGGCGGCTAATGAGCGTACCAGGAGTTGGACCTATCGTGGCCTTGGCCTTCATGGCAGCGATTGAGGACGTGGGCCGGTTTGCCCGGATGCGGGACATCGGGGTCTATCTGGGGCTCACGCCCAAACGCTACCAGTCGGGCGAGACCGACGTTGGGCTCGGCATTTCGCATCAAGGGGACATGATGGCGCGGCACTATCTTTATGAGGCGGCAAACGTGCTCTTGACCACAGTCAGGAGCCCTTCGGCGCTCAAAAGCTGGGGTCTCAAGCTCATCAAGCGGCGCGGGCCCAAGCGGGCGCGCGTTGCGGTGGCGCGTAAGCTCGCCGCTGTGCTCGGCCGAATCTGGAAGGACGGCACGCATTTTGCGGCGGTGTGAGAGGAAGAAAGAGGCTATCGAGAAAGGAAAAAAGCGCATCCGAAGAGATCGTCGATACCGACTTCGCCAGTGATTGACGAGGTCGGGCCGGACGGGTGAGCGCGGGACATATTGGTTGCAACCGATCCGTCGGATTGCGTTTAATACAATGCGCCGCCCGCTCGTGCAGACCGCATCAGGCCAGGATGATGACGCCGGCTTGGACCGGACGTCGGAAAGAACCAAGATCCTTGCGGGCACATGGCACCGGGCGACGAAGAGAAAACACTTGACGCAGCGGCTTCATGTAAAGAACCATTTCCACATCAGAGTGACTTGACGATATATGGGAAAGACGTGATGGATTTGACGGTTTTGGGATTGCGTTCGATATAGAGGATGGCTTGTTTGAGCTTGGCGCGCACGGCGTCGATGGATTTGAGGGCGTAGTTTTTAAAGATTTTCTCGCGGATTTCATCCCAGAGATTTTCCTTCGGGTTGAGCTCTGGCGAATAGGGCGGCAGGAAGAGCAGCGAGATATTGTCGGGAAGCGCGAGGTCGCCGCAGCGATGGTTGGGGGCGCCGTCGAGCACCAAAAGGATATCCTGCCTGGCAAACTTTCGCGCGAGGATATCGAGGAAGATCTGGAAGCACGCCGTATTCGATGTCGGCATGATCATATAGACGCAAGTGCCATCCTTCGGAGCGACCGCGCCGTACAAATAGATGTATTCGCGAATGAGCTGGGGCGATTGTCACTACATCTGTCCCGCGGAATTGCGTAAATTGACTGCAGCAACCTTTTGTATTTTGTGCCGAGACAAGCGATGGCGCACGCCACTATTTCGCACGCTCCCCGAGGCGCTGCCCTGTCGGCTGCGCAAAAAACTCAGTCAATTTCGTATTTGATATTAAATCAAGGTCATCGGCCAGATCACCGCGGATACGCAGGACCGGATGGTCGGTATAAGCGGCAAGGTGAATTTTGCGCAGTGACAAAATTCCTATTACCGCGGTCGCCGCCCGCGCGGGACAAAACGTTCGGCCCGCAAGCGGTTTTGGCCGATTCAGCGCTTCGAAACACTCGGCGCGGCATCACGTCGCAATCACAACCTTGTCAGGTCGATAAGCTCGAGACAATTCGAGGTTGCCCCGGGCGGCCTCCGATGGAACAATTGCGTCCATAATTCACTTCGTGTATCGACTTCAGTAGCCCTTTGAATATCGTCCCGGAGGCAATCCATGGCGCGCATCGCTATTTCGCACGCTCGGGCTGGTGCCGCCGGCAAGCCGCTGCTTGCGCACATATACAAATCGCTCGATGAGGCGCGCGTCGGGTGGCGCGACGCTTTCCGCCGCGTGCGCGCCGAGACAGAAAAGCGCGCCGCGCATTTGTCGGCCGAGGACCAGATCGTTCAGTCGATGGCTGATGCCTCGCCGACTAAATGGCATCGCGCCCATGTCACCTGGTTCTTCGAGCGCTTCCTGTTGGTAACGAATGATACCAACTACAAGATCTTTAACGAGCGTTTTCCGTTCCTGTTCAACTCCTATTACGTCGCCGCCGGCCCGCGCCACGCGCGCCCGCAGCGCGGGCTGATCACGCGGCCGAACGGGGAGGATGTTGCCGGCTATCGCGCCTATGTCGATGCTGCGGTCGAGCGGCTGATCGAAGAGGTGCCGGCGACCGAGGCCGAGAGCGTGTTTTCGATTCTGGAGATCGGCCTCCATCACGAGCAGCAGCACCAGGAACTGCTGATCACCGACATTCTGCACGCCTTCGCGCAAAACCCAACCGACCCGGTCTATGACGCCAAATGGAAGCAGCCGCGTGCCACGCTAGGCCCGCGCGGCTTTGTCGATGTGCCGGCGGGCATTCACGCGGTCGGCGAAGACGGACACGGGTTCTGCTTCGACAACGAGACACCGCGGCATGACGAATTGATCCCTGGCGTGCGCATCGCGCGCCATCTCGTCAGCAATGCCGAATGGCTCGCATTCATTGAGAGTGGCGGCTATGCGACACCCTCGCTCTGGCTGTCGGACGGCTGGGCGGCGGTGCAGGCCGAGGGCTGGCAGGCGCCCGGGTATTGGCGGCAAAAGGACGGCGCCTGGTTCGCGATGACGCTCGCAGGCCTTAAAGCCGTCGATCCGGCTGCCCCGTTGACCCATATCAGCTATTACGAGGCCGATGCCTTCGCCCGTTTCGCCGGCAAACACCTGCCGAGCGAGGCGGAATGGGAGGTGGCGGCGCGCGCCGGCCTCCTCGCCGACGCTTTCGGCATCGCTTGGCAATGGACGCGCAGCGCCTATCTACCCTATCCGGGCTACCGCGCGAGCCGAAGGTGCGCTCGGCGAATATAACGGCAAGTTCATGGTCAGCCAGGTGGTGTTGCGCGGCTCTTCGCTGGCAACGCCCGAGGGGCATGAGCGCGTCAGCTATCGCAATTTCTTCTATCCTTGCGGCGCGCTGGCAGTTTAGCGGGCTGCGGCTCGCTGAATTCATTTGAAAATTGAAAGGGCAATCATGGTTGCGCTCGCACGACTCCCGCCGTCCTCAGCCGGTCGATGATGAAACCTCCGCCTTCGACAGCGACGTCCTCGCGGGCCTGAACACGACGCCGAAGCGCACTACCGGCAAAATATTTCTACGACAGTGTCGGCTCGCAATTGTTCGAGCGCATCACAGAGCTGCCGGAATATTATCCGACGCGTTGCGAGATGCGCATTTTGCGCGACCATGCGCGCGATATCGCCAAGCTCGTCCCGCAAGGCGCGGCGCTGGTCGAATTTGGCAGCGGTTCGAGCAAGAAGGCGCGCATTCTGCTGCGCGCCTTGCCGCCGCTCGCGGCTTACGTGCCGGTCGATATCTGCGGCGAGATGATCGAGCAGGAAGCGCTCGAGCTGCGGCCGGATTTTCCGGGGCTGAAGGTGCTGCCGGTGACCGCCGATTTCACACAAAATTTTGCGCTTCCGGAACCGGCGACAAGCCGCGCCAGTGCGCGTCGGATTTTTCCCGGGCTCGACTATCGGCAATTTCGAGCCGCACGAGGCGGCGGCCTTCCTGCGCAATGCCGGCCGCATTCTGGGCGCCGGCGCGACGCTGATCGTCGGCGCCGATCTGATCAAGCCGGTGGAAGTGCTCAATGCCGCCTATAACGACTGCGGCCGGCATCACCGCCAAGTTCAATCTCAATCTGCTGGTGCGCATCAATCGCGAACTCGGCGGCACCTTCAAGCTCGATACCTTCGAGCACCACGCCTTCTACAACCGCGAGCGTCACCGCGTCGAAATGCATCTCGCCAGCCTGAAGCGGCAGAACGTGAAGGTGGCCGGCGAAACCATCGACTTCCGCGCCGGCGAAACGATCCACACCGAGAACTGCTTACAAATACTCGATCGAGTTGCTGGGCGCGCTGGCGCGCGGCGCCGGCTGGCAGCCGGCGGGCGTGTGGACCGATGAGCGCGACTATTTCTCGATCCAGGCCTTTAAATTGGCCGAGTAAATCTACTCGTCTTTCCGGGGCGCGAGCGATAGCGAGCAAATCCGCAATCCAGAAATGCCAGTCGAAATTGCATCTGGGTTCCCGGTCCGCGTCTTCGGTGCGCCCCGGAATGACAAAGCAATACTGCTGCGCTAAACCTTGCGCCGAGTAAATGGCGAAAGGCGAGGAGTTCATGAAAATTGTCGGTTTCGAAGTGAATAATGGCTTGCGGCTGGGCGTGGTCGAGGGCGACGCCGTCATCGATCTGCAGGCGGCGGACGCAGGCGTGCCCACCGATCTCGGCGAAGTCTTGCGCCGGAGCAATGGCGACGCTGAAATCGCTTGCCGATCTCGGCAAACGCGCGCGGTCCGCCGCCCGCCGTCCGCTCGCCGGGTTGAAATACGGCGTTCCCGGTCGCGCACCCCGGCAAGATCATCTGCCTCGGCCTCAATTATCTCGACCACGTCAAGGAAGGCCCGCAGCGCGACAACGTCCCGAAGTTCCCCTCGATCTTCTTCCGCGTGCTCACCTCGATGGTGCCGCATCTGCAGCCGCTTATCCGCCCGTCCGTCTCGATCCAGCTCGATTACGAAGCCGAAATGGTCGCGATCGTGGGCCGGCGCGCCAAGCATCTGACCATGGAGAATGCCGTCAACTGCATCGCCGGTTATTCTTGTGCCAACGAAGGTTCGGTGCGCGAATTCCAGCGTCACACCACGCAATGGGGCATGGGCAAGAATTTCGACCGCACCGGCGGCTTCGGGCCATGGATGGTATCCGCCGATGAGCTGCCGCGCGGCGGCAAGGGGCTCAAGATCATGAGCCGGCTCAACGGTAATACCATGCAGTCCGACAACACGGATAATATGATGTTCCCGCTGGCCGAGACGCTGGTTTATCTCACCAAGGGCATGACGCTGGAGCCCGGCGATATTATCCTCACCGGCACGCCATCCGGCGTCGGCCATGCGCGCAAGCCGGAGCCGGTCTGGATGAAGCCGGGCGACACCATCGAGATCGAGGTCGAGGGCATCGGCGTGCTGCGCAACGGCATAGAAGACGAGAAGGCTTGAACGGAGCGCGTCAAAAGCGCTGGAACAACGGGGGGATTCATGAAACGCGCAATCGTCGCGGCGGCTATTACGGCGAGCTTCATTATGGCCGCAGCGGCGCCGGCGCTCGCGGAATGGCCGGCCGACCGGCCGATCCATGTGATCGTCGGCTTCGGCGCCGGCGGCGGCACTGACATCGTCTCCCGCATCGTCGCGCAGCCGCTCTCCGAACTGCTGAAACAGTCGGTCATCGTCGAGAACAAGGTGGGCGCCGGCGGCACGCTCGCGGCCGAATATGTGGCGCGCGCCGACAAGGACGGCTACACCGCGCTGATGACCAGCCCCGCCCATACCGTGTCGGCGGCAATGCTTAAATCGATCCGTTACGACGCGGTCAAGGACTTCGCACCGGTCTCCTGGGTAGCCGACTCGGCCTTCGTCTTTGTCGCGAAAAAAGATTTCCCCGCCAACGACATCAAAGGGCTGATCGCGCTCGCCAAGGCTTCGCCCGGCAAGCTCAATTTTGCCGATGTTGGCGTCGGCTCGACGCAGAACTTTGCCGGCGAGTTGCTGCGTCAGATGGCCGATATCGACGTCAAGCACATTCCCTATCGCAACACGCCGGGCGTGGTCGCCGCCTTGCTCGCGGGCGAGGTCGACTACGGGGTCGAACTGGCGCACGCGGTGCGCGGCCAGGTCGAGGCCGGCCAGTTGAAAATCCTCGCGGTCGGCGCGCCGGCGCGCTGGCCGACCCTTCCGAACGTGCCCACGGTCGCCGAATCCGGCGTGCCGGGCTATTCGGTCGTCGGCTGGTATGGCTGGCTCTATCCAGCCGGCACACCGCAGGCGATCGTCGACAAGACCAATGCCGCGCTGAAAGAGGTGCTGGGGCGCCCCGCGATTCGCGAGCAACTGGCCAAAGTCGGCGCCATCGTGCATGTCTCGACGCCGGCGGAATTCGGCAAGCACGTCGCCGACGAAGTCGCCAAATGGCAAGCGGTGCGTGTGAAGGCGGGGATTCAACAGCAATAGCAGTCGTTGATGCTCAACAGGTGAGTGAGGGGGAAATGGCCGACAAATTCAATGTGCTGGTGATCTGCGGTTCGCTCCGCAAGGGTTCGTTCAATGCATCGGTTGCGCGCGCGCTGCCGGGGTTGGCACCGCCGGAATTGGCGCTGACGCCGGCGGCATCGTTCGGCAAATTCCCGATCTACAATGCCGACGATCAGACCGCGACCGGCATTCCCGCCGATGTGATCGCCTGGTGCGATGCGATCCGCAAGGCCGACGGCGTCATTATCGTCTCGCCGGAATACAACTGGTCGATCCCCGGCGGCTTGAAGAATGCCATTGATTGGGCCTCGCGCGAGAAAGAAGTGTGTTTCAAGGACAAGCCGGTCGCCTTGCAGTCGGCCGCGCCCGGCCTGCTCGGCGGCGGGCGCATGCAATATCATTTACGCATGGCGCTGACCGCGATCGAAGCGCAGATGTTCGGCAAGCCGGAAGTGTTCGTCAACTTAGCGAACAAGAAGATCGACGAGAAGACCGGCGAACTGACCGATCAAGCCGCGAAGGATGCCATTAAGCTGCAACTCGCCGCCTTTGCGAAGTTCATCGCGCGGGTGAAGGTGTAATAAGTCCGCTCGTCCCCGCGAAAGCGGGGACCCAGGGCGAAATCCTCATACGCCAATTATTTGGCCCTCGATTCCCGCTTGCGCGGGAATGAGCGGAGTGAATTACCCCGCCGCCTGCGCCCGCTTAGGAAACAGCTGCGGCCGCAGTTTCGGATGGCAGGCCATCATCTTCGGGGCGTAGGGCGTCTCGGCGCCGAGTTCTTCCGCCGCATGCCAGGCCCAGCGCGGATCCCATAGCGCGCCGCGCGCGAGGCAGATCAGATCGGCCTTGCCCGCGGCCACGATATCTTCCGCCTGCTGATAGCCGGCGATCAGGCCGACCGTCATGGTATTAATCCCGCTTTCCTTTTTCACCTTCTCGGCGAATGGCACCTGATAGCCGGGCGCCAAGGGAATCTTCTGGGCCGGCGAAAGGCCGCCGCTCGACACGTCCATGTAATCCAAGCCGCGTTTTTTGAGTTCCTTGGCGAGCACGACGGTTTCCTCCGGCGTCCAGCCGCTCTCGACCCAGTCGGTAGCGGAGACGCGCATGCCGATCGGCTTTTGTTCTGGCCAGACCGCGCGCACCGCTTCGTACATCTCGATGGCAAAGCGCATGCGGTTTTCGAGCGAGCCGCCATATTCGTCGGTGCGCTTGTTGGAGAGCGGCGACAGAAATTGATGGGCGAGATAACCGTGCGCGCCGTGCAGCTCGATCACGTCGTAGCCGATGCGGTCGACGCGCTTGGCCGCGGCGGCGAATTCGCCGATGCAGCGCTTGATGTCGTCCTTGCTCATGGCGTGCGGCACCGCCCAGCCGGTGTCGTAGGGCAGCGCCGACGGCGCTTCCGGGGTCCAGGCGTCCGGCCCTTCGAGGATCGGCTTGCCGCCGGCCGCCGGCGGCGTAGTCGGCGATTTACGCCCCGCATGCGCAAGCTGCACGCCGAGCTTAGCCACGCCGTATTGCCGGCAGAAATCGTACACGCGCTTGAGCGCGGCTTCGTTCTCGTCGGAATACATGCCGGCGCATTTCGGCGAGATGCGGCCTTGCGGATTGACGTTGGTCATCTCGCACATCACCAGGGCGGCGCAGCCGAGCGACATATTGCCGAGATGCATCAGGTGCCAGTCGTTGGCCGAGCCGTTGTTGGAATTGTACTGGCACATCGGCGAGACCACGACGCGGTTCGCCAGCGTGAGGCCGCGCAGCGTGATGGGAGAAAACAGGACGCTAGCCATGGGTCGGAATTCCTTTCGAAGTGCGGAGATTTCAAGTGGCGAGGTGCCGTCCTATCAGGACCAGATGCCGCCGGCGTGATAGGCGTGCATCGCCACCACCAGACAGCAAATTGCCCAGAAAAGACAGTATTCTAAGCCACCGATATTCCATAGCCACTTGCCGGTAACGCGATAGACGCCGACGGTGGCGACGAGCAGGTGGAGACAGGCGACCGCCCCCGCGATAGTCACATAAATTCCGAAGATCAAGCCGATGGCGAGCACTACCTCGATGGCACCGGCCAAATACATCCAAAACTCCGGCGGATGGAATTTGGCGGCCTTGAAGAAGCCGAGCGCCGCCGGTTCATAGAACTTGCCCCAGATATGCGGAATCAGAAACAACCCGCAGATCAGGCGCAGGATATTGTACTCGTCGAACAGGTTGAAATTCGCGGCTAAAGACATGATGCCCCCGAATGGTTTGATGCACGACTTTGTTGCCTAAATTTGCACTTCCGTACGTGTAAGCCAATCCTTCGGCGGCGCGATTGATTTTAGTCATGCCGGGAAACGCCTTGCTATTTCAGCTTTTTTCCCTTCAGCCAGGCCGCGCCCTTGGCGTAGAGCGCGTCGAGCTCAGGGCCTTCAAGCCCGGGCATGTCGGTCTTCACCTTGTAGCCGACGCGGGTCTGCATATAGGCGAGGTGGCGGTAGCCTTCCGGAAACGAATTTAGCAGTTTCTGATCGAGCGAAAGCTTCGCCGCGGGATCGACCGGATTGAGCCGGTCCCGCTCGTAAATCGGCTGGCGCAACACGAGGCCCCAGCGGCCCTTACGCTTTTCCAGGAAGTCGTAGAAGCGGCCGGTGCAGACCACGTCGCAGAGAACGCCCTCGATCGGCGCGCGCTGGGAAATGGTCATTTTGGTCTGCGCGATGGCGCGTTTGCCCTTGACGTCGACCGAGGTGCCGCCAAGGAAATGCAGGAACCGCATCCCGCGCACCCAGGCCTCGTCGCTCATCTTGATGAAATCCTCGAAACTGCCCTGGGTCCAGGTCGCCATCATCCAGCCGTCCTTGTGCCAGACCGTGCGGAAACGGTCCCACTGCCGGGCATCGCGCCAGAGTGCCCAGTTCTCGACCAGATCGCGGATGGCCAATTGGTCGGCGGTCGCTCTCGGCATGGTGAGCCCCTCGGTTTTGCGCTTCATAGCTGATAAGAATTTGCCAGTCACCTGCGGCAGGAGAAGCGAATGGCAAGGCTGGAAGGCAAAACCGCGATCGTCACCGGCGGCGCCAAGGGCATCGGCCGGCATTATTCGCAGGCGCTCGCCGCCGAAGGCGCGCGCGTGATGATCGCCGACATCGCCGACGGCAAAGAACTTGCCGCGGAAATCGCCGGCCGCCACGGCGCCAATGCGGTGGCCAGTGTCAAGTTCGACGTCAGCGACGAGAAGGCGGTCAAGAATGTGGTGGCGCAGACCGTCGAACGCTTCGGCCAGATCGACATCCTGGTCAACAACGCCGCACTCTACTCGACGCTTACGCCCAGAAACTTCAACGAGTGGGACGCGGACTTGTGGGATCGCGTGATGGCGATCAACACGCGGGGGCCATTCCTGATGGTCAAATATGTGGTGCCGCATATGATCGAGCGCCGCAGCGGCAAGATCATCAATATCGCCTCGGGCGCCGCCTACAAGGGCGTGCCGCGCATGCTGCCTTACGTGACCAGTAAGGGCGCCATGCTCGCCTTTACCCGCGCGCTGTCGCGCGAGCTCGGGGCTTACGGCATCGCGGTCAATTCGCTGTCGCCCGGCTACATCCTCAGCGACACCGGCCTGGAGAATGCCACCCATGTGGAGGAGGAGCGCGTGCCCGTGCGCAATTCGCGTGCCTTCAAGCGCGACGCTTTTCCGGAGGACCTCATCGGCACGCTGGTGTTTCTGGCCTCGAGCGACAGCGATTTTATCACCGGCCAGTCGATCGTGGTGGACGGCGGCTCGGTCAACAACTAGAGCGCAGCCATCGCCGACGTTCCTGCGCGCGTCATTGCGAAACTTGCAGAATGGAATAGATGTCGTTCGGCCTGATCACGAGTTCGAAAAAAAGCCTGACGGCGATCGCAATGATCAACAAAGCAAGCGCGATCCGCAACTCTTCCGCCTTCAGCTTCGCCCCGGCGCGGGCGCCAAATTGGGCGCCGACCGCGCTTCCCACGACGAGGATCAAGGCAAGAACGATGTCGACGGTATGGTCGATCGCGGCATGCATGACGGTCGCCATGCTGGCGACGATAAACATCTGGAATTGCGACGTGCCGATCGCAAGCGTCGTCCGCATACGCAGCAAGTAGACCTTCGCCGGGATGAGAATAAAGGCTCCGCCGGTGCCTAGAATTGCGGTCATAATGGCGACCAGAAATCCGAGCACGACCACCGGCACGACGCTGATGTAGAGCCCCGACCGGTAAAAGCGCATTTTGAATGGCAGATTGTGTATCCACGTGTGCTGACCCGGCTTGCGGCCGACGTGCTGGCCTTTGCGAGCGGCGAGAATTGCCCGCGCGCTCTCGGCCAGCATTAAAATGCCGATCGTACCCAGCAGCAGCAGGTAACTTATCTTGATGACGAAATCGATTTGGCCAAGCTGGCGCAGGAGATTAAATATGCCGACGCCGATGGCCGAACCGGCGAGGCCGCCCAGCAGCAGCCAACTGCCCATCTTGTAATCGACGGATTTTCTGCCGCCTTGCCGGATCGCGCCGACCAAGGCGGCGGCCGCGACCGGGCTTGCCTGGCTTGCGACGGCGATGCCGGACGGAATGCCATAGAAGATCAGCAGCGGCGTGGTAATGAAACCGCCGCTCACGCCGAGCATGCCGGACAGGAAGCCAACCGCCAGGCCAAGTGCTAGCACCACGAACAAATTGACGGCGAGTTGCGCGACGGGGAGGTAGATTTCCATGGCGGCGCGGGGGCTATCTCGATGCGCTAATGTCCGCAGCAGCGTGCAATCGGCCGCACCGCGGTGGCTGACGCGTCTGATTCGGATGCCCCGTTTCCAGCCCAGCACAAAACCGGATCGCTCGACAATACGGGGTGCACACCACCGATCTTGCCCATTAGGCCGGCCGCGTCGCCGGCGCGCCCAGACTCGATCATGGGCAGCGATCGCCCCCGTGCTTATCCGGTTAGCACACACAGGCACTAAATCTTGTATCATGCGGCTACCCGGCTTTCCACAACTGGACCCGCAGCACTGCGGGCGGCAATGGCGAGAATGTTCAGCGCGCTATTCACATCGCGGTCGTGGTCTGTACCACATGCCGAACATTGCCATTCCCTCACTCGCAACCCTTTTTGACCTTGTGGGCCACCGCGTGCACCGCACGCGGAACAGGTTACGGTCGTGAATTTCTCATTTACCTCCACATATCCAGCCGACTTGTATTTCAGCATGGAACGGAAAGTAGACCAGCCAGCATCAAGCACGGACTTAGCCATCCGCGTCTTTGCCAACCGTTTCGAGTTGACATCTCCGACCGCGATTATCGCGTTCTGATCGGCCAGAGTAGTCGAAAGCTTGTGTAGAAAATCCTTGCGGGTATTCTTGATCTTGACGTGGATGCGCCGCACGCGCTGCTTATTGTGGGCGCGCTGGGCAATGGCAAGCTTGCCCTCTAACGCGCGGTAGTGGCGTGGCGTTTCGATCTTTTGACCGTCACTCATAACGGCCAGTGATTTCAGCCCTAAATCAATGCCGATAATGCCGTTGCCGTGCGGCTGGCGTTCGGCAACCTCGACGTGAAAGCAGACGTACCAGCGGCCCAGAGCGTCCTCAACAAAAGCCCCGCCCTTGGCATTGTTCGGCAATGGTCGGCGCTTGCTGCCAAAGAAACGGTAGCGTTTGCCGAGATACCAAACCGAATTACCCTCAATCTGGCGCGTTTGCCGCTGAAACGGTATCCAGCCGAGCGCCCGCCTTGCACCGAAACTGCTGCGGAAGCGGAGCGAGTGCTTGGCCTTGTTGCGGCTCTTGGCAAATTGATCGCAGACCGTGCCGACCGTCTGCTGATGGATGCCAAGCTCTTTGCCAGTGCCTTTGCACAGCTTTGCCAAATCAAACGCCGACGGCCAGTGGCGCTTAGGCGCACCAGCGCGATAGCGTACCTCAAGATCGCGCCCAAAACCGGTCATGGGCAGCTACCGCAGCGGCTTTTTCGGATATTCCTGCCGCCACCAATCTGCGCTATAAAGCCGCAAATTCAACGATCGGACTTGAAAGGAACGCGCCTATGCCGGGGCGGCCGACGCCGCCACCTTGTGCGTCAGTTCAGCAATCTTCTTGACGTGCGCGACCGCGGCGCGTGCGCCTGTTGTCTTAGTAAGAAGATCGAGCGTCTCATCTCCGTCGTCGCTGACTGGCGTGAGCGCCCGATCCGTATAATTGCGTGCGCCAAGGCCACATGTAATGGCCATTTGCCACACGAACAGTCGTCCGATCGTGCTGGCCAGGATCGCGTGCTTCATGAGCGTCTCGCAGGCGAAGCGCGGCCAAAAGAACCAGGGGCTCTCGCGCGGCAAGTCAGGCCGACGTTCCGACGGATGCTTTAGGCGGAGGATTCCGCCCTGGAGCGGGTGCACGTTTTCGAGGCGATCCGTCGTCGAGAATGTGAGCAAGTACTTTGCGAGGTTGCCCATTGGCACGCCAGTGGCCGCTGCGCGTCGCAGGAGCGTCTTCATATGCTTTGGCGTGTAATAGAGAGACCAAGCCTCGTGGTAGATTTCTTGCCACTCTGTCTTGCTCATCTGGGAATGGGCGGTGCAGACGTGTTCGGCGTCGTATCTGTTGAGATCTAAGTCCATCGCGACGCCGTTCTTCCAGAGAAACTGGTGGTCCTCCGAGCCGGGCAGAGGTGTCAGGCAGAAGAATTCGAGAAGGTCGATCGGCAATTCATCCTGGATGATCGCGATATCGCGCCTGATCGTCTCCGGCCTGTCAGCCGGAAAGCCCAGGATATACCCGGCGATCGTCATGATGCCCTGCGCCTTCCAAGCGAGCAGCATCTTGCGATACTCGGTGATCTTGTTCTGGCGCTTCTTCGCCGCCGCCAGATTGTCCGGGTTGACGTTCTCCAGTCCGATGAAGACTTTGGTGACGCCGGCCCGTTTCGCCTTTTCCATGAAGTTGGGGATTTTGTGGCAAAGCGTATCGACCTGAATCAGCAGGCCGAGCGGGATGCCATCCTTTTCACGAAGCTCGATTAGGCGATCGAAGATCGATTCCCACTCCTTGTTGCGTGCAAAATTATCGTCAGTGATAAAAAACTTGTGAATGCCTTGCCTCCAGTTGAGGCGCACGAGGTGCTCGACATCGTCCGCCGAACGGTAGCGCGACTTGCGGCCCTGCACATTGATGATGGTGCAGAACGAGCACTGGTAGGGACAGCCGCGGCCGGCGTCGAAACTAGCGCTCAAACCGAGTGTGCGCACAACGTATCGCTTTGGGAGGAACGGCACTGGTGTGCCTTCCATTTCCGGCAGGTCTTTCATGAAGTTGTACACGGGCGCGAGCCGGCCCGCGGCCGCGTCTATAATCACCGATTCGAGCCGACCCTCGGCTTCGCCCGCGAATATGGCGATCCCCATCTCCCGGCAAGCGTCGAGATCGATCGCGCGCCCGTCCAGCATCGCCAAGCATCCCGACACATGGAAGCCTCCTATGACGGCGGCGATGCCAGCGGCGCGAAACGGTCGTGCGATGTCGAGGGCGCGGGGATATTGATTCGACTGGACGCCGATCAGCGCAAGGCATCCAAAATCGTCGTGACGCCGGAAGCGGGCGAGCAGCGCCGGCACGTCGATGCGCGTGTTCGTCTCGTCGATGACCTCTATGTCGATAGCGACGTCCAGCCCAAGCACCTGCCGCTCGGCGCAATCGGCTGCGATGCCATACACGGCGGCTAGCGAATTCGACGGACTCATAGCGCGCCACCAACGGATCAGGTATCCGTCGTCGTCGTAGTGTGATGGCTTGATCAGGACGAGTTGAAAGCGGCGCTTTGGCGCCACACTAGCTACCCGACGTCCGGTATTGAGCGCAGAAGCTGTGTCCATAAATTCGCATAGCACAGTTTCAGCAATAAATGGGCCAAGCACGTCGTTTTCTGACATATTCCGGCGCCGGGCGGAACTGCGCTATAAAGCCGTAAATTCAACGATCGGACTTGAAGGGAACATGCCCATGGCGGTCGCAACCGCAACGCAACCCGGCGCCAAACACAACGTGCAAGCGGCGCGGCAGGCCTATTACGACAAGATCTCCAAGTTCCACATGGCGCCGCTCTGGGAGGTGCTCAAGGATCTGGTGACGCCGGAGCCGAAGACCGAGTGCCGGCCGGCGTTATGGAAATTTTCCGACGTCAAGAAACTGATGCTGGAGGCCGGCGACGTGATCAGCGCCGAGGAAGCCGAGCGCCGCGTGCTGGTCTTGGAAAATCCCGGCGAGACCGGCAACGCGCGCATCACCCATACGCTGTTTGCGGGCATCCAGCTCATTTTGCCGGGCGAGATCGCCGACGTGCACCGGCATTCCGCTTCCGCCATTCGCTTCGTGCTGGAAGGCGAGGGCGCCTATACCGCGGTCGAGGGTGAGAAGGCGATGATGAGTCACGGCGACTTCATCATCACCGCCAACTGGGCACCGCATGATCACGGCAATCCCGGCAAGCAGCCGGTGATGTGGCTCGACGTGCTCGATTTGCCGACGATCATCCATTTCGAGACGTCGTTTGCCGAGCATCCCGACGCGCGCATGCAGAAGACCAATCACGAGAGCGGCGATTCGTTCGAGCGTTACGCTTCCGGCGTGCTGCCGGACGGCGCCCCGGCAAATCTCAACCGCTCGCCGGTGATCAACTACCCTTACGCCAAGATGCGGCCGGTCCTCGACCGCCTGAAGAAGACCGGCGACATCGACAAGCGCCACGGCGCGCGCGTGCGCTACGCCAATCCGATCAATGGCGGACCGGTGCTGCCCACTATGGGCGCCCATCTCGCGCTGCTGCCGAACGGCTTCAAGGGCGAGCCCTACCGCGCGACCGACGGCACCATTTTCGCGGTCGCCGAAGGCCACGGTACCACCTTCATCGACGGCAAGCCGTTCGAATGGAGCGTCAACGACGTGTTCGTGGTGCCGCCATGGAAGCGCTATTCGCACAGCGCCGCGGCGGAATCGGTGCTGTTCTCGATCTCGGATCGCCCGGCGCAGGAAGCGCTCGGCATCTGGCGCGAGGGCAATTGAGGCAACCCGCGTGTGCGCATGCGCGACGCAGGCTGAAGCGTTGCGCCGCAGGCCCGCGACACAGCTTCACAAGTTTGCAGCCGCCGGACTGATCATATTATCGCTTTCGTGCCGGGCGATGGCGGGACCGATGATGCCCGCGGGGCCGTCGCCGGAATCCGGTTTTGCCGGAGTCTGGCGCTTTATCGTGGCCGCGCCTGCGCCCTGGGCAAAGCCGCGCAAATTGACCGCAAATGACGCGCCATTGCTGGAATACGCCGTCGAATTTGCCGACAACAATGTGAATGGTCCGGCGCCGCTTTCCTGCAAAGGCGCGAAGTACTCTTCGGGCGTCACCTATCAAAGCGAAGCGTTCGGCGGCAGGCTGGCCAACGACAAGGACGCGGCGCTCACCAAAAAGCTCAATCTGACCGGCCCGCAATTCACCACCTATCGCGTCTATTGCGGCAAGGACGTGCGCGATTTTTACTTCGACAATGACGCCGATCTGGTGATTGCGGACCGTGACGTCATCTATACGCTCGAGCGTCCGACCGGTATGGACCCGCAGCAATACACCGCCGGATACAGCGGCCCGAGCTTCGATTGCACCGCGGCGAAGACGACCGGCGAACGGCTGATCTGCCGCGATGCGGCGCTTTCTAAATCCGACAAAAAGCTGGGCGAAATCTATTCCGCGCTGAAGAAATCAGAATCTTCGCAAAGCTTCGCAACTTTTTGCAGCGCCCGGGATGCCTGGTTCGCTTATGTGATGAAGAGTTGCGCCGCCGACGTGCCGATGCCCAAAGTCTTTGGCGACAGGAACATTATCGCCGAATGTCTGAACCGGGAATATTTTGAGCACGCCGACCTGCTTGACGGTCTGCAAGCCGAGAAAGCCGGCGCGCTGGCGCTGGAACCGCGCATGCGGTTTCGCACGCGCACCAAGCCGTTCATCGAGGAAAGCGATATTTACCCGTGGATGCGCGGCGGGCCGCAGGCGGCTGCGTTCAACGCCTTCATCTTCAAGACGCTGGAGCTCGGCAAGTGGCGCATGGACGACAAGGATCTGTTCCAGTTCGGCGACGCTATCGCAGAAGAGATGAGATTGTATGCGCGGCGCTCCTATACCGTCGCGCGCTTCGATCGCCGCATCGTAAGCCTGCAGGTCTCGAATCACGATTACATCGGCGGCCAGCATGACGCGCTCGGTCAGAACGCTTACACCTAGGATTTGAAGAAGCGGCATCTGGTTACGCTCGACGACGTGTTCGCCAAGGATCGAGACTGGAAAGCGTTTGTAATGGCGCTTTGCAAAAAGGATCTGCACGAACAGTTCAGCGACCGTCAGGCGCCGGATCTCGACGAACCTGAAATAGCCTCCACCGTGACCGCAAGCGCCGGTTGGCTGTGGGGCGCCGACAAGGCGACCGTGGTCTTCACGGTGGACACGATCTCCGGCCTGCCCGGCGGCGAGTTCGACGTCGACATTCCGATAGACGCGCTCAAACCCTACATGAAGCCCGGCGCGCCGGTCCGCTGAGGCTTGGCCGGCCGGCAATGCAGCCGCGCCCGATCACGGTCGCAAAGCTTGCGGCGCGGCTATCTGCTTTGCGTTGCGGATTTGCAGATAATTGATCGCCAGCACTAGCAGCGCGCCGCCCAGCCCGACCCAATCGAGCAGGTCGGCGCCCGCAAAGGCGTGCTGCGGAATCAGGATCGCCAGCGCGGCGGCGCCGAACACGATGCGCATCGGCAGCGCCAGCGGTCCAAACGCGAAGCCGACGATGCCGGCGGTGCCGACGAAGATGCCGAGAATATTGCGCGCGAAATTCCAGCCGATCGTCAGCGCCGTGCCCTGCATCAGCATGCTCGGCTCGGTGACGAACAGGAACGGAATGAAGAACGTGCTCCAGCCCACCAGCACCGCGGTCCAGCCCACGGTCCAGCCCGACACCCGCGCGATATTGGCGGCGGCGTAGGCGGCGATCGCCACCGGCGGCGTGATCATCGACAGCATGCCGAAATACATCACGTACATATGCGCGGCCATCGGCGTGACGCCGAGCTTGATGATCGACGGCGCCAGCAGCGAGGCGGTGAGCACATAGACGCTCACGGTCGGCATGCCCATGCCGAGAATGATGCTGATGCCGGCGGTCAAGAGCAGCAGCACGAACAGGTGCTGCCCGCTCAGCTCGATCAGCTGCAGGGTGAGGCCGAATGAAATTCCGGAAATATTCAGCGCCCCCACCACCATGCCGGCAGCGGCGCCGATCAGAATGATGTCCAATGCCGCGCGGCCGGTATCGAGGATTGCGCGCAGCATCTGCCGCAAGCCGACGCGCGCGCCGCGGTAGCCGAAGGCAAGGCTGAGCGCCACCAGCATGGCGGTTGAATAGACCGCCGCGCGTTCGATCGGGATCTGAAAGTATTCCGGCCAGATCAGCGTGGCGACCAGGAATGCGATCGGGAGCGGAAAATACCAGCCCGATTTAAGTACTTCGCGAATGGGCGGGACGTTCTCGACTTGCGCGGCGCCGATGTGGTGCTTGGCCGCTTCCAGATCGACATGGATGAACAACGCGGCGTAGTAGAGCACGGCAGGAATCACCGCGGCGACCACCACGGCGCCATAGGGCACTTGCAGAAATTCCGCCATGATGAAGGCGGCGGCGCCCATGACCGGCGGCATCAATTGTCCGCCGGTGGAGCCGACCAATTCGATCGCGGCGGCCCGCGTCGGCGAAAAGCCGGAGCGCGACATCAGCGGAATGGTGACGATGCCGACCGCCACGACGTTGCTCACGGCGGCGCCCGAGATCATGCCGAACAGGGCCGAGCCGACCACGGCGATCTTGGCGGCGCCGCCGCGGAAATTTCCCATCGCCGACATGGCGAGATCGGCGAAATAGGCAGCTCCCCCGGTGCGGCCAAGCACCTGGCCCATCAGCGTGAACGGCACCACGATCAGCACGGCGATGCCGAGGATCTGGCCGATCATGCCGTTGGTGTCGAGCCCGAGATAGACCAGGAGGCGCGCCGGCGAGACCGAACGCGTGGCGAAGTCGCCCGGCATGTGCGGCCCGATGAAGACATAGGCCGAGATGATGAGGATGATGGCGACCAGCACGCCGCCGGCGGTGCGGCGGGTGGCCTCCAGCGCCAGCACGATGAGAATGGCGCTGCCGATGATGCCTTCGGCCGGCAGCAGGGAAATCGAATAGGTGAGCGCTTCATAGCGCACCGCGATATAACCGCAGATGCCGAGCGCCAGCGCGGCGCCGAGCCAGCCGATCCAGGGCTTGGGGAATCTGGCGTTGACGAACGACAGCGCCAGACTGAGGCCCAGGCACACTGCCAGCAACTGCTCGGTATAGAATGAGACGCCGAACAGCCGCCGCGGCAGATCGAGCACCCAGCCGACGACGCAGACGAGCAGCGCCGCTTGCAGAATGTCGTTGCATGCGGCGACCGCCTTCGACGCGGCGGAGGCCGGCTCCGCCGCGTCGGCTGCCGCATGCAGTTCGCTCACTGGACCGCCCTGGCCTGGATGTTGTGATCCTTGAAATATTTCAAGGCGCCCGGATGATAGGGAATGTCGTAATCCGTATAGAGACTCGCGGCGCTGAAGCCACGCAGCGCCGGTTGCGTGGCGCCCAGTTCGGCCTGGTTTTTCACAAGCGTGTCGATCATCTTGTAGATCACCTCATCCTTCACCTTGGCGTTGGTGAAAATCATGCTGTCCCAGGTATAGACCCTCATGGGATGATCGACACCGACGAAGAACGGCCCCGGCTTTGCTTGTGTGAGGTAGCCTTGCGGCAGGATTTTCTTGGCGGCCGCCATGCCGCTTGCGGGGATTTCGAGCGCGCGTATGCCGCCGACGGAGGCGTCCACCTCGCGCACCTTGGGCGCGCCGAAGGCGAAGAAGAACATATCGGCGGCGCCCGACATGAAATCGTCAGCCCCGCGCACCACGTTCGGTATTAACACCGGCGTGACGTCCTTCTCGCTCAAGCCGCCGGTGGCCAGGATGGCTTTGACCAGCGGATCGATGGTGCGCATGGCGGAATAGCCCATGCCCACCCGCTTGCCCTTGAGGTCGGCGATTGTCTTCATGCTGGTGTCCTTGCGCACCCAGAAGGTTCCGCGCAGCGGATAAACCGAGCCGATCAGCCGCAGATCGGGATTGGTCGCCTTGGCGCGCTCGACTTCGAAGATGTTGGCGATGCCGAGCTCCGATTCGCCGCGCGCGACCACCGGGATCAGCGTCGTTTCCCCGGCCATCGGCTGCACCAGAACGTTGAAGCCGCCCTTTTCCTTCAGCACTTTGGCGATCGCGGCCGAACTGGTGTAGCTCAGCGTGCCGGGCTGCATGGTGGCAAAGCCGTAGGTCTGCGCCGCGGCCATGCCGGTGCCGAAGACGAGCGCAGCAAGCCCCGCCACGACCGGCCGCAGGCTGCGAAATCTGCAACCCGACGTGATGATCGACATGAGATAGTCCTCCCTGATTATGCCGGCTTATAATGCCGTCTGCGGCGGCACCCGCGGCGGCCGCCTTTCGGCCTATTCTAGCGCCAATTCTACAAAGGACGGAAATCAAGGCGAGCCGGCGGCTTATAAATAACGCCCCCAAGGGGACGGTGCCCACAGGAATAAACGGTCGCCTTTGGGCGACCGCGCGGCGCCACGGGAGGATGCGATGCAGATGGAACAACTGAGCGCCGGCCACGGCTCGCTTACGGCGGTGCGCACGGGCACCGGCCGCGACCTGGTGCTGCTGCATTCGCTGCTCAGCGACCGCCACGCCTTCGATCCGGTAATCCCGGCGCTTGCCGCCAAGCACCGCGTCACGCTCATCAATCTGCCGGGCTTCCACGGATCGCTGCCGACGCCGCTGGCGCTGATGGATGCCTATGTGGCTGCGATCGAGGATGGCTACCAGGAATTCCGCATCGCCAACAACTCCATCCTGATCGGCAACGGTTTCGGCGGCACCGTCGCGCTCGCCTTTGCCATGGCGCATCCCGAACGGGTCGCCAGACTGGTGCTCTGCGATGCCGCCGCCGGTTTCCCGCCGGAAGGCCGCCAGCAGTTCGCGGCAATGGCGCAAAAGGTCGCCGAAGCGGGCTTAGGTTCGATCGCCGAGATCGCCGCCAAGCGGGTGTTTTCGCCGGCTTTTCTCGCCGCGCATCCGGAGGCGATCGAGGAGCGAAAGCAAGTGCTGCTGGAGATCGACCCCAAGGCATTTCAGGCCGCCTGCAAGATTTTGCAGGAGGCCGATCTTGAGAAATTGCTGCATCGCATGCGCGTGCCGACGCTGGTGGTGTGCGGCGAATTCGACCAGGCCACACCGCCGGCGCTCAACAAGGCGGTCGCGAACAAAGTGGCAGGCGCGCGTTATGTGGAATTGCCGGGCTGCGGTCACTGCCCTCCGCTCGAGCAGCCGCAGGCGTTTCTGGCCGCCATCGAGGACTTTGTGGGCTCTAATCGAGCGCGTTGAACACGGCTTTAGCGATTGCGCTTGTCCCGTCCTTACCGCCATATTCCATCGGCTTGATGCCCCCGGCATAGGCCGTGTCGACCGCGCGTTCGATGCGAAGGGCTGCTTCGGCGGCCGGCGGGTGATCATGCTTGTCGGCCAGCCAGTCGAGCATCATGGAGGCCGATAAAATCATCGCGGTCGGATTGGCCTTGCCTTGCCCCATGATGTCGGGCGCGGTGCCGTGGCAAGGCTGGAACACGGCGTGTTTGTCGCCGATGTCGGCCGACGGCGCGATCCCTAGGCCGCCGATCAAACCGGCGGCCAAGTCGGAGAGAATATCGCCGAAGATGTTCTCCATCACCATCACGTCGAAATCCCAGGGCCGGCGCACCAGCAGCGCGGCGCAGGCGTCGACATAGACGTGATCGGTCTTCACGCCCGGGAAATTCTTGGCGCGCTCGTCGAAGATGCCGCGGAAGAAGGCATAGGCCTTGAACGCGTTGGCCTTGTCGACGCAGGTCAGCAGCCCGGGCTTGCCGCGTGCCTTGCGCCGCTCGGCGAGCCGCAGCGAGAAATCAAACAGCCGCTGCGACGTCTTGCGCGTGATCACCAGCGTCTCGCGCGCCTCGTCCTGCGTCACCATGCCCTTGCCCATGGAGGCAAACAGGCCTTCGGTCGATTCGCGGATCAGCACGAAATCGATGCCGTGCACGTCTGCGCCGACGATCGGGCTGGGCACGCCCGGAATGAGGCGGGCCGGGCGCACACCGGCATAGAGATCGAAGATGAAGCGCAGCTCGACCTGCGGCATGATCTCGGTATTGTCGGGATAGCGTACGCTCGGCAAACCGCAGGCGCCGAGCAGAATGGCGTCGGCCTGCTCGGCGAGCTTGATCGTAGAGTCCGGCATCGACTTGCCGGTTTCCTTGTAGTGGCCCGCGCCGGCGGCGCCTTCGCTGAAGCGAAATTTGAGGCTCGGCGTGGTCGCCTCGATGCGGCGCAAAATCTCCAGCGTGGGCGCCATTACCTCCGGGCCGATGCCGTCGCCCGGCAGCACGGCGATATGGAAGGCGGTAATGGCGGACATGCGTCGTTTCCGGGATGGCGTTGCGCGCGCAGGATCGCTAATGAATACGGCGGCGCGTGCTTGCGCAAGGGATGATGCTTGAGGTTCGCGATGCCCCGTTTTGCCGCCAATATGGGTTATTTGTTCACCGACCGCCCGCTGCTCGAGCGAATCGACGCCGCGGCCGCTTGCGGTTTCAAGGCCATCGAGCTGCAATTTCCCTATGACGTGCCGGCCTCGGCGGTGAAGGCTGCCATCGCCAGGAATAAACTCGCCGTGCTCGGCATCAACACGCCGCCCGGCGCGCGCGACGGCGAATTCGGCCTGGCGGCGATCCCGGGTCGCGAGCGGGAATTCCAGGAGGTGTTTGCCCGAGCCCTCGACTATATCGCGACAATTGGCGGCAGCGCGGTGCATTGCCTGGCCGGCAAAGTGCCGCCCGAGCAACGCCCGGCGGCCGAGCGGGTGTTCATCAATAATCTCAAAAGCGCGGCCGATCTCGCCGCCGCCAAGAATATCGGCCTGCTGATCGAACCGATCAATGCGCGCGACCGGCCGAATTATTTCCTCAACCATGTGGAGCACGCCGCCGACATTATCGCCAAGGCCGGCAAGCCGAACCTGCGCATCCAGTTCGATTTCTATCATGCGCAAATCGTCGGCGGCGATCTGCTCTATCGCCTGGAGATGCACCTGCCCGTTATCGGCCATCTGCAATGCGCCGCCGTGCCGTCCCGCCACGAGCCGGACGAAGGCGAGGTGAATTACCCCGCCGTATTTGAGGCGGTGGACACGCTCGGCTATACTGGTTGGATCGGCGCCGAATACCGGCCGCGCGGGCGCACCGAGGAGGGCCTAGGCTGGGGCAAGCGCTACGGCCTGGTTCCCTCGCGTTAAGCCCCGCTTAACCATCAAACTTCTTGAAAACCCTTGCTTTTTTTGCTTTGCGCGAATCCCGCCTCTTGCTAAATTGCCGGCATGTTTGGACGTGGCAAAAAAACCGAGACGCCAACGGGCGAGCCGCCGAATGTGCTTAAGCAGGCCGTGCGTGAGGCGCGCATCGAGGCGGCCGAGCGCTCGGCCGTGGTGGTCGACCTGCGCGACGCCGAACAGGCGCGGCTCGAATTGCTCAACGAGGCGCTCGACCCGGTGTTCAAGGACATTCCGGCCGGCGTCGAATTGTTCGACCGCGGCGTGGGCAAAGGCGACGTGTCGCGGCTGTGGGTCGACGTGATCGCGCATGTCGAGATGGGCCGCGACAAGCGGCAATACCGTTTCGTGCAGGACACGCGCTATGGCCGCGCCGTCTTGGCGGAATCCTACGAAGTTCCCGAAATGGTGCAGGCGGTCACCCGCTACGTGGCGCGCCGGCTGGTCGAGCGCGAGCGCGCGCTGACGGACGATGTCGCGTCCGGCCAGGCGGTCGCCGACAAGATGGCGCGACTGGAGCGCGCGCGCCGGCATTGGCATGTGTTCTGGACGTTTGTGCTCGGGCTCATCGCCGGCGCCGGCGCGTTGTTCGCGCTGGCGCTGCTCAGCCAGCCACATCCTTAACCGATCAGCTTTACGCGCCGCTGTTGCATCACCGTGCCGGCGGAGCCGATGCCGCGCGATGTCATTTCGCAGGTCCAGGCGCCGGGCGCGCCGTCGATGGCGTAGAGATTATAGGCGGCCGCGTCTTTGCTCATGCCGGGCGCTGCCGAGGCCGACGGCACGCCGACCGCCGGCACACGCGCGCCATTCGGGCCGGCAAGCCAATTGAGCATGTGCAGATGATCGTGGCCGTGCAGCACCAGCTCGGCGCCGTGCACGCCGATGACGCGAATGAATTCCGCGGCGTCGGTCAAAAGCTTGTGACGCTTGGCCTTGCTCACCGGCGGGTGATGGATCAGCACGACCCGATAAGCCTTTTCGCCGGCGAGCGCCGCCAGCGCCTCGCCGAGCCGCTTGAGCTGCGCCTCGCCCAGCCGGCCGGTGGCCATGCCCCAGGCGGTCGGCACCGCAGTCGACAGCCCTATCAACGCCAGTGGCCCGCGCTGGCGCAGATAAGGAAAGCCGGCGGCGCCGTCATCGCGGCTCATATAGGGCGCCCACTGCGGTGCGTAGCGGACGGCTTGCCGCACATAGGCATCGTGATTGCCGGGCACGAAGCTGACGTCGCGCGGCGAGCCAAGGTCTTGCAGCCATTTGCGCCCGCGCACGAATTCTTCTTCCAGGGCGATATTGGCAATGTCGCCGGTGACCGCGATGTGGTCCGCCGCCTGCGCCTTCAGGTCGGCGACGATCTTGTCGAGCACGGCGCGGTCATGGATGAAGCGGCGCCTGCGCTGCCAGTTGATATAACCGGTGACGCGCTTGTTCATCAGCTCGCGCCAGCTCGGAGCCGGCAGCGGCGCCAAATGCGGGTCGGAGAGATGGGCGAGGGTGAACATTTTTGCGCCCGTAGCCCGCTACGAACTCCCGATCAAAATCCCGGCGATGAACACCAGCGCGCCGCCGACCATGACCTGGAAGGCCGCTTGCAGGAACGGCGTGTCCATATATTTGGTGCGGATCCAGGAGATCAGCGTCAGCTCGACCGCGACCACGGCGAACGAAACGATGGTGGCGGTGAGAAAGTGCGGGATGAGATACGGCAAAGTATGCCCGAGGCCGCCGAGCGCGGTCATGCCACCGGTGACCAGGCCGCGGATGACCGGCGAGCCGCGCCCGGTGAGTGAGCCGTCGTCTGACAGCGCCTCCGCGAATGCCATCGAGATGCCGGCGCCGACCGAGGCCGCCATGCCGACCAGGAAGGTGGCCCAGGTGTTGTGGGTGGCGAAGGCCGCGGCAAACAGCGGCGCCAGCGTCGACACAGAGCCGTCCATCAGGCCGGCGAGGCCCGGCTGCACATATTGCAGCATGAACATGCGCTTGGAGGTGGCGTCCTCCTTCTCGCGCGCGCCTGGGGTGAGAATTGTCTCCGACAGTTTGTGCGCCAGCAACTCGTGGCCGGCTTCCGCTTCCGCAAGCTCGATCAAAAGCTTGCGCACCGACACGTCGCGCGCGGTCTCTGCCGCCTTGCGGTAAAAACGCTCGGCCTCGAACTCCATATTCTCGGCGAATTTGCGTGCGGCATCGAGACCGAGCGGCCGCATGAGCCAGAGAGTCTTCTTGTGGGTGATGAAACCCTTGACGTCCTGGCGGCGGATCAGCGGCAGGTAATCGCCGAATTTCTCCTTGTAGAGATCGAACAGCATGGTGCGGTGGTGCACTTCCTCGTCCGCCATCTCGTCGAACACCTTGGCGGAGGAGGGGAACTGCTCGCGCAACCCTTCCGCGAAGCCGCGATAGATGCGGCTGTCCTCCTCCTCATTGGTGATAGCGAGCGCCAGCACTTCCTGTTCGGTCAGGTCGGAAAATCTTTTCACGAAAGCCCCTCTGATCGCGCAGCCGGCGGGTGTATTTCATATATTGAAGTCACGGCGATCTTGAAAGGCCCCGCCGATGCCATTGCAACGCCTGCGCCGCGCGCTCGAGCCGCTGATCCGGCGGCTGATGCATTTCTACTGGCGCTTCTCGCGCGCGGCCACCTTGGGCGCCCGCGCCATGGTGATCGACGCCAAGGGCCACATCTTCCTGATCAAGCACTCTTACGTCGCCGGCTGGCACCTGCCGGGCGGCGGGGTGGAGACCGGCGAGAGCTTCCTTAAGGCGCTCACGCGCGAACTGGCCGAGGAAGGCAATATCGTGCTGACGGCGCCGCCCGTGCTGCACGGCATATTCTTCAACAGCCGCGCGTCGCGGCGCGACCATGTGGCGCTCTACATCGCGCGCGACTTCCGCCAGGACGCCATGCCGGCGCCCAATTACGAGATCGTCGACCATGGCTTCTTTTCACCCGACGCGCTGCCCGAGGGCACCAGCCGCGCCACCCGTGCCCGCATCGCCGAGGTGTTCGGCGGCGCGAAGCTGAGCGAGCTGTGGTGAAGGTCTGCTGCCGTCCGCGTGAAAGCGGGTTAGTGTCCGTCCGGAATTGAAACCGCAAGCCGCGCTCGATATAGCATCAGTGCATTGGATTGTTGATCCTCCGTGAAATATCAACTTGATATTGCGCCGGCCCGCCCACTAGGGCAAATGGGTTAGCCGGAACTCTGAGCGGTAATGAGAGTAGGCATGTTTTTAGTCACCGGCGGGGCCGGATTCATCGGATCGAACGTGGTGGCGAGCCTCAACGAGGCGGGCGCCGGCGACATCGTGGTCAACGACCTGCTCGGTCAGGACGACGCCAAATGGCGCAATCTGGCCAAGCGCCGGGTGGCTGATTTGGTGCCGCCGGCCGAATTGATGGCCTGGCTCGACGGCCGCAAGCTCGAGGCGGTCATCCACATGGGCGCCATTTCCGACACCACCGCGACCGACGGCGACCTGGTGATGGAGAACAATTTCCGCCTGTCGCTGCGCCTGCTCGACTGGTGCACCGCGACGCGCACGCCGTTCATCTATGCCTCCTCGGCGGCGACCTATGGCGACGGCAGCGAAGGCTTCGACGACGACTGGTCGCCGGAAAGTTTGCGCAAGCTCAAGCCGATGAACCTTTACGGCTGGAGCAAGCATCAGTTCGATCAGGTGGTCGCCGACCGCTACGTTAAAAAAGAGAAACTGCCGCCGCATTGGGCGGGCTTGAAGTTCTTCAACGTCTACGGCCCGAACGAATATCACAAAGGCCACATGCAAAGCGTGCTGGCCAAGGTGTTCGACGCGGCGAAAGGCGGCAAGCCGGTTAAGCTGTTCAAGTCGCACCGCGCGGGCATCGCGGACGGCGCGCAGCGGCGCGACTTCATCTATGTCGACGACGCTATCGCGGTGCTGCGTTGGCTGCTCGAGGCGCCATCGGTCACCGGCATCTTCAACGTCGGCACCGGCAAGGCCGAAAGCTTCCACGACATGATCGCCGCCATGTTCAAGGCGCTGGGGCGGCCGGCCAATATCGAATATATCGAGATGCCCGACGCGATCCGCGGCCAGTACCAGTATTTCACGCAAGCGCGGGTCGAGAACTTGCGCAGCGCCGGCTATAACGCCGGCTTCACCCCACTCGAGACCGCAGTCGGCCAATACGTCACCGGCTATCTCGACCGCGAAGATAAGTACCGCTGACCCTATGTTCGACTTCGATAAACATCTCGCGGATCTCGCCGGGCAGACCGTGCTCTGCGTCGGAGATCTGATGCTCGATGAATTTGTCTATGGTGAGGTGTCGCGCATTTCGCCGGAAGCGCCGACTCCGGTGATCGCGGTCAAGCGCACCGAAATGATGATCGGCGGCGCCGGCAATGTGGCGCGCAATCTGGTCGCGCTCGGCGCGCACTGCATTTTCGTCGGCGTGGTCGGTGACGACGAGGCCGGCCGCGCGCTGAGCGAAGCGCTCGGCACCCACCCGCTGATCGAATTCCACCTGGCGGTCGATGCGGCGCGGCAGACCACCCGCAAGGTTCGTTTTGTGTCGGAGCATCACTCCACCCATATGTTGCGCGCCGACTGGGAAATGGCCTCGGCCGTCGACGCGGCGAGCGAGGACGCGCTCATCGGCCACGTCGTCAAGGCGATGCCGCGCGCGGGCGCGGTGGTGCTGTCCGATTACGCCAAAGGCGCGCTGACACCGCGCGTCATCCGCGCCGTTATCGAGGCCGCCAACAAAGCCGGCAAACCGGTGGTGGTCGATCCGAAGGGCCGCGATTACGGCATCTACCGCGGCGCGACCATGATCACGCCGAACCGGCAGGAACTCGCCGAGGCGACCCGCAGCCTAGCGCAGACCGACGATCAGGTCGCGGCGGCGGCCGCGGAACTCGGCCGTGCGCTCGGCGCAAAGGCGGTTCTGGTGACTCGCAGCGAAGCCGGCATGACGCTGGTGAGCGAGGGCTCCGCCGTCCACGTGCCGGCCTATCCGGTGCGCGTGCGCGACGTATCGGGTGCCGGCGACACCGTGGTGGCGGTGCTCGCCGCAATGCTAGCTATGAAGTCCGATTTCGAATCCGCTATGCGTGCGGCCAATGCCGCGGCCGCGGTGGTGGTGGGAAAACGCGGCACCGCGACGCTCTCGGTCGCGGAATTGCGCTCACGCATTCTGCCGGCGGCGACACTCGCGCCCGAAGAGAAGATCGTGTTCGATTGGGCGCTGCTCGACGAGCATCTTGCCGAATGGCGAAAGCAGGGCCTGCGAGTCGGCTTCACCAACGGCTGCTTCGATCTCTTGCATCCCGGCCACGTCAAATTGCTGGCCGGCGCGCGCGCGGCCTGCGACCGGCTGGTGGTGGGCCTCAACGGCGATGCCTCGGTGACGCGGCTCAAAGGCGCCGGGCGTCCGGTGCAGCCGGTGCAGTCGCGCGCCGAGGTGCTGGCCGCGCTCGAGGCGGTCGATCTCGTGGTCGTGTTCGACGAGGATACCCCGGAACAGCTGATCGCGCGCGTCAAGCCGACGGTGCTGGTCAAGGGTGGCGACTATACGCGCGAGCAGGTGGTCGGCCGCGAGATCGTCGAGGCGCAAGGCGGCGAAGTGGTCCTGATCGATATCGTGCCCGGCCATTCGACCACCCGCATGGTCGAGCGCACGCGCGCGCGCAAGCCGCATTGACGGCAACAAAACGCTTTGCGGATGCAGCTCTTCACAGCATAGAAAGTTGAGAATAGGCGATGGCGTCGAACGGGCTATGGCCAGTACTTGCTTTGTTTGATCCTTGAGGGGCGGCAGCCAAAAAGGTGTTGAGGGCACGATACCGTTACTCCTTGAGCTGATAATCTATCGAGACGGTGATAAGGGCAGTAGTTTTGATCCTCAGTTTTTATGTCGCCCTTTGGCTCACCGAGCGATAGATTGAGGCTACTCAAGCCACCCAGTTGTGCGGCGGGCATTGAGCAAATTGGGGTGAGACGAACGATGCTGGCTAAGGATTGGCTCCCCGCCGCGGTGCGCGCTACCGCGATCGACCGCAAATTGAAAACCGGCAAGGCGCTGTTCCGGCTCGGCGACAAAACCACCGGTCTCTTTGAAATCATCACTGGCTGTGTGCGACTTATTCGCGTCGATCGTTCCGGCCACGAAATCATCCTCTACGTCGCCGGCCCGGGCGATACGCTCGCCGAAGCGTCGCTGTTTTCACCGGCCTATCACTGCGACGCCGTCGCCAGCACCGACGTGGTCGTGCTATCGGAAAACGGCGATGCTGGCCGCGTTCGACAAGGACCCGAAAGCCACGCAGGCCTTCGCCGCGACGCTCGCTCATCAGGTGATGAACCTGCGTACGCGCATCGAGCAGCGCAATATCCGTTCGCGCGCGAGTGCATCCGCCATTTTCTGCGCCTCAATGCCGGCGCCGACGGCCGTTCGATCGATCTGCCCGGCACGCTCACGGAGCTTGCCGCCGAGCTTGGGCTCACCCATGAGCGCTCTACCGCACGCTGGCCCTGCTCGAGCGTGCCGGCGAGATCAAGCGCGGAACGGGAAAAATTACGCTCAGGCGACGCGCAAATGCGGCTAGCCAAACCTTGCCCGGTTATGCGACGCGGCGAAGTCGAGTTGCGGGCCCACGGGCACGATGCCGGTCGGGTTCACCTGCCGCTGGCTACCGTAATAGTGCCGCTTGATCTGTTGCAGGCTCACGGTCTCGGCCACGCCCGGCACCTGGTAGAGATCGCGCACGTAATTCGACAGGTTGGGATATTCGTAGATGTGCCGCCAGTTGCACTTGAAGTGCGAATAATAGACGGCGTCGAAACGGATCAGCGTGCAGAACAGCCGCCAGTCGGCCTCGGTGATGGCGTTGCCGACGAGGTAGCGGTGCTGTGACAGGATTTGTTCGATCTCGTCGAGCGCATCGAACACGTTTCGGAAAGCCGCTTCGTAGGCCGCTTGTGAAGTCGCAAAGCCGGCGCGATAGACGCCGTTGTTGATGTTTGGATAGACCAAGTCGTTGATGCGGTCGATTTCGCCACGCAGATGTTCCGGATAATAGTCGGTGTGGATATTGGTGAAAGCATCGAACGCCGAATTGAGCATTCGGATGATTTCCGGCGATTCGTTATTGACGATCGTCTTGCGCTTCTTGTCCCACAGCATGGGCACGCTGACGCGGCCCGAATAGCGCGGATCGGCCAACAGGTAAATTTCCGACAGTTTGCTCTTGCCGTTGACTTCGTCGCCGGTCGAGCCCTCTTCCTTGTTGAAGGTCCAACCGTGCTTGAGCATATCGGGCGACACGATCGACATCGAGACGATGTTCTCGAGACCTTTCAGCTTGCGGAAGATGATGGTGCGATGCGCCCAGGGACAGGACAGCGAAACATAGAGGTGATAGCGGCCGCTCTCGGCGGCAAAGCCGCCTGCGCCGGACGGACCAGGATTGCCGTCGGGCGTGACCCAGTTACGAAAGCGCGTCACCGGCCGGATGAATTGGCCATCCTTGGTGCGCGAAACGTCGTCCTGCCACACGCCGTCAACCAGCTGTCCCATGCCGATAACCTCCGCCTTTGCCGCTATCATTTAGGCGATCAGGGCGCAAATCGCTACGGCGATGGACCTCAATCGGCCTAAGTGCTAATCGGCACGGAAATGAGCGAACTTGCACTGACAATTTTGCCGGAAACAGCCGACGATGCACTGGCAATTGAGCGGCTGCATGAGCGCACCTTCGGCCCCGGCCGCTATGCGAAAAGCGCCTATCGCGTGCGCGAGGGCCGCGCCCATGTGCTCGCGCTGTCGTTCACCGCGCGCGTCGGCTCGCTGCTGGTCGGCTCGGTGCGGCTGACGCCGATCTGCATCGGCGAGACCCCGGCGCTGCTGTTGGGGCCGCTCACGGTCGAGCCGCCGTTCCGCGAGCGCGGCGTCGGCTCGGCGCTGATCGAGCGCGCGCTCAAGGATGCCAAGGCCGCCGGGCATGCTTTGGTGGTGCTGGTCGGCGACCAGCCGTTCTATGGCAAGGCCGGCTTCAAGCGCATCCCGAAAGGCCAGGCGCAGCTGCCGGGTCCGGTCGATCCGGCGCGGCTGCTGGTGGCGGAACTCAAAGCCGGCGCCTTCGACGGCGTCCGCGGAATGATCCGGCCGGACTGGGAAAAAGTTTAACGGCCTTCGCGTGCCCACGTGGCGGCGAGCGAGCCGACCAGCAGCAAGAGCCCGATTAGCCCGGCGAAGATCGGCAGCACGCCGATGCCGCGCACTACGCTCAAGTCGCGCATCTTCAGGCCGATCCAGTCGTCGCCTTGGAACGTCGTCGAACTGCGCACCGGGATCACGCGCGGCACGTCGAGCGTGTTGCCTTCCATCAGCCGGCGTGCGTCGCCGCCGGTGGCCGTGGCAAGCGCGCGCAGCACCTCCGTGGTGGACGTCACTTGCGCGAATTCGCGCGGATTGGCCGGCCCCACATTGGCGAGCGCGGTCAGCTTGCCGTCGGTCGCGCGCCACAGCCCGAGCTCGTTGGCGGTCACTTGCGCGCGCCAGACGCCCGGTTCGACCGGCCGCAGCTCGAGCGTGCGGCTGGCGCCGGTCGGCGAGGTGAGCGTCACTTCGTTGACGCTGTCGGCCATGGTTTGGCGCCGCACGGTGATGTCGTGGCCCTTGACGATCAGGCGCAGCGCTTCCTCTTCCAGCTCGGGCTGCTTCATCAGCCAATGCGACAGCCGTCGTAAGAGATCGAGATGCGGCCCACCGCCTTCATAGCCGCGCGCCCACAGCCAGATGTGATCGGACAGCAGCAGCGCCACGCGGCCTTCGCCCTCGCGCGCCAGCACCAAGAGCGGCTTGCCGTCGGGGCCCTGCATCACGCTGGTGCCGTTGGTGCGCTTGGTGTCGACCAGCCGGAACCATTGGCTCCAATGCGGCGGATCGCTTTGCGAACCTTCCAGCCCGCGCGTGACCGGATGGCGCTTGCCCGCCTCAGTTAACGTGGCGCGGAACGGCTCTTCGGTGACGTCGCCGCTCGGCTCCGCCGGCAGGATCACGTCGAGCGGCGTGCGCCAGATGCTAGTCGGGCTGGCGTAGTCGGGGCCGGCGGCGATCAGCACGGCGCCGCCGTCGCGCACGTATTTCGCGATATTGTCGAAATAGATCATCGGCAGCACGCCCTGCCGGGCGTAGCGGTCGAAGATGATGAGCTGGAATTCCGAGATCTTCTGCTGGAACAGCTCGCGCGTGGGAAACGCGATCAGCGACAATTCGTTGATCGGCGTGCCGTCCTGTTTCTCCGGCGGGCGCAGAATGGTGAAATGCACCAGGTCGACCGAGGCGTCGGACTTCAAGAGATTGCGCCAGGTGCGCTCGCCGGCATGCGGTTCGCCCGACACCAGCAGCACGCGCAGCTTGTCGCGCACGCCGTCGATCGAGATCACCGCGCGGTTGTTGACCTGGGTGAGCTCGTTTGCGAGCGGCGAGGCCTCGATCTCGACGATATTCGGTCCGGCATGCGGGATCGGCACTTTGACGTTTATGTCGGTGTGCACGGTGACGACACGCTTTTCCAGCACCTCGCCGTCGCGCCGCACCGTAACCTCGGCGGCGCCGACCGTGGCGCCCTGGTCCTCGACGCGGAAGCCGATGGTCTGCGATTGCCCGACGATGCCGAAGCGCGGGGTTTGCGTGAGCACCACGCGGCGGTCGATCTCGTTCGGATGGCCGGTGATCAGCGCGTGCAACGGCGCGGCAAAGCCGAGCGCGGCGGCATCGGCCGGCACGTCGTGCACGCGGCCGTCGGTGATCAGGATGGCGCCGGCGACGCGGTCGGGCGGCACGTCGGCGAGCGTCGCAGACAAGGCCGAGAACAGCCGCGTGCCGTCGGTCTCGCCGTCGGCCGCGCCGGCTTCGGCGACGCGCACTTCCAGGCCCGGAATGCGCTTGAGCCGTTCGACCAAAGTGGCGCGCGCGGCTTCCGTCTGCGCGTTGCGGTCGCCGAAATCCTGGCTCGGGCTCTTGTCGACGATGACGGCGGCGACCGAGGGGATCGGATCGCGGTCTTCCCGTGTCAAAGAGGGATTGGCGAGCGCCAGCACCATCAGTCCGAGCGCAACGGCCCGTACCGGCGCGCCGCGGCTGCGTGCCAGCAGCAACATGATCGAAATCAGCAAGGCCATGCCGAAAGCCGCCCACACGACATAGGCCGGCACCAGCGGAGCGAATGAGACGCCGAGGTTCAAAATCGAGCTCCTACTGGCCCAGCCGTTCGAGCAGCGCCGGGATATGCACCTGGTCGGCCTTGTAGTTGCCGGTGAGCGCGTACATCACGATGTTGACGCCGGCGCGGAAGGCGAATTCGCGCTGGCGCGGCTCGCCCGGCACCAGCGGCAGCATGGGCTGGCCGTCCGGCCGCATGGCCCAGGCGCCGGCGAGATCGTTCGAGGTGATCAGGATCGAGGACACGCCGTCACCGGCGCGCGCCGGCCGGTTGCTCGTCTCGTCCTCGGTGCCTTCGGGCGGCAGCGCCTCGACCCAGAGCTGGCCATTGGTGAAGCGGCCAGGGAAGTCGCGCAGCAGGAAGAAGGTCTTGGTCAGCACGTGATCATGCGGCACCGGCTCGAGTTCGGGGATGTCGAGCGAGGACAGGATCGAGCGCAGCGCAACCATGCCGGGCCCTTGCATCTCGCCGCCGGGCCCGGGCGGCGCGTCGATCGCGTCGCGGGTGTCGAACAGCACGGTGCCGCCGCGCTTCATGTAAGTGTCGATGCGGTCGAGCGCGGTCTGCGAGGGCTTCGGCGCGCTCGCCGACACCGGCCAGTAGATCAGCGGAAAGAAGGCAAGCTCGTCGCGCGCAGGATCAAGCCCGATCGGCTCGCCGGCTTCCAGCGCGGTGCGCTGCGCCAGGAACAACGTGAGGCCTTGCAGGCCCGCTTTACTGACGGCGTCGACGTCGGCGTCGCCGGTAACAATATAGGCGAGATGCGTTTGCATCGTCGCCTTCATGGCGAATTCTTGCTGCTGCGCGGTTAGGGGCGGCGGTTGCTGTTGTGCGGATTGCGCCTGCGCCGAATGCTGCATGGTCGGCGCGCCCAGCAGGGCCGCCGCCAGCAAGGTCGTCGTCACGCGCCGGCGCGCCAGCATGCTGGCAAAGCCGCCGGAGAGCGCGATCACCACCAGCGCGTCGAGCATCAGCAATGCCAGCGCGGCGAGGAAAATCGGCCCGCGCAGGTCGAGCGGCTCGCCATGCCGATAGACATCGAGCCGCGCATTGAGCGGGGAGAAATCGAGCGGCGCCGGCCGGTCGGTTGGCGTCAGCGTATTGACCGCAACCAGGCCTTCTGGCGGCCCATAGAAGCCGGGCGGATGATCGACATTGGCGCGGCCGTTGAAATTGGCCGGCACCGGGCGGGCGGTCGGCGGCGGCGATGAGAAAGCGCCGAAGCCGTCGAGCACGCGGCTCGCCGGCACCGCCTGGTTGGCGTGGCCGGTGGCAGTGTCGGCCGCGCCGGCGTTTTCGTTGTCGGCGGTCGCGCTCGAGTTCGCCAATGCGACGATGCGCCGAAGCATGTCGACGAAGGTGCCCGACAGCGGCAGGTCCGACCAGCGGGTGTCGGCGGTGACGTGGAACAGCACCAGCAGCCCTTTGCCGTAGCGTTGTGCGGTGACCAGCGGCGTGCCGTCGGCAAGCGTTGCCCAGGTGCGGTCGCCGAGCTGAGCGTCCGGCTCGGCCAGGACCTGGCGGCTGACGGTGACGTCGTTCGGCACCGGCATCCCGGCGAACGGGCTATCGCGCGAAAAACCGGCGAGCTGTTGCGGCTTTTCCCAGCTCAGGCTGCCGCCCAGGATGCGGCCGCCGCGCCGCAGCTTCACCGGCACCAGGTCATCATCGGTGGCGCCGGCAAGGTGCGGGCCGGCAAAGCGCACCAGCACACCGCCGTTGTCGATCCATTTGTCGAGCCGCTCGCGCGCTTCGGCGACATTGCCGACATCGGCGAGAATCAGCATTGGCAGATGCTGATCGAGGAAATGCTTCACCGCCTCCGCCGGCGCGATGCCTTCCGCGAGGCGGATATCGGCGAACGGATTGAGCGCGCGCGAAAGGTAATAGGTGGCGCCGATCAAGGGCTGCGAGCGGTCGGCGGCCGAGCCGGACACGATGCCGACGGTGCGTCGGCGCCAGCGCTTGTCGAGCAGCTGCACCGCGCCGGCCGAGCGCTCGCCGGCGATCTCCAGCCGCGCCACGTCGTTGCGGATTTCGACCGGCAGGTCGATCACGGCGTCAGTTTCCGGCGCGTCGGAGCGGAATGCGAAAGGCGCCTCGCCGAGCGGCAATCCTTTAAGATCGATGGCGTTGACAAAGCCGGTATCGGCGCCGCCGGTTTGCGCGCGCAGCACTTTCACCGTCAGCGCGCCGGCCGCATTGTCGGCGGCGGCGAGCGCATGCGGGACGGGAAGGCCGCCCGCGACCACCGTCAGCGGATGGCTGCCGACGATGCGCTTCAAGCCGGCGATGAATTCGCCGCCCTTGCCGAGATCGACACCGTCGGAAAGCCAGACGATCTCGACATCCGGCGTAGTCTTAACGAAGCGCTCGATCAAAGGCAGCGCCTCGGTGCGGTCAACGGTATAGGGCTTCGGCTTGAGCTGTTTGATCTGCACGCGGGCGGCGCCGGCGACCTGCAGGGAAAGATCGCGCGCGGTTTCCGACAGCGGCAGCACGGCGACGCCGCGATTGTCGGCGTCGGCGCGCGCGAGCAGTTCGTCCGCCGTGCGCAGGCGCGCGTCCCACGAGGCCGCCGCGCCCCAGCCGTCGTCGAGCATGACCAAGAGCGGCGCGCCTCTGTTCGATGTGGCGAGCGGCGGGTTCCACAATGGGCCGGCGGCCGCGATGATGACCAGCGCGGCCAGCGTCAGCCGCAGCAGGACCAGCCACCACGGCGTGCGCGACGGGGTTTCCTCCTTGGGTGCGATCTCGAACAGCAGTCGCGTGGGCGGGAAATTGATGCGGCGCGGTCGCGGCGGCACCAGCCGCAACAGCCACCACAACACCGGCAGACCGAGCAGACCGAGCAGCACCAGCGGCTGCGCGAAGCCGAGCGGCAAAGGACCGAACAAGGAGCCGATCATGCCACTCTCCCGGGAAGCGCCGGCGTGTAGCGGCTGCTCACGGACGTCGTTTGCATATGGGTGCCCATGCGCGAATGCAGCACGAGCAGCAATTCGCTGGCCGGCCGGTCGGTGCGGTGGATGGCGAAGCTCCAGCCCAGCCGATCGGTTTCGGCGCGAATTTGTCCGCGGTGGCGCGCTACCAGGCCCTGATAGTCGTTGCGCCAGCTTTCGGCGCGGCCGGCGGTGACGGATCCGGCGCCTTCCGGCTCGATGAATTCGACGCGGCCCGAATAGGGGAAGCTTTCCTCGGCGGGATCGACGATCTGCACGATATGGCCGTGTGCGCCGGTGGCAGAAAGCTGGGAAATCGTCTGCTGCACCTCGCCGATCGGGCTCCACAGGTCGGACAGCATCACGATCTCGGCGAGCGGCGACGGCGCAAACGACATCGGCAGGCTGGCGCGTTCCAGCGGATCGTGCAGGATCGCCTGCGCCATCTTTTCGATCACGTTGCGGCTGGCGGTCGGACGCATCAGGCCGGGTATGCCGACCCGCTCGCCGCCCTGCACCAGCACTTCGGCCAAGGCAAAGGCCACCACCAGCGCGCGCTCGAGCTTGCTATCGGCGACCAGCGCGGAGGCAAAGGCCATCGACGGCGAACGATCGGGCCAGATCCAGACTGTGTGCGAGGCTTCCCATTCGCGCTCGCGCACATAGAGATGATCGTCGCGCGCCGAACGGCGCCAATCGACGTTGGATGCAGGCTCGCCCGACATGAAGCGGCGGTATTGCCAGAAGTTCTCGCCCGGTCCGGCGCGGCGGCGCCCGTGTAGCCCATGAATGACGGTGGCGGCGACCCGGCGCGCTTCCAGGATGAGCCGCGGCATGGCATCGGCGAGCACGCGGCCGCTGCCGGTGGCCTGCCGTACCGCACTCGCCTCGATATCGCTGAGCCTAGGCTCGGCCATCTTCAGCTTATCCGATGCGGGCTTTTAGCCGCCCGATCACGTTCGGAATGGTTTCGCCTTCCGCGCGGGCGGCGAAGGTCAGCGCCATGCGGTGCTTGAGCACGGGCTCGGCCAGTTCGAGCACGTCGTCCACCGACGGCGCGAAGCGGCCTTCGAGCAGCGCGCGCGCGCGCACCGCCAGCATCAGCGCCTGGCTGGCGCGCGGCCCGGGGCCCCAGGAGATCAGCTTGGCCGTGTCGCCGCCCTCGGGGCCGGGACGTGCCGAGCGCACCAGCGTAAGGATCGCTTGCACGACCAATTCGCCGACCGGCAGCCGGCGCACCAGGCGCTGCGCGGCGATCAGATCGTCGGCGGTCATCGCCGCCTTGGCGCGCGTTTCATCGGCGCCGGTGGTGTCGAACAGGATTTTACGTTCGGCTTCCAGGTCCGGATAATCCACGTCCACTTCCATCAGGAAGCGGTCGAGCTGCGCCTCGGGCAGCGGATAAGTGCCTTCCTGCTCGAGCGGGTTTTGCGTCGCCAGCACGTGGAACGGCTTGGGCAGATCGTGCCGGGCGCCGGCGACCGTCACGTGCTGCTCCTGCATGGCCTGCAGCAATGCGGATTGGGTGCGCGGGCTAGCGCGGTTGATCTCGTCGGCCATCAGCAATTGCGCGAACACCGGGCCGGCGATGAAGCGGAAGCTGCGTTTGCCGCCCGGGCTTTCCTCCAGCACCTCGGTGCCGAGAATGTCGGACGGCATCAGGTCGGGCGTGAACTGCACGCGGCGGGCGTCGAGCCCGAGCGCGATACCCATGGTCTCCACCAGCTTGGTCTTGGCCAGGCCGGGCACGCCGACCAGCAACGCGTGGCCGCCCGACAAAACGGTGACCAGCGCCCGCTCAACCACGATGTCCTGGCCGAAGATCACCGCGCTGATGGCGGCTTTGGCTGCGCGCACATGGGCGGCGGTCGATTCGGCCGCGCGCACGATCATATCTTCTAGCTTTTCGAGGCTTTCGCCGCTTGCCGACGCCATGGTCTTTGCATCCTTTCATCGCCCGCTTGGGGCCCGTCGAGGCGATATGCAACAAACGCACCAGACTGGAAATTGCTGCGCCATTTCGGCCGAATCTGCCTCAATCTATGGCCAAGCTTACGCTATCTTCCGCCGCCTGGATGGTTGAGTCACAAAGTTGCGAACAGGCCAGAGGCGGCCTGAATAACGTGGGTAAACAATGGCGAAGACAGGGCAGGGCGGGTTGGAAGCGATTGTGACAGCGGTGACCGGCGAAAAACGCAAGGGGCCGCCGCCGGTGGAACGCTGGAATCCGCCGTTTTGCGGCGATATCGACATGCGGATCGCCGCCGATGGTACCTGGTTCTACCAGAAGACACCGATCGGAAGACCCGCTCTGGTCAGGCTTTTTGCCTCGGTCCTCAAGCGCGAGGGCGACAAATATTTCCTGGTCACCCCTGTGGAGAAGGTCGGCATAGTGGTCGAAGACGTGCCTTTCCTCGCCGTGGAACTCAACTTGATCGAGGCAGAGCAAGATGTTCGTCTGCAAGTTCCGCCGGGCCGTGTTCTGCGCTTCCGCACCAATGTCGACGACTGGGTCGATGCCGGCCCCGGCCACGCGCTCCGCTTCGAGCCACAGCCGGTAAACGGCGGCCTCAAACCCTACCTGCATGTCCGCCGCGAGCTGTGGGCCAAGGTGACGCGCGCGCTGTTCTACGACCTGGTCGCGCTCGGCGAGGAACGCGTAGTGCAAGGCAAGCCGATGTTCGGCGTCGCGTCCGGCGGCTGAATTTTTTGCGATGGCGGAAGCCAGCGCGCTGCGGGAGTTTGCCTAATGCACGGCGTGGAGGCGGCGCTTTCGGCCGACGAATTCTTCGCGCGCACGCGCGCGCGGCTCACGCTGCAAACGCCGCCCGGCATCGCCGATCCCGCCATCACGCCGGAACGCGGCGATCACGACGCCGATCCGGTGATGAAGAAGATCGCCGCGGTGCGGCCGATCCGTCCGGCGGCGGTGCTGGTGCCGATCGTCGATCATCCCGAGCCGACGGTGCTGCTGACGCAGCGCGCCCAACACCTTCCGGACCATGCCGGGCAGGTGTCGTTTCCCGGCGGCAAGATCGACGAGAGCGACGCAAGCCCGCTCGCCTCCGCCTTGCGGGAAGCGGAGGAGGAAATCGGCCTCAAGCGCGAATTCGTCGAGCCGCTCGGCTATCTCGATCTCTATTTGACCACGCTCGGCTACCGCATCGTGCCGCTGGTGGCGCGAGTCAAGCCGGGTTTTGCGCTCACGCTCAACACGGCCGAGGTGGACGCCAGTTTCGAGGTGCCGCTCGCCTTTCTGATGGATCAGAATAATGTGCAGCGCCACGCGCGCGAGTGGCAGGGCATGATCCGGCACTATTACGCGATCACCTTCGGCGAGCGCTACATTTGGGGCGTGACGGCTGGTATCCTGCGCAATCTGCACGAACGGATTTATCGTGGCGACTTAGTTTGAATTTTAGCTCTCCGGCTGAAAAGACCGCAGCGAAAATCCCTGAGGCCGCATCCAGCAAGCGCGGCGAATTGCGTCATACGCATTAAGAGGGCCTCCTGATTGTCGTCAGCCTCGCGCCAGGGCGTATGCTCATAAATTGAAGCTGGCGAGCAGCGTCTCGCCAATATCAGTTTTGAAGGCGGACATTTGTCGTGGGTTCATGCGGGTCCGCTTTGCCCCAAAAGCAGAATTTGAGCGCGAGGTTTGGTCAGGCAGCCATCACACTTCCAGCATGGCCGGGAGCCATGGCGATTCGAACATTTCCACTTATGAATTGGAATACAATTTCGTTGCCTTCGCGCGAGGCTACCGAGCATTTGCGGCCCACGTTGCCATCACGCGTGAGATAAAGGTTGAATTCATTGGGCACTTGGTCAGGGGCCGGGCAGGTTAACTTGCCTCCAGACTTTGAAATCTTGTGAAGACGACACTCGACCGGCGGTCGGTCAGGGTTTTCATCAAGCCAGCAAGGCTGGTCCAGCGGCCGTCGATGAGCTTTATGGATTTCGCTCAACATGACGACCAACTCCCGGTAAAAAAAGCCACCGCCGATTTCGCATCCTGATAAGCCAACATGGGCGCGTTAGTCGAAGACACCGTCCTAGCGCTTACCATCTGCGATGGCTTGAAGAACCTTTTGTCGACCTTGCCAAAAACGGACGAGTGTTTGCGCCGACGAGATGGACAGTTCGTTAAATTGTCCGCGCAATTCATCGTGCGAAGAGGCCCGCAATTCCATCTCAACTGCACGCGCCCTGATGACTGCATAAGTTGTTTTCCATGCCAATCCGCTGGCCTTGCACAAAACCATAAGTCCCAAAACAAGTCGGGGCGTAGAAAAGCCTTTCAACTTGATCAACCTGTAAGCCATTGACCGAGGTAAGCCCGACTATGACTTCGGCAACGTGTTTCGTATCAGCAAATTCAGCGATCTTTGTCCGCATCAAATTCGTATCCTGGCTGAGGGCAGCGATAGCCCGTTCTGCCTTCGCGTAGTCGTGCGGTACCAATGGTGATTTTACGACTTGTGTGGAAATCTCATCCATCACTCTTTTGATGATATCCTTTTGTTCGAGCTTTGCCGATGCGAGCAATTTCGTGCGCACGACCTCGGTTGCCTGCGTCAAAAGCTGATGAAACATTTGCGGAGGAATATCAGTTCTGCCGAGAAATCGATTCGGTAAGTTGATTGTCGCCGTCGGCGCGCAGGACGAGCTTAGCTATCGTCAAATTGGAGCACAAGGCGCTCGAATTGATTGCGAGTTCGTTCGCAACATCGGCGTCACCATTGATCGACGAGAACGTCGGTCACATCCTCATTTAGGTTTGGGCGGCGCGCAATGCTGGCTAAGTGTGCTTGGCTTTTGGTCTTTGCTATCTCTATCAGATCGCGATCCGTTAGCCGGGGGAATTGCTTAGGATTCGGCCAGCAATTCCTATGGCATCATTCCGCGCCAGTTGCCGAACTGTATCGGCCGGGGCATTCGGAATTGATGCAAGTCGCGTTGCAATTTCAACAAGCGCGCTGCTCTCAACTGCGTTCGATGAGGCGGATCAATACGTTATCGAATAGCCTCGATTGGGAGTCCGAATAGTTTGTTGCTCCGCCGATAAAGAGATCGGTAACGCCCATCAATACCTTTGTCCGCTTAGGCCCAGAGTCGGCCCGTAATGCGAACTCAATTTCATTGATAATTGGGTCTTTGAGTATCGAGCCGGACATTCTTCCGCAGCCTTGCCGTCCTTCTGGACTAGCGCAGTCTATGAAGGTTACCATCCTAAGGTTGCGGCGCTAAATATTCGTTAATCTGCATATTCGGTAGCGTGGACCGGGCAAAACACCGATATGGTGTAGGCACCTCGTAACCACCGCTTGCGGCGACATTCGGCTGATCGTGTATAAGTCCGCGCCCTATTTGTTGTGCACTTTAGGGTATAACTTTGTTGGCGTCGTTTGTTCGCGCTCCTCATGTCGAGAACCGAGACTTTCCTGGATTTATCGATGATCCGCGTCGGCTTCACCGAAATCGTCCTGTTCCTGGCGCCGTTTGTGCTCTACGCGGTGTTCCTGTGGGCGACCAAGGCCGGCGTGATGGACGTGGAGTCCTGGCCGCTGTCGCGGTTGGCCTGGCTGACCATCGCCGCGCTCTTGCTGGTGGTCGGCAGCTTCATCTATTTCGCGCATTTCACCGGCGCGCGGCCGGGCGCGGTCTATGTGCCGGCGCATATGGAGAACGGCAAATTCGTGCCGGGGCAAACCAAGTGACGTCGGGCGCTACCTCCCGCAGCTCGGCCAGCCCGCCTGGCTTATCGACGGGCGCGCTGCCGCGCCTGCTCGGCGTGCTCGATGGCAACGGCGAGGAGGCGCGCGTGGTCGGCGGCGCGGTGCGCAACGCGCTCATCGGTTTGACGGTGGAGGAAATCGACGTCGCCACCACGGCGGTGCCCGAGGAGGTGGTCAAGCGCGTTGCCGCCGCCGGCTTCAAGCCGGTGCCGACCGGCATCGAGCACGGCACCATCACCGTCGTCATCGACAAGCATCCGTTCGAGGTGACCACGCTGCGCCGCGACGTGGAAACCTATGGCCGCCACGCCAAGGTCGCCTTCGGCCGCGACTGGCGGACCGACGCCGAGCGGCGCGATTTCACCATCAACGCGCTGTCGGCCACCCGCGACGGCGCGGTCTACGATTATGTCGGCGGGCTTGCCGATCTGGCGGCGCGGCGCGTGCGCTTCATCGGCGATCCGGCCAAGCGCATCGCGGAAGACTATCTGCGCATCCTGCGCTTCTTCCGCTTTCATGCCGCCTACGGCACCAGCGATCATCCCGACGCCGAAGGCCTCGCCGCCTGCATCGCCGGCCGCGACGGCCTCGCCCAATTGTCGCGCGAACGCGTGCGCATGGAGATGATGAAGCTTCTGGTCGCGACCCATGCGGTGCCGACATTGATCTCCATGACCGACGCCGGCCTGCTGCTGCGCGTGCTCGGCGGGGTGAGCTACCTCGGCGCGTTCGAGAACATGGCGAAGGCCGAGGCGGCGATCGGCGCTAAGCCCGATCCGGCGCGCCGGCTGGGCGCGCTCGGCGTCATGGTGGTGGAGGATGCCGAGCGGCTGTGGCAGAAGCTGCGGCTGACCAACCACGAGCACGAGCGGCTGGCCTCGATGGCCGAGGGCTGGCGGCGCATCTCGCCGGCTTTCGGCGAGCAGGGCGGGCGCGCGCTGCTCTACCGGCTGGGGCCCGAGCCCTTCACCGATCACGCGCTGCTCGGCTGGGCGCGCTCGCAGGCGAGCGCGAACGATGCCGATTGGCACGCGCTGGCGAGCCTGCCGCAACGCTGGAGCGCGCCGGCGTTTCCGTTCAAGGCGGCGGACTTCATCAAGCGCGGCGTCGAGAAGGGACCGGCGCTCGGCGCCGCGCTGGCGGCGGCCGAAACGGCGTGGATTGAGGCGGGGTTTCCGGGCGATAAGCCGGCTCTCAATCTGATTGCGGACACGGCGGCGAAGCGATAAGACGACGGCATCAAGCGCGGATCGACAGCAATTTCTCCGGGTTGTCACATTGGAAGATGGAGAGACAATCCACAACGCGTTCTTCGACCGTAATTTTCGGGAGGAACAGGAATGAAGCTGCATTATTATCCGGAGACGGACAGTCTCTATATCGGGTTGAAAAGCGTGCCCGGTTTTCAGGCGCGAGAGATTGTCGAAGGCCTGGTTGTCGATCTCGACGCCAATGGCGATGTGGTCGGATTTGATATCGACCATGCCTCAAGCAAGCTCGATCTCTCAAAGGTCGAAACGATAGCCCTTCCGCCGGTTAACGCTGCGGAGTGATGGGGCGCGCGCGCAAGCGAGCGCGAACGATGCCGATTGGCACGCGCTGGCGAGCCTGCCGCAACGCTGGAGCGCGCCGGCGTTTCCGCTTCATGCGGCGGATTTCATCGAGCGCGGCGTCGAGAAGGGCCCCGCGCTCGGCACGGGCCGCGAAAGCTTGGATCGCGGCGGGGGTTCCCGCCGATGAAATGACGATTGCTACGATAGCCGTTGAAGTAGCCAAGCTCGAGTGAGTGTCGGCGCTAAGCGGCGCAGAAAATGAAAGAGGCCGCCAACTCTGGCGGCCTCATAAGTCACCCATCGTGGGCGGCGACTTAAAGATGACCCTCGATTGAGACGCAGATTCGTTTCGTCCTCAATAGAACCGATAATTCACACCGACGCGGACCAGGTATTTTCTGTAGTTGGTGGATGGCGGTGCACTCCATTACCGCAAAGCCCGGCCGAATATCGTAAAACAGGTTACCGAGATGGAAATACAGATATTCGAGCTTCCGACCAATGCGTGGGAACGCATATTCGACGCCGCCTCCGACGGTCCAGCCGGTTCGAGTCTGCCCGAACGACTGAGAGCCAAGCGGCGCGACCCCCGAGATCGCCGTATAATTCTCTTTTCTCGCCGTATGCGAAACCGCCGGTCGCATAGAGAAGTACCATTGTTGTGCCAAGCATGGCCATCCTGCCGCGGATCGTAGCCCGCCACGGCAACTGCGTACGAAAGCGGTCGGTGTTTGTAGCGGTAAAACATGCTCCAGGCGCTGAGTTGCCGACGCCGGAATCTTCTCGATCAAGCAGGAGTTGGAGGTGTTTCGGCTCGTGCCCTCGAAATCGGTCTCAAGGCCGAAAACCCAGTTGCCCCTTTCCCAATTGTAGCCGAGCGTGCCGCCGCCAGCGAAACCTGTGTCGTTGCTGGTCGCGTTGCCGGTCAAAGGAGGAACCCCGGCGGTGTCGCAGTGCGCGCGTCGTGCACCAAAGACGGACGGCCATTTCCGCGCCGACATACCAGCCCGCCCAATTGTACGGGGCCACAGCCGGCGCTTTGAGAATGGGCGCTTTGGTCGGCATGTCGGCGGCCAAAGCTGCTTGTGCACAGCCGAGGTTGAACACCACGGCCAATAGACTTGCGATTTTGGTACGCATCGCCCCTGCCTCCAAAATAAAAACTTCGTATCGAATAATATTGATCCCAGGGCCAGTGGCGGCACGCCTGGCCATTATTGAACAGTTCAGCGCCGGCTTTGCTCAGAATCGGGGCTTATGTTGCGTTTCGGCAACAGCGTTCGGTGCCATCCGTCGGAGCGGGTAACTCACGATGGCACCGTGTATTTTTCGATCCTCGGGCGCCGGACCCGGCTATGGCCCCGGAATCGATGCATATTGGGCTGCTACCGAGCTCCACGCGACGCTACCACCGCCGCAAGGAGCGCGTTTCATAAGCCGCCCCGCATTCGCCGGCTTGACCCGCGCACCGCGCTTGGGCAGGCAGCTTTGCGCGCGCGCCGGTGCACGCGCTAAGGCGCCGCGATCGATCGCATGGACATCCTCTCCGGCTTTGCCGACGTGTCGCTGGCGCAGCTTGCGCTGGTCGCCGCCGTCGCGCTGTTTGCCTCCATCGTCGGCGGCGTGTCGGGCTACGGCACCGGCGCGCTGATGCCGCTGGTGCTGGTGCCGCTGGTGGGACCCGAGCCGGTGGTGCCGATCATCGCGATCTCGGCGCTGTTTAATAATGCGAGCCGGCTCGCCGCCTTCCGCCGCTATGCCGATTTCCGGCGCGCCGGCATCGTGCTGGCGTTTTCGGTGCCGACCTGCGTGCTCGGCGCCTGGGGCTATACCAAGCTCTCGAGCGCCGGCGCCGCGCTGGTGATCGGCGCGATGCTCATCTTGAGCGTGCCGCTGCGCCGGCATTTGAAGAAGCGCGACTTCAAGGTGGGCGACAGCGGGCTGGCGTTAGGCAGCCTCGGCTATGGCGTGGTGGTCGGCGGCACCGCCGGCTCGGGCGTGATCCTGCTCTCGCTCTTGATGGCGGCGGGCGTTGCCGGCGCCGGCGTGATTGCCACCGACGCGGCGGTGTCGATCGCGATCGGCATCGTAAAGACATTGGTGTTCGGGCTGGCCGGCGTGCTCAGCGCGCAGGTCGTCGCCTTCGCGCTCTTGATCGGCGTCGTCGCGCTGCCGGGCGCGTTCCTGGCCAAGGCCTTCGTCGTGCGCATGCCGGTGCATGTGCACACGGCGATCCTCGACGTCGTGGTGCTGATCGGCGGGGTGGTGATGGTCGGCGGCGCGCTGCGCGGCTAGCCGGCGGGCGCGGCAGCCTGCGCCACGTGGATCGGCATGCATCGACGCGAGAACAGGTCGATGGCCTCGCGGATCAACGGAGCATGGCAGAGCCAGCTGCGCGCGCGGAATTTGACGTTGATGAACGCGATGGCGCTCGCCGACAGAGTCATGAAGGCATTGAGCCGCTCCGCCTCATGATCGAAGCCGACCTGGACCTCGGCGACTTTTTTCAAGAACTTGTCTTTGTCCGCCGGCCGCATCGAGCTGTTCGACGCCCATTCGCGCACCACCGCGATCTGGCGGTGGTTGAGATCGAAGCAGTAATAGACCGTCAGCAGATGATGCTTGGCGCTTTGCCAGTCGATGGTGAGCGGCTGCGCCTTCGGGTTCTCCTTGCGCAGCTCGGGCGGGACCAGCAAGGTGACGCTTGACTCGCCGGGATTGAAGTTGGGCATGTTCTGCGGCTTGTCGCAGTCGAAATTGTAAGTGCCATGTGTGGACGGCTCCGAGTTGGCAAGTGCTTTCTTCACGTTTGCAGCATTGGTCGGTGCAGCCATGTGTTCGGCCTTTAAGTGCGGCACACGAGGCCGCTGGCCATAATGCCCTCCGCGGATCAGGTCCCGGTCAATCGCACGCATTCAAGAATGCGTTGGCACTAGTGGGTTGTCCTGATCGCCGGAAACGACCGGCTCTGCATTACGTGCTGTTCGCCCTTTCCAACCTTCGCATCACGCCGGGGTATCCGACGCGATCTCGATCTCGTTTACGCCGCAAGTGCGACGGGTTGCTTGTAACGTTCGCCTCTGGCCATCATGGCCCAGGCCATCCGAGCTAGCTTGTTGGCAAGCGCAATGGCTGCGACCTTGGTCGGCTTTCGAGCCAACAAGGCCGTGAGCCAGGGCCGATGTTTGGTGCCGTGGATCTTGGCATAGCGGATCACGGACAACGCACCTGCCACGAATAGACTGCGCAGATAGCGGTCACCTTGCTTGCTGATACTGCCGAGTTTCTCCTTGCCCCCGCTTGAGTGCTGCCTCGGCACCAGCCCGATCCAGGCCGAGAAGTTGCGCCCTGATCGGAAGACCTTCGGATCGGCAACGCTGGCAACCAAGGCCGTGGCCAGCATCGGGCCGACCCCGGGAATGTAGCGAAGGCGCTTGCTCGTTTCATCGCATCGGTGCCAGGCCATGATCATCCGATCGAACGCCACAATCTGCTCCTTGAGGCTGAGCAGTTGAGAGCCGAGCGCAGCCAGACACGCGCGGGCAACATCAGGCACCCGTTTGTCGCTCGGGTCGGCAACAACATGGAGCAACTCCTCGACACCTTTGCGGCCGACCGGCGCGACAATGCCGAACTCGGCAAGCTGAGCTCGGATCGAGTTAATCACAGCGGTCTGCTGGCGGATGAACAAATGACGTGTGCGATGAAGCATCAGACAGCTCTGCTGCTCAGGTGTCTTGGTGGGCACGAACCGCATATTGGCCCGGGTGACTGCCTCGCAGATCGCCTCCGCATCAGTCATATCGTTTTTCTGCCGCTTGACGTAGGGCTTCACGTAGGCCGGGGGCATCAGCCGCACCGTATGGCCGAGCGCCTTGAGCTCGCGTGACCAATGATGTGACGAGGCGCAGGCTTCAATGCCAACCAGGCACGGCGGCAGTTTCTGGAAGAACGCAAGAACGTAGCGACGCTTCAACTGCCGGCGGATAACTACTTGGCCCGCGGCATCAATGCCGTGGACTTGAAACACCGACTTGGCAATATCGAGACCGATTGTCGTGGCCGTGTGCATGTTTGGCTCCTCCAAATTGTGGGGCCTTAACAGCGCCCACATTTATGGCACTTACGTGCCGGTGGAGGAGCCGTCCACAGCATCAAGCGCGATCCGGCTCATCGGATCGACGCCGAGCACCGTCGACTTCGCGGCGTCGCGGCCGGGATCGGATGCCCAGTCGATATCCATCTCCACCCGGCGCGCAAGCAGATCGATATTTTCCCGCAAGCTGGTGCGCAGGTCGTCATATTGCGCATAGGCCGCGCGCGCCGACTTGGTCTCCAGCGCGCGTTCGTCGCTGTCGATGTTGCCCTTCACCGCGTCGAGATAATTGAACAGGAGGATTTGCTGCAGCGCGATCGCTTTGGAGAAGGTCGTGGAAACGTCGGTGAAGGTCTTTTCCGCGGCCGAAATCTGCTGCGCGGCCTCCGCTTTCACCTTGTCCTGGTAGGCGGACAGATACTGAAAATGCCCGACCAGGAAGGAGCCCAGCAGGCCGACCGCCGGCAGGCCGATGATGTAGGTGATCTTCTGGTTGAGGCCGTCGAGCACGGCCTTCAACCGATCCCACAGGCCGCGTCGTGCGCCGGCCTGCGATCGCTTGCCGCTGAGTGCTTCCGAATGGGCCATGGCCGCCCCCGAAGCGCCAAAGAAGACGACAGGCTAATGCAATTTCAGATAGAAAGCCACCGCCGATTCAACGCAGTGCCGATGGGGGCGGATCGAGTCCCGATCCTGTCGCTCGGCCATTTTTACGGCCACTTCACCACCGGCGGCATGGAGGACAGGATCGATTCAACATTGCCGCCGGTCTTGAGCCCGAAAATGGTGCCGCGGTCGTAGAGCAGGTTGAACTCGACATAACGGCCGCGGCGGATCAAGCTGCTCCTCGCGCTCGGCCTCGCTCCAGGGTGTGGCAAAATTTTTGCGCGCCAGTTCGGGATAGACGCGCAAGAACGCGCGCCCGACGTCCTGGGTGAAGGCGAAGGTTAAGTCCCAGTCGGTTTCCAGATAGTCGTAGAAAATCCCGCCGATGCCGCGCATTTCGTTGCGGTGCTTGAGGAAGAAATAGTCGTCGCACCATTTCTTGTATTTCTCATAGGGCGCGACTTGCGGGTGCGCGTCGCAGGCCGCTGCGCATGGCGGCGTGAAAGGCCGCGCTGTCGGGATCCTCTTGCGTGCGGCGCTTGTCGAGCACCGGCGTCAAATCGGCGCCGCCGCCGAACCAGGCTTTGCTGGTGACGACAAGACGGGTGTTCATGTGCACGGCCGGCACCTGCGGATTGTGCGGATGCGCGATCAGCGAAATGCCGGAGGCCCAGAAGCGCGGGTCCTCGGCGGCGCCGGGGATCTCCTTGCGGAATTCCGGCGCGAATTCGCCGTAGACGGTCGAGCAATGCACGCCGACCTTCTCGAACACGCGCCCGCGCATCAGCGACATCACGCCGCCGCCGCCGTCTCCGCCGGAATGATCGGTGCGGCTCCATGGCGTGCGCGTGAAGCGGCCGGCGGGTTTTTTCGCAAGCGGCGCGCCCGCCGGCAGCGCGTCCTCGACCGCTTCAAGCGCCGAGCAGATGTCGTCGCGCAGGCGTTCGAACCAGGCGCGCGCGCGCGTCTTGCGCTGCTCGATGTCGGCACTCATGGCGGCAATTCTATCATCGCCCGAAGCTCCCCGTCTGCCGCAGCGCCTCGCCGGCCACCAGCGCCGCGGCCATCGCCACGTTGAGCGAGCGCAGGCCTTCGGCCATGGGAATCCGCAGCCGGGCATCGGCGGCCTTGTGCACGACCTCCGGCACGCCGGCGCTTTCGCGGCCGAACAGCAGCACCTGGTCTTGCCCATAGGCATGGTCGAGGTAGCTGCGCTCGGCCGCGGTGGTCATGAGCACCAGCTTGAGCCGTTCGGCGCGCCGCCAGTCCTCGAAAGCCGCAAACGAGCCATGGCGGGTGAGGGCGACCCGGTCGAGATAGTCCATGCCGGCCCGCCGGAAGGCGCGGTCGGTGACCGGGAACCCGGCCGGCTCGATGATATGCGCGTCGATGCCCAGGCAGGCGCACAGCCGCAGAATCGTCCCGGTGTTCTGGGGGATGTCCGGCTCGTAAAGGGCGACCCGCATCGCTGCCGATTTTCCGGTTGTGCCCGTGGTAACCCGCTCTAGACGAACGGTTTATGCGACTTATGGGCGCTTGCGCGATAGCGGGCTTGCGCTATTACCGCAAGGGTGCCAATAAAACGGCACCGCAGCGCGTCCTGCCTTTCCAGGGCTGCCGCAAGCGGTCCGCCCCGCCGCCGCGGGACTTGTCCTGCCGGCTTTGAAGCCGCGGGCGGATACTTAAGCCAGCCGGGGGAGAGGGCCTAAGAAGTGACGACCGTGTCTTCGGCGGAGCACTCGCGCCGCGACTTTCTCTATATCGCCACCGGCGCCGTCGGCGCGGTGGGCGCCGCCGCGGTCCTGGTGCCGCTGATCGCGCAGATGAATCCCGACGCCTCGACCATCGCCGCCGGCGCGCCGGTCGAAATCGACCTGGCGCCGATCGCCGACGGACAGATCGTCAAGGTGTTCTGGCGCTCCAAGCCGATCTTCATCTTCCACCGCACCACCAAAGAGATCGAGGAGGCGAAGAACGTCGACGTCGCCAGTCTGCCCGATCCGGCGACCGACGCCGAGCGAACCAAACCCGGCCACGAGCAGTGGCTGGTCGTCATCGGCATCTGCACCCATCTCGGCTGCATCCCGCTCGCCCACCAGGGCGAATATGACGGCTGGTTCTGCCCCTGCCACGGCTCGCAATACGACACCGCCGGCCGCATCCGCAAAGGTCCGGCGCCGAAGAATCTGTTCCTGCCGCCTTACGCATTCATCTCCGACACCAAGATCCGGATCGGCTGATCCGCGACGGATTGTGCTTTAAAGGTTCGATTCATGAGCGGACACTCGACCTACCAGCCGACCAATCCCGTTTTGCAATGGATCGAGAAGCGGCTGCCGATCGGCGGCCTGATCTATTCCTCGTTCATCGACTATCCGACGCCGCGCAACCTGAACTACTGGTGGACGTTCGGCGGCATTCTCTCGTTCATGCTCGGCGTGCAGATCATCACCGGCATCATCCTGGCGATGCACTACACCCCGCATGTCGATTTCGCCTTCCGCTCGGTCGAAACGATCATGCGCGACGTCAATTTCGGCTGGCTGTTGCGCTATCTGCACGCCAACGGCGCCGCGATGTTCTTCCTCGCCGTCTACATCCACATGTTCCGCGGCATGTATTACGGCTCCTACAAGGAGCCGCGCGAAGTTTTGTGGATTCTCGGCGTGATCATCTATCTGTTGATGATGGCCACCGGCTTCATGGGCTACGTGCTGGTCTGGGGCCAGATGAGCTTCTGGGCGGCGACCGTGATCACCAATCTGTTCTCCGCCATCCCCGGCGTCGGCGACGCCATCGTCACCTGGCTGTGGGGCGGCTATGCGGTCGGCAATCCGACGCTCAACCGCTTCTACTCGCTGCACTACCTGTTGCCGTTCGCGATCGCCGGCGTGGTGGTGCTGCACGTCTGGGCGCTGCACGTGACGGGGCAGAACAATCCGGCCGGCATCGAGCCGAAGTCGGACACGGACACGGTGCCGTTCACGCCCTACGCCACCGTCAAGGACGGTTTCTTCCTGGCCTGCTTCTGCATCCTATTTGCCTGGTTCGTGTTCTACATTCCGAATTACCTCGGCCACGCCGACAACTACATCCCGGCCAATCCGGCGGTGACGCCGGCGGAAATCGTGCCGGAATGGTATTACCTGCCGTTCTACGCCATCCTGCGCTCGATCCCGAACAAGCTGCTCGGCGTCTGCGCGCTGTTCTGCTTCGATCGGCATCCTCGCCTTCCTGCCCTGGCTCGACACCTCGAAGGTGCGCTCGGCGCGCTACCGGCCGCTCTACCGGCAGTTCTTCTGGCTGTTCGTGATCGCGGCGGTGGGCTTGGGCTGGCTCGGCACCAAGCCGCCGGAGGGCATCTACGTCATCCTCGCGCGTATCCTGACGTTCTACTACTTCGCCTTTTTCCTGATCGTGCTGCCGCTGCTCGGCATCTTCGAGAAAACCAAGCCGCTGCCGAATTCGATTTCGGAATCGGTTCTGGGCGCCAAGGCGTGAGGACGGTCATGAACATGCAGCGCTCCCTCTTCGCCCTCGTCCTCGCCGGCTCGCTCGCCGCGATGGTGTGGCCGGCGTCCGCGCAGTTGACCGAGCAGGTGCCGCCGCCGCGGCTGAAGTGGTCGTTCGCCGGCCCGTTCGGCAAATACGACGAGGCGCAGCTGCAGCGCGGTTTCAAGATCTACAAAGAGGTCTGCTCGAACTGCCATTCGCTGGACATGGTCGCCTTCCGCAATCTGGCGGACCCGGGCGGTCCCGGTTTCACCGAGGCGCAGGTCGACGCGGTGGCCGCCGAATACAAGATCAAGGACCTCGACGATCTGGGCAACCAGATCGAGCGGGCCGGCCGGCCGGCCGACCATTTCCCGGCGCCGTTCGCCAACGAGCTCGCCGCCAAGGCGGCCAATGGCGGCACCGCGCCGCCCGATATGTCGACGCTGGCCAAGGCGCGCAGTTACAGCAGCGGCTTCCCGTGGTTCATCTTCGACGCCATCACGCAATACCAGGAGCAGGGGCCGGACTACATCGCGGCCATCGTGAGCGGTTTCAAGGACCCGCCGCCGAACGGTTTCAAGTTGCCGGCGGGCGCCCACTACAACGAATATTTCCCCGGCCACGCCATCGCCATGCCGCCGCCGCTGCAGGACGGGCAGGTGACCTATGACGACGGTTCGCCGCAGACCGTCGCGCAGTATTCCAAGGACGTGGCGGCGTTCCTGATGTGGGCGGCCGAGCCGCATCTCGACGCGCGCAAGCGCATCGGCTTCCAGGTGATGATCTTCCTCTTGGTGTTCGCCGGCTTGCTGTACTTCACCAAGAAGAAGGTGTGGTCGGCGGTGCACTAGCGCATGATCCCGAAAAGTGGGAACCGGTTTTCGGTAAAGATCATGCGCAGGCAAAATGTGCGATGCGAAAACTCTTGACGCAGGGGCCCCTTTCGGGGCCCTTCGTTTTGTGGTGCGGTCTTGCCTAGATATATATTTGAGTATATACTTGCTTCGCCATGGAGCCGGTGTTCGAGTGCGATCCGCGCAAGCGCGTCTCGTTGTTGCGGGCACGCGGATTCGATCTTCTCGACATGGCAGAGGTGTTCGCGGACCCGCGGCGGCTCGATTTCGCCGATTTGCGTTTCGACTACGGCGAGGAGCGCCGCGTGACCATCGGGCTGGCCTTGGGCCGGATGTTCACGGTGATTTATACTAGGCGCGGTCCGGTCACCTGGCTGATCACAGCTTGGCCGTCGAACAGGAAGGAGCGCAGCCGCTATGGCAAACATTAAGCCGATCACTTTTACGCGGCTGACTGACGGCACGTTGCTGCGGCGCCGGCCGGACGGCAGTTTCAAGCCGGTTCGCGGCAAATCGAATCGTGGCCGCATTGCACGGTGGTCCGATGCCGAAATCGAGAAGATGGCGGCATACGATCCCGATCATCCGCCGCTCGACGACGCGTTTTGGCAAGCCGTCGATCGGCTGCCGCGTAAGGAGGCTATTTCAATCAAGCTCGACGACGATGTCCTTGCATTTTTCCGCAAGCAAGGCCGCGGCTATCAAACGCGGATCAACGCGGTGCTCAGGCGGTACATGCAGGCGCGCCGCAAGGCGGCTGAAGCCATCACCGACCGGGAAACGAAGGGACGACGTGACCAAAGCAGTCCTCGGCATCATCGGCGGCTCCGGCATCTACGAGCTGCCGGGCCTGGAAAATGTGCGCGAACAGCGCATCCCCTCACCGTGGGGCGAGCCGTCCGGCGCCTTGCGCATCGGCGACATCGCCGGCCTGCCGGTGGTGTTCCTGCCGCGCCACGACAAGGGCCATCGCCTCTCGCCCTCCGACATCAACTACCGCGCCAATATCGACGTGCTCAAAGCGCGCCGGCGTCACCGACCTGGTGTCGCTGTCGGCCTGCGGCTCGTTCAAGGAGGAACTGGCGCCGGGCACCTTCGTGCTGGTCGACCAGTTCGTCGACCGCACCTACAAGCGCGAGAGCTCGTTCTTCGGCAAGGGGCTGGTGGCGCATGTGTCGATGGCGCACCCCGTTTCGCCGCGCCTGCGCGCGCGCATCGGCGAGGCCGCGCTGCTGGAAGGCATCGAACCGAAGTTCGGCGGCACTTACGTCTGCATGGAGGGCCCGCAGTTCTCCACGCTCGCCGAAAGCCTGACCTACAAGGCGCTCGGCTATTCGGTGATCGGCATGACCAACATGCCGGAGGCCAAGCTCGCGCGCGAGGCGGAGATTTGTTACGCCACCGTCGCCATGGTGACCGATTTCGACTGCTGGCACCCCGACCACGACGCCGTCACCGTGCAGGACATCATCAAGGTGCTGTTGGAGAACGCCGAGCACGCCAAGCGGCTGGTGGCGCGGCTGGCGCGCGATTTTCCGCGCGAGCACGAGGCTTGTCCCATAGGTTCCGACCGCGCGCTCGACAGTGCGCTGATCACCGCGCCCGACGCGCGCGATCCCGAGCTGATCAAGAAGCTCGATGCGGTGGCGGGCCGGGTGCTCAATCGCTGAACGCCGAACGCTTGCTGGGATAAGTCCGCGGCTTTAAGGTCATTGAGCCAAAGTGATGTGCAGTGTTGACGGAAGGTCATGAGAAAACGCGCGGGCGCGATTTCGATCGCTTGCAGCCTTGGCTTCGGCCTGTCGGCGCTGGCGGCGCTTCACTGCCCGGCAAGCGGTCAATCGGCCGATCAGGTGTTGTGCGACCGCATCGCGGCGGAGCCGGCCGATCCGGACAGGCCGGCGGACGTCAAGGGCGTCGCGCAAATCGCCCCGTCCGATATCGCGACCGCGATCAAATTTTGCAAGCTGGCGGCGGGAAAATCGCGCCGCGCGCTTTACGAGCTCGGCCGCGCCTACGCCGCCAATCGGCAAATGCCGGAAGCGATCCGCGCCTATCGCCAGGCGGCCGACAAGGGCAGCACCTCGGCCATGGTTGAACTCGGCGTCATGCTGGGGACCGGCGCGGGCGTGCCTAAGGACCCGGCCGAGGCGCGCAAGCTGTTCGAGCGCGCGGCCAAGGCCGGCAATCCGCGCGGCGTCACCAATCTTGCGGCAATGAGCGGCGGCACCCCGTCCAATCCGCTCGAGGCAAGAGCCGAGCTTGAAAAGGCGGCGCAGGCCAATTCGGCGGAAGCGCAATTTCAGCTCGGGATCATGTATGCGGAAGGGACCGGCGGGCCGAAGGACGATGCCGCCGCGCGCGCGCTGTTTGAAAAGGCCGCCGCGCAGGGTCATGCCGAGGCCATGCTATGGCTGGGGGCCTTTGCGCAAACCGGGCGCGGCGGACCGGAGGATTCGGCAACCGCAAAGGCGTACTACGCGAAAGCCGCCGCCCTTGGCAATGAAGATGCCAAAGCGCGGCTCAAGCGCATGAACTGCCCCTACGTCCTCAAAGACAAGCGCGGCGACGTCCTCACCAATCTCTGTTTCTAGCTGTCCTCGCGAGCCTGACGGAAAGCTTATGGCCTCATCAGAAATCGACACCGACCTGCGGACATCGATCCGCTCGATCCCCGATTATCCCAAACCGGGCATCATGTTCCGCGACATCACCACGCTGCTCGGCAATGCGCGCGCCTTCCGCCGCGCGGTCGACGAACTGGTGCAGCCCTGGGCCGGCATGAAAATCGACAAGGTCGCCGGCATCGAGGCGCGCGGCTTTATCCTGGGCGGCGCGGTGGCGCACCAGATCTCGGCCGGCTTCGTGCCGATCCGCAAAAAGGGCAAGCTGCCCCATAAACGGGTGAGCGTCGCCTACGCGCTGGAATACGGCGAGGACATGATCGAGATGCATGCCGACGCGCTGGTCGCGGGCGAGCGCGTGGTGCTGGTGGACGATTTGATCGCCACCGGCGGCACGGCGGAAGCGGCGGTCAAGCTGCTGCGCCAGCTCGGCGCCGACGTGCTGGCCGCCTGCTTCGTCATCGACCTGCCCGAATTGGGCGGCGCCGAGCGGCTGCGCAAGCTCGACGTGCCGGTGCGCACGCTGATTTCGTTCGAGGGACATTGATTTCCCTCTCCCCGTTTACGGGGAGAGGGTGGCGAGGCGCATAGCGCCGAGCCGGGTGAGGGGGCGTGTCGATATGCTCAGGCAGTAGCGACGCCCCCTCACCCGACTTCCTCGCTTTCGCTCGGAAGTCGACCTCTCCCCGCACGCGGGGAGAGGTCAGTTAACTGCGCCGCGGCCCCCACGGACCGGCCGCGCCGGGCGGCGCAGGGCCGGGCTCCGGCCCCCATGGGCCTTGCTGCGGTGCCGGCTGTTGCGGCGCGTCGCCCCAGGGGCCTTCTTTGCCTGATTGGTCCTCGACCTGCGGCTGCTGCTCGGGCGGTGCAATCGCCAGCGGCCCGGGATCGTGGCCGCCGGCGAATTTCACCAGCGCCTCGACCCGTTTTTCGACCGACGGATGCGTGTCGAAAATATTCGAGAAACCCTCGCGCGGATTGTCGATGCACATTTCCATCACGGCGGAATTGGCGCCGGGAATTTCGCCGCGGCCCTCGATCTTGCGCAGCGCCGAGATCATGGCGTCGGGATTCTTGGTCAATTCCACCGAGCCGGCATCGGCGAGATATTCGCGCTGGCGCGACAGCGCGAAGCGGATGACGATCGAGAGCACCCAAACCACCACGATGATGGCGAGCGCAATGACGATGGCGATGCCGGCGCCGCCTTTGCCTTCCTCGCGGCTCGAACGGCGGCCGCCGCCCCACAGCATGTTCTGGAAGAAAATGCGGAACACCAGTTCGCCGAAGAAGCCGAGCACGCCGGCGATCACCATGGCGATCACCATCATGCGCACGTCGCCGTTGCGGATATGCGTGAGCTCGTGGCCGAGCACGGCCTCGATCTCCTGGTCGTTGAGCGCGTCGATCAGGCCTTGCGTCACGGTGATGGAATATTGCTTGGCGTTCATGCCGGTGGCGAAGGCGTTGAGCGCCTCGTCGTCGGCGATGCGCAGCGTCGGCGTGGTGATGCCGCGCGAGATGCACAGGTTTTCCAGAAGATTATAGAGCCGCGGCTCATCCGTGCGGCTGACCACGCGCGCGCCGGTGACCGCGTCGATCATCGACTGGTGGAACTTGTAGGCGATGAAGATCCAGATAACCGTGCCGACGGTGGCGAACGGCAGCGCCTTGATGAAATCGAACTCGGCGGCGCGGATCAGGTAATCGAGCGGCGGGCCGCCGTAATAGCTGCGCGCGGTGAGCGCCTCGGCCAAGAGAGCGCCGGCGAACACCATCACATAGACCAGCAGGAACAGCCCGATCAGCAGCGCGATCGAGCGGCGCTTGTTCGACTGGATGTGGGTGTAGAGACCGTAGGCGGCCATGCTGCGGACTTTGTTTTCCGTCATTCCGGGGCGCGCGCGTAGCGAGCGAACCCGGAATCCATAATCACAGACCGGGGTTATGGATTCCGGGTCCGCGCCTTTGGCCGCGTCCCGGAATGACAACGTCATCAAAACTTCACGCTCGGCGCCTGCTCGAGTTGCGCGCGGTCCTCGCCGACGTCGAAGAACTGACGCTGGCCGAAGCCGAACATGCCGGCGAACAGCGCGGCCGGGAACTGCTGGATGCCGGTGTTATATTCCTGCACCGCGTTGTTGTAGAAGCGGCGCGAAGCGGCGAGCTTGTTCTCGATGTCGGACAAGTCGCTCTGCAACTGCTGGAAGTTCGCGTTGGCCTTCAGGTTCGGATAATTTTCCGACAAGCGCGAACAATTGCCGCAGCGCGCCGGTGAGCATGTTTTCCGCCGCCACTTTCTGCTCGACCCCGGGCGCGGCGATGGCGGCGTTGCGCGCATTGACCACCGCCTCCAAAGTTCCGCGCTCGTGGGCGGCATAGCCCTTCACCGTCTCCACCAGATTGGGGATCAGGTCGTGGCGCAGCTTGAGTTGCACGTCGATGTCGGCGAAGGCCTGGTTGGTCCTCTGCCGCAGGGCGACGAGGCCGTTGTAGACGCTGATCGCCCAAATCACGATCACGACGATGACGCCGAGAACGACCCAGCCGGTGGTGGACATGGAACGGCTCCTGAGAAAAATTCGAACGCAACAAGCCTAGCCTAGATGGGTAGCGCGCCGCCAACGGCAACCGGGTAGGGGTACCTTGGGACCGCGGCCGACCCGCAGGCTTTTGCGTAACCGATTGATGTTGCGAAAAAAAGACCCCGGGCCGAAGCCCGAGGTCTATTCGCCAGACGGCCATTCGGGGGGTAAGGGGGGAGCCGCCCGACTGAAATGCACGCCCGATTAAACGTGCGCCTCGGGCTTTGGTTCCGGGGGTCCGCAGCGATCACCTAGACGTTATCCACAAAGGGCCGGCCCGTCTTAAGACGGTCACGATCCATGAGTTCCATGACGCTCACGAGTTCCATTCGCCAACTCGCGGGGACGCAATTCCATCGGAGGGCTCCGCCATGAGCTCCGTGATGATCAGGTGCCCGGTTACCGGCGAGCCGGTGTCGACCGCCATTGAGGTCGAGCCGAGCGTGTTCCGTCGATTGCCCAAGGTGAGCGCCCGCATGCTCTGCCCGGCCTGCGGGCAGGAGCACGTGTGGGCCACGGGTTCCGCATGGCTTGCGGATGAGCGGCGCCTCATCGACGCCGGGCAGCCGAGCGAAACCGAGGCGGCGTAGCAAATCTTTACCCTCCCACTCGAGGGGAGGGTAAAGCGCGCGTGCTGATGCGCCGTCAGCCCGCTTCGCGGAAGCGCACCGCGGCTTCCAGATCCACCGACACCAGTTGCGACACGCCGCGCTCGGCCATGGTGACGCCGAACAGGCGGTTCATGCGCGCCATGGTGATCGGGTTGTGGGTGATGATGACGAAGCGCGTATCGGTCGACTTGGTCATCTCGTCGAGCAGGTCGCAGAAGCGCTCGACGTTGTGATCGTCGAGCGGGGCGTCGACTTCGTCCAGCACGCAGATCGGCGCCGGATTGGTCAGGAACACCGCGAAGATCAGCGCCAGCGCGGTCAGCGCCTGCTCGCCGCCCGAGAGCAGCGAGAGCGTCGAGGGCTTCTTGCCCGGAGGCTTGGCCATGATTTCGAGGCCGGCTTCGAGCGGATCGTCGCTTTCGATCAATTGCAATTCGGCGGTGCCGCCGCCAAACAGCCGCGAGAACAAATGCTGGAAGTGCTTGTTCACTTGCTCGAACGAGGCCAGCAACCGCTCGCGCGCCTCGCGGTTGAGGCTTTGGATGCCGAGGCGCAATTTCTTGATCGCTTCCACCAGATCGTCGCGTTCGGTGGTCAAAGTCGTGTGCTGGGTCTCGACCTCGCGCAGTTCTTCCTCGGCGCGCAGATTGACCGCGCCCAGCCGCTCGCGCTCGCGGCGCAGGCGTTCCAGTTTTTCTTCGATCTCGGCGAGTTCGGGCAGCGCCTCGCCCTCCTTGATCTCGGCGAGCGCTGCGACCGCCGCCGGCTCGATCTCCAGCATGTCGTGGATTTCGCGGCCGATGTCGGCGAGCCTGCGCTTTGAGCCCTCGAAGCGCTCCTCGGCGCGGGCGAGGTCCTCGCGCGCGGCGGAGGCTGCTTCCAAGGCGGCGCGGGCGTCACGGTCGGCCTCAGCCAGCGCGTTCTCGGCTTCCTGCAGACGATCCGCGCAGGCGCGCCGCGCGCTTTCCGCGTTCGCGACCTCTCCGATCACGGCCTTGCGCTTCTCCGCGAAAAGCTGCGGCGCGTTTTCCAATTCGGCGCGGTCGCGCTTGGCCTCGGCGATGCGCTGGTCGAGGGTGGCGATCTGGTTGTGGGCGCTATCGCGGCGCTCGATCCAGCCGGCTTGATCGGCTGCGAGCGCCGCCAGGCGCTTATCGGCGAGTTCCGCCTCGCGCACGATCGCCTGCTGCTCGGCGCGCACCTCGGCGAGCTTGGCGCGTTTTCCCGCGATGTCGTCGCGCACGGCGGCGAGCTTGCTTTCGAGTTTGGCGGCGGGTTCGAGCGCGGCCAGCGCGCGCTCGGCCTCGGCCTTGGCGCCGGTCGCTTCGTTGCGGCTGCCGATGAGGCGCGTGCGCGCCTCGGCGAGCGCGGAGAGCCGCGCCGCCTGGCGATTGAGGTCGCGTTCGCGTGCGCGCGTCTCGGCCTCGGTGTGGCCCGCGGCATCGAAGGCCGATTGCGCGGTATCGAGCGCCTTGCGCTTTTCGTCGACCTCGGCGCGGGCCGTCACCAGTTCGCCGTCGATCTCGGCCAGGCGGCTGCGCTGCGCGAGGCGCCTGGCCGCGCCGGTCGGGGCGTGCGCGGCCGCGACATAACCATCCCAGCGCCAGAGATCGCCGTCGCGCGAAACCAGCCGCTGGCCGGATTTGAGCGTTGCGGCGAGCCTGGCGCCGGCTTCGCGGTCGACCACGCCGATCTGCGCCAACCGGCGGGCGAGCTGCGCCGGCGCCTTGACGAAGCGCGCGAGCGGCTCGGCGCCTTTCGGCAATACCGGATCGCTGGCGTCGGCTTTGACTTTCGACCAGTGCATGGGCGCCGAGGCATCGGTCGGCGCGTCGAGATCGTCGCCCAATGCCGCGCCCAGCGCCTTCTCGTAGCCCTTGTCGACCGCGACATGGTCGATCACCGGCGGCCACAGGTTGCGCGTCTCCAGCGACAGCATCTGGCCGAGGGTCTTGGCCTCGGTCTCCAGCCGCTGCACGCGCTTTTCGGATTCGCTCAAATTGGCGCGCGCGGCTTCGAGATCCGTGCGCGCATTGTTATGCGCGGCCTCGGCGGCGACCGCGGCGGCTTCCGCCTCGGTCAGCGCCGCCTGCGCGCCCTCGACCGCGGCGGTGAGCGGGGCATGGTCGCCGCGCTTGAGCGTGGCCAATTCGCGCTCGATCTCGGCGATTTCGCCGGCGACGCGCGCGATGCGCTCGCTCTTGCTCGCGCGCGGCGTTTTCGAACTGGTGACGCTTGGCGGTGAGATCGGCGAGCGCGGTGGTCAGATCGGAGAAAATCTTCTCGGCGGCGGTAAGCTCGCCATCGGCTTTCGCCACTTTGGCATCGACGCCGCTGCGGCGGCCGGCGCTTTCGCGCGCCTCCTTGCGGATGGTTTCTTCCTCGGCGGCGAGCCGCGCCAGCGCGGCATCGGCGTCGGCGGCCAATTTCTGCTCGCGCTCGCCGTCGGCGGCGAATTGCTTGAGGCGGAGATCGAGCTCGGCGATGCGGTCCTTGGCGCGCGCTTCCTCACGGTCGAGATCCTGCAGCGCGACGTTGAGCCGGTGCAAGGCGGCGCCGGCGCGCGCCTCGGCCTCGCGCAATTCGGGCAGCGCCGCCGAGGCGGTCGCCTGGCGCTTGGAGGCTTCCGCTTCCGCGCCCACGCGGGTCGCAACCTCGCGCACCGACATGTCCTTGGCGTGCTCGGCTTCCGCGACCTCAGCCGTCGCGGCGGTCCAGCGCAGATGGTAGAGCGTCGCCTCCGACTTGCGCACCTGCGCCGACACGGTGCGATAGCGGATCGCCTGGCGCGCCTGCTTCTTCAGCCCGTCGACCTGGGCGGCGAGCTGGCCGATCACGTCCTCGATGCGCAGCAAATTGGTTTCCGCCGCCTTCAACCGCAGTTCCGCCTCATGCCGGCGCGCGTGCAGGCCGGCGACGCCGGCGGCTTCTTCCAGCACGCGGCGGCGCTGTTCGGGCTTGGCCTGGATGATCTCGCCGATGCGGCCCTGGTGCACCAGCGCCGGCGAACGGGCGCCGGTGGAGGCGTCGGCGAACAGGATCTGCACGTCGCGCGCGCGCACCTCGCGGCCGTTGATGCGGTAGGTGGAGCCGGCCTCGCGCTCGATGCGGCGCGCGATGTCGATTGAGTCGGAATCGTTGAACGCCGACGGCGCCGAGCGCTCGGCGTTGTCGATCGATATCCCGACTTCGGCGTTGTTGCGCGCCGGACGATTATTGGTGCCGGAGAAAATCACCTCGTCCATCGAGGAGGCGCGCATGGATTTGTAGGAGGACTCGCCCATCACCCAGCGCAGCGCTTCGACCAGGTTGGATTTGCCGCAGCCGTTCGGCCCGACCACGCCGGTCAAGCCCGGCTCGATCAGGAAATCGGTCGGCTCGACGAAGGACTTGAACCCGAGCAGGCGCAGCCGCGTAAGTTTCATAATTCAGGCCTCGACGTATTTTTGATTGCGCACGATCTTTTCCGAAAACCGGATTCCACTTTTCGGGGTCATGCGCGGCGCAGGGTCAAAGGCGATGGTCCCGCGTCGGCGTGCGTTTGGCAGAATCGTAATCCCGTCCGGGGGATAGCCCCGAAGGCTGGTTGGCTTGTGCCGCATCGTTGGGAGAATGAATCGGCGCGCTCGGATGAGCAACAGGCGAGCGGCCGGCAAGCGCGGTTTTCCAGACCTTTCGGGCCGGGCGGGCTCAAAAACGGCGTTGGGCAGTATTCGCGCCGGGCCGAAAAACCCTTATCCGCCCTTGAGATAGGGGTCGATCACCTTGGCAAATTCCTCGATCGAGACGGCGCCGGTGACCTGCGTCCCATTGATGAAAAATGTCGGGGTCGACTCGACCTTGAACTCCTTGATGGCGCGCTGACGCACACTTTCCATGTCGTCCCAGGCCTTCTGATTCGTCAGGCAGGCGTTGAAACTCTGCTCGGTGAGGCCGGCCTGCTTGGCGATCGCCATCAGCGGTGGCACCGGTTTTTCGACCGCCCAGGTCCGCTGCTGGGCGAACAGCGTGTCGACCATGGAATAATATTTGTCCTTGTCGCCCTTGGCGGCGCAATGCGCGAGCACGAAAGCCGCGCCCGCCAGACTGTCGAGCGGGAAGTCGCGCAGGATGTAGCGGAGCTTGCCGGTGTCGATGTAGCGCTTCTTGAGTTCGGGGAACGTGGTCTCCTGGAAATGCGCGCAGTGCGGGCAGGTCATCGAGGCGTATTCGATCATGGTGACCGGCGCCTTGGGGTCGCCCAAGGCGAGGTCGGGCAGCGCGTTCGGCTTCATCAGGTCGGCGACCGGCACATTTTCCGCCAGCGCGCGCCCTGCGAAGGGCGGCAGGGCGGAGGCGCCGAGCACGGCGAGGCTAAGCGATACGGTGGCGGTGCTCAGGCAAAACTGGCGTCGGGTGATATGCAACTGAAACTCCGTGCGGTTCTTACTGGCGCATGATCTCGTCCGAACACCGGTTCCCATTTTTCGGGATCATGCGCGGAACGAGTTCCGAAGGGGACTGGCTAGCTGGATACGGTAATTGTGGCAATGGCGGGCCGTTCTGCCAAGGGACCGAAAACGTTCATTTTTGCTTGATGGCCGCGCCCAAGCGGGCGAGCGCGAGACGTAGGTCCTCGTCCTCGATGGCCGGCAGGCTTTCGGCGATGCGGGCGGCGATTTCAGGGTCGAGCGGCGGTGGCGGGGTCGGCGGCGCGCGCCGGCGCAGCGGCGCCTGGCGTAACGCGATGCGGCCGATCGCCTGCCAGCCGAAGAAGCGGTTGACCCGCTCCAGGATCACCGCCGACAAATGCTGGATTTCGAGCGCTGCCGGGCCTTCCACCCGCAGCACCAGACGTGGCCGGTTCCGGGGCGTGCTCGTTCATTGCGCGCGGCCAATTAATCTTCATCGGTTCGCTATGGGCGGCGATCTCCGGACCGGCAATATCGGCCCACCGGCCGATGATTTCCGTGGAGGCAAAGCCCTGCGCCTTGAGGCTGTCGCTCAAGGTCGCGCCCGTGAACTCCGAAAGCGGGCGGGGAAAACTGCGCGAAGGCTTGTTCATGAAGGGGGCTTCTCATGCCATCGTCGGCGGCATGAACGTAGCAGTCCGCAAGCTCGCGCGAAAGAAAGCATATTCATCGCCGGACCCGGCCGATTTGCTGGCCTGGTACGACCGCCACCGCCGCGTGCTGCCCTGGCGGTCGCGCCGCGGCGAACGGCCGGACCCGTACCGGGTCTGGCTGTCGGAAATCATGCTGCAGCAGACCACGGTGAAAACGGTCGCGCCCTATTACGCCAAGTTTCTGGCGCGCTGGCCGACGGTCGAGGCGCTCGCCGCAGCGAGCCTCGACGACGTGCTGCGCGCCTGGGCCGGGCTCGGCTATTACGCGCGCGCCCGCAATCTGCATGCCTGCGCGCGCGCCGTGGTCGAGCGCCACGGCGGGACATTTCCGGCACGCTTGAAGGCTTGCGCGCGTTGCCCGGCATCGGCGACTACACCGCCGCCGCGGTGGCGGCGATCGCGTTCGACGGCCGGCGTGCCGGTCGACGGCAATGTCGAGCGCGTGGTGGCGCGGGTGTTCGCGGTCGAAGAAGAATTGCCGGCGTCAAAGCCAGAAATCAAACGTCTGGCGGCATCCTTGCTGCCGCCGCACCGCGCCGGCGATTTCGCGCAAGGCGCTGATGGATCTCGGCGCCACGATTTGCTCGCCCAAGCGGCCGGCTTGCGCGCTGTGTCCGTGGAACTGAATCGTGCGCCGCCTTTGCGCGTGGCGAGCAGGAGACGTTTCCGCGCAAGGCGCCCAAACGCGAGGGCCGCTTGCGGCTTGGCGCGGCCTACGTTGCGCTGCGCGCCGACGGCCGCGTGCTGCTGCGCGCGCGGCCGGAGAAGGGTCTGCTCGGCGCTATGACCGAGGTGCCGGGCAGCGACTGGGCGCATGATTTCGATGTGAAGTCCGCGTTGCGTTGCGCGCCGCGCCTCGATGCGAAAACGAAATGGCGCAAGCTGTCCGGCGTCGTGCGCCATGTGTTCACGCATTTTCCGCTCGAGCTTGCGGTATTTATCGCGCGAGTGCCGCGCGCAACGCAGGCGCCCAAGGGCGCGCGCTGGGTCAAGCTTGCCGATCTGCCGGGCGAAGCGTTGCCGAGCGTGATGCGCAAGGTGCTCAGCCATGCGCTCGACAGCGGGCGGGCGTCATGAGCGACAAAGGCATCCTCGCGATCTTCAACGACTGCCGCGCCGGCCGCGAGACCGAATTCGAAACCTGGTTCCAGGGCGAGCATCTGCAGGAACGGCTCGCCGTGCCCGGTTTTCTGTTCGGCCGGCGGCATCAGGCTATTTCGGGCAGCTGCGGCTATTTCAATTTCTATGTGGTCGAGACGCTGGGGGTGCTGACTTCCAAGCCTTATCTCGAACGGCTCGACAACCCGACGCCGATGACCAAGAAGATCATGTCGGGAGTTTTCCTCAATATGAACCGCACGGTCTGCTACCGCACGCTGCGCGTGGGCCGCTTTCGCGGCGCCTTTGCCGTCACCGTTCGCTTCAATGACGTGCCGGACATCGGCGGGCTGACCCGGCTGTCGGACGCGCTGGTGAAAGACCCCGGCATCGGTGCCTGCGAGGTGTGGACCGCGGTCGATCCCACCGGCCAGCCGGTGTCGATGGAGGAGAAACTGCGCGGCGGCGACAAAAAGATCAAAGCCTGTTTCATGGCCGACACGCTGCGCCAAGGCGAGGCGGAAAAGCTCGGCGAGCGGTTCGCGAAGGATTTTGCCGCCGCCGACGTCGGCATGTTCCGCGTGCTATGCCAATTGGGCAATGGAGGAGCTTGAATGCAAGCGCTGTTGCTGATCGCGGAAAAGATCGCCGGCGTTTTGATCGAGCGCCGCGAGACCATCGCCGTTACTGAATCCTCGACCGGCGGGCTGATCGCCGCGGCTTTGCTGAGTGTTCCAGGCGCGTCGGGCTATTTTCTCGGCGGCGCGGTGGTCTACACGCGCACGGCGCGCGCGGCGCTGCTCGGGATCGGCGATGCCGACATGGCGGGTCTACGGCCCTCGACCGAAGCCTATTCGTTGCTGATCGCGCGGCGGGTGCGCGAGCGTCACGGCGCCACATGGGGTCTGGGCGAAACCGGCGCCACCGGACCGACCGGCAACCGCTACGGCGACGCGGCGGGCCACACTTGCATCGCGGTCGCAGGACCCGTCGAGCGCACGGTCACGCTGGAAACCGGCAGCGCCGACCGGCGGGCGAATATGGAGGCTTTCGCCAAGCGGGCGCTGGAGCTGCTTTACGAAGCGATTTCCGCCAAGACTTAATTCGAGATATTGAGTGGAATTTTTACTATGGCGTCGCCTTGCGCTTGCCATAGTTGGTAACATATATGATACTATCTGAATGCAGGTCCTCGAATACCTGGATTCAGCCGGGCGCAGCCCATTCCGTCGATGGTTCGACGATCTCGACTCGCAGGCGGCTGCGAAAATCGCGATCGCACTGGCACGCATGGGCCAGGGGAACCTGTCGAATGTAAAAGGTGTCGGCGGCGGTGCTCTGGAGTATCGGATCGATTTCGGGCCCGGCTATCGAATCTATCTTGGACGGGATGGCGACGCGATCGTCATCCTGCTCGGCGGCGGCACCAAACAGCGTCAGCAAATTGACATTGCTGCCACACAAGAGCGATGGGCTGATTACAAACGGCGCAAGAAAGAGTAGGCGTGAAATGGCATTGACACGGGACTTCAAAGACACGGTCAAGGCGCGAGCCGAACGCGATCCGAAATTCCGCGCCGCGTTATTCACCGAGGCGGTGGAGCAATTGCTGGCCGGCGACGTGAAAGTCGGCAAGGCGGTGCTGCGCGACTACATCAATGCAACGGTCGGATTCGAACGTTTGGCGCGCGAAACCGGTACGCCGGCGAAAAGCCTGATGCGGATGTTCGGCCCCAATGGCAATCCGCGCGCCGACAATCTGTTTGCTGTGATCAGCCGACTGCAGAAAGCTTCCGGCGTCCGGCTCGGCGTCGCAGCCGCGCGTTGACGCTACTCCGCCGCTTCGGCCATCTCCGAGCGCACTTGCTCTTTACGGATTTGGGCGCGCAGGTCGTCGATCGACGTCATCCCCTTCGGCGTCTGCAGGTGCCAGAAGGTCCAGCCGTTGCAGGCTTCCAGCCCTTGCGCCAGCGCGCCGATGCGGTGGATCGAGCCGACGGCCTCGCCGAGCGACACCGCGCCGTCGGCGCGTACCGTCGCCTTGTGGCGCTTCTTGGCGTCGGTGAGCAGCGCGCCGGGCGAAACCAGCCCGCGCTCGATCAGCGCCGAGAAGGCCACGCGCGGCGCCTCGCGCGCGGTCACGAAGGGCGCGATCGACGGCGAGGGCACCACTTGCACGCCGGCGATGCGACGCTCCGCCGCTTTGGCATATTTCTTTTCGCGCTCGATGCCGATGAAGCGGCGGCCGAGGCGTTTGGCTACCGCGCCGGTGGTGCCGGTGCCGTTGAACGGGTCGAGCACCAGATCGTCCGGCCGCGACGCCGCCAAGATGATGCGCGCCAGCAGCGCTTCCGGTTTCTGCGTCGGGTGCAGCTTCTTGCCGTCGGCGCCTTTCAGGCGCTCCTCGCCAGTGCAAAGGGGAAAGGTCCAGTCCGAGCGCACCTGCACGTCTTCATTGCCGGCTTTCAGCGCCTCGTAATTGAAGGTGTAGCCCTTGGCATTGGCGTCGCGCGAAGCCCAGATCATGGTCTCGTGCGCGTTGGTGAAGCGGCGGCCGCGGAAATTCGGCATCGGGTTGGTCTTGCGCCAGATCACGTCGTTGAGGATCCAGAAGCCGAGATCCTGCATGATGGCGCCGACGCGGAAGATGTTGTGGTAGGAGCCGATCACCCAGATCGTGCCGGCCGGCTTCAGCACGCGGCGGCAGGCGGTAAGCCAGCCTTTGGTGAAGTCGTCATAGGCTGAAAAGCTCGCGAACTTGTCCCAGTCGTCAGTGACCGCGTCGACGTGCGAATCGTTCGGGCGCTTCAAGTCGCTGGCGAGCTGGAGATTGTAGGGCGGGTCGGCGAACACCAGATCGACGGAACCGGCCGCCAGCTTCGCCATTTCGGCGACGCAGTCGCCGACCAAAATGCGGTGATGTGGAGTCTCTGAAACTCCACGGGGCGCCCGTGAGGGCGCCCCGCGACGCGACACAACCATGACTCAGGACTCTGACTCAGGTGACGCGGTCGGCGACGCGGGACCTACAACCGACAGGCCCGCATCATGTCCGGCCAAGGTGAAAATTCGGTTTATGAACCTCACTTTCAACCCGGCAAATTCTGCCTATTTAACCGAGGCTTAAGCGGTCATGCCGGTGTCGCAAAATGAGTCACATTGGACGCCGGCGAGGGCTTCGGTAATGATCGCAATTCTCTTTTCGGAGGCGATTTAAATGCGTTGGGACGATTTCCGCCGCAGCGGCAATGTCGAGGACGACCGCGATACCGGCGGTGGCGGCGGTTCCGGCATACAGTTCGGCGGCGGCGGGCTCGGCATCGGGACCGTGATTGTGCTCGGCCTGATCGGTTGGGCGACCGGCATCGATCCGCGCATCCTGATCGGCGGCGCCGAGCTTATCAGCGGCGGCTCGCACTACCAGCAGCCCTACCAGCCGTCCGCCCGGCGCACCGGGACGCCGTCCGACCGGACGGGCCAATTCGTCGCCGCCGTGCTCGGCAATACCGAGGACACCTGGGGCGAAATATTCCAGGCAAGCGGCAAGCAATACCGCGCGCCGCGGCTGCGGCTCTACCGCGGCGGCGAGCAGGGCGGCTGCGGTCTCGCGCAAGCGGCGATGGGCCCGTTCTATTGCCCGACCGACCAGCGCATCTATCTCGACACTTCGTTCTTCCGCGACATGCAGGTGCGCTTCCACGGCTGCAGCGGCAAGGCCTGCGAATTCGCCGAGGCCTATGTGATCGCGCACGAGGTCGGCCATCACGTGCAAAACCTGCTCGGCATCTTGCCGAAGGCGACGTCGGCGCAGCGCGCCGCCGGCAGCAAGGCGGCGGCCAACCGCATCCAGGTGCGGGTCGAATTGCAGGCCGATTGTTTCGCCGGCGTCTGGGCGAACCGCTCCAACCAGCGCTGGAAATCGATCGAGCCGGGCGACGTGGAGGCGGCGCTGCAGACGGCGTCGGCGATCGGCGACGACCGCCTGCAAAAACAAGCGCAGGGCTATGTGGTGCCGGACGCCTTCACACATGGCACTTCCGAGCAGCGCCAGCGCTGGTTCACCACGGGGCTGAAAGCGGGCAAGGTGTCGGCCTGCGATACGTTCGCGGCGGCTTCGCTTTAGGGACGTGTGAAATGCCCGGTATCGACGAAACCCGCCAATTCGTGCCGCTCAAGATCGCGGTGCTCACGGTGTCCGATACGCGCGAGCGCGCCGATGACAAATCCGGCAATATGCTCGCCGAGCGCATCCGCGCCGCCGGCCATACGCTGGCCGAGCGCGCCATCGTGAAGGACGAGGTGAAGGCGATCCGCCAGCGCGTGAAGGCGTGGATCGAGGACAAGTTCATCGACGTAATTATCACCACCGGCGGCACCGGCTTCACCGGCCGCGACGTGACGCCGGAGGCGGTCGAGCCGCTGTTTGAGAAGAAGATGGACGGCTTCTCGACCATGTTCCTTTTGGTGAGCGAGAAAAAGATCGGCACCTCGGCGATCCAGACGCGCGCCACCGCCGGCGTCGCCAACGCGACTTACATCTTCTGCCTGCCCGGCTCGCCCGGCGCCTGCAAGGACGCCTGGGACGAGATCCTGGTGCACCAGCTCGATGTCCGCTACCGGCCGTGCAATTTCGTGGAGATATTGCCGCGGCTGGACGAGCATCTGCGGCGGGGCAAGGCACGCACGCAATCAGGCTGAGTCATGGTCACCAGGAAAAAGCGTGCCGCATAGCGAGGCGTGGTGACGAAATGAGAAAACGTCACGGATCGGTTGGACGTTCGGAAATCCCTTTGCCGCATTTGGGTTTAAGTTCGGTGGGAGCGCCCGATGGGCCCGCGATTCGGCGCGGTGACTTAGGCCTTGTCGAATAAGCCGAAGTCGACCGGATTTCCGCTGTTGCTGGCCGTAATGGGCTATGCGAGCTTACATTTATCGTTCAGTACAGGGAGCAAATCATGGCTTGGTTTTTACTGCGGTTCCAATTCAGCAACGCTTCTTCCAAAGCGCTGGTTGAGCATCCACAAGATCGCTTCGGCCCCGCAAAGACGCTGGTGGAAAGCTTAGAGCGGATTCCGTTTAAGTGGACCATATCCGGAATTCGCGAAGTATGCAGCGCATTCAGCTCGAGAGATTTGATTGAGACATGAGGCGACGGCCTTGCAGAGGCTTCTGACGGTGAACGTGGCATTCTTCAGAGTATATGCGGCGACTTTGCGCAGGAGCGCCTTGAGTTTGACGAATAGTTGCTCGATGGGATTGAGGTCGGGACTGTATGCCGGGAGGTAAAAAGGAATTGCACCGCGCGCTTCGATAGCTTCTTCGACCCCATCTACCTTGTGGACGCTGACGTTATCCATGAACACGACGTCATCTCTCTTCAGTGTCGGAGCGAGGAACCGTTCGACATAGGCCTTGAACATCTCACCATTCATCGGGCCTTCGAGCACGAAAGGCGCAGTAACACGGTCATGACGCAACGCCGCGAGGAAAGTGATGGTTTTCCAGTTCCCATACGGCACTTTTTGGATGAGCCGCTCGCCCTGCGGTGCTCGCCCGTAAAGGCGGGTGATCGTCGTTGAGACGCTGGTTTCATCGATGAAGACCAGTCGCTTCAGATCAAGCCTTGGCTGCTGTTTTTGCAATGCCTTACGTGCGGCGACGACGTCCGTCCGGTCCTGCTCGGCGGCCCGCAGACTTTTTTTTAAAGCGTAAATTCAAATGATGCAGAAATCGGGAGATCGACGACTGACCGACCGTCACCTTCTTCTTCGCTAGAAGGGTCTTGAGCTCTGCCAGTGTGATATCCGGTTGCTCCGCCACCAATTGCCTGACCAGTTCTTCGTACGCGGCCAGCGCATATCCCTTGTAACCGCCGAATTTGGCCGGACTAACGCTGCCCGTTTCGCGGTGCAGCCTACGGAAGCGCACAACAGAGCTAATACTTACTCCAAATTGCTCCGCAGTTTCCGGGATGGTAGCGCCATCCTGTCCCACCCCAACGACGCGCGCACGCAGATCCTCCGAATACGGTTTTGCCATCCATGCTGGCCTCCATTCCAGCACGAACCTTGAATCCGATTCGTTCCCGCAAGGGAATCCCGCGATTTAGTCTTTTCGGAAAATGCTCTAGGGGGAAAACTGCACCATTACTTTTTCTCCTTTGGTGAATTTGACGGAGTAGGAATCGCGGAATTCCCGGACAACAAATCGGCCGCCGCATTTTCTATGAAGGCGGCATCGACAGGGGGGTTCTCGAGATTCGAAACGACAGTGCTTATGCCGACGGCAGAAGCCGAACAAGCAATGAAACTAGCGCGCGACACCAAGAGCGCCTTCAGAGCACCAAACGCGTGAGGCATCGCCAGCCAATATAATTGTTGTCCGCCGTGAACGGTCGACGGAATTGGCGAAGATCGTTCGCGGCAATGCGGCGGCCTAAGGCGAAGGGCGCGACGGCGTGATCTTACCTCTCCCCGCATTGCGGGGAGAGGTCGACTTTCGAGCGCAGCGAGAAAGTCGGGTGAGGGGCGGGGCGCGTCGCTCAAACAAACGTCCCCTCACCCGGCTCGCAGCTAATGCTGCTCGCCACCCTCTCCCCGCAAGCGGGGCGAGGGAAGATCCAAATCCCAATACTCTGCCACCACGTCCTTGCCCCAGCTGTGCTTGCTCTCGCTGGAGGTGAGCGTGAAGCCCGCCTTCTCATAGACGTGGCGCGCGGCGGAAAGGATGCTGTGGGTCCACAGCGTGATCCTCCTGTAGCCGGCTTGGCGCGCGAAGCGTATGCATTCGTCGGTCAGGCGCCGTCCGAGCCCAAGCCCGCGCGCTTTCGGATCGACCAATAGCAGGCGCAGCCGCGCGACCTCATCGCTGTCCTTCACCAGCATGACGCAGCCGACGTTCTCGCCGTTCAATTCGGCGATCCAGCAGCGCTCGCGTTTGGCGTCGTAATTGTTGACGAAGTCGGCGACGATCTGCGCGCACAGGCCTTCGAACGGGTCGGTCCAGCCGTATTCCTGCGCATAGAGCTCGGCATGGCGGGCGACGATCCAGCCGAAATCGCCGTGCCGCGGTTCGCGCAGAATATAACCGGGCTTGGACGCGGCGCCGGAATTTACCGTGAGCAGGCTCTCGATCGTCTGCATGGCCGCGACCAGCTTGGCTTGTTCGTTGCTTCCGAGCTTTCCAAGCATGGCGGCAACATCGCGCTGCGAGCGCTGCTCGGCGGGAGCGAATGTCTTTCGCCCGCGCGCGGTGAGCGCGAGGTGGCTTTGGCGCGCGTCTTGCGCGGAAGCCCTGCGGGAGACCAGCCCGCGCTTTTCGAAATTGCGCAGCACGCGGGAGAGATAGCCGGCGTCGAGATCGAGCGCGCGGCCGATGTCGCTGGCGGTGCGCGCGCCGTGCGCGATCTCGTACAGCACCCGCATTTCGCCGAGCGAGTAGGGGCTGTCGAGATAGGTCTTGCGCAGCACGCCGATCTGCCGCGTGTAGAAACGGTTGAAACGGCGCACGGCGGCGGTGCGTTGCTCGATGGCCGTCATCGCGCCAGGGTCGGCCAATTACTTGACTAAGTCAAGTATCATAGACCTGTCATTCCGGGGCGCGAGCGAAGAGAGCGAACCCGGAATCCAGAAAAATGTGCCGGAGTTTGAAACTGGATTCCGGGTCCGGCCCTTCGGGCCGTCCCGGAATGACGGTCACCCCGCCTGCCGCGCCGCGCTCGCCAGCATGGCGAGCCGGCGCCGGCCGATCCGGCGCAGCATTGCGGCCTCGGCGCCGTCGCCGTCGGGATGGCCGCCGAGTGCGTCGTAATGCCGGCGTGCGATCAGCAGGCCCTGCTCGGGTTTGGCCCCGCCGCCGAGCGTGACGCGCACGAGCGCGATCAGTTCGGCCAGGCCCGGCCGCAGCAGGTCGGCAATCCCGGGCGGGCGGAACACCGCGGCGCGGGCGCGATCGAGCCCATCGGCCGCATCGATGAAGCGGTCGGCGGCTTCGACCCAGCTTGGCTCCGGCACCCAGCCGGCGCGCAGGAACAACAGCCAGGGCGCGCGCGTACTGGCGGCTGCCGCTTTCAGCCGCGCGCCCAGAGGCTCGCCCGAGGCCATGAAACGGCAGCCGGCGACGTCGGCCACCTCGGCGGTGGCGTCGCGCGAGCCGGCATCGGCCACGATCACCTCGCCGAGCAGCCCGGCAGTGGCGCCCGGCACAAGTGCCGCGAGCGTCGGCACCAGCGCGCGTTCCGATTCGTGGGTGGCGATGATCGCGCTCAGCATGGAACCCGGCTCTTGCAGATGGCGTTCCACCATATCATGTGGATTTTGCGGATCGTCCTACGAGATCGGGCCCAAACTGCTCAAATTGTGGGCCTTTTAAAAATGTTCTTGTTATGTTCACATTGCACTATTAGGTTATGGCCATGGCTCGTTCATCAACAGCCCTGAGACGCCCGCCGGAAAAGGAGCTGCCCTCCGCGCCGGCGGGCGTCTATGTCGACGACGCCACCGAACTGCTCGGCGTGGTGGTCGAGCATGAGCGGCGGCGCGGGCGCGGCGCGCAGAGCAACGCTTCCGGCCGCTACGAGCCGCTGGCGCGCATCGCCTTCGACGACGGCTGGCGCTCGCTCGACGAATTGCCGCCGTTCAAGACCCAGGTCACGGTCGATGCAACGCGCAAGATCATCACCCGCAACGACTCGCCCGACATCGGCTTCGACCGTTCGATCAATCCCTATCGCGGCTGCGAGCACGGCTGCGTCTACTGCTTCGCGCGCCCGACGCACGCCTATCTCGGCCTGTCGCCCGGGCTCGATTTCGAATCCAAATTGTTCGTGAAGCCGGAGGCGGCCGAACTCTTGGAGCGTGAACTCTCCGCGCCCGGCTACGAGCCGAAGGTGATTGCCATCGGCACCAATACGGATCCCTATCAGCCGATCGAGCGGCGCTACAAGGTCATGCGCCGCATCCTGGAAGTGCTCGAACGCGCCGGCCACCCGGTGGGCATCGTCACCAAGTCGGCGCTGGTGCTGCGCGATCTCGACATTCTCGCGCGCATGGCCGAGCGCAAGCTGGCGAAAGTCGCGCTCTCGGTCACCACGCTCGATCCCGAGCTCGCGCGCAAGATGGAGCCGCGCGCGGCCACCCCGATGCGGCGGCTGGAGACGTTGCGGCGGCTCGCGCAAGTCGGCGTGCCGACGACCGTGATGGTGGCGCCAGTAATACCGGCGCTCAACGACATGGAGATCGAGCACATCCTCGAAGCGGCGGTGACCGCCGGCGTCAAGGAAGCCGGCTACGTGCTGCTGCGCCTGCCGCTCGAGCTACGCGACCTGTTCCGCGAATGGCTGATGGCGAATTATCCCGACCGCTATCGCCACGTCTTCAAGTTGATCCGCGAGACACGCGGCGGCAAGGATTACGACTTCGACCTTCGGCAAGCGCATGAAGGGCACCGGGCCCTATGCCTGGATGATCGGCCGGCGCTTCGAGATGGCCTGCGAGAAGCTCGGGCTCAACGCCGGCAAGGTGTCGCTCTCGACCGCGCATTTCCGCGCGCCGAAGCCGGCGACCGAGCAGTTGAGTTTGTTCTAGATTGTCGTCCCCGCGAAAGCGGGGACCCATAACCCCTGTCTAAACGCATCTTGAGCACTGGGGTTATGGGTCCCGGGCCTCCCTCGCTGCGCTCGGTCGCCCGGGACGACAGCAGCAAGTATCCACACGCGCTCATTCGCACGTTGACATGCTCTGCCTGCCGCGCATTGTCTGCGCGTCATGCCCCGCAAAGCCACCGCGCAACGGCTGCCGCTCAACGAGCCCGTGCTGCGCCCGACCTTCCGGCGTGAACGGCGGGCGCTCAACAAGGGCATTTTCCCGGTCGCCGGCTGCGACGAGGCGGGCAGGGGACCGCTCGCCGGTCCGGTGGTGGCGGCGGCCGTTATCCTCGATCCCAAACGTATCCCGCGCGGCCTGAACGATTCCAAGAAGCTCGACGCCGCCATGCGCGAGAAATTGTACGACAAGATTTGCGCTTCGGCGCATGTCGCGGTCGCCTTCGGCACGGTCGAGCGCATCGACCGCGACAATATCCTGCGCGCCTCGCTGTGGGCGCTGGCGCGCGCGGTCAAGGCGCTGCCCGTCAAGCCCCAGCTCGTTTTCGTCGACGGCAACCAGAAGATCGACGTCGCCTGCGATTGCCAGACGGTGGTCTCCGGCGACGCGCTGGTGCTGTCGGTGGCGGCGGCCTCGATCGTCGCCAAGGTCACCCGCGACCGGCTGATGGCGCGCCTCGGTCTTGAGCATCCCGGCTACGGCTTCGAGCGCCACATGGGCTATTCGGTTCCCGAGCATTTCGAAGCGCTCGCCCGCCTGGGGCCGACCGTGCATCACCGCAAATCCTTCGCGCCGGTGGCGGAAAAGCTCGCCGGTCTGGGTGAGCTCAACGACGAAGCCCTCGCTGCATTGTTGCCTCTTTAGCGCGCGTTCTCTATTCCTCCGTTGCGCGATTTTGCGATCGTGCCGTCTTCATCCCTCCCCTGCAAAGGGGAGGGTGGCTCCGAGCGCAGCGAGGAGCCGGGTGGGGTGAAGATCGCCACAAAATTCCCCCACCCGGCTCGCTTCGCTCGCCACCCTCCCCCGCGAGCGGGGGAGGGATAGAAAAGAATGCATTACGTCTCCCTGATCATCGAATTCCTGCGCGGACGCCCGGCGGTGGTGTTCTGGACCGTGGCGCTCTCGCAAGCGGTGCTGTGGACGCTGATGCCGGCGCTGTTCTACTCGGCGCCACCCGGCGGCGTGCCCTTGTTGTTGGCCATCGGCCATGAATTCGTGCTCGGCAGCTATCTCGGGCCGCCGCTTTCGTTCTGGCTGGGCGAGCTCGCTTATCGCCTCGGCGGCGCCTTCGGGCTCTACGTGCTGGCGCAAGCCTGCATCGTCGTCACCTATTGGGCGGTGTTCACGCTCGGCCGCCGCATCGTCGGTACGCGCCATGCGGTGCTCGCCGTGCTGCTGATGGTCGGCGTCGCGGCCTTCACGGTGCCGAGCCCGGATTTCGGGCCGGCGGTGCTGGCGGCGCCGCTGTGGGCGTTGGCGCTGCTGCATTACTGGCGCGCGGTCGGCGAAGGCGAGCGCGGCTACTGGTTCCTGCTCGCGCTCGATCTTGGCCTGCTGCTGCTCGCCAGCTACGTAGGGTTGATCCTGATCGCACTGTTGACCGTGTTCACGCTGGGCAGCGAACGCGGGCGCGCGTCGCTGCTTTGTCCAGAGCCGTGGATCGCGGTGCTGCCGTTCGTCATCGTCATCTTTCCGCACCTGGCATGGCTGAAGGGCGCGCGCGATCTTGTTGTCGCGGGTCTCAACGATAGCGACGCGGCGGCCGGCACGCTGTCGCCGGGCATTTGGCTCTGCCTCCTGCTGGTTTTGACCCATCTCGGCCTCGGCCTCATGGTCGCCTTCGCCAGCGGCTGGCCGCGTCACCGCCACGAGCGCGCGCCGCTCATCGACCGCAATCCTGTCGAGCTGTTTGCCCGTCTATTCGTCTATTTCTTCGCGCTGATGCCGGCAGCCTCGGCGATCGTCATCGTGTTCGCCAGCGGCCGGCTTGGCCCGCTCGACCGCGTCGCGCCGCTGGTGGTGCTGTCCGGCCTTGCCGTGGTGGTCGCCGCCGGCGACCAGGTGCCGCTCTACCGCGAGCGCATGGTTTCCTTCACCTGGCTCGGTCTGCTGGTGGCGCCGCCGGCCGTCATCGTGCTCGGCATCGCGCTGCTGCCATGGACCGCGTCGATCGACCTCAAAGTTTCCCAGCCGGCCAATGCCGAAGGCCGCTTCTTCGCCGATAATTTTCAGCGCCGCACCGGCAAGCCGCTCGACTACGTCACCGGCGATGCACGACTCGCGCCGCTCGTCGCGCTCGGTGCGCCCAGCCGGCCGCATGTCTATTTCGACTGGGCGCCGCAACGCAGCCCGTGGGCGAGCCCCGCCGACTTCCGCGCACACGGCGGTCTGCTGGTTTGGCCGGCCGGCGACAATACCGGCACGCCGCCGGCTGAGCTGAAGGCGCAGTTCCCCGCCATGGTGCCGGAAGTGCCGCGCTCATTTGCGCGCTCGATGCAGGGGCTGCTGCCGCTAATCCGGCTCGGCTGGGCGTTTGTGCGCCCGCCGCAATGATATGATTGCCCTTCGCGCGCCTTGCCGCCGGACAAGCGTCCGGTATCCACAGCGGCCAAATTGGCTCCAGCGCCCGGCCGGCGTAAGGGCTAGGCTTGCCGTTTGAGGCAGCCGGCGGAGGGGGTCCATGGCCAAGCAGGCAAAGCAAGCGGAAGCGAAAGCGGCGACCAAGAGCGAGAAAACCGGGGCAACGAGCGACAGCGGATTCGCCGGAATGCTGGAAAATTATTTCGGGCTCAAGGAGCAGGGCACCGACATCCGCACCGAATTCATCGCCGGCCTGACCACATTCCTCACCATGGTCTATATCGTGTTCGTCAACCCGGCGATCCTGAGCAAGACCGGCATGGACCAGGGCGCGGTGTTCGTCGCCACCTGCGTCGCCGCCGCGGTGAGCACGATGGTGATGGCGCTCTACGCCAATTACCCGCTGGCGCTGGCGCCCGGCATGGGCATCAACGCCTTCTTCGCCTTCACCGTGGTGCTGACCTACAAATACACCTGGCAGCAGGCGCTCGCCGCCGTGTTCTGCTCCGGCGTGCTGTTCTTTTTGATTTCAGTGTTCCGCATCCGGCAATACGTGATCGATTCGATCCCGCAAAACCTCAAGCTCGCGGCCTCGGCCGGCGTCGGGCTGTTCCTCGGCATCATCGCGCTGGAGGAAGCCCATGTCGTCGTCGCCCAGCCGGCGACGCTGGTCACCATGGGCGACCTGAAAAATCCGGTCGCCGCGCTGGCTCTGCTCGGCTTTGTGCTGATCGTCGCGCTCAACTACCGCCGCATCATCGGCGGCACGCTGATCGGCATATTAGTCGTCACCGCCATCGGCCTGCCGTTCGGGCTGGCGCATTATTCCGGCATCGTGTCGCTGCCGCCCTCGATCAAGCCGACGCTGCTGCAGCTCGACTTCTCGCGCGTGTTCGAAGGCACCTTCCTGATCGTGGTGTTCTCGATCCTGTTCATCGACGTGTTCGACAATGCCGGCACGCTGATCGGCGTCACCCACCGCACCGGACTGATGAAGAACGGCAAGCTCGCGCGCATGAAAGAGGCGCTGATCTCCGACAGTTTCGCCGCCATGTTCGGCGCCGTCATCGGCACCTCGACGACGACGAGTTACATCGAGAGCGCGGCCGGCGTCTCGGCCGGCGGCCGCACGGGTCTGACTGCTGCTTTCGTGTCGATCTTCTTCCTGCTGGCGCTCTTGTTCGCTCCGCTCGCCGGCATGATCCCGGCCTATGCCACCTCGGCGGCGTTGCTCTACGTCGCCTGCGTAATGGCGCGCGGGCTTTCCGAAGTCGACTGGGAGGACATCACCGAATACGCGCCGGCGGTGGTGACGGCGATCACCATGCCGCTGACCTATTCGATCGCCACCGGCATCGGGCTCGGCTTCATCACCTATGCGCTGGCCAAGCTGATCTCGGGCAAGGTGACGGAAGCTTCGCCGGCGGTGATCGTGCTGGCGGTGCTGTTCGCGATCAAGTTCGCGGTTTCGGGATGAGCCGAGGGAAAACGGAGGTCGCATGCCAGTTCTGTTCGGTTTCAAGCAACTCGCGGCGCTGCCGGAAGAGCGCATCACCGATAAGATCAGCCGGCGGGTACTGTCGGGCAAACAGAGCATGATGGTGTGGTGGAAAATAAAGGCCGGCGCGCACGCGGCGGCCCACAAGCACCCGCACGAGCAGATCGTGTGGATGCTCAAGGGCATGATGGTCTTCCGCATCGGCGACGAGCGCCGCAGCATGGGCGCCGGCGACGTGGCGGTGATCCCCTCCGGCGTCGAGCACGAGGGCTTCTTTCCGGAGGACACCGAGGTGGTGGATATGTTTGCGCCGCCGCGCGAGGATTTCCTTAAGTCGTCCCATAAGTTCATCAAGGATTACAGAGTTTTCGGAGCATGAGGCGAATGGATGCGAGGCGCAGGAAGATCAGGCCGCTGAGGTTGAGATTTTCCCAATCCTTGGCCAGTCGGCGGCAACGGTTGAGCCAAGCGATTGTACGTTCGACGATCCATCGGCGCGGCAGAACGGCGAAGCCTTTGGCGCAATCGGAACGCTTGACGATTTCGGTTTCGAGTTGCGTTCGAATCTTGGCCAGCGCCGCATGAAAGACAGGCCCCGCATAGGCGCTGTCGGCAAAGAGCCTTTTCAGGAAAGGAAAAAGGCCGAAAAGCGTGGACAGCAGCACGATGCCGCCGTCGCGATCCTGAATATCGGCCGGATGAACAATCGCGTGCAGCAACAGACCCTGTGTATCTACCAGGATATGCCGCTTCTTGCCCTTGATGAGCTTGCCCGCGTCGAACCCGGGCGGATCGATGCAGGGGCCGCCTTTTTCGGCGCTTTTCACACTCTGGCTGTCGATGATGGCGGCGGTGGGACTGGCTTCGCGTCCCGCCTGCTCGCGACACTTCTCGTAAAGCGCGTAGTGGATGCGATCCAGCGTGCCGTCGTACCCCCACAGACAGAAGTACCGATACACGGTGCTGCGCGGCGGCAAGTCTTTGGGGATGTAGCGCCATTGGCATCCCGTGCTCAGCACGTACATGATGCCGTCGACGACATCCCGCGCGTCCACTTCACGCTTGCGGCCCCCGCGCTTCGCCGGAGGAATGAGCGGCCCGACATGCGCCCATTCTTCGTCCGTCACATCGCTCGGATATCGCAAATGATCGCGCTTGTAGCGCGCCCGGTTCTTGCTCGTCCACATCGGCAACCCTCCTCACAGGCAGCCGATGTGTGAAACACAAGTGATTCATTTGATTCAACAACTTTCGAGACGGACACTTACCGGCGGCACGCCCGATTATATGAAGGCAACTTGAATGAGCGTGTGGTCGTCCTGGCAGACATGGGCGATCCTGTCGGCGATCTTTGCCGCGCTCACCGCGATTTTTGCCAAAATCGGCGTCGAGAACGTCAACTCCGATCTCGCCACTTTCATCCGCACCGTCGTGGTCATCGTCACGCTCGGATTTCTGCTGGCGGTGACCGGGCAATTCCAGGCGCCCGGCGCGATATCCGGGCGCACTTATTTGTTTTTGGTTTTGTCGGGGCTCGGCACCGGCGCGTCCTGGCTCTGTTACTTTCGCGCGCTCAAGCTCGGCGAAGCCGCCAAGGTTGCGCCGATCGACAAGCTCAGTGTTGTACTGGTGGCGATATTCGGCGTGATGTTTCTCGGCGAGAAGCTGACCTCGCCGAACTGGCTCGGCATCGCGCTGATTGCGGCGGGAGCGATTTTGGTGGCCTACCGCTGAGTTTCGCTTAAAACTTTTTTGATCGCCAAAAAATCGCGCCAGGCGAAACGCTTCTGCAGCGGGCTGCGCAGCAGGAAGGCGGGATGGAAGGTCGGCATGGCGCGGATTTCGCGCTTGCCCGTGTCGAATTTGAACCAGCGCCCGCGCGTCTTGGTGATGCCGTCCTTGAGGCCAAGCAGGGTCTGCGTCGACGGATTGCCCATGCAAACCAAAATGTCGGGATCGACGAGCTCGATCTGGCGCAGGATGAAGGGCAGGCAGATTGCCGACTCCTGTGGCGTCGGTGTGCGGTTGCCGGGCGGCCGCCACGGCACGATGTTGGCGATGTAGACTTTCGTGCGGTCGAGGCCGATCGCCGCCAGCATGCGGTCGAGCAGTTTGCCGGAGCGGCCGACGAAGGGCAGGCCCTCGATGTCTTCGTCCCGGCCAGGCGCCTCGCCGACGAACATCACGCGCGCCTGCGGGTTACCGTCGGCGAACACCAGTTGGGTGGCGGTCGCCTTCAGCGCGCAGCCGTCGAATTTGTCGAGGATCGCGCGCAGTTCGTCGAGCGTCTTGGCGTTTTTCGCCGCCGCGCGCGCGGCCATGGCCGCCTCGTCGGGGGCGATCATTGTTTTTCCCTCCCCTGCAAGGGGAGGGTGGTCCGCACGAAGTGCGGACCGGGTGGGGTCACCTTTCGATCTTTCATCTACCCCCACCCGGCGGACTTCGTCCGCCGACCTCCCCCTTGCAGGGGGAGGTATGGGAGGTTCATCCGCGAAGCGGTCGACCGGCGTCTCGCCGACCACGGCGTCGGCGCCGGCTTCCAGGTAGAAGTCGAGCAGATCGCGCGCCGGCTTGTCGCCGCTGGGGGTCATGGCCCGGACTTTAGCATGGCAGGGGTGCGATTGCCCCGGCTGTGCAAAAGTGGAATATCGGGAGCGAGGAGACCGACATGGCCGACCTACCAGCCCGCGAGGCGATGGAATTCGACGTGGTGATCGTCGGCGCCGGCCCCGCCGGCTTGTCTGCCGCCATCCGCCTCAAGCAGATCAATCCGGATATCTCGGTGGTGATCGTAGAGAAGGGCTCCGAGGTCGGCGCCCATATCCTGTCCGGCGCGGTGATCGATCCGGTCGGGCTCGACCGCCTGCTGCCGGAATGGCGCTCCGAGGATACCCCGATCAAAACCGCGGTCAGCGCCGACCGCTTTTATTGGCTGTCGGCCGGCGGCGCGCTGCGGTTGCCGAATTTCGCCATGCCGCCGCTGATGAACAACCACGGCAATTTCATCGTCTCGCTCGGCAGCGTCTGCCGCTGGCTGGCCACCAAGGCGGAAGCGCTCGGGGTCGAAATCTATCCGGGCTTTGCCGCGGCCGAAGTACTGTACGACGACAACGGCGCGGTCGCCGGTATCGCCACCGGCGACATGGGCGTCGGCAAGAACGGCGCGCCCAAGGACTCGTTCACGCGCGGCATGGAGCTGCGCGCCAAATACACGCTGTTCGCGGAAGGCGCGCGCGGCAATCTCGGCAAGCAGCTGATCGCCAAGTTCGGCCTCGGCGAGGGACGCGACCCGCAGAAATTCGGGCTCGGGCTGAAGGAGATCTGGCAGATCGCGCCCGAAAAGCACCGCAAGGGGCTGGTGCAGCACTCGTTCGGCTGGCCGCTCGACGGGCATACCGGCGGCGGCTCGTTCATGTATCACTTCGACGACAACCTGGTGTCGGTCGGCTTCGTGCTGCACCTCAATTACAGCAACCCGTATCTGTCGCCGTTCGAGGAATTCCAGCGCTTCAAGACCCACAAACTGGTGCGCGATACCTTCGCCGGCGGCAAACGTCTCGCTTATGGCGCGCGCGCCTTGACCGAGGGCGGCTACCAGTCGGTGCCCAAGCTGACGTTCCCCGGCGGCGCACTGATCGGCTGCGATGCCGGCTTCATGAACGTGCCGCGCATCAAGGGCAGCCACAACGCAATGCTGTCGGGCATGCTCGCCGCCGAAGCGGCCGCCGCGGCGTTGTCGGGCGGTCGCGCGCACGACGAGCTTGCCGATTACGAAGCCGCCTGGCGCTCCTCCGCGATCGGCAAGGACCTTTGGAAGGTGCGCAACGCCAAGCCGTTGTGGTCGAAACTCGGCACCTTCATCGGCATCTCGCTCGGCGGTCTCGACATGTGGTGCAATACGCTTGGCTTCTCGTTCTTCGGCACCGTGAAGCACGGCAAGCCGGACTGCGCCACGCTCAAGCCGGCGTCGCAATGCACGCCGATCGCCTATCCCGAAGCCGGACGGCAAGCTCACCTTCGACCGGCTGTCGTCGGTCTACCTTTCCAACACCAATCACGAGGAAGATCAGCCGGTTCATCTGCATGTGGCGGACATGAAGCTGCAGAAGACCTCCGAACACGACGTCTTCGCCGGACCTTCGTCGCGCTATTGCCCGGCCGGGGTCTATGAATGGGTGGAGGAGGGCGGGCAGCCCAAATTCGTCATCAACGCGCAGAATTGCGTCCACTGCAAAACCTGCGACATCAAGGACCCGAATCAGAACATTACCTGGGTTCCGCCCGAAGGCGGCGGCGGGCCGAATTACCCGAACATGTGATTGTCACCCGCCAATCCGGCCACGATGCTGCCACATCGGGGTTTTCAACCTGACATCCGAGCGCCGCGGCTGTCGTTCTTGCGGGGGCGGCGCAAAAAGGCCATTCTCGGCCCAACCTCGGCGGTTCGCGCGAAAACCCGCGGTCAACCGCCCCATTGGAGCATCGCCCGTGACTTCTTCGAGCCTCGCCCGGTGCGTTATCGGCACCGCGCTTGCCGCATTCCTGGTGGCGGCGCCGATCAAGCTTGCCGCCCAAGCGCCGACCGCGCTGGACCTTTCCGGAATGACGGGCTCGGGAAGCTATCTCGCCGCCCGCCACGCCGGCCAGCAGCGCGACGCCGCCGCCGCCGCCGCCTTTTACCGCGCCGCGCTCAAGCACGATCCGAAGAACGGCGATCTGCTCGACCGCACCTTCCTGTCGCTCTTGGTCGACGGCGATATCGACGAATCCGTGAAATATGCCGAGCGCATCGCGCAGGCCGATAAGAACGATCGCGTGGCCGAGCTGGTGCTCGGCGTGCACGCGCTCAAGCACAAGCAATTTGCCGCCGCGCGCCGTGAGCTGGCGCTGTCGGTGCGCGGCCCGATCACCGATCTGACCGCGACGCTGTTGTCGGCCTGGTCCATGTACGGGACCGGCGACGCCAAGGGCGCGGTGGCGGCGATCGACCGGCTGGCCGGGCCGGAATGGTACGCGATCTTCAAGGAGCTGCATGCCGGCATGATCTACGACCTCGCCGGCAACAAGAAGGAAGCGGGCAAACGCTTCGAACACGCCTACAAGCTCGATGCCACCGCGCTGCGGGTGGTGGAGGCCTATGGCAGCTGGATGTCGCGCAGCGCTTCAGCCAAGCAGGCGCTCGACATTTTCGAAGCTTTCGACAAAGTGCTGCCGCGCCACCCGCTCGTGGTCGAGGCGATGAACCAGCTCAAGGCTGGCGAGAAATTGCCTCCGCTGGCGGCGAACGCGCAGGCCGGCGCCGCCGAAGCGCTGTACGGGCTCGGCGCCTCGCTCGGCCGCCGCGGCGGCGAGGATCTCGGCTTGGTCTACCTGCAGCTTTCGCTCTACCTTTCGCCCAACCATCCGCTGGCCCTGCTCTCGCTCGCCGATCTCTATGAATCGCTCAAGAAGCCGGCGCTGGCGATCAAGGCCTATGAGCGCGTTCCGGCGAGTTCGCCGCTGCATCGCAACGCCGCGATCCAGATGGCTTCCAATCTCGATGCGCTCGACAAGCCGGAAGAGGCGCAGAAGCATCTCGACGCATTGATCAAGGAACATCCGGACGATCTCGAAGCGATCATGGCGCTCGGCAATGTACTGCGCGGGCACAAGAAGTTCGCCGAATGCGCGGACGTCTATTCCAAGGGCGTCGACACCCTGAAGCAGCCGGAAAAAGCCAACTGGGTGCTCTTCTATTTCCGCGGCATTTGCTACGAGCGCTCGCACGAGTGGCCGAAATCGGAAGCCGATCTCAAGAAGGCGCTCGAACTGTTCCCCGAGCAGCCGCACGTGCTCAATTATCTCGGCTATTCCTGGATCGACCAGGGCGTGCACCTCGACGAGGGCATGGACATGATCAAGCGCGCCGTGCAGCAGCGGCCGGACGACGGCTATATCGTCGACTCGCTGGGCTGGGCCTATTTCCGCATCGGCAATTACGAGGAAGCGGTCAAGCAGCTCGAGCGCGCGATCGAACTCAAGCCGGAAGACCCGACCATCAACGACCATCTCGGCGACGCCTATTGGCGCGTCGGGCGCACGCTCGAGGCCAAGTTCCAATGGGCGCATGCGCGCGACCTCAAGCCAGACCCGGAAGATCTGCCGAAGATCGAAGCCAAGCTCAAGAACGGGCTGCCCGACGAAACCTCATCGCAAGCCAAGGCCGGCAAGAAGAGCGGCGATGGCGGCTAAGCTTCTTGCGTGAGCGCAGTGCTGGTCGAAAAGGCTCCCGCCAAGATCAATCTGACATTGCGTGTGCTCGGCCGCCGCGCCGACGGCTATCACCGTTTGGAAAGCCTGGTGGCGTTCGCCGATCTTGCCGACACGCTCAGCTTGCAGCCGGGCGGCGAGCCTACGCTCGAGATCACCGGGCCGTTCGCCGCCGCTTGTGGGCCGGTTGACGGCAATCTGGTGCTGAAAGCGTTCGCCGCCTTGCGCGAGCGCGTGGCGGGCCTGAATGCCGGGCGTTTCCGGCTGGAGAAGAACATTCCGGTCGCGGCCGGGCTCGGCGGCGGTTCGGCCGATGCGGCGGCCGCGCTGCGGCTGCTCGCGTGCAGCAACGGCTTGGCGCTTGACGACGCACGGCTGGCGGCAGCCGCGCCCATGATCGGCGCCGATGTGCCGGTTTGTCTCGCCTCGCGCGCACGCATCATGCGCGGCGTCGGCGAGGAGCTTTTGGAGCCGCTCGCTCTGCCGGAGCTTCCCGCGCTTTTGGTCAATCCGAGGCTGCCATTGTCGACGCGCGAGGTGTTCGCCAAATTCGCCGGCAAGCTCGACGGTGCGCCGTCGCCCTCGCAGGTGCCGCTCAAGTTCGGCACTTTGATCGAATGGCTCGGCGCGCATGGCAACGATCTGACGCAGCCGGCCATCGCCTGCGTGCCGGTCATCGCCGAGGTGCTGAAAGCTTTGAGCAGAATGCCGGGCGCGCGCCTTTCGCGCATGTCGGGCTCGGGGCCGACCTGTTTTGCGCTCTTCGTCTCGGCCGCAGAAGCCGCGGCGGCGGCCGGCATGATGCAAACCGAGCATAAAAATTGGTGGGTCCATCCCACCATGCTGCATTAGACGAAGAACGCCCTTGAAATTGCCGCCTTCGCGCGGAACCGTTGCGCGCATGGCAATTTGCGGCTAGGCAGCGTGCCGCAGCGGGAGAAGAACATGACTGTGAAGTGGATCGCGGTTGCCGCAACCTTGGCCGCGGGTGTTGCCGTCATCGCGGCCGATCCCGCCGCCGCGCGCGCCAAGCACCACCGCAAGCACGTTGCCAAGGTGCAATGCGTGGACCGGGCGCAACCGTTTTCCTGGGATTTCATTTGGGCGCTGCGGCCCGATCCGCAGCCGAATGGCTGCTCGCCGCCGGCCTATATCGCCGGCCGGTTTGTCGGCCAGGATCCCGATCGCAATATCCGGTTTCAGTTGCGGCGCGATCCCGACAAATACTACTGGCCCAAATGACCGGCAGCGGACCGCGCACGATTTAGTGCGCGCGCGCGATGCAGAAGGCGACCGCTTCTTCCAGCGCCGTCTTGATCGCCGACGGCGGCACCAGCGCCAGCGCATCGGTGGCGATGGCGCCGTAATGGCGGGCGCGCCCGACCGTGTCCTCGATGGCGTGATGCTTGGCCATCAGCGCCATCGCTTCGTCGAGATCGCCGTCGCCGATTTCGCCCTTGCCGAGCGTGCGGTTCCAGAACGCCCGCTCGCTTTCGGTGCCGCGGCGGAACGACAGCACCACCGGCAAAGTGATCTTGCCCTCGCGGAAATCGTCGCCCACGTTCTTGCCGAGCTTGGCGGACTTGCCGCCATAGTCGAGCGCGTCGTCGATCAGCTGGAAGGCGATGCCGAGGTTCATGCCGAACGAGCGGCAGGCGGCGAGTTCGGCCTTGTCCTTGGATGCCAGCGCCGGGCCGACCTCGCAAGCGGCGGCGAACAATTCCGCGGTCTTGGCGCGGATCACCGCCATATACTCGTCCTCGTTGGTGGCGGTATTCTTGGCGGCACCGAGCTGCATGACTTCGCCTTCGGCGATCACCGCGGCGGCCGAGGACAGGATATCGAGCGCGTGCAGATTGCCGACCTCGACCATCATCTTGAAGGCCTGGCCGAGCAGGAAATCGCCGACCAGCACGCTCGCTTCGTTGCCCCACAGCATGCGGGCGGCGAGCTTGCCGCGGCGCATGTCGCTTTCGTCGACCACGTCGTCGTGCAGCAGCGTCGCCGTGTGCATGAATTCGACCGCGGCGGCGAACTTGATATGACCGTCGCCGGAATAGCCGGCGAGCTTGGCCATCGCCAGCGTGAGCATCGGCCGCAGCCGCTTACCGCCCGAGGAGATCAAGTGGTTGGCGACTTCCGGGATCATGGCGACGTCCGATCCGGTCCGCGCCAGGATCGTCGTGTTGACGCGCTCCATGTCCGGTGCCACCAGATCGGCTAACCGCGTGAGCGAGGCGCCTTGCGGGCTTTCGAAGGGGACGATGACGGCCAAAATGCTTCTCCGGGGTCGTGACGGCCCGCGAGCATAGAAACGCTATGTTAACGGGGCAAGTGCGTTAAATTGCCGGTTCACCGCAATGCGGCGCGCGAGATGGGCAAGGGGGCACCGATTGGCGAAACAAATCCTTAAGTCGGCGGCGCACAAATCCGGCGACTTCGGCCAGTATTCGGTCGCCGTGCTGGTGCCTTGCTACAACGAAGAGGTGGCGGTCGCCAAGGTGGTCAGGGACTTCCGCGCCGCGCTGCCGACTGCCGCGATCTTCGTCTTCGACAACAATTCGACCGACAATACCGCCGCTGCGGCGCGCGCGGCCGGCGCCGAGGTTTACCGGGAAAAGCGCCAGGGCAAAGGCTACGTGGTGCGGCGCATGTTTACCGACGTGGAGGCCGATATCTACGTGCTGGTGGATGGCGACGCCACCTACGACGCGCCGAGCGCCGTGGCGATGATCGAGCGGCTGCTCGAGGACCGGCTCGACATGGTGGTCGCCAACCGCGTCGACCACGACGCGGCGGCCTACCGCGCCGGCCACCGCACCGGTAACCGGCTGCTTACCTCGTTTCGTCGCGTCGGTATTCCGCTCCAGCTTCAAAGACATGCTGTCGGGCTATCGGGTGTTCTCGCGCCGCTTCGTGAAATCCTTTCCGGTGCTCTCGGGCGGCTTCGAGATCGAGACCGAGCTCACCATTCACGCGCTCGAACTGGGGCTGGCGGTGGCGGAGATCGACACGCCCTATTATGCGCGGCCGGAGGGCTCGGCCTCCAAGCTCAACACCTGGAGCGACGGCTTCCGCATCCTGCGCACCATCGTCAAGCTTTATCGCGCCGAGCGGCCGATGCCGTTCTTCACCGCCATCGGCCTGATGCTGGTGATTATGTCCATCGGCTTCGCTATTCCGGTGGTGGCAACTTATCTGGAAACCGGTCTGGTGCCGCGACTGCCGACCGCGGTATTGGCGACCGGGCTGATGATCTTGGCATTTCTTTCGACCGCCATCGGGCTGGTGCTCGACACCGTGACGCGCGGACGCCGCGAGATGAAGCTGCTGGCCTATCTTGCGCTGCGGGCGCCCGGCGAGGAACGCCGGCAGCGCTGAACTCCGTCTTGCGCCGCAGCGCCGCTACTGCGGCTTGCAGGCAAGAAGCTGCGCGATCGGTTTAAGAGGGCCATACAAGCCGCAGATCACATCCGGTCCGTCGGTGCTGAAGATGTGCTTCACCGGCTCGGCCTGGCTGACCAGGATATGCGCGACGATCAGCGCGGTGCCGACCGGGTAGGTCCAGCGGTGCCTTTGCAGGTCGGTGAGTTTGGCGATCAGCAAGGCGGCAGCGATAATGGCGAGCGGGTCAGTGAGCAGGAAATACTCCTGCTTGAGTCCACGCGCCATGCTGAGCGTATCGATGCCCCAATCCGTCAGCATCAAGGCGGCAACCTGCAGCACCAGGCGCCAGTCGCGACGGCGGATGGCGATCACGGTCGCCGCGATGACGAACCATTCGAGGAAGATGGTCGGACGCGGCGACGACGACAGCACGAAGGTGCGCCGCGCGATCACGCCGGTGATGGCCTCGAACAGGAATTTCAGCCGATCGATGCTGAAAAATGCGCCTTGTTCGCCGAGCTGTGGCGTCGATGCCGTGGCCCACATGAACATCTGCTCGAGCGGGTGGAAGACGACCACGACATCGTTGACGTTGTAGCGCAAGTAGAGCGCGAGCAGCCCCACCATGCAGCCGGCGATGGCCGCGAACATCGCGCTCAGCAACTCCAGTGCCGGCGCCTTCCAGATAACCGCGTAGGCCGCCATGGCGAGGCCAAGCCAGACCGCGATCATCGGCCAATAAACGGTAGCGCCGATCCGCAGCGGCGGTAAATGCAAAGTTGCCGTATTGCTGGTCGACATCGCGACCACGAGGATGTCTTTGGCGAGATAACCGGCGAGCAGTGCGGCGGCAGCCGCGAGCAGAAGCGCTGCCCACGCCCGCGGCTCGTTCCAGAATCCGCGTGGCGCTGCGCCGCGCGGCCCGAACGGCAGCAGCAGAACCGGCAGCGCGCAGACCAGAAACAAGAACTGGATCTTGTTGAGCATCGCCAGCGTGATCAGAAGGCTGGCGCAGCCGACGACGACGGGCCGCCACCAGGATGTGCCGCGTTGCGCGGTGATGAACAGGGCGAGCAGGGCGCAGCTAAACAACGCGGCGGCGAGTAATTCGGTGCGCATGATGCGCATCTCCATCGCCATGCCGCCGGAAAACGCCAAGAGGAATGCGCCGAACGCGGCGATGCGCCAGTCGCGCACCAGTGCGCGCAGCAAGTACGCGAACGCCACCACGAAACCCATCGCGTAGATGAGCGACAGCACGCGGCCGGCGCGCGTCGCCGCCGTCCAGGCCTGAGTGAAGCCGGCGGCGTCGCTGATTGGCGGCACCGCCGACAGCGAGTCGACATTGACGATGCCGAGCGCATGCAACGCGCGCAGCCAGTCGCTCAGCAGCAAGATCGACAGATAACCTGGATGGTCGAAGAATTGCTGGGGCAAATGAGCGTTGAGCAGGAAGGCATTGTAGACGATCATGAAATCCATATCGGCAATGCGCCAATAGGGATACCAGAAGCCGGCGACCAGAAACGACAGCAGCATGCCGAAACAGATGAGCAACAGTTCGCCGCGCCAACTGAACGGCACCAGCCGTTGGAACGGCTGCGACGTATCGGGGCTCTGCAATGCTCGCCACGGGCGCGATGAATCGGGCATGGGATTCTGCAATTTCATTGTCGGTGGGGGGATGGCCAAGGAGCTAGAATAATGCCTTATAAATTCGTTTCCGACGAGGCACCAGGAACAAAACGGCATGCGCGAACTCATCCGTACCAATGATATGGTTCTGGTCTCGGCAGTCGTCGCGCTGCTCGAAGGCGCCGGCATTCGTCACATGGTGCTAGACCAGAACATGAGTGTGCTGGAAGGTTCGCTCGGCGTGCTGCCGCGGCGGATTCTGGTCGCGGAAGGGTACGAACTCACTGCCCGCCAGCTTCTGCAAGACGCCGGGCTCGGCAAGGAGCTGCGTCCCGATGAGGACTGACGTCCTCGAAACCAGCGAAGACGCCGTACTCGGCGGCCGCTTGCGGCTGCGCCAGCCGCTTGCCGGCCATCGCGTCGGCCACGACGCGATCTTGCTCGCTGCCGCGACCGGCGGAAGCAAAGGCGAGCATGCGGTCGATCTCGGCTCAGGCGTCGGCGGCGCCGGTCTGGCGCTGGCGGCGAGGGTCGGCGGGCTTAAGGTCACGTTGGTTGAGATCGATCCGGCGCTATGCGCGCTCGCCGCCGGCAACGTGCAGCTCAACAATTTGGCCGACCGGGTGAGCGTGATCGCCGCCGACGCCGAAAACGCCGATGCAGTCGCGGCCGCCGGTATCGGCTGTGCCGATCGCGTGCTGATGAATCCGCCGTTCCACGATGCGAGCCGGCAGAACCTGTCGCCCGACCCGCGCCGGCGCCTTGCGCATGCGGCGGCGCCCGGTCTGTTGCCGCGCTGGGTCGCGACTGCCGCGCATCTGCTCAAGCCGCATGGCGTGCTGACGCTGATCTGGCGCGCCGATGCGCTGGGCGATGTGCAGCGCGCGCTTGCGGCCGAGTTCGGCGGCGTCGCCGTGCTGCCGGTTTATCCGCGTCCCAACGCGCCGGCGATTCGTGTGCTGGTGGGCGCGGTAAAGTCGGGCGGCGGCCCGCCGCAGAATTATCCCAGTCTCATCCTGAACGACGAGCACGGACGGCCGACGGCGGCGGCGGAAGCCGTGCTGCGTGGCGGGGGAACGCTGAGTCTTACTGAGATGTAAACGCGGGCCAATCTGCCTAGGATTTGCGCCGCCCCGGCACGAATTCGCGCCAGCGCCGGATGACAAGCTGGAGCCGCACGCGCGCCAGTTTGTCGTCGTTAAGATGTGAAAGCCCAATAATACTGCCGATAAGCAGGAACAGGAGGGTGAGCTTGGGATCCATCGATCCGCCTCTTTCCAAAACCGCCGCGAGTTGACGGCGGCTTTCGCATTGCAAAAAACATTCCAACATTAAAAATTGGGTAATTTAGGGCGTTTCTGCGTCGGTTATGCAAAATATATTGCGACGCACCCAAATTTGACCTGGCCGCAACGGGGAACTGGCAGCTTTGACTTGAGTTCCAATGATGCCTAACTGCCCAGCATGGCGCCCGCCGCGACCCAACCGATGCCCGATATCCTGAAGAGTACGCTCACGTTTCTGGGCAGGCTGGTGCCCGCGCGCTTCCGCCCCGACATCCCTGTGGTGCCGGTGGTGCGGCTATCGGGCGTCATCGGCGTGAGCACGCCATTGCGGCCCGGGCTGATGCTGTCATCGATCGCCCGCTCGCTGGAGCGCGCCTTTGCGACCCGCAATGCGCACGCCGTGGCGCTGGTCGTCAACTCGCCGGGCGGCTCGCCCGCGCAATCGCATCTGATCTACCGCCGCATCCGCCAATTGGCCGCAGAAAAGAAACTACCGGTCATCGCCTTCGTCGAGGATGTCGGCGCCTCCGGCGGCTATATGCTGGCCTGTGCCGGCGATGAGATCATCTGCGATCCATTTTCCATCGTCGGATCGATCGGTGTGGTTGGCGGCTCGTTCGGCTTTCCCAAGCTCATGGAAAAGCTTGGCGTGGAACGCCGGGTCTATACTGCCGGCGAGCGCAAGGTGATGCTCGATCCGTTTCTGCCGGAGAAGCCGGAGGACGTGAAGCGCATCAAGGCGATCCAGAAAGACATCCACGAGAATTTCATTGCTCTGGTCAAACAAAGCCGAGGCGGCCGGTTGAAGGGCGCGGAGAAGGCTTTGTTCTCCGGCGAGTTCTGGACCGCGCAGACCGCCATCGACCTCGGCCTGGCCGACCGCATCGGCGATTTGCGCTCGACATTGCGCGAACGCTATGGCGAGAAGGTGCGCATGCCGCTGATCGCCGCCGGCCGCGGTCTGTTCGGCCGCCGGATTCCGGCCCTCGGCTCGCTCGATGCGCTCATCCGCCAGCCCGGCCTCGCCGCCGATCTGATCTCGGCGCTGGAGGCGCGCGCGCTGTGGGGCCGCTACGGGCTGTAGGTTCGGCTTGCCAGGAGGCCGCGAAATCGCCTTGTTTTCCGGTCTATAAATTGCATTATTGCCGTTGAGGAGGTGCCGCCATGCCCCCGTTTTTGCTCTCGCCACTGCTGAAATGGTCGCTCGCCGCGCTGGGCGGCGCCATGGTCATCCACTGGGTGGCGAAGGAAGCGCGCCGGATCAACGAGGAGCTCGACCAGGCCAAGCGCGCCAAGGTGCGCATTTCCGACAAGGAAGAGCGGCCGACGTTGCGGCGCGATCCGGCGACCGGCGAATATCGTCTCTAATTTTAGCGATTTCGGTAGCGAATTAGTCGCGCTCAGCGGCGGGACACGCGCGGGCTGCCGGTGACCATGGCGCCGAAAAACAGCACCGAAAACGCCAGACCGAACAGCTCGAATTCAAACATCGCCCACTCCTGTATGCGTGGCTTCTTCTAGTTGGTCGTAGGGCTAGCAGGCTTGGTTCAAGGCCGGGTAAACCGGCGCCGCCTTGACCCCTTTTTGACCCGCCGATAGGGTCCCAATCCATTCCCGTGCTTAAGAATCAGTAATTTTCGATGGCCGAAGCGAATCTTCTTGCCAATGACCGCACGCGCCCAGGCAATCTGGACCCGTCGCGCTCGTTCCAGGGGCTCATTCTTACGCTGCAGCAGTATTGGGCGAATTGGGGCTGCGTCATCTTGCAGCCCTACGACATGGAAGTGGGCGCGGGCACCTTCCACCCGGCGACCACGCTGCGCGCGCTCGGCCCCAAGCCCTGGAACGCGGCTTACGTGCAGCCCTCGCGCCGGCCGAAGGACGGCCGCTACGGCGAGAACCCGAACCGGCTGCAGCACTATTACCAGTTCCAGGTGATCCTGAAGCCGTCGCCGCCCGACATTCAGGACCTCTATCTCAATTCGCTGAAAACGATCGGCATCGATCCCAAGATCCACGACATCCGCTTCGTCGAGGACGACTGGGAGAGCCCGACGCTCGGCGCCTGGGGGCTCGGCTGGGAATGCTGGTGCGACGGCATGGAAGTTTCGCAGTTCACTTACTTCCAGCAGGTCGCCGGCTTCGAATGCAATCCGGTGTCGGGCGAGCTCACTTATGGCCTCGAACGCCTCGCCATGTATGTGCAGGGCGTCGACCGCGTGTTCGATCTGAATTTCAACGGCCGCAGCGACGACAAGAAGGTTACCTACGGCGACGTGTTCCTGCAGGCCGAGCAGGAATACTCGCGGCACAATTTCGAATTCGCCGACACCGCCATGCTGTTCGAGCAATTCAAGATGGCGGAGGCCGCCTGCAAGAAATACTTGGCCGAGGGCTGGAGCGCGGACCGCAAGCGTCATTTGATGGCGCTGCCGGCCTACGACCAGTGCATCAAGGCGAGCCACGTGTTCAATCTGCTCGACGCGCGCGGCGTGATCTCGGTGACCGAACGGCAAAGTTATATTTTGCGCGTGCGCGAACTGGCGAAAGGCTGCGGCGAAGCCTGGCTGGCGACCGAAGGGGGAGGTGCGGCATGAGCGAACCTGAAATCGGCGGGCGGGCACCGATTCCGGTCGAAGTCGAGGCCGGCAAGAGCTACTGGTGGTGCGCTTGCGGGCGCTCGAAGACCCAGCCGTTCTGCGACGGCTCGCACAAGGTCACCAGTTTCACGCCGATCGAGTTCAAGGCCGAGAAGAGCGAGAAGACGTTTTTCTGCACTTGCAAGCGCTCGGCCAAGAAGCCGCTCTGCGATGGCAGCCATAAACGGCTATAATTGAATCTTTCTGAGTCGGGCGACGACCCACACTTATGCTGTTCTGGATCATTCTCGCTGTCGTCGCGGCGATCGTCATTTACACGATCGCCGTATTCAACCGTCTGGTGCGCGCGCGCCAAATGGCGAACGAGGCCTGGAGCGGGATCGACGTCCAGCTCAAGCGGCGCTCCGACCTCGTCCCAAATCTGGTGGAAGCCGTCAAAGGCTATGCCGCGCACGAGCGCAACGTGCTGCAAGAGGTGACCGAATTACGCGGCGCGGCGCGCGCGCTGCCATCCGGCGACGTCGCGCAGCGCGCGCAGGCGGAGGGAGCCTTGTCGGCTGCGCTTGGCAAATTGTTCGCGGTGGCCGAGAACTACCCCGACCTGAAGGCGAGCAGCAATTTTCTCGAGTTGCAGCAGCAGCTGAGCGACCTGGAGAACGAACTGCAGATGGCGCGCCGCTACTACAACGGCACGGTGCGCAATCTTAACGTGCTGGTGCAATCCTTTCCCAGCAATCTGCTCGCCGGCCCGCTCGGCTTCGCCCAGCGCGACTATTTCGAGCTGTCGGATGAGGGAGAGCGCGCCGTGCCGCAGGTTGAACTGGCGCCGCGATGAGCGGGTTCTTGCGCATCGCCGTGTTGATCGGCGCATTGCTGAGCGCGGCGCAGGCCTTTGCCGCCGAGTTCATCCATTCTTTCGATCTCGAGCGTTGAGGTCGCAAAAGACGGCGAACTTACCGTCACCGAGACTATTAGCGTACACGCGGAAGGCTGGGAGATGCGGCACGGCATCTATCGCGACTTTCCGCTCGCCTTTAGAGACGCGGGCGGGACTTTGCGCGAAGTCAGTTTCAGCATTCTCAGCGTCACCCGCGACGACCAATCGGAACCGTACTTCACCACGCAGCAGCACGGCATCATCCGCATCTATGCCGGCCAAAAAGACGCGCTGATCCGGCCTGGCGATCACGTTTACGTCTTTCGCTACCGCACCGGGCGGCAAATCCGCTGGTTCGACGGCAAGCCCGAGCTCAACTGGAACGTGACCGGCAATTTCTGGCGCTTTCCGATTCTCGACGCGACCTATCACTTGCATCTTGTCGGCGGCGAGGGCCCGGTGCGCTGGACCGCCTTTACCGGCCGCCTCGGCGCGCGCGGTATTGATTGGCAAGGCGACAATGGCAGCAACGGCGTGCTGACGGTCGGCACCACCCGGCGGCTAGCGCCGGGCGAAGGTCTTACCGTTGTCGCCGAGCTGCCGGCAAGTGCCGTCGAGCCGCCCAGTGCGAACACGCTGCTCTGGTACGAACTGTTCGACAACCGCCACTGGATCTTCGGCGGCGTCGGCTTCCTGGTTGTTCTGATTTATTACTTCGTCGCTTGGGAAGCGGTCGGCCGCGATCCCAAGCCCGGCACCATCATCCCGTTGTTTCATCCGCCGCAGGGCATTTCGCCGGCGCTTGCAAATTACATCCGCGATTGGGGCTTCGGCCGCGAGAAATGGCGCGCCTTCACGGCGGCGGCGCTGTCACTGGCGGTGCGCGGCCTCATTCATTTGGACCAGACCAGCATGGCGTTGACGCTGAAAGCGACGGGCAAACAACCCGCGGGCGGCATTACCAGCCTGCCGGCGGGCGAGCGCGCGATTTACAGTTGGGTCAATGTGGGAGGCAGCGCCACCATCGACAAGGCGAACGGTGAATCAGTCGCCAAAGTCGGCACCGATTTCACCAGCAGCATTGAGGCGGAAAACCGCAACCGTTTCTTCCGCCGCAATCTCGGCTACGTGGTTGCCGGCTTGGCGATGACGGCGGCGGTGGTGATCGGCATCATCGGTTTTGGCGGCTTGCAGGACCAGGACATTGCCATCCTGGTGGGACTGTGCTTCGGCGGCTTCATGCTCGGCATGATCATGGTGCCGATGCTGCAAAGTGTATTCGGCGACGGTGCAAAATTCGCAGTGCTGGCGCGCGCCGCCATGTCGCTCGCCTTCCTCGCCATTTTCGTTTCGATCACATTCAGTGCCATGCCGGGCATTGTGCGCAGTCTCTCCGGCGGGGGCTTGCCGGCGCTGCAGTCGCTCGTCACCGGCAATCCGTTCCCCTTCGTTCTGGTAACGGCGTTCACCACGATCAACGGGTTGTTTTTTTACCTGATGCGGGCGCCGACCGCGCTCGGCCGACCGATCATGGACCAACTCGCCGGCTTCAGGCTCTATCTCGAAACGGCGGAAGCCGACCGCCTCAATTTGCCGGGCGCGCCCGAGATCACCGCCGACCGCTTCGAGGCGCTGTTGCCCTATGCGGTAGCCCTCGACGTCGAGAAACCCTGGTCCGATGCATTCGCGGCAGCGGTGAAGCGCGCCCATCCGGGCAATGCCGATCCGATGTCGAGTTATCAGCCGAGCTGGAGCAGCGGCGGCGGCTGGTCGGGGCGCGATTTCGGCAGCGCGGTTTCATCCTCGGTGGCGGGCGTGAGCGGCGCCTTGGCGAGCGCCGTGCCGGTGTCGTCCGGCTCGTCGGGTTTCGGCGGCGGCGGAGGCGGCTCCGGCGGCGGCGGTGGCGGCGGAGGCGGGGGAGGCTGGTAGCCGCAGACGGCAAGGGTGACATTGGCGAGCCGCCTTGCTAGGCAGGCCCCGCGCGACGCTGACTTTTTCACGCCCTGGCCGCCATGCCCGACCTGTTGCTTGAATTCTTGTCCGAGGAAATCCCCGCGCGCATGCAGGCGCGCGCCGCCGAGGATTTGAAGAAAATCGTGACCGACCGGCTGGTCGAGGCCGGCCTCGTCTACGAAGGCGCCAAGGCATTCGCGACGCCGCGGCGCCTTGCGCTGTCGGTACATGGCGTGCCGGTGCGCCAGCCGGACATCAAGGAAGAAAAGAAGGGCCCGCGCGTCGGCGCGCCGGAAAACGCGATCGCCGGGTTTTTAAAGGCGGCCGGGTTGAAATCGATTAGCGAAGCCAAAGTACAGCCGGACAAGAAGGGCGACTTCTACGTGGCGACGATCGAGAAGCCGGGCCGCCCCGCGCTCGATGTGCTGGCCGAGATGATTCCCGAGGTGGTGCGTTCATTTCCATGGCCGAAGTCAATGCGCTGGGGCAGCGGGCGGCTCACCTGGGTGCGCCCACTGCATTCGATCCTCGCCACCTTCGGGCCGGAAACCGAGGAGCCCGACGTCGTGCCGTTCAAGGTCGACGGCATCGCCGCCTCCGATGAGACGCGCGGCCATCGCTTCATGGCGCCTGCCGCCTTCAAGGTGCGCCGCTTCGACGACTACATCGCCAAGCTCGCGGCGGCCAAGGTGGTGCTCGATCCGGCGCGGCGCGCCGACTTGATCCTCACCGACGCCAAACATCTGGCCTTTGCGCAAGGCTACGAGCTTATCGAGGACGACGGCCTGCTCGCCGAGGTCGCCGGCCTGGTGGAATGGCCGGTAACGCTGATGGGTTCGTTCGACGCGGCCTATCTCGCGATCCCCGAGGAAGTGATCCGCGCCACTATCCGCAACAACCAGAAATGCTTCGTGCTGCGCGATACCGCCACCGCCAAGCTCAGCAATAAGTTCATCCTGGTCGCCAACGAGGAAGCCGCCGACGGCGGCAAGGCGATCGTCGCCGGCAACGAGCGGGTTATCCGCGCGCGGCTGTCCGACGCCAAATTCTTCTACGACACGGATTTGAAGATGCGGCTGGAAGACCGGCTGCCGAAATTCGAGCATATCGTGTTCCACGAAAAGCTCGGCACGCAGGCCGAGCGCATCGCGCGCATCGTCGCGCTGGCAGGGCAATTGGCGCCCATCGTAGGCGCCGACACGATCAAAGCCGAACGCGCCGCGCAATTGTGCAAAGCCGACTTGTTGACCGATGTAGTCGGCGAATTTCCCGAACTGCAGGGCTTGATGGGCCGCTATTACGCCGAGGCGCAGAACGAGGACGAAGCGGTCGCGCATGCTATCGAGGATCACTACCGGCCGAAGGGGCCGGATGACCTGGTTCCCGCCGATCCGGTGGCAATTGCGGTCGCGCTCGCCGACAAGATCGACACGCTGGTCGGCTTCTGGGCGATCGACGAAAAGCCGACCGGATCGAAGGACCCCTATGCGCTGCGCAGAGCCGCGCTCGGCGTTATCCGCATCGTCATCGAAAACGAACTGCGGCTGCCGCTGCGCCTGCCGTTGTGGCGGCACTTCGGCTCGGTGCGCCGCGACGAGGCGTTGGCCGAAGCGATCCACGCGCTGCATCCGCTGCAGGAGCAGATCATCGAGCTGAGCGCAACCGACATCGAACTCGCGATGAAGCTCGAAGTCCTCGTTGCGCAGAAGGAGCGGCGGGTGGCTGGGCCGGTGCTGGTGCAGGCCCATTCCTATCTCCAGCAAACCCACGATTTGCTCGTGTTCTTTGCCGACCGCCTCAAGGTTACGCTGCGCGAGGACGGCGCGCGGCACGATCTGGTCGATGCCGTGTTCGCGCTCGAAGGCCAGGACGATCTGTTGCTGATCGTGCGCCGGGTCGAGGCGCTGGGAAAATTCCTCGACAGCGACGACGGCAAGAACCTGCTCGCCGGCGTCAAGCGCGCCTCCAACATCCTGCGCATCGAGGAGAAGAAGGACAACAAAGCTTACGCCGGCGCGCCCGACGCCAAACGTCTCACGGCGCCGGAAGAAAAGGCGCTGGCCGAGGCCATCAATATCGCCAAGAAGGAAGCCTCCGCCGCCGTTGCCAAGGAAGACTTCGCTGCCGCCATGACCGCCATGGCGAAACTGCGGCCCAAGGTCGATGCTTTCTTCGACAAGGTCACGGTCAACGTCGACGACAAGGCGGTGCGCGAAAACCGCCTCAAGCTGCTCAACGAAATCCGCGACGCCACCCGCGCGGTGGCGGATTTTTCCCGGATCGAGGGCTAGTCTGGCGCGGAACCCACCTGCCCAAATCGCCGTTTCCCCTCAAGTGCGAGCCAAGGAATACCGCCATCCCCGACTTATCCGCCGACCGCAAAAGCGGGCTTGCGTCGCGGTCGCCGGGGGTGTTTTTAAGGGCCATAGACCCGCCCACCATTTTTTGACCCATGGCTAAACAAAAATCCTCGCGCGTCAGCGCCAAGTCTAAAAAACAGGCGGTGCGTAAGAGCCCCAAGCCAAAGCTCGGCGCGCGCCCGGCGACCGGCAAATGGGTCTACGGCTTCGGCGACGGCCGCGCCGAAGGCAAAGCCGGCATGCGCAATCTGCTCGGCGGCAAGGGCGCAGGGTTAGCCGAAATGGCCAATCTCGGCCTGCCAGTGCCGCCCGGCTTCACCATCACCACCGAGGTCTGTACCTATTATTACGCCAACAAGCAGCAATACCCGAAGGAGCTGCGCGCCCAGGTCGAGAAAGCGCTCGCCCAGGTCGGGCGCATAACCGGCAAAATTTTCGGCGACAAAAGTAATCCGCTGCTGGTGTCGGTCCGCTCCGGCGCGCGCGCGTCGATGCCGGGCATGATGGACACGGTGCTCAACCTCGGTCTCAACGACGAGACGGTGGCGGCGCTGGCCAAGCAGTCCGGCGACCGCCGTTTCGCCTATGACAGTTACCGACGCTTCATCACCATGTATTCCGACGTGGTGCTCGGCGTCGGCCACGAGCATTTCGAGGAATTGCTCGACCGCCACAAGGAACGCCAGGGCTACTCGCTCGACACCGATCTTTCCGCCGACGATTGGGCCGAACTGGTCGAGCTCTACAAGAAACGGCTGCAGCAGGAGCGCGGCGCGCCGTTCCCGCAGGACCCGCACGAGCAATTATGGGGCGCGATCGGCGCGGTGTTCGGTTCCTGGATGAACCAGCGCGCCAACACGTACCGCCGCCTGCACAATATTCCGGAAAGCTGGGGTACCGCGGTTAACGTGCAGGCCATGGTGTTCGGCAATATGGGCGACACCTCGGCGACCGGCGTCGCCTTCACCCGCAATCCGTCCACCGGCGAGAAGAAGCTCTACGGCGAATTCCTCATCAATGCGCAAGGCGAGGACGTGGTCGCCGGCATCCGCACGCCGCAGGAAATCAGCGAGGCCGCGCGCGTCGAGGCCGGCTCCGACAAGCCGTCGATGGAGAACACGCTGCCCAAGGCCTATGCCGAGCTCAAACGCATCTACAACACGCTCGAGCGCCACTACCGCGACATGCAAGACCTCGAGTTCACGGTCGAACAGAACAAGCTGTGGATGCTGCAGACGCGCTCGGGCAAGCGCACCGCCAAAGCCGCGCTGCGCATCGCGGTCGAGCTTGCCAGCGAAGGCCTGATCTCCAAGAACGAGGCAGTGCTGCGCGTCGATCCGCTGGCGCTCGATCAGCTCCTGCATCCGACCATCGATCCGCGCGCGCACCGGCGCGTGATCGCCACCGGCCTGCCGGCTTCTCCCGGCGCGGCCTCCGGCGAGATCGTGTTCTCGCCGGACGAGGCGGCGCAACTCAAAGCCGACGGCAAGAAGGTGATTCTGGTGCGGGTGGAAACCTCGCCCGAAGACATCCACGGCATGCATGCCGCCGAAGGCATCCTCACCACCCGCGGCGGCATGACCTCGCATGCGGCGGTGGTCGCGCGTGGCATGGGCAAGCCTTGCGTCTCCGGCGCGGGCTCCCTGCGCGTCGATTATTCCGCCGGCACCATGACCGCGGGCGGGCAGACGCTCAAAAAGGGCGACTTCATCACCGTCGACGGGTCCACCGGCCAGGTGCTTGCCGGCAAGGTCGACATGATCGAGCCGCAACTTTCCGGCGAGTTCTCCACGCTGATCGGCTGGGCCGATAAAGTGCGCAAGCTCGGCGTACGCGCCAATGCCGATACGCCGGCCGATGCGAAAGCCGCCGTTCGTTTCGGCGCCGAGGGCATCGGGCTATGCCGCACCGAGCACATGTTCTTCGACGAGGACCGCATCCAGGCGGTGCGCGAGATGATCCTGTCCGACGACGAGAAATCGCGCCGCGTGGCGCTGGCGAAACTGTTGCCGATGCAGCGCGCCGATTTCGTCGAGCTTTTCGAGATCATGGACGGCCGGCCGGTGACCATAAGGCTGCTCGATCCGCCGCTGCACGAATTTCTGCCGCACGGCGAGAAGGAGATCGCCGAGGTTGCCGCGGCCATGGGCGCCGATCCGCGCAAGCTCGCCGACCGCGCCAAGGAGCTTGCCGAATTCAACCCTATGCTCGGCTTCCGCGGTTGCCGCATCGCCATCGCCTATCCGGAAGTCGCAGAGATGCAGGCGCGCGCAATCTTCGAGGCCGCGGTCGAAGCGGCCAAGCGGACGCATAAGCCGGTGGTGCCTGAAGTGATGGTGCCGCTGATCGCGACCAAGGCCGAATTCGACCTGGTGAAGGCGCGCATCGACGCCATGGCCAAGGCGGTAGCGAAGGAGAAAGGCGCCAAGCTCGACTACCAAGTCGGCACCATGATCGAACTGCCGCGCGCCGCCTTGATGGCCGGCGAGATCGCCGAGACGGCCGAGTTCTTCTCGTTCGGCACCAACGATCTCACGCAAACGACGTTCGGCATTTCGCGCGACGACGCGGCGAGCTTCCTCGCCATCTACACCGCGCGCGGCATCCTGCCCGGCGATCCGTTCGTATCGATCGATCAGCAGGGCGTCGGTGAGCTGGTGCGCATCGGCGTCGAGCGCGGGCGCAAAGTGCGCCCCAAGCTCAAGGTCGGCATCTGCGGCGAGCATGGCGGGGATCCGGCTTCGGTGGCTTTCTGCCACGAGGTCAAGCTCGACTACGTGTCGTGCTCGCCGTTCCGCGTGCCGATCGCGCGGCTTGCCGCCGCGCAGGCGGCGCTCGGCAAGAGCGCGGCCAGCACGGCGTAAGATTCATCCATCGTCCCCGCACAAGCGGATAAAGCCTACCCGGCCACCTCGCGCCGCGCACGCGTGCGTTATGGTTAACCGTTGTTACCTACAAACAAGCCTGCAAACCACGGGGAATTTGCGCGAGGACCATTTCACGATGCTGGCCGCGCCGCGCGCGATTAACACGTTCGCAAGGTTAATCAGCCCATAAAAAAACCGGTCGCTTTGCCGGCAAGGCGCCGGCCGGCCGGCGTGCGCAGGCGTTGTTGCGTGGCGTGAGTTCTGGTCATGGCGGTTTTGCGTAAGCGCCGGCGGCGCAGGCGGGCGTCGATCGGCATCGGCGCGCTGGTCATCGCGCTCGTTCCCAGCACCATCGGCTACCAGGATCTCGGCGCGCTGCTGGTGCGCCAGCCGGGCGTTGCCGCGCGCGCGCGCGAGCATCTGATCGCCTCGCCGTTCGGCACCATCCACGCCGCCATGTTCAGCCTGCCGCGCCCGATCGGCACTGCCATTCCGCATCCGCCGCTTTATGCGCTGGCCAATTTCGACCCGACCGACATCACCGGCTCGATCGCCTCGCAGTTCCTCGGCGACCCGAACGCACCGCTGCAATTTCCCGCCGTCAATCGCAAGAGCAAGCGCGATTCGCTGCTGGCGCGGCCGCGCGAACCGCTGCCGCCATTGCCGCCGCTGCTCTCGATCGAGCCGGTTCCGCAGGCGCAAGCCGATGCGACGCTCAAGAACGCGGAATCCGATAGCCGCTTCGATCCATATTCTGACTATGAATTTGCCGCGGCATCGGACGAGCACCTGACGTCGCCCGACGTGCAAGCGTCCGCAGCGGATCAGTCGTCCGACCGTAAGGGTGGCTCCGAAATTTATTTCGGCGCCGATCCGCTGGTGGCGGGGCAGGAGCAGATCGCGCCGTGGGCGGCGGGCGAAGCGCCGGTGGTGCTGGCGTCGATCGATCCCGACATTAAGCAGTCAGCGCTCGCCCCGCCGCAGCCGAGCAGCGCCGACAACGCCGGCGAGACAATCGCCAGCAAGGGCGAGGTTACCGGCGTCGATCAGCATCCGAAATCGCCGGCCGAGCGATTGGCGCTCACCGGGGCGGCGCGTGCCAAGGCCGAGAAGTGTCTCGCCAACGCGGTCTATTTCGAAGCGCGCGACGAGCCGGTGCGCGCGCAGATCGCGGTGGCGCAGGTGGTGATGAACCGGGTGTTTTCGCCGTTCTACCCGAACGACGTCTGCGGCGTGGTCTACCAGAACGCCAACCGGCATCTGGCCTGCCAGTTCACCTTCGCCTGCGACGGCATTCCCGACGTGGTCACCGAGCCGGATGCCTGGGCGCGCGCCAAGCACATTGCGCGCGATATGCTCGACGGCAAGCTGTGGATGCCGGAGGTGGCGAAGTCCACCCATTATCACGACTCCTGGGCGCACCCGAACTGGGTCGGCGAAATGAAAAGGATGGACCGGCTGGGCGGGCTCATCTTCTATCGTCCGCGCGCCTGGGGCGACGGCTCGGATGAACCGATCTGGGGCGACGCCAAGACCACGGCCGAGGAAGTCAAGAAAATGTAACCGGAACCCGCCGCGCGCGAGCCATGCGCGGCGCAAATGGCTTTGATCACGATAATTCGTTTTGGACCGGTCAGCGGACCCTATATGTTCCGCCGCTCTTGCCCGCCGAAAAGGCGGGCGTAATCGTCTCAACAGTTCGGCCGGAGCGGTCCCACGATGTCGGTCCCATCAGCGGCGGGCGAAACGGACACGGTCAGCGCTTGGCGTACGCCTTTGGCGATCGTGATTTGCGGCTCCCTGATTGCGGCGATCAGCTTTGGGCCGCGCTCCGCGCTCGGCTTTTTCCTCACGCCGCTGTCGCAGGCCAATCATTGGGGCCGCGACGTTTTCGCCTTCGCGCTCGCCATTCAGAATTTGCTGTGGGGCATCGGCCAGCCGGTCGCCGGCGCCATCGCCGACCGCTTCGGCGCCCCCAGAGTGTTGGCCGCCGGCGCCGCCTGCTATGCGCTCGGGCTGGTGGTCATGGCGCATGCGACGACGGCCACGGAGCTGACGCTGTCGGCCGGCGTGCTGATCGGGTTCGGGCTCTCCGGCTGCGCCTTCACCATCGTGGTTGGCGCGTTCGGTAAGCTGGTGCCGCCGGAGTGGCGATCCACCGCCTTCGGTTTCGGCACGGCGGCCGGCTCGTTCGGGCAGTTCCTTTATTCGCCGCTCGCCGTCGCGCTGATGGACGCCTACAGCTGGCAGACGGCGCTGACCATCTTTGCCGGGCTGATGCTGTTGATCCTGCCGCTGTCGATCGTGCTTTCGGCGCCGCGCGGCGGCGCGGAAAATGTGGCCGTCGCGCCGGTCGCGCAGCAATCGCTGCGGCACGCGCTTGCCGAGGCTTTCGGGCATCGCAGCTACGTGCTGCTGGTGCTCGGCTTCTTCACCTGCGGATTCCAGCTTGCCTTCGTGACCGTGCATTTGCCGTCCTATTTGCTCGACCGCGGATTGTCGGCCGAGGTCGGCGGCTGGACGCTGGCGACCATCGGTCTGTTCAATATCGTCGGGTCGCTGGCATCCGGCTATCTCGGCAGTCGGATGCCCAAGCGTTACATCCTTTCGATCATTTATTTCGCCCGCGCCGTTGCGATCGCCGTGTTCATTACGATGCCGCCGAGCACGGCCGCCACGCTGATCTTCGGCGCCGTCACCGGACTGCTCTGGCTGTCTACCGTGCCGCCGACCTCGGGGCTGGTGGCGGTCATGTTCGGCACGCGCTGGCTCGCCATGCTGTTCGGTTTCACCTTCTTCAGCCACCAGGTGGGCGGTTTTCTCGGCGTCTGGCTCGGCGGCTTCGTGTTCGATCATTATGGCTCATACAATCCGGTGTGGTGGCTGTCGGTATTTTTCGGCGTGATGTCGGCCATTATCAACCTGCCCATTGTCGAGCAGCCGGTCGGCCGGCTCGCCCCCGCGGCGGTATGAGCCGCTTGCGCCGTTAAGCTCGGCGCGCCATGAATGCCCTCGGGCTGTTAAGCAACGAGGGAACGAAGTGGCGACATTCAAGGCGATCGTTATCGAGAAATCGGATACCGGCACCAAAGCCGCGCTCGCCGATTTCGACGAAGCCAATCTGATGGACGGTGACGTCACCGTCCGCGTCGAATATTCCACGGTCAATTACAAGGACGGTCTCGCCGTCACTGGCAAGTCGCCGGTGGTGCGCCGTTTTCCGATGATCGCCGGCATCGATTTCGCCGGCACCGTCGAGACCTCCAGCCACGCGGCCTGGAAGCCAGGCGACAAGGTGATTCTCAATGGTTGGGGCTGTGGCGAGACCCATCTTGGCGCCTATGCCGAAAAGGCGCGCGTGAAGGGCGACTGGCTGGTGCCGTTGCCTCAGAGCATGAGCGCGCGCGAGGCGATGGCGATCGGCACCGCCGGTTACACGGCTATGCTGGCGGTGATGGCGCTGGAAAGTCATGGCCTCACGCCCGGGCGCGGGCCGGTGGCGGTGACCGGGGCGGCCGGCGGCGTCGGCTCGGTGGCCACTGCCATCTTGGCCAAACGCGGCTTCAGTGTCAGCGCGGTCACGGGGCGTCCGCAGGAAGCCGATTATCTCAAAGGCCTGGGCGCGGCCGAGATCGTCGAGCGCAAGGAACTGGCCGGGCCGCCCAAGGCGCTGGCCAGGGAGCGCTGGGCGGGGGCGGTCGATTGCGTAGGCTCGACGACGCTGGCCAATTTGCTGTCGATGACCCGCTATGGCGGCGCGGTGGCCGCCTGCGGGCTTGCCGGCGGCATGGACCTGCCGACCTCGGTTGCCCCGTTCATTCTTCGCGGCGTGTGTCTTTACGGCATCGATTCGGTGATGTGCCCAATTTCGCGCCGGCGGGAGGCCTGGAAACGCTTGGAAACCGACCTGGATCGGCAAAAACTGGCGTCAATGACGCATGAAATAGACCTTTCCGGGGTCCCGGCGGCAGCCGTTTCCATCCTCGCCGGGCAGGTGCGCGGGCGAATCGTGGTCAAAATCGGGTAAACATGTTCAGAATTTAGCGACGAACGGCAGGTACAGTTCGGCAGGCTTGAAAAGCAGGCCGTGGGTTCTGTAAACCGGTGGCGTCAGTCGGAGTGGGGTGATGGTGCGTGCAGTAGCGTTGCTGGTTGGCCTGCTGGCCGCGGTGCCGGCCATTGCCGGCGAGATGAACGCCGAAGAGGCGCGCCGTTTCGTCATCGGCAAGATGTTCTCCTACACCTGTTTCGAAGGCACGCGCGGGCAGGGCCGCGTTCATGCCGACGGCTCGGTGGTCGGCTCCATCCAATTCCAGGGTCAGGGCCAGGTACGTTACGCCGCGCTGCCGGCCGGCACGCTGCGGGTGAAGGGCGAGGCGGTTTGCGCCTCGCTGCGCGGATTGCCGATCGAGCCTTGCTTCAACCTGGAGCGTACCAGTGAATATAGCTTCCGCGGGTCGGTCGCCGGCTTAGGCTTCGCCTATTGCGAATTCACCCGCAATCAAGGTCGGGCGCATATGGTGCGCACCTCGCGCCACGAGCGGCCGGTCCGGCTGCGGCCGTCGCTTACTGCCGATAATAACTAGCCGGCGTTTTCAGCCTTTCGCCGGAAAAATCATCGTCGTCGTGGTGGCGTGGGCATAAAGCTTGCCCGCGCGGTCCTTCAGGTCGCCTTCCGAGGTCGCGACCGTGCGGCCGCGATGGATGATGCGGCCTTCCGCGCGCATCATCCCGGTGTCCTTGGTGATCGGCCGCACCAGATTGAATTTCAGTTCCAGCGTGGTCCAGGCGTCGCCTTTGACGAGGGTCGAAAACACCGCGCAGCCGAGCGCGGAATCGAGCAGCGTTGCCGCGAAGCCGCCATGCACGGTGCCGATCGGGTTGTAGTGGCGGTATTCCGGCAGGCCCTCGAATGCCGCGCGGCCATTCGCGACCTCGACCAGATGGAAGCCGAGCACTTCGCTGATCGGCGGATGCGGCAGCGTGCCGTCGACGATCGCCTTGAGGAAGCCGAGCCCGTCATAGGCCATGAGGACCTCGGGCGACACCACACCGTAGTTTTTCTCTGCCACGTCGGCCCCCGCGTACACCTGAAGTCAGTGTAGCGGAGGGCTTACACGATATCGAGCCGGAACGGGTGGCCTTCCGTGGCGAGGTCGCCGGGGCCGATAGTCTCGATCGCACGCACCATGCGGCCCTGCCGTTTGAGCAACCGGTCGGCGATCGAGACGATGCGCACATTCGGCTGCGCCGTGCGCGAGGCGCGTCTGATGTCCCAAGCGATTTGCTGTTCGTCACGGGCCGGATTGAGCGCGCAAGCCGCCACATAGGCGCCGGCGGTCGAGCGGCTGATGCCGGCGAAGCAGTGCACCACCATCGGCGCGGTGCGGTCCCATTTGCCGACGAAGTCGATCAGCTTTTCGACGTGCTCTCGCGCGGGCACGGTGTAGCCTTCCATCGGCATGGCGATGTCGTCGACCGCCAGCACCAGATGGTTCTCGGGCGCGACCTGGCGCGGCCGCTCGACCCGGTCGGTCAGCCGCAGCAAAGTGACGATGTGGCGCGCGCCGGTCGCATCGACCGTATCGTGCAGGCGGGCGAGGGAACAGACGTGAATCATGCGGCCTTCATAGAGGACGACTGGTTTGTCATATCTATGACGTGGCCGCTGAATTAGCCACGCAGCAGTTTCTTGAACCGCTCGCGGAAACGCGCTTCGGCGGTGCCGGCCGGCCAGGGCGTCAGATAGTCGCGCTCGAGCGTTGCCGAGAATTTCGGCGGCGGGCCGAAGAACCGGCGCGCCTCGGCGGTCTCGAAGCCGGCAAGGCGGGTAGCCTCCAGATAGGCGGCGGCGCGGTCGGCCGCTTTGATCAGGCCTTGCAAGGCGTCCGGCAGCATCGGCGGCAGGCCGAAGCGCAGATGGATGGCGGCGAGCAGGCGGCGCTCCACCGCCTTGTAGCTGTCGCCGATCACCGCCTTGAACGGCGAGATCATATCGCCGATTACGTATTCCGGCGCGTCGTGCAGTAACACTGCCAGGCGGCCTTGCGCGTCGAGCCGCGGCGTCTTGGCGCGCGCTAGCGCTTCCACCAGCAGCGCGTGCTGGGCGACCGAGAAAATATGGCCGCCCTTGGTCTGCCCGTTCCAGCGCGCGACGCGCGCGAGCCCGTGCGCAATGTCCTCGATCTCGACGTCGAGCGGGGAGGGGTCGAGCAAATCGAGCCGCCGGCCCGACAGCATGCGCTGCCAGGCGCGCGTCTTTTTGGTCGCGGTGCGCGGTTTGCTCATTGGCGCTTGGCAAGCCTGGCGACCGCCGCGTGGCGATGACATGTCACCAGATGATCGTTGACCATGCCGACCGCCTGCATGAAGGCGTAAACGATGGTCGGCCCGACGAATTTGAAGCCACGGCCGATCAGATCCTTTGAGATCTTATTCGAAAGCCCAGTCTCGGCCGGAATTTGCTTCATCGTCTTGAACTTATGATCTTGCGGCTTGCCGTTGAGATAATCCCATAGCAAAGCTGAAAATCCCGGCCCGCTTTCCATGATCGCCAGGTAGGCGCGCGCCGAGGTCACCGCGCCCTCGATCTTGGCGCGGTTGCGCACGATGCCGGCGTCCTGCATCAGCCGCTCGATCTTCTTCGGCGTGTAGCGCGCGATCTTCTCCGGCTGGAAATTATCAAAGGCAGCCCGGAAGTTCTCGCGCTTGCGCAGGATGGTGATCCACGACAGCCCGGCCTGGAATCCGTCAAGGATCAGCTTCTCAAACAGTGCGCGGTCATCCCACTCCGGCACGCCCCATTCCTCGTCGTGATAGGCGACGTAAAGCGGGTCCTGTTTCGGCCACGGGCAGCGCGGCAGGCCGTCGGCATGAATGACCGCCTTGCTCATGACGGTGCTTTCGCCTCGCCTGGAAAGGCAAAGCGCGCCCAATCCGGTTTCACTACGCGGATGGCGATGCCGCCGGCCAGGAGCGGTGTACTGCTTGCAAGTGCGTCGGCAACGCGGTCGAGGCGGAGCATTGCCAGCCCGCGGCCCTTGGCGGTCGAGGCAAGCGTGCCGGCCTGCTTCTCGCCCGCCATCACCGGCAGCCCGGAGGAGGGCGCGAACTCGTCATAAGCAATCGGCAGCAGCCGGCTGCGCGCGCTCGAGCGGTGCTCGACGCGCGACACCACCTCCTGCCCGACATAGCAACCTTTTTCGAAATCGACGCCGGCAAGCTGGTCCATATCGGCTTCGTGCGGAAACGTGTCGCCATAGGCGAAGTCCATGCCGCCGCGCGGCACGCCAAGCGCGATGCGGTGGGCGTCATAGGCTTCCGCGTCGGTGAGGGTGGCGCCGAGATCGGCGGCGGCCTCCGCGGCAAGCTGCGCCGGCAGGATGCTGCGGGTGCCCAGAGCGGCAAGCCGCGGATCGGCATAGGAAAGGCCGAAATCGCTCAAGCCCGCGCCGTCCCACACCGCCATCACGCCGAGCGCGTCCGACAAGTTCTCGACCGCGATCTTGGCGCGCAATTTGTAGAAATTGAGCTTTTCCGCGAGCGTGGCGGCAAGCGCCTTTGGGCAATCGAGGAAGAAGCCGCCGTCGTCGTCGGGCTCCGCCTCGGCGACGATGAAATCGACGACGATCTTGCCCTGCGGCGTGAGTAGCGCCGCGAACTGCGCCTGGCCGGGCGCAACCTTGCCCATATCGTTGCTGGCGAGCCCGTTGAGGAAGCGCCGGGCGTCGTCGCCGGCGACCTTGACCACGCCGCGGTCGGGGAGGAGGGCTGCTTTCATGCCAATTCTCTTGCCAGAACTCGCGGCGGAACGTAAGCGCTGTTGCGCAAGGCTCAAGCCCGATGGGCGCGCATGGCTGACATCTACGACCTAATCCTCAAGGGCGGCACCGTGGTCAATCAGGACGGCGTAGCCGCCCGCGACCTCGGCATTCGTGCCGGCCGGTTTGCGGCGATCGGCGACCTGTCGCGGGCCTCTGCCGGCGAGGTGATCGACTGCCGCGGCCTGCATCTGCTGCCGGGCGTGATCGACAGCCACGTGCATTTCCGCGAGCCTGGCCTCACCCACAAGGAGGATCTCGAATCCGGCTCGCGCGGCGCGGTGCTCGGCGGCGTCACGGCGGTGTTCGAGATGCCCAACACCGATCCGCTCACCACCGATGCCGCCGCCATCGCCGATAAGGTCAAGCGCGGCCATCACCGCATGCATTGCGATTTCGCCTTCTATGTCGGCGCCACCCGCGAGAACACCAATGACCTGGGCGAACTGGAAATGCTGCCGGGGGTCGCCGGCGTCAAAGTGTTCATGGGCTCCTCCACCGGTTCGCTGCTGATCGAGGACGACGCGGGCGTGCGCGCGGTGCTCAAAGCGATCCGCCGGCGCGCCGCATTCCACTCCGAAGACGAATACCGGCTGCGCGAGCGTATGAACCTGCGCGTCGAAGGCGACCCGCGCTCGCATCCGGTCTGGCGCGATGCCACCGCCGCGCTGATGTCCACCCAGCGCCTGATCGCGCTGGCGCGCGAGACCGGCAAGCGCGTGCACGTGCTGCACGTCACCACCAAGGAAGAAGCCGTCTTCCTCGGCCAGCACAAGGATGTCGCCACGGCGGAGGCGACGCCCGCCCATCTCACGCTTGCGGCGCCGGAATGCTACGAGCGTCTCGGCACGCTCGCCCAGCTCAACCCGCCGATCCGCGATGCCGCCCACCAAGCAGGTCTCTGGCAGGGCATCGCGCAGGGGGTCATCGACAGCGTCGGCTCCGACCATTCCCCGCACACGCGCGAGGAAAAGGCGCATCCCTATCCGAAGACGCATTCCGGCATGACCGGCGTGCAGACGCTGGTCCCGCTCATGCTCGACCACGTCAATGCCGGCCGGCTCTCGTTGCTGCGGTTGGTCGATCTCACCAGCGCAGGGCCGGCGCGGCTGTTCGGTATCGCCGCCAAAGGCCGCATCGCGGTCGGCTACGATGCCGACCTTACGGTGGTCGATCTCAAACGGCGGGAAACCATCACCGATCGCTGGATCGCCTCGCGCGCCGGCTGGACGCCCTATGCTGGCGTTACCGTCACCGGATGGCCGGTGGGGACGGTGATCCGCGGCCGCAAGGTGATGTGGGAGGGCAGCCTGACCGCGCCGACGCAGGGCGAGCGCGTCCGCTTCCTGGAAACCTTGGCGAGCTAAAGCCCTGCGGCAGCAGTATCACGGAGCCGCCGCCCTCATGTGGCACTTTCATTACGCGAAAGTTTTCCCCAGGCTTTTTACTCAGACTGTTTCTGTGGAATTGCAAACCCGCCACGGGTGTTTATCAACGGTACCGCAGCACCCCTCGTCCGGCCGCATTTTGCCGGACCGGGAGGATGGGGTCCATGAGCAGTGATCTTGTTTCGCTCCGCATGTTGTTGATTGGGGCCGCAGCAGCGCATCAGGACCTGTGGCGCGAAGGCGCCGCACAGGCGTCGGTACCGATCGAATTTGAGGCGGGCACCGCCGCTGCCGCCAAAACTGCACTGAGCAGAGGCGACGTGGATTTTTGCGTGCTGGATGCCGAATTGGACGAGGTCGGCAAGGCATCGGTGATCAAGGCCGCGCGCGCAAAGAAGTCCGCGCCGCTGGTCTTTGTGTCCGCACCGCGCGGGAGCCCGCGCCCCGATAAAACCGACGGCGTGCTGCCGGTTCCGGCCAATGGCGGCGATGCGCGCAAGCTGGTCGAGATCTGCATCCGCGCGAAAATGCCGACCCGGGTTCTGATCGTGGACGATTCTGACGCGCTACGCGGCATCGTGCGCAAGATTCTGGGGGCGAGCCGCTTCGAGTTGGTTGTCCATGAGGCTTCCGACAGCACCGCCGCGCTCAACCAATTGCGCAACGGCGGTTATGGCATGGTGTTTCTCGACTACAACATGCCGGGCCTCAACGGCGCTGACATCTTGTTGGGAATCAAGCGCGAGAGCCCGAACGTGGCCATTGTGATGATGACCTCGGCGCTTGTCAGAGGCGCCTCAGGCCGTCCCCATTTGTCGGGTGCGCTCGGCTTCCTCAAAAAGCCGTTCTATCCGGCCGATGTCGACGCCGTGATCGAGCGCTATTTCGGCCTGCACGGGGCAAGCTGACGCATCGCGATGTTTGAAGACAAAATTTGCAGGCCGCCGGCGGCTACTGGCGGGGCAGGTCGAGCGAGAATTCGCCGTTGCGGATGCGCGTGCCGAGCCCCTCGGCGAACTTGGCTGCGGCATCCTCGCCATAGGTGGTGACGAATTCGGCGAAGGCCGCGAACAGGCAGGCCTGCGCCAGGCAATCGCCATCGACGCCATCGTGCCGCGCTTCGGCCCAGGCTTCCTGCAGGTAACCCAAAGCCACGCGTTTCTGCTCGTGGTCAGGCACCGGCTCGCGCGCGGGCGTGGATCGCTCCGTTGTCGTCATTTTGACCTTCGTCCCCGGGCGCCCTGTTCGGACACCAGTCCCAAATCCCGAGCGGGACGCTAGCACGGGGAGGCGACCGGCAAAGCCCGCAGATAAAGGAAAGGTTAATAACGGCGGGCCTAATTCGCGTATCGCGCGGTGATTTCGCGGGCGATCTTGGCGCCCTCGTCGAGATAGCGGCGAATGGCAAGGTCGGCGGCCGGTGTGCAGGTGCGATAAGTCTGCTGAAAGCCCCGGTAACCACGATTGAAGCCGGCAACGATCTTGCGCCGCCGCTCGCCGCTGGGCGCCTCGGCGTCGATCAGCGCCTGCATCTCGTTACGCCATTTCTGCCCTTCGTTGGCCCCGCAGACCGCGCGCAGGTAATGCAGCGCGCCCATGATTTCGGCGAGCCGCGCCAGGTCGCCGTCGAACGGCGCAGGCTGCGTCTGCGCGCGTGCCGGCGCGGCGAGGCAGAGCAGGAGCGTCAGCGTGGTCAGCAGTCTCTTCACGGGTTATGGTCCGGTGCTTGTGGCGGCTGATATGCCCTCGCTCTAAGGCAATCGCAAGGCGCGGTCAGGCCGGCCGGGCGAGCCGCTCGACCGCCGCGGCGACGATTTCGGCCAGGCCATCGGTGGTGCGCAGGCTCGACAGCTCGGCCGGATCGAGCCAGCGCGCATCGTCGAGCTCTTCGTTGAGCACCGGTTCGCCGGCAAGCCAGCGCGCGGCAAAGCACAGGATGACGAAATGCCGCTCGACGCGGCCTTGAGCGTCGCGCACGATCGCTTCGCGGTGGCCGGCGAGCGCGACCGGCTCAATGGCGAGCGATGTCTCCTCGCGCACTTCGCGGGTTACCGCCTGTACGAGCGTCTCGCCGGTTTCCACGCCGCCGCCCGGCAGCGTGTAAACGCCGAGCGCCGGCATGCGCGCGCGCCGCACCACCAGCACCTTGCCGCCGCGGATGATGGCCGCGCTGACCGCGAGAATGGGGCGCGGCGGATAGGATCGCTCGTCGGCCATTTAAGTTTTCATCAGTGCGTCGACCACCGCTTGCGGCGTCACCGGTTCGCCGGCCTCGGCGCTATCTTCGCCGTTGATCACCGCACCCGCGCGCGCAACCAGCGGCCTGAGCAGCGCGGCGGCCCGTTCGGCGAGCCCGACCGCGGTCGCCGGCGCAATATCGGAACCCATCGCTGCGCGTGTGGCTTCCAGCACCGCGGTCATGGTGCTGGCCAAGGTGTCGAGACAGCCGCGCAGGTTCGGATCGGCGGCGTCATAAGCGGCGATGGCGAGTGCACGGCCCTTGAAGCGCGAGGCTTCGAAATGCTCGCGGTAGCTCATCGATCGCCAACCGAGGAAGTCGTCGCGGCATTCCGGGCAACTCGACAGCATTTCCAAGAGCATAATCGCTTCATTGAAATGATTGAGGTAGTCGGTGGCAAGGCCGGTCGCGGGATTGATGTTGGCCTCGGCAAGCCGGGCGGCGCCCATGTCGGCGCCGTCGTCGGCTTGCAACGTCTCGGCGCAATCCTGATATTTCATCGCGAGCCCGCCGCCCCAATTGGCCGGCCGCCAGTGTTATTCTACAGGGTTAAGGCGCGATTAAGCACGCGAAAGAAGGGCCCTAAAAATGTGCGGCCGCTATACGCTCACCGCCTCGCCGGAAGCGCTCAGGACGCTGTTCCGCTACGAGGAGCAGCCCAATTTCCCGCCGCGCTACAATATCGCGCCGACGCAGCCGATTCCGATCGTGCGCCTGGTGGACGGCAAGCGGCATTTCGCGCTGGTGCGCTGGGGACTGCTGCCGTCCTGGGTCAAGGACCCGAAGACCTTCACGCTGCTGATCAACGCGCGCGGCAAATCGGCGGCCGAGAAACCGGCCTTCCGCGCCGCCATGAAACGGCGGCGCTGCCTGATTCCGGCCGACGGGTTTTACGAATGGCAGAAAGCGGGCGACCGCAAGCGGCCGTTTTACGTGCGCGCGAAATCGGGCGCGCCGCTCGCCTTTGCCGGCCTGTGGGAAACCTGGACCGGGCCCAACGGCGAAGAGCTGGAGACCGCGGCCATCGTCACCACGCGCGCCAACCGGACGCTTGGCGCCGATCCACGAGCGCATGCCGGTGATCGTGCCGCCGGAGGCGTTCGATCTGTGGCTCGACGGCGCCAATGTCGACGCCACCACAGCCGCCGCGCTGATCGCGCCGGCGCCGGACAATCTGCTGGAAGCCTACGAGATTTCCACCGCCGTCAACCGCACGGCCAACGACAATCCGAAATTGCTGGAGCCGGTCGTGCCCGGCAAGCTTGAACCGGCGTCTGCGCCGAAACCTGCGCCGGCAAAACGCGCCAAGAAAGACAGCGGGCAGGGGGCCTTGTTCTAGAGCACCTTGCCCGGGTTGAGGATGCCGTTCGGGTCGAGCATCTTCTTCAAGCCGCGCATCAGGTCGAGCGCCACCGGGTCCTTGTACTTCGGCAGAATCTCGCGCTTCATCACGCCGACGCCGTGCTCGGCCGAGATCGAACCGTCGAATTTCTTCACCACCGCGAACACCACGGCGTTGACCTCGTCCCAGCGCGCCAGGAATTTTTCTTTGTCGGTGCCTTCCGGCTGCGTCACGTTGTAGTGGATATTGCCGTCGCCGACATGGCCGAACGGCAGCGGACGGCAGCCCGGAATGAGCTTCGCCACCGCGGCGTTGGCTTCCGCGATGAAAGCCGGGATCGCCGCCACCGGCACCGAAATGTCGTGCTTGATCGAGGCGCCGATGTGCCGTTGCACCTCGCCGAACATTTCGCGGATGCGCCAGAACGCTTTGCCCTGAGCCCCGCTGTCGGCGATGGTGGCGTCGAGCACCAGGCCCCTCTGATGGCCGGCCTCAAGAATGTCCTCCATCACCTCGCGCAGACCGTTGCGCGCCTGCGAGGACAATTCGATCAGCACGAACCATGGGTCGTCGCCTGCAAGCGGCATGCGGCTCGCGGTATCGAACTTGACCACGGCTTCGACGCCGGCCCGCAGCATCAACTCGAATGAGGTGACGCCGCCGGCGGTACGGTCGGTCGCCAGGTTGAGCAAATCGACCGCGGCTTGCGGCGACGGAACACCGGCAAAGGCGGTCTCCACCGAGCGCGGCCGCGGCACCAGCCGCAACACCGCCGCGGTGATGATGCCGAGCGTGCCTTCGGCGCCGATAAACAGGTTCTTGAGGTCGTAGCCGGTGTTGTCCTTTTTCAGCTTGTTGAGGTTGTGCAGCACGCGGCCGTCGGCCAGCACGACCTCGAGGCCGAGCGCGTGTGAGCGCGCGATGCCGTGCGCGATCGCCGCGGTGCCGCCGGCATTGGTCGCGAGATTACCGCCGATGGTGCAGGTGCCTTCCGACGGCAGCAGCTGCGGATAGAGCCGGTCGGCCTCGGCCGCGGCTTCGCGCGCGCGCTGCAATGTGACGCCGGCCTCGACCGTCATGGTATTGGAGACCGCATCGACCTCGCGGATCTTGTCGAGCCGGGTGAGCGACAGCACAATCTCGCCGCTGAATGGAATTTGCCCGCCGACCAGGCCGGTATTGCCGCCTTGCGGCACGATCGCGGTCTTGCATTCGTCGGCGAGCTTGAGGATCGCCGCGACCTCCTCGACCGAGCCCGGCCGCAGCACCACCGGCGTCTGGCCGTGATAAAGGTCGCGCATCTCGACCAGATAGGGTTGCTGCGCCGCCTTCTCGGTGATCGCGTATTTCGTTCCAACGATGGCCGCGAAGCGGCTCAGTAGTTCGGGGCTGAGGCGGGGCTGGTCGAGCATGTCAATACTTTAGTGCAATTTCCGGCGACCGTCATTGTATGCGGCGCGCGGGACTAATGCGCTTTCAGGAAGGCGATATAGTCCTTCTCGGCGTTGTCCAGCGCAGACTTGTTCAGGCCGGTCATGACGAAATCCAATACGAATTCATTGCCGTCCTTGTCGGAATCGATGCCGAATGCTCCGACCTCGTAGGCCTGTTGCGCCTTGCCCGGATTCTCGAAGGCGAAGCGCAGAAAACCCGGTTTGCCGTTGGCGCGTTCGATGGCGGGAAGCGGCGATATCTTGGCGTCTTTGACCCTGCACGCCAGCGCTCGTTACTGGTCTCAGCAAAATTGGCAAGCGATTGCTGCTTGTCGCGATGGTAGAACACCTGCACGTAAATGAGCGCGGGGGCGTTACCGAAGGTCTTTCCCTTCGGTACGATGATCTGGACGTCGTTCTTCTTGGTCGCCCCTTCGTCGATGACCCAGCCATCCGGCGGCGTCAGCGCGATGCGATAGTAGGGGCAAAGCTTCCCGTCACACGAACGAATGAATTTTTGCACTTCCGCCTGCGCGCCGCCAGCCGAAAGCACAGTGGCAAGGGCGAGCCAGATCAGATGAAAATGTTTCATGACATCTCCCGCTTCGCTTCAGCGCGGCGCGGCGGCGCGCTTGAGCCGGTCGTTGATCGCTTCGCCGAGGCCCTCGTGCGGGACTTTCATGACCGCGATGCGCTTGGCGCCGGAGGCATCGAGCGCGCGCAGATGCGAAAACAGATTGGCCGCCGCCTCGATCAGATCGCCGCGCGGCGAGAGATTGAAGGTGGCGCCGGGCGCCGGCCCGAACGCGAGCAGCGCTTCGTCGGGGCCGGCCGCATCGGCATCAAGGCGCAGCCGTGCCTTCGGCGCATAATGCGAGGACAACATGCCGGGCGCCAGCGGCGCGTCGTCGGCAATCGACGCTTTTGCGAGCGGCTGCTCCAGCACGCGCTCGATTTGTTCGCGCGACAGGCCGCCGGGCCGCAGCAAGGTCGGCTCGTCGAGGCAGGCGACGATGGTGGATTCCACGCCGACCGCGCAGGGACCGGCGTCGATCACCATATCGATGCGCCCGTGCAAATCGGCCAGCACGTGCGCCGCGCTGGTCGGCGAGACGTGGCCGGATCGGTTGGCCGAGGGCGCCACCACCGGTCCCTTGAAGGCCGTGAGCAAAGCCCGCGCCACAGGATGCGCCGGTACGCGCACCGCCACGCTGTCGAGGCCGGCGAGCGCCAGATCGGCGACGCCGCCATCCGGCCGCTTCGGCAACACCAGGGTCAGCGGCCCGGGCCAGAAAGCGGCGGCGAGCTTCTCGGCGGCGGCATCAAAGCGCCCGAGCCGGCGCGCGGCTTCAAGGCTGCCGACATGGACGATCAACGGATTGAAGCGCGGCCGCCCCTTGGCGGCGTAGAGCCGGGCGATGGCCTCGCCATTGCGGGCGTCGGCGCCGAGCCCATAGACGGTTTCGGTCGGAAACGCGACCAGCCCGCCGGCGGCGAGGCAAGCTGCCGCCGCCTCGACCGCTGGCATGATCTCTCCGCCTTGGGCTTTCATCACCCGCGTTCCCGGCTCGGCGGTCATCATTGCTCTCTAGCTTGCCTTTAGAGGGGCCGTGGTTATAAGACCGGCCATCAGTCGGAGTGTAGCGCAGTCTGGTAGCGCACCTCGTTCGGGACGAGGGGGTCGCAGGTTCAAATCCTGCCACTCCGACCAGCTTTTCGGAAGTTCCCCCTCCGATCCGGCACCGATTGCGGCACCGTTTCGTGGCCTAAGCCGGGAATACCCAATATCCAGCCCTCCACCTGCGCCACGGTGCGCTTGGGGGGCGTCAGGTTGGGTTGCAGGAATGCTGCAAGGCTGCCGTCCTGGTCGGCGCGTGAGAGCCAGGCTGCGATGCTGTATGCGTCATGCTGGTCTCCAGTCCGGCCTTCCCGAGTGAAGGTACGGCTCCATAACGCGGGATAGACCTCAGCGATTGCCGAGCACCCCGAAGGAATATCCCAACCGTCGAATGGCCAGAAATGCACGCGGTCGCCGATCCGGTGGCGGATCAGACGCAGCCATGGAATCCCAGCATGAGTGGATTTAGCCACCGTCCCCTGTACGTCGAAATGAAAAACTGATTTTGCGCCAGCGAGCTCCTCGGTCAATCGTCGCCAGCGGGAATTTCCCCTCCGTGCTTCGCCTTTGCCCACGATGCCGTCACGGACGAAATCGACATAGATATTTTCGTCAGTCGGCCAATGGTGTTGGAAATCGTCGAGGAACGCAGGCCAATCCGGTTTCAGGTGATGGATTTCGAAATAGCGCAACGGAAACGAGAAGCCGTGATCGATTCCGATAAGCGTAGGGATATCCTCGGCCAGACGTTCAATCAGCCATTCAGCAATGCCGCATCGAGTCCAATATTTGCGTTTTGATGGGGGCGGTGTGACCTCATCTGGTGAGCGATTGCTCTCAGAAACATACACGCGCAGCCCTTTTAGGCTGGAGTTCGGTGTTTCCGCGCCGGAATAGTCAACTCCAATGTATCGGGTGAAGGCAGGCATTGATCCAACTTCTAGCGCCGTTAGGCAATCATGTGCCATGGAATAAGAAGCTTCGATCAGATTGCTTACGCACTCATTTTACTTTGCAGGTCACCGCGCAAGGAGTGAGAGCGGCCATTCGCGTTGGCATCGTTTCTCGTTGCTCTAACCTACACCCACCATTCGCATCCGTGCGCCGGACGGCGGCTCAAACAACAGCACGACCCGCCGAGACCCACAGCGCGGGCATTTCAGGCGGCTTTCCAATCGTGCCAAGGCGAATGCGGCCCCGCGCGTCCAAATCAATGTCTGCAGGTCCAGCTCGGCCCCGTGGACACACTCGCGAACCTGCTTCATGCCATCACGCGATCCCCAGGCGCAGCGGACCCGCACCCGCCAACCCTGTTGATAAGCCTCCCCAAGAGTTTCGATTGACATAAGAACAAAAAGAGAACAAACTGTTTGCCCTGTCAATTGGGAATTGCGAGGCCGACAGGGATTTCACATGTCCGAACTAGCCAAAAATGCGCTGAAACCGACCCCTCCGAAGCCCTCAAATCCGAGGTGGAAGAGGCCATAGCCTTGTGTCGCGGCGATGTCCGCAACGCCCTAAGAATCACGCTGATAGCGAATGCCTTCCTGGAGGCAGAGATCGACCGCCTGAATGCGCAAATCTCCATCGGCTTTGCTCGGACACGCATTCGCAGGCGAGGGGCGACTGACGATAGGGAGAAGAAGCCAAACTGAGACCGGCGGACCCGAGATGTCCGTGACGTATTACGTCGCGCTGCCATTCGTTGCAGGTGCCTACGGAGTAGCGGCTGGGCAGGCGCAAGAATGCCCGAACGAGCATTCGGCCATCAGGCAAGCTGAGGCGATGTCGCATAAGCCGCCTAATGTTGGTGCGCTTGCGTTCAAGCGAACCGGCGAACCTCACCTGGGCAACTTCGCAGACGCAACGGTTTTGAGAACTTTCGGCGACGTGCCGAGTAATCTCGACGAGCTTTGACGACGTGGCAGTGCCGTCGTTCGGCCGCTTATCAGGCCGCCCGCTTCCAATCGATGACGGTTACGATCCACACGCCGTCAGTTTTATCAAAGCGAATCCTGCTAAGGAATCCAGCCTTTCTCTCAGTTCCGATCGTGTCGAAACGGCTTGGGTTGCCCTATCGGTCGGGACGATCCGCACACTGGCTGAAGGTCAAAAATCCGCAGGCGCCCGCGGTGGCGAGAGAGAGACGGAAGACGATTGGACGCAGCAGACAAATCTTCCAACGCGGGGGCGCTTTCCGATACCGGCAATGCGGTGCTGCTTTGAAATTCCGGCGCCAACGGCTAAGGTCCGGCGTTGCGCGAATGCAGCCAAAAAGGGGCCTAGGATGGCCGGGGAGTTGCAAGTAAAGGTATCGTCTACAAGGCCAATTTCGAGGCGGTCCACCATTATCACGGGGATTTTTGCGGCCCTGGTACCGAGCATTTTGCTGAGGTATGCAAACCTTGCTCATTTTACAGGAGCGATGGGCGGGCTCATTTATCTACTGGTCGGAACGCTGGTTTGCGGTCCTCTGTTTGCTGGGCTGCAGAGCCGGATGCCCGGGCCTGTTTGGGTGCGCGGTGTGCTGTTTGGTTTCGCATTGTGGTGCATCGACATGCTGGTGGTCTCGGCGGCCCTCGGCCAGGGGCCGTTAGGCAATAACGTCGGCGCGTCGGGTCCTGCAGTTTCCCTGTTCTTCTTTCTCCTGTGGGGCGCAAGTCTCGGAGCGATCTACGGCCTGCTCACTTGGGGCTGGAGGCCATGGCAAGTCATATCCACCGCCTTCGTGGTGCTTGTGATTGTCGAAACTCTCAACTACGCGCTGCTTTTCCAGGGGTTCGACATAATAAACTCATCGATGCTGCCAACTCTTGCGCGCAGGGATCGAGTGTTCGTCGCGAAATATGCCTACGGTTACAGTCGCTACTCGTTACCGTTTTCGCTGCCGCTGTTTTCGGGACGGATATTATCGCGGGATCCTTCGCGCGGCGATCTCGTCGCTTTTCGCGTGCCGAAGAAGGACAACATTGATGCGATCAGGCGTGTCGTCGGGCTCCCAGGCGACCGCATTCAAATGTTCCAGGACGCGCTCTACATCAATGGGGCGCCAGTCAAGCGCGAGCGCATTTCGATCAATGCTGGTGGGCCTAGCGGTCCAGTAGAAATTCGCTTTCAAGAAACGCTGCCGAACGGTGTGACCTATGTGACGGCCGTGGCGGACAGCCCCGGCTTCTACGGCAACACTTCCACCTACACCGTGCCGCCCGGCCATTATTTTGTGATTGGCGATAATAGAGACAATTCTGACGATAGTCGTGCGCTCGGGTACATTCCCTTCGAGAATCTTATTGGCCGCGTCATATTCACCTTCCGGCGGCAGTCTCGGGCGGACTGAAAGCTCGGCACTCGCCGCATCGAAACGACGCACCACGATAAGCGTCGACGCGGGCATATCGGCCGCGCTCAGCACAAAGCGTTCGGCGTCGGGAAGTCAGTCGGAAAACCAACAACACAAGGCAGCGGAAAAATCGGTGTTGCTGGCGCCGCACCTTCAAGATCGCGTAGAAGCGCCCTGGCTGGCGCGGCAACTGAATGCGAACATCGTCACCTCTTCCTGCCTATTTTCTGCAAGTTTTGTTTAGCGATCTCGTTACCGGCGGCTGCGGCCTTCTCGTACCACTGCCGCAGCGATTTGGTCGTTGTTGGGGGGACAAGCGAAGTCGTTGCGGACTGCACCGATCCGTCGATGTTTGACCCCAACCAGAGGCGAACCTCTGATCTGTGCAGGGCAATTCCAGTGCGGCCAATCAATGTGCTAAGGTCGGAGAGGATTCTTCCTTGTGACGTTGACTATAGCCAGCGTATGACCGCTCCCCGAGAGGACCCAATTGCCGTTCTGCTAGATCGATTTCCCGGTCCGCAAACTCTACAGCGATCGATCTCGAAATGGTTGCGGTTGTTTGCGATCGGTATTGGGTTTGTTGTGATTAGCATCGCATTCATCTACTCCCCTGGGACTTTTAGTGACCACTGGGTCGCCAACGGTTTCGGCGCTGTGCTCATTGGGCTGGGACTGGCACACGATACACTACAAGTGGTTACGGAAGTAGGCTGGGTGGCAGTAGTTTTCTTTGGAATTGGTTGCTTGATCAGCATCCTCTCGCTCATCCCTGGCGCCAGCGGGTTGACGCTCGGTAAGGAGGGTTTCGTCATACGCAACCTGTTTCGCCGCATCAGCTACCAATGGCCGAACGTCGGCGAGTTTGCAGTCGTGACAGTAAAATATGGCTTCGGCAGCAAAAAGTTGGTGGGATTTAATGACCGTTTAACTGCGACAAGCACCGGGGCGGCCATCAACGTAAAGCTTACTGGTCGCAATAGCGCGCTACCTGACACCTACAGCCTCTCGGTCGAAGATTTGGCGCGACTGATGTCACTCTGGCGTGAACGAGCGGTGCTGGGATCAAAATAATCAATGCAAGTCGCTAAAGCGCGGGGCGGCTTAGCGCGGCTTAGCCGCTTTGCCGGTTGGATAAGGATGACTAACGCCTGGAGCTTGCACTCCTACTTACTGGCGGCCGTGCGGGGAGATCAGCCGCTCATACCCAAACTCGGAAATCTTGACTCATGCCGCCCCCCGTTGTGCGGGGATGGTCGCATCATAATTGCGAGTCGAATCAAATACTTGGATGGGCGTGATAAACCCGCGGCAACGCCGCACATCGGTCGCGAGCAGCGCGAGTTGGTATCAGTGCGCTTGCCTTGCTCTCCCTGCCATTTGCTGCTGATTGCCAATGAGCGGCGGTCCCCACGCCAGTGGGTGTGGCGGAGCAGTAAATATGAATTTCCGTAGCGGTCATACGGATTTGATACGCCCGGGTTTATGTTTTCGGTAACTAATCGCAGAGGCCGACACCATCAATCGCGTCGCGCACCGCTTTCTGAGATTCGTATTCGCCGATCGGGCCCTGTTCCTTTTTGCCTGTGCGGTCGAACAGCCAATACCAGTCGTAGCTTCCGGCCACCACGAAGTAGCGGTGCCGCTGCACGACGAGGCTATCGCGGTTCTCAGCCTTCTTGCAGTCATTAAGTACGATCACGTCGTTGGCATCCATCACGAAGGCAAGCGTCTTGGTGCGCGTGTCGAAGCGGTGCAGTGCCGCCGACACCGCCCAGGCGGGCGACAGAAAATAGATGTAACGGCCATCCGAAGTGAACTGTTTGCGGCTGAAGTCGCAAATCGCGTCCTTGGGGTCCGTGCCGTCGTGGCAGCGGTAGAGAAGTTCCTCTCCGCTGCCATCGACGCGAATCCACCGCAGTTCGTCCGCCATTGCGCCGGACTTGCAATCGCCTTGCGATCCGGTGGACTCTGGGTTGCCGACGCGGGTGAACGTAACCCATTTTCCGTCGGGTGACAGCGCAGGGTCGGCGTCCTTTCCGGATTTGGTGAGCTCGTTTTGGTTCCCGCCCTGAGTGACATAGACGTTTCCGTCCTTGACCTCGACGCTCGCAGCATCGGCCGTGATGATAGTCAATACCAGCACAGCCAACACGCTAGGCAGTCGCGCGATTATGGATTTGATGCCGCGGCGCGATGACATCAGGCGCACGGTGCGCTGCATGATAACCTTCCCGGCGACGGTCACCGTGCGGGTTCAGGGGGCAGGGCGACAGTACATAAGTTGATAATCCCGAAAGGCACCCGAATTGACGCTAACGATATCAATTCTCTGGATCGCGTGGAAGCCAAACGCTCATCGGTAATGCTGATGATGGCCATTTCTCCGGTCTGCAACTCGCTAACAAAATACCATTTCTTAGCCAGTTGAATCTCTCCGATTTTCTCGGTCCGACTGGTTTCAGGCTTAAAGCTCACGATAAGGAATTAAGGTGCAAGCAGACTGATAGGAGCGGCATGCGCTTCCGGGAAAACGCCGGGAAAATCTGATGATTAGGGTAGCGTTCTGTGACAATTGACGACGTTTGTTCCTGTTTTTTTCGCCGTATCGTCGGTCCTTTATTGGTCAAAAATCTCTGGCGTGTGATTTGAGCTCTCAACTACCCCCGATTCAGGGCACTGGCGCCGTTGTTGGTCAGGCAAATCCGTCCATCATTCAGGAGGCGCGCAAATGCGGCCCCAGGTCGGCTTGCACCCGTTGACCCCACCCCCGATGCGCAAGAGATTGTTCGACAAAAACCAGTCCTAATTTCGCCAAGTCGTCATGTAACAATATTTTGCCATGGAAACGATCCTTCATGTGCGGGCCGATCAATTGCGGTTCAAGACGAGGACATAATCGGCGGATGTCGCGCTATCGCTTATTCGCCATCGGGCTCGCCATCATCGCCGCATTGACCGCCCACAGTGCGTCGGCGCAGGACTGCGACGACCGCTACCCTTGGACGTGCCCAGGTTTTGTCGGTCCATCTCCTCAGTCAATTCGGCCGGGAGGGTCATTGCCGGCAATGGAGATTGCGCCGAACCTCCAACCAACCGAGCGAGCGGCACCGGCGCGGCCAGGCGAAATGGCATGGACCATCAACCCTCCTCTCAGAAGCCAATATGCGGCTCTCTATGCGCCGGTTGACGGCGAGCGCTTTCCCATCCCGTCGATAAATCTGTCCGATATTAACCCGGAATATCTGCGCAGGACCGCCTTTTACCCGACGCGGGAGCAACCCGGCACGATCATTATCGATCCGCAAAATCACTTCCTTTATCTTGTCCAAGGTGGTGGACGGGCGCTCCGCTATGGCGTCGGCGTGGGGCGCCAAGGTTTCGGCTGGTCGGGCGCAGCAACAATCCATGACAAGCAGGAGTGGCCGGACTGGTATCCGCCCAAGGAGATGATTTCAGCGCCAGCCCGAGCTGAGGCGGCAGATGAGCGAACTGCAAGGCGGCCTCGGCATGCCCGGCGGCCCGCGCAATCCGCTTGGTTCCCGCGCCATGTACCTCTGGCAGGGCAACAAGGACACGCTCTACCGCATCCACGGCACCGTCGAACCGTGGACCATCGGCACGAGCGTTTCCTCGGGCTGCATCCGCATGATCAACCAAGACGTGATTGACCTTTACCAGCGCACGCCCGTCGGTGCGAGGGTCGTGGTGCTTCCGCCACACTGACTGCTGAAACTCAATTTGTTAGTCAGTTGATTGTCTCCGGCTTCTTGGTTGATGAGGCCGATTCTTGAAGTCCACCATACAACAGGGATAAGGTACTGAGTTGATGGCGGAGAAACCGGTTCTCGGCTTCAAGCCGAACATTGACCTGCGGCTCTCGCACGGCGGCGAAGTTCTCATGCACCTGTTAAGCGTCCATTTAGGTCCGGACTTTACCATTGGAACGGGCCACGCAAGGCACGGGCCACGCAAGGCATTTGAATGATGTCGGCCGGACAACCAATAAACGATGAGTTGGAAGCGAGACAAGTTCGCTTCGATATACAAGTGCGCCGCGAACCCGCGTTGAATAGCGCCTGGGAAACGACGGGTTGGGACGGTAAGCTTGGATCCTTGGGGAGGATCGATCAGAGCACTACGATGCCCAAGGCAGCGTCGTCTGCACGCTCTCGCGAAATCAAGATCGATGAACGGAACCGGGTCTTACCCTCGACCGCGTCTCGCTACGGCCAACGAATCCGCGCGGGGCTTATCGTAGGTGCGCTAGTAGCATCGTCTGGCTTGGCGTGGATTGTCATAAGTGGTCTACCATCGCCATTTGGTTTGGCGTGGATGGGCGGATCGAAGGGGGATCCTATTCCGGATCCGAATGCGGCTTCTTCGAGCCTACCCGAGCAAAGTCCCACCTCTTCGGCTCGTATCCCCGATCCCAAAAATGAGACGGATCGAGAGAACTCCTGCGGAAGCACCCAATAGCCCGAAGCTCTCCTCTTCGTCAGACAGCAGCCGCGGGAAGCCATCCCTTGGCGCTGCTCCGCCAACTCCATCCGCAAGCAAAGAACCGGCGGTCGCGCAGCAGCATAAAGCCTCGATAGAACCCAGGGCCAGGCATTTCCAAACTCGGGCGAAACTCGCTCCGATGCCGGAGTCGAGACCGACAACCATTGCGGGCTGGACGCTTCGTGAAGTTATTAATGGCACGGCGGTCTTGAAAGGGCCAAATGGCATCTGGAGGGCGACGCGCGGAGATTCGGTGCCGGGAGTGGGGAGAGTTGATTCTATTGTTCGCTGGGGCAACCGTTGGGTAGTTGCGACTAGCAGGGGTCTAATTTCGACGCCATAAGTCGCCCGTCAGCTGCCTAAACTTAAGCAGCGGCTTACTAACAAAATCATCTCCGTAGGCATTGCAATGTTTCTATTGCGGTCATGGTCGATGGCCGTACAATAAAACTGTACCTAATTTTCGTACGGCAAATGATTGGCAAGCGCGCAAAAATTCTTGGTCAAGCTCACGTCGAAGACCTGCTGTTCTTCGCTCACCACACCCGGCATCCAATTCGCAACCAGGTCATTGTGCTGTTGTCGTTGAAGGCTGGGCTGCATGCCGCTGAAATCGCCAACCTGACCTGGGACATGGTGGTCGATCCGACGGGTGAGATCGCGACCACCTTGGAGCTGCGGGATCGCGTGGCCAAGAAAGCCAGTGGACGGGTTATTCCAATTCACCCTGATCTGCGCGAAGCCCTCATGCAACTGCGCGCCAATCATTCTGGAACAAGCGGCGCGGTCATTCAGTCTGAGCGAGGTGGTCCGATGCGGCCCATCGCCATTGTGTGCTGGTTTGCCAAAGCCTATCGCGCTATTGGGCTTACGGGTTGTTCGTCCCATTCTGGCCGCAGGACCTTTATTACGAGAGCGGCGCGGCTGGTGCATCGCACTGGCGGGTCATTGCGCGACGTTCAGGTGCTGGCTGGTCACCGGTCCCTGCTGACCACCCAGCGGTACATCGATGGTGATACCGACAGTCAGCGTCAGCTCGTGGCCCTGATCTGATGCTCGCTGCCCGGAAACCACCGTCACGCGCGCTGGTGAACAGATCCTTGGCTGGGCGAGGCGACAGTTACGCCTATGCCCACAGACTTATCTACGCCGTGTGTTGTTTGGCGGGGTCTGCGTCTTTTGTCGATGACTCCCGTGATGAGTTGGTCAACAACGGCGTGCTGAACGCCATCGAAGTCCACAATACCCCGGTGCTGTTCGACTGGATGGTGCGTTTGTTCAGTTATCAGGGGATCGCCGACGCCGTTGCCGCCGACTACATGGACACGCATGGCGCTTTGACCTGGGACGCCATTGCTGCTGACCTGGAGGACGATCCAGCCTGCCCCAAGCTACAAACCTATTGGCAGTTTCACGATTGCGGTTATCGCAAGGGATCAGGGACCTGCAACGAGCCTGATCATATGTCGGGTTGTCCGTTGCCGAAGCACTTGCTGCGCAATGGCCGCCTGAACCAAACGGCGTATAGCCTGTTTTTGTTTATTCGAGATATTGCCGATGGTGACTTAGTGGCTTGGATCGACCGTCAATTAGCCGAACCGGATGATCGAACGGACCCAGACCGTATCGCCAGGATGATCGAGAATCTGGTCGGACCGCTGCGCCAGATCCATGGCGTGGCGGACAAGGTTTTAATGATGGCACTGTCCAGCCTGCTGCTCGCCAGCAACAAAACGGTCTGGTCCGAAGTCGGCGCCAGCATGATCGCCGTCGATACGCTGGTTCACAATTTTCTGCACCGCACCGGCATCCTGCACCGGCTCGGCGCCATCCATCCCTATGGTGCCGCCTGCTACAGGCCCAACGGTTGCGCCGACATCATCCAGACGGTCTCAACCAGGATTGATGCCCGGCCGTTCAACCGAACGTTCCCGCAGGTGTTTCCCCGGTTCGTGCAGCTGGCGATCTGGCGGTACTGCGCGCAAACCCATTTGAACATTTGCAACGGCAACCGCATTGACGACCGCCACGCCTGCCAAAACCGATATTGCCAGCTGTACCTTATCTGCGACCGTAAACCATTGATATAATAGCTGTTTTAGACACAATTTGGCCTGATTGACTTGACATTAGGATTATATTCCTCCACACTCAAACTGAGCAGCGATACCGGCTGCTCGGCTCACTTTGGAGGATGACCATGCCTAGACTTAATAACGCGGCGACAGGCCATACGGCCGCACCCAATCCGAAGTTACCGACAGGGGGCCACCAGCGGCCCCCTTCGGATTCTAGGAGCACTGCAGAGGCTTCTAACGGCAATGCAGCGGCTAAATCGGGGCCTGCGATCATCGTGTTTGGCGTCGATCCCAGCGGCAAGCCCAAGGCAGCGACGTTTCCAGCTCACCAGGTTGACCTGGCCACCAAAGCTGCTGGGCTCATGCAGCTGCGCGCCCTGAAGATCGACAGCCCTGAACTGGCTCAATTCGCCGCCCAGCTAACGGTCGGCAAAATCTACGCCAGCGGTCATGGCTTTGTGCCGCTAGTTCGAACGGCCATCTTTGACCAGCTGTTGCAATTCGCCGACCCGGCACCGGCGCCCGGGCTGCCCGCGACCTGGGACGACATTGATGTCGGCGACCTGGTGATTGCCCGGGACGAACTGAACGCAGGTTGGTGGGAAGCGATCATTACTGAGAAAGATGGCGACATGCTCACCGTCCGATGGCGCGACTATCCAAAACAAGCATCCGCCGTACTGCATCGCGCGACACTCGCCCTGCTCAAGCCCACCGCGGCCTAGCCGGTACCGCAATGGCTCGGGCCTATCCCCAAGGCCCGAGCACTTCCCCAACCATCACTTCTGGAGATCAGCCATGGACACCCCAACCGACCGCGTTCGCGCACTTAACGATGAGCTACGTCAATGCCTGCCCGGCGGCCATGCCGTCATGACGCCAGGTGTCGCTGCCCTGGGCCAAGAAGCTGTCGAGCGCATCTTCCAAGCCATCGCGGCCTTTGACGATTTTTGCCATGCCAATGACCCACACGAAGAGCATGATTTTGGCTCGTTCGAGGTCAACGGTGAGACGATCTTGTTCAAAATCGATTATTACGACAAAAACCTGACGCACCATTCGCCCGATCCGTCTGACCCTTCCGTGACCGAGCGCGTAATCACCATCATGCTGGCCGATGAATATTAGCCCTCTGATGAAAATAGAAACTTATTGGCTATAAAAGGTCCCGACCCCAACGACCGGCGGCGGATCGAGGCGTCTCTCTCGGTAAAGGTCGCGTCGGTTTCTCGGTTGCCTTAGCAACAAGCGAGCCCGCAATAGGTGCATAGTACAGAAGTATTTCCATTGGAACCTCCACTGCTCCCTGCGTTCAAAAGAAGGTAGCAATATGCTGCAGTGACTTTTTTTCTGTCGCATGGAGCGGAATTGTGGCATCCGCCGCGGGGTATCCAACGATTAGCAGAATGTAAGCTTTGTCGGTGGGCGGACGTTGGCAAATCTCATTTAAAAAACCCATGGGATTTGGAGTATGGGTGAGCGTTGCAAGTCCGGCTTGGTGTAGTGCAGCTATCAAAAAGCCAGTCGCGATAGAAACAAACTCAGGTACATAATAATTCTTTCGCATAACGCCGTCGGCGCTGCGGCTTTTCCGTGACCCAAAAATGCAAATGAGCCATGGCGCTGTTTCAAGAAACGCCTTGTTAGCATCAGTCCCGAGGGGCTTAAGAGCATCCAACCACTCCTGACCAGCGCGGCCAGAATAAAAGGCTCGCTCTTCTTTCTCCGCTGCAATCGCGAATAAGCTTCTTCCTCGTAGGATCACCGATGACGCAGAAATGCCAAGGCTGATGATTGGCACCGCTCGGTGCTGTCCCTGCCGTGAGAAGACATTGTTCAATGATATCACGGGGAACTGGTTTAGATGAAAAGGCACGAACCGTGTGCCGCTTGCGTATCATGTCGTAAAACACTTTGGCCCTACGGCGCATTTCATCAATTGGCAGCTCGACGTAGTCAGGCAATGGGATTGGTGTGAATTCTTTGGTAAGACTACTCGTCATCAAATAAACCTCCGATTAGCTTCGCTTTTTGCCTGAGCCCATATGTGCGCGAACAGTATCGCAGGCCGCGCTATAGCAAGTCGAACCGTCGCTCGGAAAACAACAAGCGTATATCAAAGCTGCCTTCGTTAACTTGCCAGGGTTTAAGCGTATACGTACGCAGGCCTTTGGCGTGAAACGGGTCGCTCTGCGCAATAGCCTCTGCTTCCTTGCGTTGCGACACGCGGTAAACCAGCATACCAGTACCGTCATATTTTGCGTCGTCGCCTAGCAATGGCCCGGCCGCGAGCAGCTCCACTCGATCTCTTTTTCTGCTAGCACGAGTCGAACTTTGGCTGCGCAAACTGAGGACCCGTGATGATAAAGCTCAATCATCTCTCTGCTCTTAGTTGATCAACAAATCATACAACGCACATGGTGCGAGTTGCCAGTTAGCACCGCGCCTATCCTCGCTTGTACCATTCCGGAAGTAACACCCGCCACTAAGGATGACCGCTTACGATGCCAAAGCGGACTTGGGTTCTCTGGTTCTCGAATTGCTGTCTGCGGCCAAAGCCAAAGCCCGTTTAATTTGAGCCAATGTTCGGCGGCTTCGATCTTGAAAAGGCAACGATGTGACATCCGCCCATTCGTGCTTTTTTGCAGGCTTAACTCCCAGCCGCTCAAAATTGGGTTTTCCCGACGGCACCCGCAAAGTCGGCACCCGTGAAATTGGCTTTTCGGCAGGCATCATCAGACCGTCGATTTTGCTTCGGAATACAAACAGCACCACTTGGCCATTTCTATTCCTGAGGTGATCGCCGTACCACCATCCGAGTTGAGCGCCGTTCCTATCGTAGACGGCATCAACGGCAATCAACGCGACGGCATTACCCTCCAGATCGACCATCCAACTGGATCGGGGATCAGCCCAAAATTTTGCGTTTCCCGATCGGTCTAGTAGCGGCAATAACTTCATAATTGACTCTCCGTTCAATTTGCTTTCCGACAAACTGATGAAATTGGCTAAACACGAGCTCAATAAATTAGTGAGTGGCGAAAAATCAGATTTTGCGGATTAGCTATGGATGACCGACTTCCGCTTCCGCCACTTAGCAGATCACTCAACCAAACTACGACAGCTTCTCGTTATGAACTGCCTTCAAACGCAAATGCTTCTGTTGCTGTTCCAAAAGGGGATAACTTTCGGGAATGGGCTGGGCCACCGTACGGTAAGCGCGCTTTGGATTAATGTTATCGAGTTCGTCTCTCGAACATTGGTGCCCCATGCTTGACCGACCCTCCGATGAGGATGTCAGCCGCCAAATCCTCGACGTTTTCATGCGCCATCAGATACCGGCGAACGGCACGCTTCAGCGCAATTATTTTTTCGATATACGTGACGGCGATTTCCTGCGCGGGATCAATAAGGCTGTTGCGAACAATTGGATCACGATCGATCGGCGCAACCGCTACCGCTATCAACTCACGGCAACTGGTTATGCCTTGGGGCAGATGATCGACCCGGTACTTGGCCAACCGATAAATGTCGGGAAACCCTAGAAATCGGTATCGGGCAATTTGCTACATATGCAATCCGCGCCAGTTTCGGCCATTGTCCGCTCTTATACCAAATCGCGTTATCCGCGACCCACCTGCGGCGTTGCGGTGGGTTGGTGACGGCCGTCCAGGCGTTTGATTTGACTCACGGTTTCGATGTGATCGCCCTCGCACAGAGGCAGGCAACATAAGTCAAGGTTTCTGAGTTTGGGTATTACTCCAACAGATGGGGTAATCGGCCGGCGAACTTGTGGATAGCTGAAGATTTTGGGTGCTGCGCTTCAGGCTGATGGTGGAAACGAGGTTCGTTGCTACCGTTTGCCCACCAGCTGTTCCGCGAAGTACGCAACCGTGCGCGAATAGACCTCGCTCTTATTCCACTCCAGCAGCACGGAGAAATTCGTGCTGCCCGGCCCCCAGGGCTGGCTCGGCTGCCAGCCGTAGCTCTTTAAGTAGTTTGCCGTCGATGCGAGCACGTCGGGCACACTGTGGATGAGGTCGCGATGCTGGCCGCCGTCAAAATCAACGGCGAACTTTAAGTATGACGATGGCATGAACTGTGTCTGCCCAATCTCGCCTGCCCAGGCGCCGCGCATTTGCGCCGGAGTCATGTCGCCTCGGTCTACGATCCTGAGTGCGTCGAGCAGCTCAGCGTGAAACTTCTCCGGCCGGCGGCAGTCGTAGGCGAGCGTCGCCATCGCCGGGCCAACTCGTTCAGTTCAGGTACTTGTAGCTGGCCCCAGGCAAGCTCGGCGTGGTGATCGACACCCGGCCGGCACCGGTCGCGATCGCCGAGCAACGCAAACTGCAGCAGGTGCTGCTGGCGGCGCGGTCAGGCGACGACGACTTCGCCCCCTTGCCAGGCACGCGCGATGAGGCCCAGGCGCTCGCATCGCTCTTCAAATCCGACGATCGGCCGACCATGGCCCTGTTCGGAGCCGACGCGAGCGAGCCCGAGCTGGACCGCCTGGCCGCCTCGGGCGAACTGGCGGCGGTTCGGCTTCATCCACCTGGCCACGCACGGCGTGATCGACGAGGCGATCCCTCAGCGCTCGGCGGTGATCCTGACCCAGACCGGCCTGCCCGACCCGCTGGAGCAGGTCTTGAACCACAAGCCGGTCTTCGACGGCCGGCTCTCGGTCCGCGAGATCCAGCGAAGCTGGGACTTGAAGGCCGAGCTGGTGACGCTCTCGGCGTGCGAGACCGCCCTGGGCCGTGATGCCGGCGGCGAGGGCTTTGTGGGTTTCACCCAGGCGCTCTTGATGTCCGGAGCGCGGAGCGTGTGCCTGTCGCTGTGGAGGGTGGACGACAAGGCCACGTCGCTCTTGATGACCCGGTTCTACCAGAACCTGCTGGGCAAGCGGCCGGGGCTGTCAAAGCCGATGCCCAAGGCCGAGGCGTCTGCCGAGGCGAAGCAATGGCTGCGGAGCTTGACGGTGGACCAGGTCGACAGCGAGCTGGCCGCCCTTCAGCGTGGAGAGGTGCGGCCGCTGGCGAAGGTCAACGACGCCACGATCGCCCGGTGCACCGCCGCCGACCAAATCAAGCAGCATACGGCCGTATGACCACCCGTACTACTGGGCGGCGTTCGTGCTGGTGGGTGATCCGGATTGAGCATTCCAAAGTAGTCGTCACGCTCCGCGTGACGCCAATCCATCACGCGGAGCGTGATGACTACATTAGGCGGCGTTTGTGCTGGTGGGTGATCCGATTGACACGTTTCGGCGGAGGCATCTCGTGTTCAGCAAACTCATGGCGCGGTTGCTTGGTGTGCTCGTTTTGGCCAGCCCATTTCCTGTTAATGGTCAAGGGCCCAGCCCAAAACCATCAGGCCGAACGGCTCCGGCTCGGGGATCAGAGATTCCGGTCGCCAACCAGTCGGCAATGCCATGAACGAGCAAGCCCGTACGCTGGAAGCCCAAGGGGAAGTACGCCGAGGCATCAGGCGGTTGACGAAAGGCGCTCGAGATCAACGTCCCGCCGCTGCTCACCGACGACCACCCCATCACCGCCAGAATCTACAGCAACCTGGCGATCAACTTGCGCACCAGGGGAAGCACGCCGAGGCGCAAAGGGCGATGGGAGAGCGCCGTGAAGAGCCTGGAGGCGGCACAGCTCCGCGTCAACTTCACCGGGCTGAATGGGCGCAGGCCGTGGAACCGCGCATGACGGCCTGGCCGCCGTGCTGGCCCGGCTCGGTCAGCCGGCCCAGGCGTGGCAGGCGCTGGAGGAAGGCATGGGACGAGGCATGCTCGACGAGCTGGCCGCCAGCCAGGACCGGCGGCTTCATTCCGCCGAGCGAGCCCACTCCGCGATTGACCGCCGAACTGGAACGGCTCGACAAAGTCGTCGAATCCAAGCCGAAGGACCTCGACAACGCCGAGCGGGCGAAGCGGTTCGAGGACCTGAAGCGGCAGCCGCGAACTGGCCAGCGTTGCCCTCGGTCAATTTCAGACCCATCTCCTATGCGAACATGGCCCGCTAGCAGGCCAGGTCGCCAAGCTCAACGAAATCCAGGCCGCCTTACCCGCAGACGCCGCCCTGGTCGCTTGGGTTGATATTCCACCGCCGGGCCCAACGCGGCCGATCCCGACGGCGAGCACTGGGGCGTCGTCGTCCGCACCCAGGGTGCCCCGACCTGGGTCCTGACTGCGGGGTCTGGCCGGGAAGGGCTCTGGACTGAAGAAGACACTGCGCTCGCGGGCCAAGTCTGGACGGTGCTCCGGAGCCGCCCGGCGCCGGGCGGTGGACGTGCGGCCTCTGGTCCAGAAATTACGCGCCCAGCGGCTCGATCCGCTCGCCAAGGCCTTGGGCGCCACTGCCGACGGTCTGCCACCCGCGCGGAGGCTGATCGTCCTTCCCTCCAGCACCATGGCGGGCATTCCGATCGAGGTGTTGCTCGCCGACGACGACACCTGGGCCGTGAGCTACGCACCTTCGGCACCGTTTACAAGTACCTGAGCGAGCAGCGCCAGCCGGACCGCCATGCTGGCCTCCTGGCCCTGGGCGACCCTGTCTATGAACTCCAGACGCCCCCTTGCCGACCAAACGCTTCGAAGTCGAGGCGATTGCCGCGCTGTTCAAAGCCTGCGATCGATCCACGCGGGCCCTGCTCGGACCCGACGCGAGCGAGCCGCGAGCTCGATCGCATCGCCGCTTCGGGCGAATTGGCTCGGTTCGGTTTTATCCATCTGGCGACTTGCGGGGTGATCGACGAGAATGTGCCGAGTCGCTCGGCCGTGATCCTGACTCAGACCGGCCTGCCCGATCCGCTCGAGCAGGCCGTGACTCAACAAGCCCGTCTTTGACGGCCGGCTTTCCGTCCGCGAAATCCAGCGAAGCTGGAATCTGAAGGCCGACCTGGTGACGGTGTCGGCCTGCGAGACGCCCTCGGGCCGTGAGGCCGGCAGCGAAGGCTTGATGGGGTTCGCTCAGGCATTCTTGATGGCGGGTGCGCAGCGTTTGCCTGTCGCTCTGGAAAGCCGGACGACCACGCAACCTCGCTCTTGATGATGCGGTTCTATCAGAACCTGCTGGGCAAGCGAACTGGGTTGTCAAAGCCGATTCCCAAAGCGGAGGCGTTGGACGAGGCGAAGCGTTGGCTGCGGAGCTTGACGGCGGACCAGACTGACCGCGAGCTCGCGGCCCTTTCGCGCGGCGACGTGCGGCAGCCGGCAAAGGTCGAAAAGCGCACTGTGGCCGGCGCGGAACCTCACCCGCAACCAAATCAAGTGGCAGACACCCGTATGACCACCCGCATTTCTGGGCGGCGTTCGTCCTGGTGGGTGATCCGGATTGAAGGTCTCATGGGAAGCATCTCATGTTCAACAAAGTCGTGGTTCCGTTGTTCGTGGCGCTGTTTTAGCCGGCCCGCTTCCTGGATCTGGTCAGCGGCGTGGCGCCAAGACCATCGGCCGATCAACCACCCCGAGTGGCGCACTGATGACGACCTCGACACCGCCGCCGGCTATAACAAACAAGCGATGAAGCTCAAAGCCCTGGGGAAGTATGCCCAGGCTGAGCCGCTGTTGGAAAAGTCGCTGGAGATTCGCCGCCACATGCTTGGCGACAACCACCCCGACACCGCCACCAGTTACAACAACCTCGCGCTGAACCAGAGCAAACAGGGAAAGTTCACCCAGGCCCAAAGCTGCACGAAAATCGCTGGAGATTCGCCGCCGCGTGCTTGGCGACAACCACCCCGACACCGCCACCAGCTATAACGACCTGGCGGTCAACCGCTACGCCCAGGGCAAGTACGCCGACGCCCAGCCGCTTTTCGAGAAGCTGCTCCAGATCCGCCGTCGAGTGCTTGGAGACGACCACCCCAACACCGCGGGCAGCTACAACAACCTGGCGGCCAACCTCGACGCGCAGGGGAAGTACGGCCAGGCCCAGCCGGTGGCCGAAAAAGCGCTCGAAATCTGCCGGCGTTTGCTGAGTGACGACCACCCGAGCACCGCGTTTTGTTGCGAGAACGTAGCGACCAACCTCGCCCATCAGGGAAAGTACGAGCAGGCCCAGCCCCTCTATGAGAAGGTGCTCGAGACCCTGCGCCGGCGGTTCGGCGGCGATCACCCCGACGCCGCGTTGTGCTCCAAGAACGTGGAGGCCAACCGCGACGCGCAGGCGAAGGGCGCCCTGGCGCAAGACCGACGGCTCCGTGGGGTCAAGATCCTGGAATCGGCCCGCCTGCGGGTCGCGCTGCATCGGCCTGTAGCTCGCCAATCCATCACGCGGAGCGTGATGACTACATCAAAAGTGCCTTGATCACATGCCCGCCGACGTCGGTGAGCCGCTCGTCGCGGCCGTTGTGCAGGAACGTGAGCTGCTTGTGGTCGAGGCCCATCAGGTGCAGGATCGTGGCGTGGATGTCGTTGATGTGGGCGCGGTCCTCGATGGCCATGAGGCCGGCCTCGTCGGTCGCGCCGACGGTCGTGCCGCCCTTGACGCCGCCGCCGGCCATCCACATGGTGAAGCCGGTCGCGTTGTGATCGCGGCCGCGGCCGCCCCCCTGGCGCACGGGCGTCCGGCCGAACTCGCCCCCCCAGACGACCAGCGTATCTTCGAGCAGGCCCGTGCGCTTGAGGTCGGCCAGGAGCGCGGCCACGGGCTTGTCGGTCATCCCGCACATCTTTTCGTGGTTGGCGTCGATGTCGTCGTGCGCGTCCCACTGGACGGCGACCGGGCCACCGCCGGAATAAAGCTGGACGAACCGCACCCCGCGCTCGACCAGCCTGCGGGCCAGCAGGCAGCGCGTGCCGAACTCGACTGTCCGCGGGATCGTCGAGGCCGTAGAGGGCCTTGGTCGTCTCGGATTCGCGCGACAGATCGACCGCCTCGGGAGCGGAGCTCTGCATCCGGAACGCCAGCTCGTAGCTCGCGATCCGCGCCGACAGCTCGGTGTCGGCCGGGTCGAGGTCCTGCTCGTTCATCGACCGCAGCAGGTCGAGCATCCCGCGCTGGCGCGCGAGCGAGACACCCGCGGGCGGCTCGAGATTGACGATCGGCGCCGGCCCGTTGCGGAAGAGCGTCCCCTGGTAATGAGCCGGCAAGAAACCCGGCCCCCCAGCAGGGCGCGCCTCCCTCGGGCGTTCCCTCGGGCTGGGTCATCACCACGTAGGCCGGCAGGTTGTCGCTCTCCGAGCCCAGGCCGTAAGTGACCCAGCTCCCCAGGCTGGGAAATCCCATCATGATCCGGCCCGTCGTCATCTGATACATGGCCGGCGCATGGATCACGCTATCGGCATAACACGATCGAAAGAGCGCGATGTCGTCGGCGTGGGCGTGCAGGTGCGGGCACGAGGTCCGACATGTCCATTCCCGACTGGCCGTATTTGCCCCATTTGCGATGGCTGCCCAGGCAGAGCGGGTCGGCCTCGAGAAACTGGCTGTGAATCTTGCCGAAGCTCGGGGGCAGCGGCTGGCGAGTCGAGCCGGTTCAAGAGCGGCTTGGGGTCGAAGAGATCCATCTGGCTGGGGCCGCCGGTCATGAACAGGAAAATGCAGCGCTTGGCCTTGGCCGGCAAGTGGCCCGGCCGGGGCGCCAGCGGCCCGGCGGGCGCGGCGGCGCGAGCGTCGCGAGCCAGCAGGTCCGCCAGCCCGAGCAGCCCGAACCCGCAGCCGGCGACCTTGAGAAACTCGCGCCGGCTGCGCGGAGCGAACGGCTGCGGGCCGGGACAGCGGCGGAGGCGGGTAGGCTGAGACATGGCAAGTTTCCTTTCAGAGTTCGTGAATCGTCGTGATCGGTCCTGAGATCAACCGTGCCGATCCAGCTCCGCGAACAAGTCATCGAGCGCAAGCGTAAACCCAGGCAAGCACATCGCCGCCGTCGAGCGTCTGCCCGAGCCATCGAGACCGCGTGACCGAACCGTCGGGAGTATAGACGTCGACAACACGCAGCTCCGGATCAAATTCCCAGATCAGCCGCACGCCGGACGCGAAATACTCGCCTCGCTTGCGTTCCATCTCGGCACGGTGTTCGACTCGCTCAAGACCTCGATCGACAAGGTCGGGAGCCAGCGACGGGATCGGCTCCTTGGGAATCTTGCGATCGGGAAGTCGGTCCCACGAGGCAAACGCAACGTCCGGAATCCGGACGAGGCCAGGAAAAAGGCGAACGATCGCCATCAGGCGCCGAAACCACACCGAGGTTTCGGGGAACTGACGAAATTCCGCAAGATCTGGATCAATGCGCCCGCCAGGAGCGATTCGCGATAGCCCATCGCTTTCTCCACCAGCACTCCGTCGACCAGTTCGTAGAGCCGGTCATGAATCGCCGCTGCGCTTCGAGCACGTCGGCCTCGGTGGCCGTGCCGGGCGCGGGTTTGGCCAGAATCCGCGACAAGCGGAATACCGCCCAGCCGTTCGAACGAGTCGTCGAGCGTGAGGCGGCTTGGCGATCGCTGTCTTCGGGTGCTGGAGTCGCGGTCGCCATCGATGATCGGTCCTCCAGAATCCGCTGTTGTGCGATCGACAGAGACCGCGTCATCAGGGACGTAGAGAAACTCATTGCTATTCAACAGCGCCAGCGCAAAATCAACCCAGCGCGCTCGGCATCGGCGCGGTCGGCGATTGGCCGCCGCGCCGGCAAGGCCGTCCGGCGCGAGTCTGTCGCGCTCGATTCTCTCGGCCTGAGCTCTTCAAGAACGCCTCGTGCTCGCTCGATCTCGGACGGCTTCGGCTCGCGGGCCAGGACGATCTGGTAGGCCCGCCGAATGCGATCGTCGACGTCCTCGCCGCCCTCGCGCAGATCCGCGCCGCCAGGACTCGAGCCCGACCGGCCGCCAGTTCGCTGTTGAGAGCGTCAGGGCCTGGAGGGCGTGGGTGCTGGTCGCGCGGCGCGGGCAGGCGCTCTGGGTGTCGGGCGCGTCGAAGGCGTCGAAGAGGGGATAGCGCACGTTTCGCTTGCGGAAGAGATAGAGGGAGCGCCGGGCGTGTTCGGCGGGGTCGCGGTCGACCGGCCAGAGGTCGACGACCTCGGCCTCGGTGAAGATCAGGTCCTTGACTTCCTTTTCGAGCGGGGCGATCACGCCTGGACCGCCCATCCTGGGATTCAGCTCGCCCGAGACGGCCAGCATGGCGTCGCGGACCCCCTCGGCATCGAGCCGGCGGCGGTTCATGCGGCCAAAGAGCGAGTTCTCGGGATCGTCGGCCGCCAGCTTGGGGTCGGGCCGGTTCGACTGGCGATAGGTCGCCGAGGTCACCATCAGGCGATGGAGCGGCTTGAGCCGCCAGCCGCCGGCGGCCAGCTCGGAGGCGAGCCAGTCGAGCAGCTCGGGATGCGACGGCGGCTCGCCGCGCACGCCGAAGTCGCTCGACGTCGCCACGATCCCCCGGCCGAAGTGATACTGCCAGAGCCGGTTGACGATCACCCGGCCGGTCAGAGGGATTGCCCGGGTTCGGTCAGCCATTTCGCCAGCGCCGCCCGGCGGCCGGTCTTGTCGCCCTTGCCCTCGATCGCGGCCGGAAACGAGCCGCCGCGCTGCGACGCCAGGATCACGCCCGGCGGCCGGGGGGCGACCTTCGGCCCACGCATCTTGTAATCGCCGCGGCGGAGCACGAACGTGTCGGTCGACTTTCGACTTCTCATCGACGAGCGCCATCGCGTGCGCCGGCGGCCGCGGGAGCGTTCGCTCGATCTCGTAGATCTCGCGCTTGAGCCGTTCGCGCCGGGCGTGGTCGGCCGGGTTGGCCGCGACCGCCGCGGCGACCTCTTCCCAGGTGATCCGCAGCGACGTCTCCAGGCCCTTCGCCAGCTTCTTCTGCGCCGGCGTCCGGTCTTTCGCGGGCGTGTTCACGACCGCGCGTTCCTCGGGGCTGAGCATGCGGCAGCTTCGCTGCCTTGAGCGCGGCGCGATAAGGAGCCTCGAGCGCGGCGAGCTGCTTTCTTGAGTGGCGCGACCTTCTCCTCGATCGCCTTCTCCGCGGCCGCGTAGGCCTCGCGCTCCTTGTCCGAGGCGATCGGCACGTCGGTCAGCTCCGACGCCGCGAAGAACGACTGGAGCCGGTAATAGTCGGTCGTGGGGATCGCGTCGAACTTGTGGTCGTGGCAGCGGGCACAGCCGATCGTCAGGCCGAGAAAGACCGAGCCGACCGTGCCGGTGATCTCGGTCAGCTCGGACTGCCGCTTTGACCTCGGGGATGACGTTGCCGCCCGACCACCTCGCGCGGGCCGCACCGGCAAAAGCCCGTGGCGATCAGGGCGTCGCGATCGCCGGGCGCAGAGATCATCGCCGGCGATCTGGAGCATCAAGAAGCGATCGTAGGGCAGATCGGCGTTGAGCGCGTGCACGACCCAGTCGCGATAGCGCCAGGCGTCGGGCCGCTCGGCGTCGAGCTCGAAGCCGTTGGAATCGGCGTAGTGAGCCAGGTCGAGCCAGTGCTGGCCCCAGCGCTCGCCATAATGAGGGCTGGCCAGCAGGCGATCGACCAGCCGTTCGTAGGCGTCCGGGCGGTGGTCGCCGACGAACGCGGCGACCTCGTCGGGCGAGGGGGGCAGGCCGGTGAGGTCGAACGTGACGCGCCGAATCAAGGCCACGCGATCGGCCTCGGTGCCGAGTGGGGCAAGCCCAGCTTCTCGATCTCGGCCAGGATGAACCGGTCGATCGGGTTCTTGACCCAGGCCGACTCCTTGACCGCCGGAGGCTCGGCCCGTTTCACCGGCTGATAGGCCCAGTGGTCGCGCTGCTCGGCCGTGAAGGTCTCGGAGCGGCGACGATCGTCCGTCTGGATGGCGATCGCCGCTCCGCCGGCTCGCGATCGGACGTCACCAGAGAGCCAAGAGACGCCATCACGCGAGAGCAGTATCCCGGAGCATGGCGACAAGGGCGTGCAGGATACCGGCCAGCGCCGATCGTGCCATGGCGAGGTCATTCCGCGGAACGGATGAGTAACGTCACCGTGCAGGATCGACGTGTCATCGTCGGCCGAGCCGGTGTACGGCGCATGGTACACCGGTCGCGGGCTTCGGTGGCGAGGTATCCGTGACTCAGACCAGCTCGCGGATCAGCCGCCCGTCGTCGTTGATCCTGGATCGGCCGGCCGTCGGGGGTCTGGTGGGTGGTGTCGAGCGGAATGCCCAGGCAGTGATAAATCGTCGCCGCCACGTCCTCGGTGAAATAGGGGGCCTCGGTCGGCTGTTCGCCCTGGGCGTCGGTCTGGCCGACGACCGTCGCGGGCCGAAGGCCGCCGCCGGCCAACAGGGCGATGCCCGCCGTCGACCAGTGATCGCGGCCCGCCGATGGGTTGACCTTGGGCGTCCGGCCGAAATCGCTGAGCACGACCACCAGCGTCGACTCGAGCAGGCCGCGGTCGGAAAGGTCCTGAAGCAGGCCCGAAAGTGCCGCGTCGAGCCGGGGCAAGAGCCGGCCTTTGAGCGACGTGAAGTTATTCTGGTGCGTGTCCCAGCCGCCGTCAGTGACGGTCACGAACCGCACGCCCGCCTCGATCAAGCGACGCGCCAGAGACAGCCCTGGCCCAGCGAGTTGCGCCCGTAGCGATCGCGCAGCCGGGGGTCCTCGGATTGGATGTCGAACGCCTTCTTGGCGTGGGGCGCCGTCACCAGGCTGTAGGCTTTCTGATAAAAGGTATCGGCCGCCGCCAGCGGACCGGCCGACGAGCTCGCCTCCATCTTGCTCTGCCAGCGATCGACGGCTTGCAGCACTTTCATCCGATGCTGGAACCGGCCGCGATCCACGCCCCCTGGCAGCACGACGTCGCGGACGGAAAAACGCGGATTCGAAGCATCGCCCGGCAAGACGAACGGGTTGTACTGGTCGCCCAGGAACCCCGCGACGCCGCCGCCGAACCGCTGATCGATCGGACGTCCCGAGCTGGACGTAAGGCGGCATCGACCGCCGGTCGCCTTGCTCCCTGGCAACCACCGCCCCATACGCCGGATAGGTCAGCGAGGCGTTGAAGGGATGCCCCGACATCACGTAGGCGTCGGCCACGCCGTGCGACCCGTTCTTGGGGTTCAGCGAGCGGAGAATCGAGTACTTGTCCTGATGCTGCGCCAGCATGGGAAGCGGATCGCAGAGCGTGGATGCCCGGAACATTGGTCGCGATCACGCCGAATTCGCCGCGAATCTCCGCCGGGGCCTGGCGGCTTGGGATCGAAGCTGTCGATGTGGCTGATTCCCCCTTGCAGCCAGAGCAAGATGCACGACACATCGCCATTCGCGGGCGCAATGTCGGCCTTGGACTGAAGCCGCATGAACGCGGGCAAGCTCAACCCGAGCCCAGCCAGGGACCCGACCCGCAAGACGTCGCGCCGCGTCACGCCGTCACAGCTTCGGCTCGCTCCCATCCGCAATTTCAACATCGAGCCACCCCCCGTCTCTCGACCGCCGCCCTGGCGTTTTGCCGGCGGTGCGGCGACGTTACCCATGGTTTGATCGTCGGTTGGCGAGGTATTGGATTAAAGTTTAACATCGGGTCAACACATGCAGCAAGTGATTGGCGGCGGAATGTCGTTCCGGCGAGATGGGCATTACAATCCTTGTTGGAGCCCAGAGTTACCGCGCGATTAGATCACCGAGGAAACGCGAGACGCGTCTTGGCGGAAATAGAATTGAAGCAGCTTGCCCGGTTCTTCGCCGGGGGGATCGCGGCGCTACATCCCCTGGAGCTGGCAATTCCCGCCGGCGAATTGCTGGTGGTGCTGGGACCATCCGGATCAGGCAAGACGACGCTCCTGCGGTTGATCGCGGGACTCGATCCGCCAAGCGCAGGCAGCGTATGGATTGGCGGGCGCGATGTTACCGGCGTGCCGCCCCACCGGCGCGACGTGGCCATGGTCTTCCAGCATCCAGCCCTCTATCCCCATCTGTCGATTTTCGACAACATGGCGTTTGGCCTTCGTCCCCGGAGGGTTCCCCGAAGCCAGGTGCGGCTCAAGGTCAACACGATTGCCGGCATGCTCGAGCTCGACCGCTTGTTGTCGAGGCGCCCAGCCGACCTCTCCGGTGGTGAACGGCAGCGCGTGGCCATCGGCCGCGCCCTGCGTGCGCCAGCCGCGCGTCATCTTGCTCGACGAGCCGTTCTCAAATCTCGACCTGCCGTTGCGGGCGAATCTTCGCGAGCAAGTCGTCAACCTCCAGCGCCGGTTCCGCACGACCCTGATCCATGTCACACACGACCAGGCCGAAGCGCTCCTCATGGGCCACCGCGTGCTGATCCTGGACCACGGACGGCTGTTGCAGGTCGGCACCCCGCGCGTGATCTACGAGCAGCCCGCGCACCGGTTCGTCGCGACCTTCGTCGGCAGTCCCCCGATCAACATTCTCCCCTGCCGGATCGAGCCCGAAGGCGAAGCGGTCCGCATCCATCCCATCGCCGCCGACGCGTCCCTGAGCTGGACGACGGCGCGAGCATTCCTGCCGGCCGATTGGGACGGCAAGCCGTGCCAGCTCGAGCTTGGCATCCGGCCCGAGGCTCTCTCGGTGGTCAATCTCGAGGGTTCGACTGGAGCAGGGCCCTCGTCACTGGAGTTCAAGGCCCAGGTGCGCGATCTCGAGTTCAACGGGCCCGAGCTGCTCGCAACCCTGGCCGCGGGCCCTCATCGAATGGTCGCGCGACTACCCTCGAATCATGAGCTTCGGGCACGCGATCGGGTGATACTGGCTGTCGACATGCGCCGCCGCCACTGGTTCGATCCGGCCACCGGAGCGGCGTTGCTGACTCGTTGAATTGACCGCCTCACGCTGCCAACTGTCGGCGGCGACGAGATACGCCGAAACCGGCTGTGCAGATCGCGATGGCGAGGAGGCCCAACACCAGACCGGGCGGCTCCGGGACCATGAACTGGGGCTGAAACTGGGTGTATGGGTTCCAGGTGTAAGTGATATCCGTGATGATGCTCGTGCCACCCGGATCGTAAGTAAACACGCCCTGCGATTTGCCGTTTGAGGATGCAAAATCACCGGTGAGCGTCGTTTGATCGGGGAGAGGGAGATTTGAGCTCGTATAAGCACCCGGAGTCGTATCGAAGGCGTTAGTCGGATTGTAAAGCGTGAAATTGATCGGTGCGGTGCCTGTCGTGCTAAAAGGGCTGCTCTGGAAGGCGACGGAATCCGCCTTGACGTTCAGCGTTGTCCCGGACGTCGAAGACGTGCCCGCGGCATGGTACGTGAGCTGGACCGCGTAATAGTCAGCGGGCCCGAGGGTGTTCCCGGTGAAGCTATCGGTCAACACCTGATTCTGTAGTGTAATGACGCCAGCGTTGTTCGTGACCGTGTAGATCGCGAAGCTGAAGGTGGGGACGTAGCCGCTGGTGTTGGCGCTGCCCGTGTAATTATAGAGGCCAGGGCTGCCCTTGGTCTGCGCAACCGGCTCGTACGAGAACGTGCCCACGATCCAGTCGCCTGCCACAACATACGGGTGATTCGCGGCGGTAAAGGACGCCGGGACGTACGTAATCTGTCCCGCGAAGCTATCCATGATCGCGACTTGACTCGCGCCGAAGGATTTCGCCTCCCACGTCCCCGTGGCGAGCAACAACAGAATCGCAGACCCAAGCAAAGCTCGTGCTTTCGTCCTCATAGTTCGCTCCCAGTCGGGCACTCGTTGCCTTACGATCACCTGATAAGTCGGTGCATCAACTCTAAATCGATGCAACCGGCTGTGCAAGCACAAAAAGCGGCATGTCGATGAAAAACATCACGTTCGTTCGGCCGCCGAACCGCCAGGACCGATCCGATTCGCTGCGCACAATCACCCTCGCGCGGGCACCGCCAACAGGCGTGTTCAGAAAAGTATCCTAATCAAATGGATTTCAAGGCTCAACAGGTGGTAGCATAGAATAACTTTAATTTTTCCCCAAAACCCGTGACAGTCGCCAACCTTCTGCGTATGAGTTGACGGATCATGCGCGGAGGCGATCGGTGAGTCGGGGGGATCGCCATGATAGTCTGTCCGAGCCGAGAGCAACTCTCGAATTTCTTGGCGGAGCGAACCATCGAATTCGAAGGTTTGGATTTGCACGCGCACATGCAATCATGCCCGAGGTGCCGACAGATCTTTGCTGCGTTGTCTCGCGACGGCACGATGGAATCTGTCGCCGACGAGTTCCCCACCAACGCATCCGTGGCGGACGATTCTGACGCGTCGAGTGGGTCGTCGCAAACCTGGCCCGAACCGGCGGAGCCAAACATCGAACCAGACTCCGGGCCGTCTTTCGCCGAAACGATCGACGTCTCGACGGCGCCGAGCCCGAGGAAAGAGCCCGGTTTGCGTTCCCCGGGAACGATCGAGATGCCCGAGCACGCTCTTGAGACAGTGCAGGCGACGGGCGATTTCGGCGGTAGGAAGATAACCAGCGGCGCTGACGAGGAAACGGCGATATCGTTGAGTACGGCCACCTCGATATCCGGTGTGTTGCCCCCGTCGCCCTCCTTTCTCGCGGATTCGCAGGCGCTGACCCTGGTGGTGGCAACAAATTCGGGTCAGACTACCGACGGGGGTCCAGGCGCGCGGCCTGATTCGCGCAAGGCCCCGCAGCGCTCGTCGGCCGCGCCGGCGATGTTTCTCAAGAACGGACCGCGCGACTACGAGCTGCTCGGCGAGCTGGGCCGGGGCGGCATGGGGGTCGTCTACAAGGCCCGGCACCGCGGGTTGAACCGGATCGTCGCCCTGAAGATGATCCGCGGCGGTAAGCCGACGAGATCCAGATCGCCCGGTTCCTGATCGAGGCCGAGGCGGTCGCCCGCTTCGCCATCCGAACATCGTCCAGATTTACGACATCGGCGAATCCGACGGCTCGCCCGTTCGTCACGCTCGAGCTGCTCGAAGGGGGCAGCCTCGCCGATCGGCTCCGCGGGACGTCCGCTGCCGCCCAAGCGGCGGCCGAGTGGATGGTCGCCACTGGCCATGGCGATGCACGCCGCCCATCGAGGCCGGCATCGTCCATCGCGACCTCAAGCCGGCCAACATCCTCTTCAACGCGCGACGGGGTCCCCAAGATCACCGACTTCGGCCTGGCCAAGCGGCTCGAGATCGACGAGGGCCAGACGCATACGCGGCCAGATCATGGGCACGCCGAGCTACATGGCGCCCGAGCAGGCCCGGGGAGACACCAAGATCGGCCGGCCCGCCGGCCGACATCTACTCGCTCGGCGCGATGCTCTACGAAATGCTCACCGGCCGGCCGCCGTTCAAGGGGATCTCGGCGATCGAAACCGTCAAGCAGGTCATCGAGGAAGAGCCGGTTCCGCCGTCGCGGCGTGCAATATCCGCGTGCCGCGCGACCTCGAGACGATCTGCATGAAGTGCTTGCAGAAAGAGCCCCGCAAGCGCTACGCCACCGCCAAGGACATGGCCGACGACCTCAGCCGCTACCTGGCCGGCGAGCCGATCAAGGCGCGCCGGACGCCCCTCGTCGAGCGCGCTTCAAGTGGACCAAACGGCACCCGACCGCCGCCACGCTCCTCGGCTGTCGGCGTCGTGGGTTTCATCACGCTGCTTTGCCACCGGGTTCTGGTACTGGAATAACAAGCGGACTCTGGAACGAAACGCCTTGCAACACCTGGCCGAGTGAACGAGCAGACCGGCATCCGACCTCCTCCAGGCCAGGGATTGATGTCGAAGAACGACCTGACTGCGGCCAAGGCTTCCTGACGACGCCGCCAGACAATCCTCGATGGCGAGGACGATCATCAGGCTCGCGAGCCAGCGGGAGCGGACCGCGCTTGATGCTGGCCGACGTCGAGAAGGCGCTCGCGGCCGAGCAAGCGCGGCTGGCCGACGAAGAGGCCAGGGCGGAAATCCAGAAAAGCTATCGCCGGTTCCTCGACCACCGCAAGGAAGCGCTCTATCGAGATACGCAGTTTAACGGCGTCACTCTGCCGGCCAACCTCGAATTGACCCGAAAGGCGGCCGAAGCGGCGCTCGGCGTCTTCGGCCAAGGGCGCGACGGTGACGACTGGCAGCTGGGCCCCCTTCCCGCCGCGCTGTCGCAGGAAGAGCAAGCCGAGGTTCGGGATGGCTGCTACGAGCTTCTCCTGGTACTGGCCGAAGCCGTGGCCGCCCAGGGCCCGGACCAGGTCGACCGCGCTCTGTCGATCCTCGAAAGCGCCGACCGGCTCAGGCCCGAGCATTCACGGGCGTATTTCCTGACGAAGGCGTCCTGCCTGGCGCTGCGGAACGATCAAGACGGCAAGAAGCGGCAACTCGCCCAGGCCGAGAAGCTCAGTCCCCAAACTGCCTTCGATTTCTTCCTGACCGGACAGCAAGAGTACAAGCTCAAGCAATATGCAGACGCGATCAGGGATTTCGAGACCGCGCTGCAGGATAAAGCCCGACCACTTCTGGGCCAAGTGCTTGCAGGCGATCTGCTACATCCGAACGGCCCGGCCCGAGGCGGCGAAGTCGAACTTAAATGGCTGCATCGAGACCGATCGCGACTTTGCCTGGCTGTACCTGCTGCGCGGCTACGCGAGCGGCCAGATCGGCAATCGATATCACGGCCAGCTCGAGGACAGCCCAAGCGCACGACGCCTGGGCCAAAGAAGCTGGCTGAGCACGAATTCAACGAGGCGGAGGCGGATTTTCTCGCCGCCGCCGACCTCCTGAAGAAGGCGCCCGATGCCGATCTCCAGTTCATGTTCTTGATGAACCGCGGCTTGATTCGATTCCAGCGCGGCAGTTTCGACGGGGCCGCCGCCGACTACATGGAGGCCATCCGGCTCAAGAAGGAGCCGTCCCTGGCCCATGCCGAGATGGGCAACGTCTACCAAAAACTCAACAAGACGCCCGAGGCGATCGAACAGTTCACGCAAGCCATCGCGGCCAAGCCGGACCGGTCGCCGCTCTATCGCGGGCGGGCCGCGGTGCGGCTCGAACGTGCTGATTCGACCCTGGCCGACCGCGACCAAGCCCTGGCGGATCTGGCGATGGCGATCCAGTACGAAGACCCCAAGAATCCGGTCCTGGCCCTGGACCATACCAATCGCGCCAAGCTCTTCTTTCGCAATGAACGATACGAAGACGTCCTCAAGGAATGCAAGGCGGCCCTGCGAATCCTGCCTGATCAGGTGAGCGCCGCTTCGGTCCAGGCCGAGCAAGCCCAGGCCGACGCGCTCGAGTGGCAGATTCGGGCCTTGCTCAAGTTGCGGCGTTACGACGAGGCCATTCGCTCGTGCGACCAGGCGATCGCGAGGGGGAAGAAATCGGCCGTCTTCTACGAGCTGCGCGGCCTGGCCCAGGCCAAGGATGACGACTGCCCGGGCGCGATCCGAGATTACGGGCTCGCCCTCGAAATCCGCCCCGGCGACCCGCATCTCTTGAATGATCGCGGCTGGGCCTATCTTCAGTTTGATTCCGCTAAACTGGCTCTGGTCGACTTCGAAGCCGCACTCAAGATCGACCCGGCCGATGCCAACGCGTACAGCGGGCGGGGAACAGCCCACGCGCGGCTCGGCAACTACCGGGCGGCCGTGGCCGACGCCCGCGCAGGCACTTCATTTCGGCAAGACCGACCCGCGGCTCACCTACAACGCAGCCCGGATCTACGCTCTGGCGGCCTCGCTTGCCGCCGGTGAACGCGGGCCGAACGGCCGGTCGGCCCTGATCGCTGGCCGCCGGCTACCAGGAGATCGCCCTGCAATTGATCCGAGAAGCCATCCAGCGCGAAGCACCCGCAGGCCGCGCGGCGTTCTGGCGCGACATCATCCAGCCCGACCCGGCCTTGAGTGCGATCCGCCGGCGGCTCAATTTCGAGGACTTGATCGCGACCAGCAGGAAGCCCAGCGCGTGAGCGAGTGAATCCTTCGCTGCGAGTCATCCAACGAGGTATGCCTCTGATGTTCCTCCGGAAATCGACCCGAACCGCTCCCAAGCCCGCTCCGAGCCATCGCGGCAACCTGCGTCATTCCCGCCGGTCGCCGTCGCTCTCGGCGATGTGGCTCGAACAGCGCGTTCTGCTGTCGGGAGGCGCACCAAATCCGCCCGGACAGATCATCGCCGCCAACCCGAGCGTCAGCTTTGCCGGCAGCGCTCTTCCATGACTCCCAGCAACTCACGATCGGTTCCACGGTTGACCCTGAGCTCGCAGCGGGCGGCGCCGATTCTACGCAGCTCCAGCCCACTGCGGACGGGCGGCTGATCGCCCAGGTCCACGCCGGTTCCAGCTCACTCGAGCTCCGGCTCTCGTTGTTTGACGCCGCCGGCGACCTGCTCGTCCAGAGCGACGGACAGTCCAGCGGACGCACTTGACCCCTTGATCGATCAGCATGTCGCCGCGGGCGTCGACTACCGTCTGGAGGTTCAAAGCGTAGCCGGCGCGGGAGCCTATTCGCTTTCAACCTCGCTGACTCCGGCTTCCGATCCCGAATCAGCCGGTGGGGATCTCCGGCAGCTTTAACGGGTGGGGCTACGTACCTCTGGCCGTCGGCGATTTCACCAGCGACGGTATCCTCGATCTCGTCGCCGTCGACGGCGTCCACTCTGGGACCGGTGACGGCACCTTCGAGGCCCCCGCTCCCGGCCGATGCACTGCTCGATCCGTCCGATCAGGCTTCGGCCTCGGCGATCGCCGTCGGCGACTTCAACGGCGACGGCAAGCTCGACGTCGGCCGTCGCCTAGCCGGCAGACGACAGCGTCTCGATCTCGCTGGGCAATGGCAACGGCACGTTCCAGCCCGCGACCGTCGATCCGGCTTCCCTCGGGCAGCGAGCCCCAGGCGATCGTGGCGGGCGACTTCACCGGCAACGGCTACACCGACCTGGCCGTCGCCGACGCGCGGCACCAACAGTGTCACCATCCTAGAGAACAACGGCCAGGGTAACTTCCAGGTCCTCGAGACAATACCGGTCGGAGCCTACCCCGACGCGATCGCCGCGGGCGACTTCGCCAACAACGGCCGCCTCGACCTGGCTGTCGCGAATTTTTACTCATCGAACGTGACCATCCTCTCCAACCAGGGCGGGGGGTGTTCCAGCCATCGGCGACCATTGCCCTACCGCTCTCGGAGCACGCCGATCGGCCATCGTGGCGGGCAACTTCGGTACGGGTCATGTCGACCTGGCCGTGGCCGATTCCAGTCGAAGCCAGGTTGACATCCTCTTAGGCCAAGGCAACGGGACGTTCCAGCTCGGCTCGTCAATCAACGTCGGGGCAGCCCCCTCTGCCATCGTCGCCGACGACTTCGGCAACGGTCAGACCGACCTGGCCGTCGCCGACGCGAACGATGTGTCGGTGCTCTTGGGCAATGGCGACGGCACATTCCAGCCGGCGATCCACATGCCCACCGGGACGGCTCCGGAGACTCTGGTCGCCCTGGTCGCCGGCGATTTCAACGGCGACGGCCGCCTCGATCTGGCCGCGGGCAACCTCAGCTCCAACAACATCTCGGTGCTCCTGGGCAAGGGCGACGGCACGTTCGAGGAAACAGTTGCCAACCAGTGGGCAACGGCAACGACGCGGTGGCGACGGGCGACTTCACCGGCAACGGCAATCTCGGCGTCGCCGTGCTCAACTCCGGCTCAAACAGCGTGACGATCCTGCCGGGCAACGGCGACGGCACGTTCCAGCAATCGCTTGACCTTTCGCCTTGCCCGCCGGCAGCGGTGCGTCGGCGATCGTGGCAACCGATTTCAACGACGACGGCCGCACCGACCTGGCCGTCGCCGAGCCGGACGTCTCGGACGGCAATTATCAGTACGGCGCGGTCCAGATCTTTCTGGGCAATGGCGACGGCACGTTCGACGCCCTGCCGGCGATTCCGGTGCCGGGGTCGCCAACGTCGCTCGTCGCGGGCGACTTCCCGGCAACGGCCACATCGATCTGGCCGTGGCCGATACCTCTGCGAGCACCGTCACCATCCTCATGGGCAACGGCGACGGCACGTTCACGAGCACCGAGACGATCCCGCTGGGCGTACCCTATAACCCGCCCTATCCGGTGGCGATCGTCGCGGGCGACTTCGGCAACGGCCAAATCGACCTGGCCGTGGCCGATCAGGGCACCGATGACGTGACGGTTCTCATGAACGACGGCCAGGGGAATTTCACCGCACTGGCGCCGATCGTGCTCGGACGCTGCCTTCTTTCCCGAGCCATGTCGCTGGTCGCCGGCAACTTCACCTCCAGCGGCTACACCGACCTTGCCGTCGCCACGTCCGACTTCTTCACCGGTAATTCCATCCAGGTGCTGCTGTCGGCAAGGGCAACGGCAACTTCGTACGCTCCTCAGCCGATCACGCTCAGTTCCGGCGTCTGACGCCCGTCGCGATCGTCGCCGGCGATTTCAACGACAACGGCATCACCGACCTGGCCACGGCCGATTCCAACGGCAACGGCGATGATTATTCGGTCTACCTGGGCAACGGCCAGGGCGGGTTCTTGGCGCCCGCGTCCTATTCGCTCGGCGGACCGGGGACTTCGACGGCCCTCGCGACGGGCGATTTCACCGGCAACGGCCAGACCGATCTGGCGATCGCCCGGACCAGCCCCCGACGACGTTTATGTGCAGCTCTCCAACGGCGACGGCACATTCTCCGACCCGTCGGTGCTCGACCTCGTTCGTCGCGAAACACCCGTGGTCGCCGATCTCAACGGCAACGGCGCTCCCGATGTCTCGGTGGTCGACGCGGCCGGCGACATCCTCTACCGCGCCGGGATACCGGGCGAGCCGGGCATCTTCGAGCCCCCCGTCACCGTCAACCCGGGCGATCCCTCCCGCGACGTCGCCTTTGTCCACACCCTGTATGGTCCCGCGCTCGCCAGCGTCGACGCCAGACGACAATGCGATCTCGTTCTTCGTGCTTCGCTCGACGGGCTTTGTCCTGGTCGGCAAGCTCGCCGACCGGTTCCGAGCCAGCCGAGATCGTGGCCGCCGACCTCGACGGCAACGGCGTGACCGATCTCGTCGTCCGCGACGCCGGCGACGGGACGATCTGCCGTCTATCCGGGCAATGGGCACGGCTGGTTCCGCCCGCCGATCAATCTATCGGTCGGGCTCGGTGCACTCCGACATTGCAGGTCGCCGATCTCCAGAACAACGGTCGCTGGACATCCTCTACACCGACAGACTCTCCGGCGAGGTCGGCGTCCTGCGAAACCTCGGTGGCGGGTCATTCGCATCGCCGGTGATCTACCAGGCCGGCACCGGGCCTTACGGCGTCACCGGGACGGACGATCCATCCGCGGTCACGAGCTTGGAAGACACCGACAGCGTGACCGTCGGGACATTCACTCCGGGTGGGCTGCCATCGATCGTCGCGCTTGATCCGGGCTCGAACACCTTCGGCGTCTTGACGGGATTGGGCGGTGACCGCTTCGCCAACGCGTCGATCTTTCCGACCGGCGGCAGCGGACTCGGTGGTTCGTGCCGATCAACCTCGGCACCGGCGTGACGGGCCTGGCGATCCTCACCCCAGACGGGCTCTACATCGAGCCCAGCGACGGCTTCGGAGAGTTCCTGCCGGCGGTGAAGATCGACGTCGGATTCGAGCCGAACGGCCTGACGGTCGCAAACCTCGATGGCTCGGGAGCCGTCCGATTTGCTCGTCAGCAACCCGCTTGGCGATGTCCAGGTTCTGCTGGCTAACGGCAACGGCACGTTTCAGCCCCCCCAGAACCTCGATCAGCAGGTGGCGATGACGGCCTATCGGGCCCAATCTGATCACGCCGGAGGCCTTCATTTACTCCGATAAGCTCACCGATCAGCTTGTCGTCCAGATCCGCCTCCGGCGTCAAGACCGTCCTGGGCGACGCGCAGACCGGGTTGGTCTCGCCGGGAGCCATTGCGCTGGCCGACCTCAACAACAACGGGATCGACGACCTGATTGTCGCCAATAGCGGCAGCAACAACGTCCTGGTCTACCCCGGCTTAGGCAATGGGACTTTCGGCCCGAGCGCTCAACGATGGTCACGGCTTCTTCACGGGCACAAACCCGGTAGGAATCACGGTTGCCGATGTCAACGGCGACGGCCGGCTCGACCTGATCGTCGCCAATAAGGGATCCAACGACGTTTCCATCCTGCTTAACGAGCAAGTTCGGCAACAGCTTCACCTTCGTGCCGGGGCCCCGGCTCCAGGCCGGAATCGGGCCGGTCGCGACGGCGGTTGCCGACGTCTACGGCAACGGCGTAGTCCCGATCTCGTCATCGCCAACAGCGGCTCGAACAACGTGATGGTGCTCCCAGCGAATCGGCAACGGCTTCTTCAACGACCAGAACCCGACGGTCTACCCGGTGGGAACCAATCCCAGCTCTCGTCTACATTGGCAACTTCACCGGCGGACAGGATCAAGAGATTGCGACGATGAACGCGAGTCCAATACTGTGTCGCTCTTGGTCTCGAACCTCGGCTCCGCGTCGCCCGATGACGCAGTCGGTCTCCAGCGGAGGCATCGATCCCACGGCGGCGTTCGCCGTCGCCGGGAACCGGTGCGGCCAGCCTGGTGGTCGCCAACAGCGGCAACGGCAGCATTTCGCTCTTCGAGGGTGGCGAAAATGGGCTCTCGCTCAATTCGGTCCTGTCCACGGCGGGCCTTCCCAATCCCTCCGCCCTGGCGCTGGCCAGCTTCAGCGACAGCGGCCTGGAATTCTGGGCGACCAACGACGGCGAGCAATCCGCCTCCCTCGTCGGTTTTCAGCTCCAGGAAAGTACCGCCGAGACCTCAGCCGCCGTGTCCACCTCGGCCACGCTCCTCTCGCTCAACGAGTCGTCGCTGGCGCTGGTCGGCACGCTCTTGACCGTCACGCTCGACTTGCAGTCCGAGACCGTCGAGTCGTCGGAGGGCGCAGCCGCGCTGGTCGCGGCGACGTCCGGCTCGTCGGGTCAGAGCTTGATCGGCATGTTCCGCCTCTCGGAGGAGGGGTTCGAAGAGCTCGCCGAAATCGCCGCTGCTCCGGAGCGCATTCGCCGGCCGCGGCGGCCTGGGCCCGGTACGTGTCCGGCCTGGATCAAGCGATCGAGCGGGTTGGCCGCGAGGCGGACGAACAACTCTTCCAGGAGCAATCGCCGGCGAAGTCCGTGGCACCCGGCACGAGCCTGCTCCAAGAGGACGACGCAGCCGGGCAAGCCGGCACGGCCACATTCGTGGAAGAGGCCGCCCTCGAGGCCGGCCGCCGATTGGAGGCCCAGCGCGATCGTCTGGAGGCCATCGACAACTCGCTCGGCGCCTGGACCAAGGAAAGCCCCAGCGCGCTGCGATCGCTCCTGCACATTGCACCCGCCAAGGCCGTCACCAGATCGCTCACTCCGCTCGCTCAGAATGCCCCGCGTGAGACCTTCGGCTCGACGGCGCTCTTGTCTCGGCTGGTCGAATTCGACGATCGCCGCGTGGTCTGCCTCGCGGAAAACGACGATCGTTCGCAACAGCAGGAGATCCGTGCTTCGAGGATGGTCACCCTCGCGGCGTTCTCGGCGACGGCACTCCTGGCCAGGGAAAGCCTGTTGCGCCGATCGATCTTCCTGGCCGCCGGAGCCTCCTCGCCCGACGAAAAAGCGGGTTGGCAGGGTCTCTTCCGGCATCGCGACAACCCGGTAAACCGCGCGCGCGACCGCTGCGCAAACGGAGATGACTTCCCTCGGAGCCCTGAACAACATCGTCGATCGCTCGAGAGCCGTGCGCGGCGGATCGACGGCCTGGGAAACGCCATGATGAACCCGCGCGATCCGCAGGAAAATCCGGGAATACGCCCGCGAGCCGTGACGATGCTCGAGTCGGTCGAGGACCTGCGCGCCCTCGTCCAGCAAAGGCGCCAGACCGCCAAGGAGGCGATACCGGTCGCTCCCGGGCCTGCGCGGCTCAGGCGCAGGTTGCCAGCCCAGCCGCCGGCCGCTCGATGACACCCAGCGGTTTCATCCGTTGCAACGACCGGGCACTGCGGTCCTCGTCGTGCTCGACGACGGCGACGATGACGGCGAAGTCGTCCGGATCCGGCGCGAGTCGTTCACGATCGGCCGCGTCCAGGGCGACCTGGTCCTACCGCACGACGGCAATATCTCCGGCAGACACGCCGAGATCGTGCGACGCCTCGAGGGAGGCCGCTGGCAGTGGTACCTGCGCGACCTTCAGAGCACCAACGGCACCTTCGTGCGGGTCGCCGGCGGAATCCTGCGTAACGGCCAGGAGACTCTTGATCGGCGGACGTGTTTTCGGTTCGAATCGTCGCACGTCGACGAAGCCGCCGAGACGGCATCCGCGCCGGGCGCCGTGGCGGCCACTCGCAAGTTCGTCGGCGGCTCGGTCGCCCAGTTCGCCGCCCAGATGAATCCCACGCTCGATTGCGCTCACGGCGGAGGGAGGCGAAAAACGCGTATCCCGCTCGATCGCCCGGAGTCAATGGGTCGGCCGCGATCGAGCCCAGTGTTCGATCGTGCTGGAAGACCCGCTCGTCAGTCCGCGGCATGCCCGGATCTACCGCGATCCCAAGGGAAATGGATGATCCAGAACAATCGATCGCTCAACGGGCTGTGGATGAGGATCACCGAGGTCAGCCTCGGATAAGGGCGGACAATTTCAGTGCGGTGAGCAGCGGTTTCTGATCAGGACAACGTGAGCACCGGCATGCGGTCAGCGCAGCCGGATATTGGCGAGATGGAGCTCGACGCCCCCGAAGGAGAACGCGACCCTGGCGGTGATTCGCCGGGGTACTTCCAGGCGATTGATTTCCAGGCCGTTAAGCAGGACCTGGATCGAATGGTCGCTCGCACTTGATTTCTATCGCGTTCCATTCACCGTTCTGATATGCGGCCCTGGCGACCGCAACCTGCGTCGCGACCTGGCCCCGATGCCCCGCTTTGCCGGTCTCGACCTTGCCCGCTCCTCCGCGGGATTAGGGAGACCGCGATCACGCCGCATGCGTTCATGTTCCCGCACGTCAGCGGCTTGTCCAAGCGAAAGCTCGACCACGGCATGAGACGATTCCGCGCTTTGGGCAGCGGCCTGCCGCCGGCGGAACGCAATCATGTAATCGAACTTCAATGACGTGATCTGGTAGAGCTTGTCCGTGCTCAAAATTCCGACGTCCCGGCTTTCGAGACGATCGTTTTTCCGTCTCGCTGGCTCGCGACAGCCTGAGCCGATTGCACTCGAGTATTCGGTCGTCCCTTTGGGGATTCCCTTTTTGTGGGCAGGAAGCGTCCGGATGTGACGCCTCCCAGCCCTCATAGCTCTGGCCGTTATAAATGCGCTTGAAACCCGTTCGAGCTCCCGGACCGGGACCTCGCGGGGTCCCACCTTCAGGAACGAAGCCCGGTTGCGGCGTTCGCATCGCCTTCTTTGATGGCGCCGGGCACTCGGCGCGTGTTCGCGGCAATGCTCGCCGCTGCTCGCGGCCGCGAGCCGAGCGGCCTGTTCCTGGCGGAATGCCTCCAGAAGGTTGGCCGCGATAAGCGTCCTTCAGCTCGGGTTTCAAATCACGCCGACCAGGTCTTCGACGCCCTCGTCCACGTGCTGCTTGAGCTCGGCGTCGCCCTGGGCTTTGGCCCGAGTACGGGCCTCGCTTTCGAGAGTGCATGGTCCAGTCCGCCAGCAGCGAACGGGCGTTGTCCTTCTTCGACGACCGCCGGCTCGGCGACATAACTGGAGAGTGTGGTCCGGCCTCGTCAAACCTCCCCTCGCGGATCGCGGCGCCAGGCGGCGTCGAACAGCCCTTCCGGATCGGTCCCAGCCGGCATTCGGCGTCGCCGAGGGCCAGCCGCCTTGGCGATGCCCGGCCCCTCCGGCGCCGCAGGCCCGCCCTTGCCCGGTCCACCGGCCATCCAGCTCCGCACGCCCAGGAACGCACCCAGAACTCGCCGACCACCGCCACTAAGCCTCCGGCAACGATTTTGCCGGTCGCCGATGGCGGGTGGGCGTTCTGGCGGCGCAGTCGTCTGGGGGCTTCGCTGGCCTCGGCTCCGCTTCGGGCGCGGACCGCTGGGTGCGATCGCCGCCTTGATCTCCGGCGATTTGTCGCTGGCCGAGCGCAGATAATCGGTCAGGGCCGTGGCCAGATCGCCCATCGAGGCATACCGCGCGTCGCGACTGGGCGCCATCGCCTTCAGGCAGATCGCCTCCAGCCTGGGGTCGAGATCGGCACGCAACGACGAGGGAGCGGCGGGATTGCCGCGGACGACCTGCCCGGGCGCATCGAACGGGAGCCGGCCCGTCAAGAGCTCATACATGATGACGCCCAGCGCGTAGATGTCGCAGCCCGGGCCCGAGCGCGTCGGGCTCGCCGCAGAGCTGCTCGGGCGTCATGTACTGCCAGGTGCCGATCACCAGTCCGCTCTGGGTGAGCCGTGCCGTGCCGGGCTCGATCCGCCGCGCCAGGCCGAAATCGACGATCACCGGCTCGAGGGTGCCATCGGCGTCGCGCATCATGATGTTGGAAGGCTTCAGGTCCCGGTGGATCACGTTCTTGGCGTGAGCCGTCTTGAGCGCGCGGGCCAGCTTGGTCATGATCAAGCGCGACGAATCGCGGCGACACGTCCTGCTGCCGGGCCACGTAACCTTCCAGGCTTTGACCTTCGATGAATTCCATCGTCAGGAAGTTGGTCCCGTCGATCGCCCCAACATCGTATACCTGGCAAAGATTGGTATGGCGCAGCGTGGCCGCGGCCCGCGCCTCTTGCTTGAAGCGCTCGAGCACTTCGGCTCCTTCCTCAGGGCCGAACTGCGGGACCTTGAGGGCCACGTGGCGATGGAGCTCGGTGTCGTAGGCCTTGTAGACCGACCCCATCCCGCCCTGGCCGAGCTGCTTTTCGATGCGATAGCGGCCGAACTGCTCCGGCAAAATCAACTGCGTCTCGGCAGGCTTTGGAGACGATGGCGGCACGGCCGATGGCCTGGGCGTGCTCTTGGCCGTCCGTGGAGCGGCCGCCGCCGGAGCAGGGGAGGCAGCAGAGACCGGCCGAGGCGTGCCGGGGGTCTGGGGGCGCATCTTCCGCGTCGAGCCAGCGGCGGCCGGCGCCAGACTTCGAGACCAGGGCCCGCAGCTCCCCGGCCTGATTCGGGTAGGCTTGGGCGTAATCTTCCAGGTCAACGGCCGCGCCGGCCTTCGTCTTGGCCTTCATCTCGGCCCAGATCAAATCGGCGGCGACTCCGCTCTTGCCGCCCAGCTCGGGATAGGCCTCGAGATAGTTCACCAGCGCGACGCTGCGCCCGCGCTGCCACTGTTGTTTCAGGTCGAGCTTGACGACCAGAGCGACCGCGAGTAGTGCGCAGGGAACTTCGGGCATTGAGCGAAGCTGCTTGATCGACTCGTCGAGCCAACCGTCGTTCCAGCTCCGCGCGCGCTCTGCGAGCCAGCCCTCCAGAGACCGGCGGTCTTGTTCCGAGAGGTCTGCAAGTCTCGTGATAGCGCCCATTACTTCTCCTGCACGTCGAACCCGGTTGCCACCTCACGCGAGTCAGCCATTTTCGCGGAAGGATTGCGGCGAAACAAGGGTCGCTTTCATCTCATGAGAGCGAGTGCCGGTCGCAACGTATTCGAGCACAATTACCGCCGCCGTCCAGCAATCGCCGCATGCAAGCCGCGAATGCGCCGGCGGTGTGTAGCCTGGCGCGTGCGCCCCGGTCTTCGGTGTGGCCAACCGAAGTTCCGTATCCCGCATCGGATACGCTTGGCAGCGACGGAAAACCTTGATACAGTAGAAGCTAAAGGAGATGTATTATCATGAATCTAATCGTCCCCAAAAAATGGGAGCCGTTCATCCGCTCCAAAATTCGGAGCGGCCATTATCGCTCGGAAAATGAGGTCATCGAGGAAGCCTTGCACCTGCTAAAACAGCGGGATTCGGAGCTCGCAGAGGAAAAAACGCGGATCGAAGCGCTCTTGATTGAAGGGTTGGACTCCGGACCTTCCACCCGGATGACTTCCCACGATTGGGATGAAATCGAGCGTGAAGGCCAACAGATCATCGCCGCCCGTAAGGCTCGCAAGGTCCGATGAGTGACCCTGTAATTCTTAAGAAGCCGGCGGCAAGGGTTGACCTGGCCGGATGCTATGCGTATATCGGCGAACGCAACACTGATGCCGCCCGGCGGTTTCGTTTGGCTGCCGAAACGACATTTACCGCTTTGGCTCGCATGCCGGGGATAGGTGCACCGTATGAGCTCGCCAACCCTCGCCTTCGGGGACTTCGTAGCGCCCAGGTCAGGCGATTTAGGAATTACCTGATCTTCTATTTGCCTGTTGCCGGTGGAATCGAGGTCATCCGGGTCTTGCATGCGGCGCGTAACATCAGAGCCATCTTGGAAAGGGAACGGGCAGATTAGTCCTTCCCGGCTTGGGTTATGACGGCGACCGGTTTGGGCAGGCGCATGGAAATCAGTAATGTCCCCTTTCCCCGTTCCAAACCACCGTCAACTGCCGGAGGTTTGTGCCAACATCTGCCGGCGGGCGAGATCCCGGAACGGGCCGGGCTCGGCGATCAGTTGGGAATACCGGCCGGTCTGGACGATCTTTCCGCCGCTCAAGACGTAGATGCGATCGGCGTCGATCACGGTGCTGAGCCGGTGGGCGATCGCCACCCGGGTGGTCCCGCGAAGCTGGGCGTGGATGCTGTGGCTGACGTGGGCCTGGGTGCGGTTGTCCAGAGTGCTCGTGGCCTCGTCAAAGAAGAGAATCTTGGGCCGCCCGGCCAGGGCGCGGGCGATGATCAATCGTTGTCGCTGGCCACTCGATAAGCCGCTGCCTCCCTCGCTCACGACGGTATGAATGCCCATCGGCATCTGCTCGATGTCGTCGGCTAACCCGGCGAGCTCGGCCGCGTCCCAGGCGTCGTCCCGGGTCAAGTGCGTGGAGAGCCCGACGATGTTGGAATAGATGTCGCCCGGGGCGGAGCCGCGCGTCCTGAAGGACGACGCCGATCTGGCGGCGGACCTCCTGGATGTCGAGCGTCTCCAGCTCTCGGCCGTCGTAGGAGACGGACCCCTCGGTCGGCGTCTCGAACCCGAGCAAGAGCCGCAGCAGGGTCGACTTGCCGGAACCCGACGGGCCGACCATGGCGACGAACTCACCGGGCCGGACCTGGAAGTTCACCGAGTCGAGGATCAAGGGCCCGTCGGGCGTGTACCGGAACGAGACATTGTCCAGCCGGATGGCGCCCCCCAGTCGGACCAGCTCGCCGCAGACCTCGTTGACCTCCGGCGCGGCGGCGAGGATCGGGGCGAATCGCTCGCACTCCCTCAGGCCGTCGATCAAGGAGATGGCCCCCTTGCCCAGGCCGACCACGGCCGCCAACTCCCAGCATCAGCGAGGCATTGAAGGCGAGGAATTCGCCGACGCTCAGGAACGCCGAGCCGAAGACCGCGGAGGCCAGCGTGGCCATCAGGACGGCGATCGGCCAGACGTCGCCGAAGAGCACCAGTCGGCCGGAGATCGTCTGGAAGCGAAGGCTCTGCCCGAGTTGCTGCTTGATAGCGCATCGCCCAGCGCAGAAGGCCCGTGGCTCGGCTCCGGCGACGCGGAGCCGCGAGATCCCACCGAGCAGCAAGAACAGCAGGCCGGCGATTTCGCCCCGGAGCTCCGAGATCCCGCGCTGGCACTAGCCAGAGGGGCCGCAGTGCGACGGCGGTCGCCAGCAGGAAGACAGCCAACAGGCCCGCCGCGACCAGCCCCAGCCGCCAGTTCAGGACAAACAGGGCGGCCACGTTGAAGATCGCGAAGATGCTCGCCAGCATCGATGCCATGGTCGTGCTGGCCAGCACCTCGATCAACCGGACCGGCCCCAGGGCCCGGATCGCGAGATCGCCCGCCTCGTACTGAGCGAAGAATCGCACCGGCAGGCTGAGCAGCCGGTCCCAGAATGCCGGCAGCAGGCTCGACTCCAGCTTGCCGCGGAGCCGGGCCAGCGCCACGGTCTGGATCGCCTGGAACGAGGCGAGGGCCAGGGCCACGGCGACCGAGGAACGCGCAGAGCAGGTCGAGCTGCCGGCGGTCCGCCCGGGGAATGGCGTCGTCGATTGCGATCGCCGTCACGATCGGCACGACCAGGCCGAGCAAGCCACAGATCAAGCCCATCACGGCCAGCGTCCAGAGCTCGCCCCGGATCATAGGGCAGGGCGAAGCGGACGAACCCGCCCAAAGTCGGGCGGTTGGAGGAAAGCGTCCGGTAAAAGACGATGGCGTTCGGCTCGAGCGTGCGGGCCAGCTCGCCGTTGACCGGGACTCGGGTGCTGCTGGGCCGGATCGACGAGCACATAGCGGCGCGAGGAGTCAGGGATCAGGGCGACCGGCCGGCCGTCGTCCGGCGCGGCGGCCGAGCATCGGGGCGCCCTCCTCCGACCACCACCTTGCCGTCAGCTTGACGCGCCGCGTCCGAAAGCCCGAGGCACGCGCGATCGGCCCGCAGAGGGTCCGTCGACGCTCGTCGAGCCGCGGCGACGTCACCTCGATCCCCTGCGCCGCACCCACCATGCGGCAGGCCGCCGTGAAACGGTCGCCCGCCGCCAAGGCGACCGGTGCGGGCGAGGAGCGGGACGGCTCGGCCCGGCCCGGCCTGGCCCGGCAAGCAGAGCCTGGCCAGAGCCGTAGAGACCATCGCGACGTCACGGCGGCCGGCGCTCTTCCGCCGTGCGTCAGCCTGGGCCGTCTCGAGCGCCAGCGCCGCGGCGATCGCGTCGAGAACGACCTGGTGAAACCGCTTCAAACCCTCCCAGGGGTCGCCATTCTCGATCAAGGTCTCGGTGTCCCATGGCTGGACGGTTTCGGGTTGGTTGAAACTGACCCACGCGTGCGGCGAGAGCGGGAACCGCGACTCGTGGGGGCACGGCGGGACAGACACCCTGTCGAGGAATCGGATGCCCGCAGATCCCGGGCTGGACCCACAAGACCTCGCGGCGCGCGGTGATCCGCCCGCCAGGCGGCCTGGTGTGGTTCGTCCCGCTCGAGGAAGGCCATCGACGAGGGCGGATCGCCGGTTGACGTCGCGCGGCTGATCCGGTCGACCCAGTCGTTGACCAGCGCGGCCACGTCGCGACGCCACTCCGATTCGAGACTCAGGCGGAGCAGATCGGCCTTGGGGACCTTGAGCAGCCGGGCCGGGCCGACGCCGACCGCCAGCAGATCGCCTTGCTCATCACTGCGGACCCCTTCCAGCCCGAAGATCGAGCCCCCCTCCTCGACGCGGCAGAGGTGATGTCGCCGCCCGCGGCCCTGGTCCGGATCGCGGACGGAGATAAAAGACGTCGACCTGCCCGGACGTGACCCGCCAGACCGCCCCGGGGTCGTCAAGGGAAGCGGCTGGTTGCCCGCGGCCGTGACCACCTCGCCAAAGAGCGCCAGCGCCTCGCCCAGGTCGGCGGGTACGGTGGTCGGACATCGTCGCGATCGCCGATCGCCACGGCCTGTAACGGGGCCGTCGCGATCCGGTCATTGATCCGCGGCAGGGCCGCGGACTGCTGCAAGTGGCCGTTCGCGAACGGGGCGCCTCGGGGACGGTCGAGCTCACGGTGGCAGTAACGGCGACGGCGGTCTGTCGCCCCGACCTCACGGGCGCGGCGGTGGAGGACGAGCTGACGCCGTCCCCGAGGGTCTGGAGCTGGGCATAAAAGCCGCCGGTATCGGCCATCAGCTCGTCGTGGGTGCCGCGCTCGATGACCTTGCCCTGGCGAAGCACGATGATCTCTTCGCAGTCGCGAATGGTGCTGAGCCGGTGGGCGATAATCAGGCAAGTGCAGCCGCGGCGGCGGAGGTTGTCGTCGACGAGCGCCTCGGTCACCGGATCGAGCGCACTGGTCGCCTCGTCGAGGATGAGCAAAGCCGGGTTGCGGATCAGGGCCCGGCCGATCTCCATGCGCTGCCGCTGGCCGCCCGAGAGGTTCCGTGCCCCTTCCGACAGCCGCGCAGAATAGCCACTGCGCAGGCGAACGATCTCGCGGTGGATGCCGGCGTCCATCGCCGCGCGCGTCACGTCGCGGTCGGCGACCGCCTCGTCCCAGAGTGTCAGGTTTTCGCGAATGGTCCCGCTGAAGAGCAACGTCTGGTCGTCGACCATCCCGACCTGGTCGGTGAAGACGTCGCGGGGGATCTCGTCAATGGAGAACCCGTCGTAAAGGATCTCACCCTCCCAGGGCCGGAGCAGTCCGGCGGCGAGCCGGCCGATTGTCGACTTGCCGCTGCCCGACGACCCGACCAGTGCGACCCGGCTTCCGGGCCGAACGGTTAATGACAGCCGCTTGATCAGCGGCTCGTCGATCGTGCGGTTGAACCCGAAGGTCACGTCGCGGAGCTCGAGTCGGCCCGAGAGCCGCCGCGGCGGTTCGCGGCGGGCCGGCCCGGCCGCCAAGGACGCGGCGGCCGGCGCGCGGGGCAGCGGATCGAACACCGGGTCGATCCGGTGCTGCTCGACGTCGTCGAGCCGGGCGAGCTCGGCCTGCAGCGTCTGCATGCTCGATCCCAGTCCGACCAGGTCGCCGAACGGCCGGTTGAACTGGGTCAAGAGGGTCTGAAACGCCACCAATGCGCCGACGCTCATCACCCCGTCGATCACGTGGCCGCCGCCCAAGCCCAGCACGGCCGCCGTCGTAACCAGCGACAAAAGCGGCGGCAGCACGACCAACAGGCCGGCGACCGTGGTGACGCGCTGCGAGGCGTTCGTCAACCGCGCCTGGTTGCCCGTCAGGCGGACCAGCGCCTCGTGCTCCGACGCCCCCGCCTTGATGGTCTCGACGATCTGGACGGCGTGCATCATCGAGCCGGCGAGCATGCCGCCGAAGTGCTTGACCTTGATATTCTCGTCGGCCAAGATCCGCTGCACGGCCGCAATGCCCGCCATGTTCACCGCGCCCAACACCACGCCGACCGCCGCCAGGACCGGGTCGAAGGCGAGCATCACGCCACCATAGATGACAACCATCAGCAGGCCGACAAGCGTGGTCGCGAGCGGCCCGGAGACCAAGTCGGCGACGGCCGAGTTGCCGTCGACCCGGCTGGCGATATCGCCGGCATAGCGCTGCTGGTAGAAGGCCGTCGGCAGCCGCAGCACGTGCCAGACAAACCGCGCCGAGTGCGTCGCCGCCAGCGACTGCTTCAGGCGCCGTAGTCCGGCAAGCTGGATGAACCCAATCAGCGAGCCGGAAGAGCAAGGTCAGCCCCATGGCCAGCAAGAGCGGACGGATCCATTGCCGCCGCTCGGCGACCATGATCTGGTCGACGAAAAGTGGGCTGAATGTCGCCGTGACGAGCTCGGCGGCCATCAGGGCCACGCCCGCCAAGACGGCAAACGCCACCGCCGTATAGGCGCCGGCCATCCGCCGGGCGATCGACCGCCAGGTGCTGGGCTTCGGCCCCCCCTTGCGGAACGCCGGCGCCGGCTCGAACCGGAAGACGATCCCCGCGTATGACTCAGTGAACTCCTCGAAGCTGACCGACCGCCGCCCGCTCGCCGGGTCGTTCAAGTAGACGCGGTCGCGCCCAATCCCTCGACGACGAGAAAGTGGTTCAGTTCCCAGAAGACGATAAACGGCGGCCGCAGCCCGCGGAGCTCGCTCCGCCGTCATCTGGTACCCTTTGCCCGAGAGCCCGTACTTCTCGGCGGTCTTTTTGACGTAGAGGGCGTTGCTGCCGTCCCGCGAGACCCGGCACTCGACGCGCAGCTCTTCGAGCGGGACGTGGCGCCCGTAGTAGGCCAGGATGATGGCGAGTGAGGCCGCGCCGCACTCCGTCGCTTCCATCTGCAAGACCGATCGGGGTCCTCACCCGCCTAAACCGCATGTTGCCGACCCGATCGGCCATTGCCAGACCCCCTCAAACGACGCCATCGCAGCAGGCTCCTGACCGGGCTGGGCCTGGCCTGGTCAATCGAGGCCGACCAGCCCTTTGAACCAAGGCATCGCCAGGGCGATCAGCGGCCGCCGCTCCACGACGATCGACGCGGAGCAGAGCGTCCCGCTAGAGACGGGCTGGTAGGCCCCTGAAGACGACGACCAGTCCAGCCTGTTGAGCCGAGTGCGGGTGCTATTCGTTGCGGCCAGCAGAGGCCTCGCGAAGGGCGCCATGGATGGTCAAGAGCACCTGCCCGCGATATTTTTCAATAAAGCCGGCGACCAGCGCGGGGTTCTTGAGCTCGGCCAGCATCGACTGGTCGGTGCAGGGCATCTCAGACACCGACCGGATCTCGCCGCGGATGAACCCGTGCTCCTGCCGCCGGACGGTGTCAGGCGCGACCTCGACGGCGTCGCCCACCCTGATCTTCTTGCCCAGCCCCGCCGGCACGAAGATGATCGCCTCGAGGCCCCGATCGCGGTGTCGATCGGGCGGAGCAAGGCCGCGGTGGTGCCCATCTGGACTGGGGCGTGGGCGGTGATCAGCAGATCGACGACCTTGCCGGCGTAGGGAGAAACGATCCGGGTATCACGCTCGAACCGGTCCGGAGCAGGGCCAGCCGGGTCTCGGCCTCGCGCACGGCGAGCTTCCGCTTCAGGCTGGCGCGGCGGCGGGCGGTCTCGTCGCTCACCCGGCTGTAGGCGATCTCTTGCAGCCGCGCCTCGGCGGCGGCGATGCTGCTCTCGACCTCGTCGGCCGCCGGCCTGCGACTTGAGGGCATCGCTATCGCTAACCATCCGGCGAGCCTTCAGGCTCTGGTCGCCGGCGACAATCCGCCGGTGGGTGGCCAGTCGCGACCGATCGAGCTCCAGGCTCCGCTTGAGGGCTCGCTTCGAGCTCCCTCTCGGCCTCGGCCTTCGACCGGGCTTCATCGTCGTCGAGCTGGTTCATCCGCGCGTCTTCTTCACGGAGCCGCGCCAGCTCGGCCGTGGCGGAAGCCACCTCGTCCCCCAGCTCCTTCTGGTCGATCTCGGCCAGCACGTCGCCCACGCGGACGACCGAACCGATCGTCACCGCGACCTTCCCCAGCCGCCCAGTCGCCGGCGCCGTGACCTGGAGGAGCGAATCAGAACCCTGCGAGTGCTTCGCCAGCAAGATCCCACGCCCCTCGAGCTTCAGCGGCACCTGGTACCAGAAGCGAGAACGCCCCGAACGCCCCGAGTGTCAGGAACGCCGCCGCCAGGAAGAACCAGTTGTGCAGCGGTACGACCCGTGCCGCCACGTTGAGCTGCTCGAACGCCTCGACCGGCCGCTCCTCGATCAGGGACGCCAGGCCTTGGGATGACCGCTTGCCCATTGCATCATTGCCTCGAAGGAATCTCGTGCCGCACGATGCAACGCGAATGATTTGCTCTCCGAAAAAATTTGGGATTTGGAACGCCAATTGCCCGGGACCATCCGGAGTGCGGCGACGGACGTGCAGAAGCCGTTCATCGACCTTCCCAGCACTTGCGGTCCAGGGTCGAGCCCATTGGCTCATTGCTCGCGATTGATCCGACGCCTGCCGAGCTCTCACGGCGATCAGACATGGAGAAGAAGCGAAAGCCGCGGAGGGGCCAGTGCCCCCCCGCCGAATCGGGCGACCGTTTGGGAGGTCATGGCGTCCTGGCTATGGGTGTAGGACTGGGCGTCGCGGTCGGAGTTGTAATCGGAGTAGTACCACCGATACTTAGCCGGGAGCGCCCCCGGCGACCGCGGCGATCTCGTCGTCGGTCAGTTCTCGCTTGGCATCCGACGACTTCGGCCGCCTTGGCGTCCGGCGTCGTCCGGGGGCTTGCCCACGGCCTTGGGGTCTTTCTCGGGTTGATTCTGCTCGTCATTGTCGTAACTCCTCAATTGAAGGCTCTTCGAATGCCCGCGGTGTCCGGGACGCGGAATGGGGACCGACCGTCCTCGAAGACCGTCGCGTCAAGTCAGCGACCGGCTCCCGCCGCGTCGCTCCATATCTTTTACCGGCCCGTTGGCTCGGACCTGACTCGGCCCTCCGTTATTTTTTCGTCATGCGCGTGCCCGTGCACCAAGCAGCTTGCGGGCATCGGGAGCATTAGAAGGCCCGGCGACAGAGTGGACGGCTAATTCCTATAGCTCTCCCGGTCGAGGAGCACATGGGACCCCCACCGTCGGAAAACACCAATGCTGGGCTGCTGGAGCGGGTCCGCCAGGAACCGATCGACCAGGCGGCCTGGGAGACATTCGTCGCCTATTACGGGCCGAAGATCCGCGGCTGGTGCCGCCAGCGCGGATTGCAGGCGGCCGACGTCGAGGATGTGACGCAAGACGTCTTGCTGCGCCTCGCCCGGGCGCTGACGGACGTTCACCTACGACCCGTCCCGGACCTTTCGCGGCTGGCTGCGGCTGGTGACCGAACATGCGGTCTCGGACTTCTTCAGCGGACCGAAAACGGCGGCCGGTGCCGGCAACGGCAGCGATCGGCGCTGGCCGTGCTCGAGACCGCGCAGGCGCACGACGATCTCATGGCACTGCTTGCACGAGGAGTTTACCCGCGTGTTGGTGAGCCAGGCGTGTGCCGGGTGTTCGGGCCCGGGTCGAGCCGCAGACCTGGGAGGCGTTCCAGTTGACGGCGTGCGAGAATCGGCCGGGAGAAGAGGTGGCCGCGCGTCTTGGGGATGAACGTCACGGCCGTGTTCAAGGCCAAGAGCCGAGTTCTCGCGTTCATTCGCCAGGAAATCAAGCGGCTCGACGGCGAGCCTTGACGACCTTCACCCGACGGCCCGGAATCTCGAGTTTCGATCGCGTGTTCGGGAAGGGAGGCCCCTATGACAGTCCTGATGGATGGCTCTGCCGCGGAAGCGACAACACCCCGGAGACGATTCCAACTGCTCGATGCGATGATCCTGGTGGCGGCAATCGCGACGAGCGGCGGTGTGATGCGGTCGATCTGTCGCTCGACGAACGACTCAGTTGAGGATTGGTGCTGCGAGCTCATCCGCCAAGCACCGTGGGACGACTGGCTCGCCGGCGCCGAGAAAGTCCTTGTCCCTTATCTCTCGCTCACCATGCCATCGGTTGCGATGGCCGCTGGGATTTATTTCGTTCCGCCTACGCGGGCCCCGGCGGCGTTCCGCGTGGCGCGTTAGCCCGGGCTTATGGCTTCGTGCGCTTCGGGTGTGGCGATCGCGGTGACCGGGCTGCCGATCATCGTTGGGCGCGGCTACGGCCCTGGCCGGCAGGCATCTGGGAAACTTCGCTATCTGTGAGGCGGGCTGGTCCGTGACGATGTGTGGCGGCCGGGCGACCCTGGTTTTCGTGGATGACCCTGTTCGTCGGTGGACGGTGGCGTGCCGATCCGAGCTGGGTCGATCGACTTGGGCGGGCCATGGGAATCTGCTGGATCTTGGCGGCGGCCGCCGTATGGTTGGCAATTTCCCCCGGTAGATGCCAGCTGGTCCGACGGTCGCGTTAGAATCGTCAATCCATCGCTGGCCGCGGAGCTTGTACAGCGGAGTGTGGTCCTTGCAGTTTCCACGATGCCGCCAGTGGCGATGGTGATGCTGGATTGATCCGATCGAGCTTCTTAGCTCACGGGCAGCGATTCCGCCGGCTGGCGGTGGCTCGGGCTCTATGGCCTCGTGCGGCTTCGGGTGTGGCGATCGTGCCGATCGGGCTCCAAATCGTCGTCATTCTGCTGGCTGACTACGCTCTCGCGGAAGTCTTGGCCGAGTTGGGACTCATATCGGCCGGCTTTTCGACGAGAAACTGCCGCTACCGACGAGGTGTGGCGGCCTGACGATCCTGGTTTCGTGGTTGAGTCTGTTCGCGAGCGGGAAGTGGCGTGCCGACCGGAGCTGGGACGATCGGCTTGGGCGGGCCATGGGAATCTGCTGGATCCTGGCAGCATTCGCGGTGACGATCGGCATGCCCTTGTTTGAACGGATTATCCATGCCTCAATCGGGTGCGCCAGTCCCTTCGCGGGCGGTTGGTTCGCCGGCGCTGACTCGAGCGGTATTCTCCGGCGTGTCGTCCAGCGCGCGCCCAGAGAGCCCGATACCAACTGGTCGTCGCCTTTCCGCTCTCGAAGTCGGATGGCCCGATCGATTAGAATACCGCGAAATGCCTGATGAAGCGTCATTCACAGGAGGGCGATCGCCATGTCGGAACACCAGGTCACGGTCGAGTGGAATCGCGAGACGCCCGACTTCGCCTACCAGAGCTACAACCGCGACCACGACTGGATCTTCGATGCTGGCGTCACGGTGGCGCTTTGGCTGCGCCCGGTACCTCGGCAACGAGCGAGCGTTCACCCGGAAGAAGCCTTCGTCGCCAGCCTTTCGAGCTGCCACATGCTGACCTTTCTGGCCATCGCCTGCAAGAAGCGGTTCGTGGTGGACGGCTATCGCGACCATGCCGTTGGGCTCCTCGGGAAGGATGAGGCTGGGGGGTTGGCCATAACCAAAGTCACCTTGCACCCGCAGGTCCGCTTCGGCGGTGAACGGGCGCCGAATCCCGAGGAGATCGCCCAACTCCACGAGCAGGCCCATCACGCTTGCTTCATCGCCAATTCGGTGAAGACGGAGGTTTCGGTCGAGCCGGCTTGACACTTCCCGGACCCTGACCCGAGAGGCTCGAGTCCCGCACGGATCATTGGGAAAATAGGACGCCATCCATGGATATTCAGCACCCCTATGCGACGTCCTCTCGACGCGGAATCCGAGACTGATCCCGGTTCCATTGGGGTCCTGATCGTGGCCGTCTTCCTCGCCCTTCTCGGTCGGGCCGTGAACAACTCCCGCAACGCCGCCATGTCCGCAACAACGGCCTGAAACCTCAAGCAGATTGCGTTGGCGGTCGCCAACTATCATGAGACTTTCGGCTGCTTCCCGCCCGCCTATGTCGTTGACCGTCAGGGCAAGCCGATGCATAGCTGGCGGGTGCTGATCCTTCCATTCATGGAGCAAAAAGAGCTTTACGACGCCTACGACTTCGCCGAACCTTGGGATGGTCCCAACAACCGCAAGCTGGCGAGCCGGATCGGTTCGATCTACCTCCGTTCGGGGCTGGATTCCGGCCAGGCCCAGACCACGAGTTTCGTGGCGGTCGTCGGCCCACAGACCGCGTGGCCAGGCAGCGAGGCCGATGACTCGGAAGGAGCTTGGTGACGGATTGAGCCAAACGCTCGTCGTCGTCGAAGTTCCCGATGGCCGGTTCCGGTGGATGGAACCGAGAGACCTGGAATTTGACCGGATGAGCTTCCGGATCAACGGCGGATCAAAGAGTGGGCTGGGCAGCCGGCTCGGCGGCGGCTCGGGTCGTTTCGGCCGACGGGACACTCCGCACGCTTCCCGATGACTTCGATCCCAATACGCTCAGGGCGATGCTCACGGCCAATGGTCCACGCCGCTAAGCCACAGCCACGCGCCGGTTTAACCCGGAGCCAACGGCGACGGCGTTCTACGGCCCCGTTGCCGAACTCGGGGGACACTACGTGTAATTCTTCATTCGACGCCGACCACAAACGTCCAGTTATCTTCGTCAGCAACGAGATCCGAGCGTTCTTTCTCGTCCGGTGGGCGCACGCTGGTCACCCCGCCAAGGTTCCCAATCCTATTCTTAATCCTAATCCTAATCCTAATCTTAATGTTAATCTTAATCGTACTCTCTCTTTCTCGTCCGGTGGGCGCACGCTGGCCAGCCCACCAAGTTGTCGAACAGCAGGCTCTGCTCATCTCGGAGAAACATCATGATTCGCAGTGGCAACGGTAGATTCCACCCACCAGACCCAGGTCATTCTGACGACCCGCACGACGTCTTTCCCTTGCGGGAAGACTTCTGCGACTGTTGTGGTCGGCGTCGATGGTTTGTCATCTCAATGGACGCGGTGCAATTGGGCTACGCGCTCTGCGCGAGGGAAGAGGGAGCCGAGGGCGAGGACGGCTATGCCTTCCGGGAGTTTGATGCGAATTCTCCGTTTCTCGCCCTGGGCCGGCTACGAGAGATAATCCAGCGCGCGCTGGCGATCCGCCATTTAGAGGAGCCGGTACCAGGCGAGTTTCTACCGCTCAATCGCACACTGAGGGGACGCATTTCCTACTCTCGCGGAGAGGACGCGGTGGCGTTCGTCATTGACGGCAAATCGCTAACGCTCGCTCAGTTTGCGAAGATGGTGGAGATGTTCGAAGGCTGGCAGTTTCGTTTGGACTTCTTCGACGTCGGTGAAGAAGATCGTTGAGCATGGCCCCGGGCGGTTGCCGGTGCCTCAGGATCCCGCCGCGAGACGACCGTGATCATCCCTTTGCCCAACCCGGGAACCCGAGGCTTGCGCTCCGGCGGCTTCTCGCTCACCAACTTCGCCACGGGCTGATGATTCCGGGTGAGAATCACTTCATCACCGGGCCTCAGGCTGTCGAGCAATTCAGGCATCGTCACCTTGATCTCTTCCACGGCGATCGCACCGTCATAAGGCCAGACGGCGCCGACCACGCCCGCGGACCTGCCTGCGCAAAGGGTGCGGCCACAAGCGACGCTGGTGGTCGGGGCAGCGTCCGGAGGTCAACGACGCGACTGCCCGGTTCTGGGCTGCCGCCAGGGGTCGATCGCTGGGCAAAACCATCCCATCAGCGGAGGCCTTCAGCCCTGACGGCAAAACCGTCCTTGCTGGAAGCTTTAACGAAGAGACACGGCTCTGGGCCGTCGCCACGGGTCGATCTATCGGTAAGCCAATCTACCACGAAGCCACAGTCTTATCCATGAGTGGGGCGCTCGTTCGCCGTTCTCATGCGGGGTCGATCTCTCGCAGTCACGCCGTCCAGTTTTCCACGGTCAGCCCCGAGATCTGTCCGAAGCGACGCGGGTTGCGTATGACAAGTCGATGCGACTGACGACTATGGTGGCGACTGGATCAACCATGTCTACTACGCACGGGGTGACCAGGGATCACGACTGGTTGCTGGTGACGAGGCATGCCGCAAGCCGCTTGCGCCAGTAGGTCGGATCGGCTTCGATCTCGGCCAGCATGCGGCATGCCAGCGGGCTCGGCAGGCGAATCTCTTGCTCCCACGATCGCACGGTGGATCGGTCAACGCCGAGGAAGGCCGCGAAGGCAGCCTGACTCATGGTGAACAGTTCCCGCACGCGGCGCACGCCATCGGCGCGATACTGGGGCGGCGGCGCGAACTTGTACGTGCGCACGGTGAACCGCGACTCGAGCGGATGGCCAGCCTGCAATGTGGCAGCGAGTTCGGCCAATCCTTCGACGATCTCTCGACCCTTGGTCCGGGCGGTCGAGCGCGACTGATGATCGGTAAGTCTAGTCGCTGGAACTCTCCTTTCAACTGCTCGCCGATCACCCGGAGAGCCGTGGCGATGCTCCTCCGCTGGGCCATCGTGAGTCCGCCATCCCATACACGCTCCCCAGTTTCCAACAATATACGACTGGGTCGTAAAAAACGAGGGCGAGGAACGCGGATTCCCAGACTCGGAAAATCATTAACCTTCGGGCGGGTGTCGTGGTAATCTAGGAATCGTGCATGTTGGTGGCAAGCGTTCCCTCGCCACGACCTGAGTCGAACCCGAACCGCGGTCACGTCGCTCGGTCAACGGTCTTGATATCGGCACTGCCGTGGAGTTGCGCGATGATAAAGGCAATCATTTATGCCGTCGGTCTCGGATGCGTGGGGTTGGCGGTCACCTCCGCCGCTCAGCAAAAGGGGCAATCACCCCGCGGGCCGAATCCCGATTCCCAGTACCGGCTGGGCCCAGACTCCCTGCCGGAGGAGGGCGTCCCGAAGGGGGAAATCCGCGGCCCCTTCACGCTTCCCAGCCGGGTCTACCCCGGCACCCAGCATACGTACTGGGTCTACGTGCCCGCGCAATACGACCCGGCCGTCCCGGCAGCCCTCATGGTCTTTCAGGACGGCCAGGCGTTCAAGAACGAGAATGGCGACATGCGGGCGCAGAACGTGATGGACAACTTGATCTACCGCCGCGAGATCCCGATCATGATCGGAGTGTTCATCAATCCGGGCCGCCGGCCGGATCAGCCAGAGCCGACGCCCAAGGAATGGGGCGACCGGAATACCAACCGGCCAACCGAGTACAACTCGCTCGATGACCGCTACGCCCGCGTGATCACCGAAGAGCTGATGCCGGCATTGGAGAAGGACTACAACATCGCGAAGGACCCCGAGATGCACGGCATCGGCGGCTCCAGCTCGGGAGCGATCGCGGCGTTCACCGTTGCCTGGGAGCGGCCCAATCAATTCCGGAAGGTGCTCAGCAACGTCGGCAGTTTTGTCAATCTGCGCGGCGGGCACGTCTACCCCGAAAAGGTCTTGGCGGACGAGCGGAAACCGATCCGGGTTTATCTCTGCGACGGCCGCAACGACAACCGAGGGCTCCGCCGCGACGGCAAGTATGACCAGGCGCGGGACTGGTTCTACCAGAATGTGCGGCTGATGAAGGCCCTCACCCAGAAGGGCTACGACGTGAACTACGCCTGGGGAATGAACAATCACGGTCAGAAGTTTGGCGGGGCGATCCTGCCGGACATGATGCGGTGGCTGTGGCGCGACGGCCCGGTGTCCACCGACCCAAAGGATACCGTAGAGCGGGGATTCAGGCAGCCGGCTGCGAGAAAGCACTAAAAAATACTTTACTCGATATCGCCACAGGCCATGACGCCATGCTGACATCAAAACCGTTCCGCTACGCGGGGAAGATTCTGCTCGTGGGCGCCGCCATCGCGGTCGCCGGGGCTGGGAGCCGCGACGATTCGGCTCCGGCAGCAGGTGACAAGCGCGACGAGCCGGTCTATGCACCCGATGGTCGGCTCCTGCACCGACCAATTACCGCGAGTGGGTCTATGTCACCACTGGGCTGGGGATGACCTACGGCCCGGCAGAAACTGCCAAGGGGCAGGAACCCCGCTTCGACAACGTTTTCGTCACGCGCACCGCCTATCGGGAATTCCTCGAGACCGGCACCTGGCCGGACCGGACGATGTTCATGCTGGAGGTGCGGACGGCCGAGGCGAACGTGTCGATCAACAACGGCGGGCGGACGCAGGGCCCCTTACGGGCCCTCGAAGCCGCCGTCAAGGACCGGAAGCGGTTCCCGGATGGCGGCTGGGGCTATTACTCGTTCGATGGCGCCGACGGACTATTGGAATCGGCGACGGCTTTGCCCGCCACAACCTCGTGTTACTTGTGCCACCGCGAGAAGGCCGCCGTGGAGAATACCTTCGTCCAGTTCTACCCCACCCTGTTCGAGGTAGCGAAGCGTCGCGGCAAAGTCAGGCCGGATTACGATCCGGCGCACCGAGACTGAACGACGAGTAGATGTTGTGGTTCCGACAGTCGTGGGCCGTGAAAAGGCTCGGATCTTGAGCACGGTTTTCCCCGCTGTCTGGATCCGTGAGCGATCATCCTGTGATCTTCGTCTGCAACCGGATCCGAGCATATCATCTTGGAGGAACAGCATGATTCGCAGTGGCAACGGTAGATTCCATCCGCCAGACCCAGGTAAATCGGACGACCCGCAGGACGTCTTTCCTTTGCGGGAGGATTACTGCGACTGAGGAGCCCGTACCAGGCGAGTTTCTACCGCTTAATCACACACTGAGGGGGCGCATTTCCTACTCCCGCGGAGAGTACGCGGTGGCGTTTGTCATTGACGGCAAGTCGCTTACGCGCGCTCAGTTCGCGAAGATGGTGGAGATGTACGAAGGCTGGCAATTTCGCTTGGACTTCTTCGACGTGGATGAAGAAGATCGTTGAGCATGACCCCTTTCCGTTGCCGGTGCCTGAGGATCCCGCCGCGCATTCCTCCTTCAAGCTGGCACCGGCAAGCGCCATGAGCATGACTTCGCGCTCACGGGAGTTTGAGGGTCGCTTTCAAGCAGACGTCTATCTGGGACATGAGGTTGGCTGAGAGTGCCCCGATCCGTTGGAGAACGAGCCTTTTTTCGATGGTGAAGAGGTTATTGCAGATCACCGCGGAATCTTGACGAAGACCGGTCCGTTGGCCTTCGGGCGTTGTGATATCGATGAGGAGTTGCGTGTCTTCGTAGACCCGGGCTGTGTGCGACGTGATCATCGCGATGATCGTACTCGTCAACCTGGCATTATCCCGGTCATTCTGGAGGACCAACGCGGGCCGCCGTTTGAAGCCGCCACCCGACGAGAATGGATAATCTACGAGGACGACATCGCCTCTACTCGGAAGGGCGCTGGTACTCATTGTAGACGTCCATCGAGGGGTCATCCCAACCTTCACGAGCCGCCACCTGGTCCATCAACGGGTATGCATCCCGGATGTTGCAGTCGTCGCATAACGCTCGCAGGCGCTCGTACACTTCGCCCCGCAGGATGAAGTAGACCGAGTTCGTCTCCGGGTCAGTGAGCTGGACCGGCTGCTCGCCGGCCTGCTCGATCGCCTGTCGGATCTCTGGCGTGATCGTGGTCATAGGTCCCTCCTTCGCCCAATTATAGACGAACGGGGGACGGCTGTCTTTCGCATTTCAGGGGCCGTCTTGTCGGCCGCTTCTTGATTCTCCTGGCCCTTGAGGGAGGAACCCGGCGAGGTTCTCGGATAATATTTTGTTTTCGCGGCAAGTTCCCCCGGGAAGCGGCCTTTCTAAATTAGAGACCGCTCCATCAATTGCTCGGAGTTCCGGAGTTCCGGGGACACCGCACATAATTCTTCCTTCCACGCCGAGCAGAACACTAAAAACCGAGCTTGACAACGCGCAGCGTCAGGAACAACGAGGCTGCCATCCGCGCAGGTCAGCCAGGCGCGAGCCGGCGGCCTCATCTTCGCGGTGAACATCCCATCCTTCGCGGATGCGCCTGCGGATCATGCAACGGGCGTTCTTGCCGGGGTGATCGCAGATGTGACCGTCCCAGCCCCGATCGTGCCAAACCAGACGGCATGACAAATGTGTCGCCAAGGCTGCGCTCCTGTCGTTTGCAGGTGCCTGGCCTCCGAGAATCGGATCGAATCGACGCTGTTATGGATTCACAGTCGGTCACAGCGGGAAATAGTTTACCGAGTCTTTGCATTCGTCGGCGGGCAGGCAATAGGCGGCGGTCAGCAATTCGTCAATGGCCTGGCCGGTCGGCATGTCCGCGCTGACGAGGAAAACGCCGGGCATCGGCAAGCCGGCGACGACCTCTGCATAAGGAGATCACGCGATCAACCCTTTCGCGCGGGCGCGGGCCAGCAGTTCTTCCCTACCTACGCGGTTGATCATCCCCGCTGTTTCTAACTCTCGGCGCACAGCGTCGGCTTCTTCGTCGCATCGGCGAAGGTACTCGTCGGACCGGGCGGGGTTGGCCAGGTAGCGGCTGATGACGGCGTAGACCTCGGCCAACCGGAGCGAGCGATACGACCGCACGATGCCCTCGGGAGTCTCACCGCGCTTGAAGGCACGAAGGACCAATTCCAGCAACACCCGGCTCTTGCCGACTCGAAAGACGCAAGGCGGCTCTTCCCACAAGGGCACGGCCACGGTCAGTGGTTCAAAATCGACGCTTGTCATGGTTGCCTCCTTCCTCATACCTCCGGCGTCCCGTCCGGCCGCACGCAGCCTTCAGCGACGACAGCCATGCCATTCACCTCGCGTTGGCTTCCACGGGTCTGGGTGTCGCGTGGCGCTCATTCTAACATTCCCACTCACGGACAGGCAGGCGATAAGCAAACGCCCGCCTTCGGTCCTCCTCGGTCCGATAATATCGATCGGATCTCACGCAAAGCCGCAACGGCGCAGAAATGAAACGCGAAGTTTGGTCGGTCCGGCTTGGCCGAAGACTGCCGGCGCTCACGCTACCGGGCTCGCCTGGCGCACGCTACATGCGAGCGGTGTCGCGTCAGCGCCGCGAGTTCCGCCCCGAGCAAGACTCCCGGCGTTCACGCGACCGGGCTCGCCTCAAGGCGGCGCTACAGGCAAGCGGGGTGGCGTCAGCGCCCCGAGTTCCGCTGCACACAAAACTCCCGGCGCTCACGCGACCGGGCTTGCCATATGCGCGGCGATGCAGATTGGTTGGTCCGGCTCGGCCGCGGACTTTCGGCGCTGACGCGTCCGGGCTCGCCATGTGCGTAGCGATGCCGTTTGGTTTGGTTGCCTCAGCAATCTGGGACGCTCGGCTCTTGCCTTGCGAACCGAAAGCCGACTGATTGACAGTGGGGAAGCTCGGAGAAAGAGAACGCAGTGAATAGGTCTGGCCCTTCTTCGTCTCAACTCGGATCTGGACGATTGCCGCACGTCCGCAATGCATTTGCAGCCCTGCGCGACCACTCCCCAGGCGCCACCCACCAGGCCCACTCACCACACACCATTCGATCAACTTCTGGGCCAGCGACGGGTCGGCCCTGCTGTCGCGTCGATCCGTCACTGTTGCTACGATAGAGTTGCTCGAACGTGGCCCGTACGCCAGCCCTTTGCCTGCGGTCTCCAGCGGCTTAAATGCCTCGCAACCGCTCGGCCGTGCGTACGCGCGATCGGCACCAGGATTCGCTTTGAAACGCGAGGAGGGAACGGCGATGCACCCAACCGGCAAGCCCGATCCTGATCAGCCGGCGGGCGATGTCGGCGTGGAGTCCGATTCCACACTTCCCGGCGTGGTGGACGCGGAAGTGACGCTCAGGAGCGAGTCGACTGTCCCGATCGCCGAGGCGCCGGGTGAACTGGCTGGCCCGATTCCGAAGCGGGACGCCCCGGTCGCGCCGGCCTCCTTCGGCCGCTACCACGTGCGGAGCACCTTGGCCACCGGCGGGTATGGCGTGGTGTATCTGGGCCACGACACACAGCTCGAGCGGCCCGTAGCCATCAAGGTGCTCCGAGGCGGCGCGAGCGTGCCGCAACACCGGGCCGAGGAGTTCCTTCAGGAGGCGCGCAGGCTTGCCCAGTTGAGCCACCCCGGAATCGTCGCGGTCCATGACGTTGGCCTGGACCGCGGACAGATTTACATCGTCTCCGATTTTCTCGATGGCCCTCACCTCGGGCGGTGGCTGCGGGATAATCGTCCGGCCTGGCCGGAGGCGGCGGGCATCGCGGCGGCCGTGGCCGACGCCCTGGCCCACGCCCACGCCCGGCTCATCATTCACCGCGATATCAAGCCCCCGAACATCATTCTGACCGTCGACCGGGGCCCCGTCCTGGTGGACTTCGGGATCGGCCTCGACGAGGCGGGCGCGGGAGGCGTCCAGCTTGGCGACGTCACCGGCACCCCGGTCTACATGTCACCCGAGCAACTCGCCGGCGAGGCGCACCGGATCGACGGCCGCACCGACATTTACAGCCTCGGCGTGGTGCTGTACCAGATGCTCTGCGGCCGCATGCCGTTCCGGGCAAACAGCCTTCGCGAGCTGCTGCGGCAGGTGCGCGACGACGAGCCGCAGCCCCCGCGTCAGCTCAAGGGCGACATCCCGCCTGAGCTGGAACGGATCTGCTTGAAAGCGCTGGCGAAGCGCCTCCAGGACCGTTACACCACCGCAGCCGATTTCGCCCTTGACCTGCGCCACGTGAGCCAATCGGCGGGGGAGGCCTCGCCGGCTTCATGGCGGCGATCCGTCAGTGGCATCATGACCCGCGCAGTGCAAGGGGCGCCCGCGGCCTCTATAGAGCGCGACGGCGACTCCTCGTCTTCATCCCGCCGCCGCGCCCGCGATGCCGAGCGCCGCCAGGTGACCGTGCTCTGCTGCGGCTGCGAGCTCTTCGAGTCCGACGCCTATCTGGGCAATCTCGACGCCGAGGACCAGTCCGGCGTGCTGAAGGCCTTTCAGGCGGCATGCGAGCAAGTCGTGTGCCGGTTCGACGGCGCCGTCGTGCAATGCAGCGAACAGGGGCTCTCGGCGTGCTTCGGCTACCCGGTTGCCCACGAAGACGCCGCGCGCGCGCCGTCCGGGCCGGTCTGGGCATTCTCGAGCACTTGGAGGGCCTCGGCGCGCGGCTCAGCCGCGACCACGGCGCCGAGCTGAAGCCCTGGGTCGGCATCCACACCGGGGTTGCCATCGTGGAGACGGCGGCGGACGCAGTGTCTGTCGTCGGCGAGGCTCGTAACGTGGCGGTCCGGCTGGAGGACGTCGCCCTGACCGGCCAGGTCGTGATCACGGCGGCCACGCACCGGCTCGTCCGCGGCCATTTCGAGTGCACGACCCTCGGCAGCCGAAAGGTCCGCGGGATCTCGCAGCCTCTCGAGCTCTTCCTCGTTCAAGCAAAGGGCGACGACAAGAACCCGTTCGAGGTCGCGAACCGAGCGGAGCTTTCACCGCTCACCGGCCGCGACCATGAGATCAGCCTGCTGAAAGACCGCTGGGAGCACGCCGTGGATGTAGTCGCCTGGCGCATCGCCGAGCGGGGCGCAGGAGTCGCTGCCCAGGCGCGGCGGCGCCTGCCGCTTGCCGGGGGTGTGCTCCTCGATCCAGTGGTTCCAGTGGTCCCACCAGCTGCCGGGGTTCTCAGTGGAGTTCGCGAGCCACTCATCAGGGTCGGTGCCGGTCACCGTGCCGGTCCGGTGGCTGCTCCGGGGACTGCCCGGCGGCCTGGACACCACGATCGCGTGTCCCCCCCGGGCGAGCACGAAGGCCTGCGTCCCGCCGAGCATCGCGAGGGTCCGGAAGCAGTCTCGCCACGGCGAGATGTGGTCGGTCGAACCGCCGAGAACGTAGCTGTCGACGGTGATCTGCCGGCTGTTGATCGGCACGCCGAGGATGCTGATACCTCCGGGCTTGGTGAGGGCGTTGCCGAGGGCG
>CAVRUP010000004.1:0-109408 GCA_963724335.1 uncultured Alphaproteobacteria bacterium | reverse complement strand
GTGACGTGCGGGCCTGGTAGTTGTTGTACTCCTTGAGCACGGCATAATTTTCCGTAGCAATGAAGGCGGGGCCATTGGCGCCGCTCGGAAAAAATAAAATGCCGGGGCCGGACGCGGGAAACGGTTTGCCGTCGGCGCGGCGGACGCCGAGCTTTGTCCACTCCGCGAAGCTGCCGCGGCTTTTCATGTAATCGAAGCTTTTCGGCACGCTGACCTCGAAGCCCCAGGGCAGGCCGTGAATCCAGTGCTCTTTGGCGAGATAATTGGCGGTCGATCCGAGCACGTCCGGCACATTGCTCCAGATGTCGCTCTTGCCGTCGCCGGAGAAATCGATGGCGTAATCGATGACATTGCTCGGCATGAATTGGGTCTGGCCCATGGCGCCAGCCCATGAGCTAACCATCTTCTCGCGCGGGAATTTGTTGTCCTGCATGATGCGCATCGCGACAAGCAGCTCGTTGCGGAAATAGGGATGCCGGTAGCGCACAAACCCAAGCGTTGCGAGCGAGCGGAACACGTCCCAATGGTCCTTCTCGGCGCCGTAATCGGTCTCGATGCCCCACAGCGCGATCAGCACCCAGCGCTCGACCCCGAATTTCTTTTCCACTGCGTCGAAAGTCTTCGCCCATTCCTTGGCCTTACGCTGGCCGTTGGCGATGCGGGAGCGCGAGGCGATATCATTGACATAGGCGCCGACCGGCTTGCCGTATTCGGGCTGGCGCTTGGTGGCCGCGATCACGCGCGGGTCCGGCGTCACGCCTTTGAGCGCGAGATCGAAAGTGGAGCGCGTGATGCCTTTGGCCTGCGCGTCCGGCCATAGCGCGGCCTCGAAGGCGGCGAAGGATTGCTCCTGCGCGCGCGCCGGCGCGCAGAACAGCGCGAAGATCATGAAGAAGAAGACTAAGTTCCGGAGCATTGCAGCGGTCCGATACGATTCGTCCCGCATCTTATAGCAGCGACACCAAGCCGCCGCCGTGGCGCTCAAGCCGGCCGGCGATCTCGAGTTCCAACAGCACCGTGCGCACGATCGCCGGCGAAGCGCGCGACAGCCGCACCAGATCGTCGATCGACACCGGCGTCGGCCCCAGCAGGCCGGTGATGCGGGCGCGGTCGTCCTCGCCGGGCTCGACGTCGAGCGGGCCCGGCATCGTCCGGCGCGGGCTCCTCCACCGGTACGTCGAAGGCGCGCCCGAGGATCGGGACCAGTACGGCGATCACGTCGGCCGCCTCGGTGACCAGCGTGGCGCCTTGTTTAAGCAGCCCGTTGGTTCCTTCCGCGCGCGGATCGAGCGGGGAACCGGGCACCGCGAACACTTCGCGGCCCTGCTCGCCGGCCAGCCGCGCGGTGATCAGCGAGCCGGAGCGGCGCGCCGCCTCCACGATCACCACGCCGACCGAGAGCCCCGAGATCAGCCGGTTGCGGCGCGGAAAGTCGCGCGCGCGCGGTTCCCAGGCGAGCGGCATTTCCGACACGGCGGCGCCTTCGGCGAGGATCGATTCCAAAAGATCGCCGTGCTCGGCCGGATAGACCCGGTCATGGCCGCCGGCGAGCACCGCGATGGTGCCGGTCGCAAGGCTTGCGCGATGGGCGGCGGCATCGATCCCGCGCGCCAGCCCCGACACGGTGCCGAAGCCGGCCGCGCCCAGGTCGCGCGCCAGCCGTTCGGCGAATTTGACGCCCGCAGCCGAGGCGTTGCGCGAGCCGACGATGGCGACCAGCGGCTGCGTCGAGTATCGGCGAGCTTGCCGCGCACCGCCAGCAAAGGCGGCGCGTCGTCGATCATCTGCAGGCGCGGCGGATAATCCGGCTCGCCGAGCGCGACGAAGTCGACGCCGCGTGAACGCGCGGCCTTCAGTTCGGCCTCGGCATCATCGCGCGAACAGATGCGCGCGGGCGCCGATGCGCCGCCACGGCGGGCGAGCGCGGGCAGGGCGTCCAGCGCGGCGCGCGCGCCGCCATAATGATTGATCAGATCGCGGAACGTGCGCGGACCCGGTATTATGGCGCAAACGCCACAAATTATTGCCCCTCCAGCCCTCTACATCCGAAGGTAGAAAATAGCGTTTGCGCCATAATACCGCGCGGACCGATATTATCGGTGCGGATCAGGCGCAACCAATCGAGCCGCTGCTCCTCGCTCAGTCGCACCCGTTCGCTCAACGCCGCCCCCGCCCAACGATTGCAGCCCCGTTACAGCCTACAATCCTGGGTCGAGACGGGCGAGTGGCAAAGGCAAATGTTGCAAAATTACCGCCAAACCAGCACATTCAGCGTCTGCCGGCAGTGTCACACCGCGCCGGGATTGGGTGTTTGAGGGGCGCCGCCGCAATGGCCAGTCGCGCATTCAGGGTCGTCCTGATCAAGCCGTCGCATTATGACAAGGACGGATACGTCATCCAATGGCGGCGTTCGACGCTGCCGTCGAACAGTCTTGCCAGCGTCTATGGCCTGGTCGAGCAGTGCGCCCGCGAGCGCGTGCTCGGTCCCGATATCGACATCGAGATCGAGGCTTGCGACGAGTGCAATACCGTCGTCAATGTCAGAGGCGTAGCCGAACGATCCGTGCTGCGGGCGGCGGCATGGTCGGCCTGATCGGCGTGCAGTCGAACCAATATCCGCGCGCGCTCGATCTCGGGCGTCAGTTCCGTAAACTCGGACTGCCGGTCGTCATGGGCGGCTTTCACGTCAGCGGCTGCATCGCCATGCTGCCCACGCTGCCGGCCGATCTGCAGGAGGCGCTTGACCTCGGGATCCATTTGTTCGCGGGCGAAGCCGAGGGCCGCATGGCCGAGGTGCTGCGCGATGTCGCGCATGGAACGGCCAAGCCGATCTACAAATTTCTCGACGACCTGCCGGAGATGGCCGCCGCTATTCTCCCGATCTTGCCGCGCTCCGTGGTCACGCGGGTCGCCGGGCACTACTCGAGCTTCGATGCCGGCCGCGGCTGCCCGTTCCAGTGCAGCTTCTGCACCATCATCAACGTGCAAGGGCGCAAGTCGCGCTACCGCACGCCGGATGACGTCGAGGCGATCGTGCGCGCCAATGCGGCGCAGGGCATTACGCGCTTCTTTGTGACCGACGACAATTTTGCGCGCAACCGCAACTGGGAGCCCATTCTCGATCGCCTGATCGAACTGCGCGAGCGGGAGAAATTCAAGATCCGCCTCATCCTTCAGGTCGACACCCTGTGTCACCGCATTCCCGGCTTCATCGAGAAGGCGGCGCGCGCGGCTGCAACGCCGTGTTCATCGGGCTCGAGAATATCAATCCCGAATCCCTGATGGGCACCAAGAAGCGGCAGAACAAGATCTGGGAATATCGCGAGATGCTGCTCGCTTGGCGGAACGCAGAAGGTCATGACCTATGCCGGCTACATCCTCGGCTTCCCGACCGACACGCCCGAGTCGATCGCGCGCGACATCGAGATTATCAAGAAAGAGCTGCCGATCGATCTCCTGGAGTTCTTTTATCTGACGCCGCTGCCCGGCTCGGAGGACCATAAGAATCTATACATGCGCGGGGTGCCGATGGAACCCGACATGAACAAATACGATCTGGAGCACGCCTGCACCGCGCACCCGCTGATGTCGAAGGAAGCCTGGATGCAGACCTATGCTGACGCGTGGACGCGCTATTACACCGACGCACACGTCGAAACCATCATTACGCCGCGCGGTCGCCAGCGGCATCAATCCAACCAAAATATTGGATGCGATGATGATCTTTTCGGGATCGTCGCGGATTGAAGGCGTGCATCCGCTCCAGTTCGGAATAGTTAGACGCAAGGTGCGCACCCAGCGGCGCTACGGAATGCCGATTGTCAGCCCGCTCGTCTTCTATCCTTGGCGCGCCTTCGATTTTCTCAAAGCGGCGGCGCAATGGCTGCGGCTCATTCGCCGTTATCGTCGCATCATGGCGCGCGTCGTCGCGGACCCCGCCGCGCGCAGCTATATCGATGAAGCATTGCGTCCGTACGCCGGCAGAAACGAGCCCGATCACTTGGTCGAAATTTTTGCCGACAAGATTCCACACACCCACGGCGCCCCGGTGCGCGCCGCGGTCGTCGGCTAGGCGGCCGAAGAGCGCCCGATCCGGCTCTCGGTGCCGGCGATCAGCCGCGCGATGTTGGCGCGGTGCATGACCCAGGAAAGCGCGGTCAGCAGTAGAAATAATGCAGCGGCGCGCGGCTGCCCGAGCAGCCACAGCGCGAACGGGGTGAGGGCGCTCGCGACCAGGGCTGCGAGCGAGGAGTAGCGGCTCAACGCCGCGACCACGAGCCAGATGCCGCAGAAGATCAGCGCGCCCGGCCAATAGAGCCCGATCAGCAGACCGATATAGACGGCGACGCCCTTGCCGCCTTTGAATTTGAGCCACACCGGAAAGAGATGGCCGAGAAAAGCGCCGAGCCCGGCGACGAGCGCGGCGTCCGGCGTCGCATAATGCGCCGCGAGCAACACCGCGGCGGTGCCCTTGAGCGTGTCGAGCAGCAGCGTCGCGGCGGCGAGGCCCTTGCGTCCGGTGCGCAGCACATTGGTGGCGCCGATATTGCCCGAACCGATGGCGCGGATGTCCGGCCCGCCGGCGAGCGCGCGTGAGGATCAGCGCCGAACGGAATCGAGCCGAACAGATAGCCGACCACGAACGCGAGCGCGGAGATCATACGAACTCTCTGGTCATTCCGGGGCGCGGGCGAAGCCCGCGAATTCGGAATCCAGAAACGAACACCGTGTCTGTGTCTCGATTCCGGGTCCGCGCCTTCGGCGCGTCCCGGAATGACAAAATTATTGTCATACGTATTCGTAGACGGTGCGGCCGGCGACGATGGTGCGCACCACGCGGCCGGTCAGCTTGGCTTCATCGAACGGCGTGTTCTTGCATTTCGATTTGAGCTCGGCCGGATCGAGCACCCACGGCAGTTCGGTATCGATGACGATGACATCGGCCGGCGCGCCGCTCTTCAGCGTGCCGCCGGGCAGGCCGAGCAGCTCGGCCGGCCGCGTCGACATCGCGCGCAGCAAGGCCATCAAGTCGATCTCGCCGGAATGCACCAGGCGCAGGCCGGCAACCAGCATGGTCTCCAGCCCGATTGCGCCGGGGGCTGCTTCCGCGAACGGCAGGCGCTTGGTCTCCACGTCCTGCGGATTGTGGTCCGACATCACCATGTCGACGAGCCCGCTCGCCAGCGCTTCGACCAGCAGCTTGCGGTCGCCCTCGGCGCGCAGCGGCGGCGATAGTTTCAGAAAGGTGCGATAGGGCCCGATGTCGTTTTCATTGAGCGTGATGTGATTGATCGAGCACGAGGCGGTGACGTTGAGGCCGGCATCCTTGGCGCGGCCCAGCACTTCGAGCGATTCCGCGCAGGTGATCGAGGCCGCGTGATAGCGCCCGCCCGACAGCGCGACCAGACGGATGTCGCGCTCGAGCATCACCGTTTCCGCCGCCTTCGGAATGCCGAGCAGGCCGAGGCGCGCGCCGAATTCGCCTTCGTTCATCACGCCGTCGCCGACCAGGTCCGGGTCCTCGGTGTGATGCACGATCAGCGCGTCGAAATCGCTGGCGTATGTGAGCGCGCGCCGCATCACCTGGGCATTGGTCACGCTCTTGTCGCCGTCGGTGAAGGCGACCGCGCCGGCCGCCTTTGAGCAGGCCGATCTCGGTCATCTCCTTGCCTTCGAGGCCCTTGGTCAGCGCCGCCATCGGATGCACGTGCACGATCGCGGTGTCGCGTGCGCGGCGCAGCACGAAATCCACCGTCGCTGGATCGTCGATCACCGGCGAGGTGTTCGGGCTGGCAGATGATGGTGGTGACGCCGCCGGCGGCGGCCGCCTGGCTGGCGGAGGCCAGCGTCTCGCGATGGCCGGCGCCGGGCTCGCCGACGAAGGCGCGCATGTCGATCAAGCCGGGCGCGACCAGTTTGCCGCGGCAGTCGACGACGTCGGTGCCTTCCGGCACGCCGCCGGCGCCGATGCCCTTCTTCGCTTCGCGGATCGCGCCGTCGGCGATCAAGAGGTCGCCGACGATATCGAAGTCGCGCGACGGATCGACGATCCGGGCGTTGGCGAGCAGGATCGGGCGGCGGTCAGACAGCATATTGCAACATCACACTCAGCGTTCGGCAAGTTGCGCGACAAGGCTTCCAGCACGGCCATGCGTACCGCCACTCCCATTTCGACCTGTTCGCGGATCAGCGACTGCGCGCCGTCGGCGACGATGGAGTCGATCTCGACGCCGCGGTTCATCGGGCCCGGATGCATGACCAGCGCGTCGGGCTTGGCGTAGCCGAGCTTTTTCTCGTCGAGGCCGTAATAGTGGAAATATTCCGAGATCGACGGCACGTAAGAGCCGTTCATGCGCTCGCGCTGCAGGCGCAGCATCATCACGATGTCGGCGCCGTTCAAGCCCTCGCGCATGTCGCGCGCGACTTCGACGCCGAATTGCTCGATGCCGGGCGGCAGCAGCGTGGAGGGAGCGACCACGCGCACGCGCGCGCCCATGGCGTTGAGCAGGATGATGTTGGAGCGGGCGACGCGCGAGTGCAGGATGTCGCCGCAGATCGCCACCAGCAGGCCCTCGATGCCGCCCTTGTTGCGGCGGATGGTGAGCGCGTCGAGCAGCGCCTGCGTCGGGTGCTCGTGCGAGCCGTCGCCGGCGTTGATCACCGAGCAGCCCTCGAGCTTGCTCGCCAACAGCTCGACCGCGCCGGAGGATTGATGGCGCACGATCAGAATGTCGGGATGCATGGCGTTGAGCGTGATCGCGGTGTCGATCAGCGTCTCGCCCTTGCGCATGGACGAGGAGGCGGTCGACATGTTCATCACGTCGGCGCCGAGCCGCTTGCCGGCCAGTTCGAACGAGGACTGGGTGCGGGTCGATACTTCGAAGAACAGATTGATCTGGGTGCGGCCGCGCAGCGAGGTGCGCTTTTTTTCGACCTGGCGATTGAGTTCGACGAATTCCTCGCCGAGGTCGAGCAGGCCGGAAATCTCCGCGTGCGAAAGCCCTTCGATCCCCAACAGATGCCGTTGGTTGAGGACGAACGAGGATTTCGGCGCGATGTTCATTAAAGCGATTGCTATAGGCGGAACCGTTCCTCGGCAAGACCCGATCGCGCAACGGTCCACACGGAAGCGTTATCGCGCGCAGCGCGGTTAACGGAACGCGCGGCGGCGGCATGTGTTGACCCCCGAGGCGCCGGCGGCGCCGCCGGAACCGGTTTCGTCGCGGCGGAACCGTAAACGGGCGCAGGCCGGACGAAAACCAACCGGAGGAACGCCCGCGCGACGGGCGAAAGAACGTTCAGACAAGGAGACGAACCATGAGAACGCTTTCGAAATATGCGGCCGCGGCGACCCTTGCGGGCGCGCTCGCGCTTGCCGCGGCGACGCCGAGCCAGGCGCGCTGGTACGGCCACGGTTGGCACCATGGCCCGGGCGCCGCGATCGGCTTTGGCGCCGGTGCGCTGGTCGGCGCGGCGGCGGCGAGCGCGGCGTATCCACCTTACTACGGCTATGACTACTACGGCCCGGCTTACGCCTATGCGCCCGATAGCTACGCGGCGGGCCCCTATGACTCCTACGCCTATGCGCCGCCCTACGGCGAATATTGGAGCCGCGCGAATTCGCACCGCGGTCCGCGGATGCGCGCAGTCGCCAGCGTCGATCCACTTCACGTCCTGCGACTGACGCTTGACGGCGACCCGAAACGGGGCGGGCTTTCGAGCCCGCCCTTTTTCTATTTGTCGAGCCGCGCGAGGCGATCGAGCGCGCCTTGCAGGATATAGGCGGCGGCGTGCTGGTCGATCACTTCGGCGCGCCGGGCGCGGCTCATGTCGGTCGCGATCAGCTCGCGCTCGACCGCGGCGGTGGACAGCCGCTCGTCCCACAGCGCGATCGGCAGTGGCGTGAGTTTCTCGAAATTGCGCGCGAAGGCGCGGGTCGATTGCGCGCGCGGACCTTCCGAGCCGTCCATGTTGACCGGCAGGCCGAGCACGAAACCGGCGGCGGAACGCTCGGCGGCGAGCGCCAGCAGGCGGCGCGCGTCGGCGGTGAAATTCTTGTGCGCGATGGTCTCGACCCCGGCCGCCAGCCTGCGGTCGGGGTCGCTCGCGGCGACGCCGATGGTCTTGCTTCCAAGATCGAGCCCTATCAACGCGCCGCGCGCGGACAAAAGCGGCGCGATGTCCACCAGCGTGCCGATCGTCATCGTCAGGCGATGCCCGGCGGATGGTCGGGATCGAGCGAGGTCACCAGGCGCTTATAGGCGTCCTTGTCGGCCGCGCCGAGACGGCTCAATGCGTCGCGCGCGGCGTCGTAGGCGTTCGCCTTTCGACGTTTCTTGATCGCGTCGATCTTCTGCATGGCCTCGGTGAGACTGTTCAGCGCGCCTTCGGCATCCTTGTTTTCCTTCAGCGCGTTCGGCTCCGCTTTAGCAAGCGCCGCGACAATGTCGTTGAGCCAGCCGATCTGTTTGCCGTAGCTGGCGACGTCCTCGTTGACCTCGCGTTCGACGCCGGCATTGCCGGCGAAGTTGACCGACACGCGCGGCGACCAGAAATCGAAAGACTGGAAGTTGCCGCCCGCGCCGGGAAACATGATGTTGAGTGGATTGGGGAATGTATACATGGCGCGTTCTCCTTCCCGGCAGCGCAAGTCTATCACGGCACGATGCCCGGCGGCAGCGCGGCCGCGTGCGCGGCGATTTCGCCCGAAGTGGTGAACCAGACCTTGTCGTCGGCCTTGCGCGCGATATGGCTAAACGCGCGCGCCAGATGCTTGAAGCGGTGCGGCTGGCCGACGATATAGGCATGCAACGCGATGCCCATCACCAGCGGGCGCTTGGCGCATTCACCGTGCAGCACGTCGAAGGCATCGACGATCATGTCGGCAAAGTCGGCGCCTTCGCGCTTGCGCGCGACGATCTGCGGAATGTCGTTGAGTTCCTGCGGGTAGGGCACCGAGAGGATGCGCCCGTTGCGCGTTTTCATCCAGGTCGGCTGGTCGTCGTGGCACCAGTCCAACAGATAAGTGTAGCCGGCTTCCTGCAGGAGATCGGGCGTGAGCGGCGACTGCGAGATCCAGGGCCCGAGCCAGCCGCGCGGGCGCGCGCTTGAATGTTTTTCGATCGCGGCCGTCGCCTCCGCGATCAACGCGCGTTCGTCGTTTTCGCTCAGCGTGCCCTGGCGCTCGGAATTGCTGCGGCCGTGGCCGACGATCTCGGCGCCGGGAAACGCCGCGACCGCCTGCGGCGCCTGCTCAACCATCTGCGAATTCACCAGCAGCGACACCGGCAGCTTCAGTTCGGCGAACAAATCGGCCAGGCGGAACACGCCGACGCGGTTGCCGTAGTCGCGCCAGGCATAATTGAGCACGTCGGGCGGCGGCCCGCCCGGCGCCAATTCGGCGCCAAGCCCTGCGCCGAACGAAAACCATTCGAGATTGAGCGCGATGTAAATCGCCAGCCGCTTGCCGCCCGGCCAGTCGTAGAGCGGACGCCCGGAAATCGGCGAGTAGGGGTAGCGGTCGTGGTGGCGGGGCGGGGGCATGCGGGGAATAGTATCTCGTCTTTGTCGTCCCCGCCTGCGCGGGGACGACGGCGCTTAGCCAACGCTCCGCCGCCCGAATTCTTTGCGGCCCCGGGTAGGCCGTCTTCCCTTTCCGTCCCCCTCGAAAGCCGAGGGGATGGCGCGCCAAGCGGCGCGGCCATTGCACTTCGTTCACACCTTCTTGCGAAGGTGTGGCGCCTCTCGGCGCGCCATCGCGGCGTCCTCCTTCCGACGCCGGGCCGCGCTTTCGGTCAAGCTCTTGGCGTGCCTTTCGGTTTCTTGGCGCCAGTCCCCTCAACGGGTGGTCGCGCCGCCAAACCTCCGGGCCGGCCGAGCCGCCCGCCGTCAGCGAGCTCCTCGCGGGCGGCTCCTAGTGGCCGCCGGGCGGGTCCCGGCGCCGCCCGGGAGGGGGAGGAGCGTTCGTCTCCCCCGCGCGGGCGCCGCATCCGGCTCCACCATTTAGACGCCTCTAGATGACGCCCTCAGTGAGCCGGACGTTCTGAATATATTCCTAGTACGCCAAAGCGTCAAGCCGGCCGCCGGGGCGCAGCGGGCGCGTTCACGACATTGTGATTATAGTCCTAGTAGTTGCGCGGGGCGGCCTGCGCTTTATCTCTTGCCTGACGGCCATCCGCAGGAGCATCGCCATGCACAGCCATTCGATCGAGCCCTGGCAGCACCCGCACGTCTTTCTCGGGCAGCGGCATGACCGCCACGAGCGGCGCACCTGGTTCGTGGTCGCGCTCACCGCGGCGATGATGGTGGCCGAGATCGTCGGCGGCAGCATTTTCGGCTCGATGGCGGTGGTGGCCGACGGCTGGCACATGTCGACGCATGCCGGCGCGTTGGGCATTGCCGCCTTCGCCTATCGCTTCGCGCGCCGGCACGCGCGCGACCCGCGCTTTTCCTTCGGCACCGGCAAACTCGGCGAACTCGCCGCCTTTGCGAGCGCGATTTGTCTGGCGCTGATCGCGCTGCTGATCGGCTACCAGGCGGTGACGCGGCTGATGCAGCCTGTCGCCATTCATTTCACGCAGGCGATCCCGCTGGCGGCGGTCGGCCTGGCGGTCAATCTCTTGAGCGCCTGGCTGCTGTTCGACCACGACGAGCATCATCGCGGCCACGCGCACGATGACGACGAGCCACGCGCAGCACGGCCATCACCACGGCCACGATACCAATCTGCGCGCGGCCTATGTGCACGTGCTGGCCGACGCGCTCACCTCGGTGCTGGCGATTGTCGCGCTTTCTTGCGGCTTGTTGTTCGGCTGGGTGTGGCTCGACCCGCTGATGGCGCTGGTCGGCGTCGCCGTGATCTTGAGCTGGTCCTACGGGCTGATCCGCGCGGCGGGCGCCGTGCTGCTCGACATGGTGCCGGATCGCCATCTCGCAGGCCAGATCCGCCAGCGGCTCGAGGTCGAGGGCGACCGCGTCTGCGACCTGCATCTGTGGCGGCTCGGGCCCGGCCATACCGGGCTGATTGCCGCGGTGGTGTCGGACCGGCCGCAGGCGCCGTCATTCTATAAGGCGCGCCTTGCCGGCATTGCGGGCCTGTCGCATGTGACCATCGAGGTGCATGTTTGCGAAGACCACGAGCGCAGAGCGGCGTAGAGCTGGAGCGGGCGAAAAAGGAGAGACACAACGCAAGCGTGCGCGCTAGGATTGCTGCCTTGGTAGCGGTAGCGGCATGGACGACCTTACGAAAAGTGACTGAGCAAAAATGCGGCGGAGAAAACCGCGGCTGGCAGCTTACCCGTTTCGACATTCTCATGAATCCGCCGATCTGGCTCGTATCTCCACTTTATGACCTCGCGACGCTGTTTGCACTTGCAGTTATCATTCTTGTTGGCATCGGGCTCTTTGCCGCTTTCCACATTGCCTACGGAAACGGCAGTGAGGGCGTTCTCAAGTCGTATCGAAGCAGCGAAAGTTTTTTTCCCAATCATTCTCGCACTCGTCGGTGGCCCGCTTCTCATTTGGCGCGTCGTAACGGCGCATGTCCAAGCGCAGGCTGCGCGAAAACAAGCGGAAACTGATCGAGAGGGGCTCTATACCGACTTGTTTACCAAGGCTATCGAACAACTTGGTGCGACGCGCGAGGTCACAGAGTTTAAAGAGAAGAAGCAGCAACCAAATGAGATTCGTCTTCCGGTTGAGTATCATGAAGTTACCGAGACCAAGCCAAACCTTGAAGTTCGGCTAGGTGCAATCTATGCGCTCGAACGCATTGCGCAGGATTTCAGAACGTGATCACTGGCCAATAATGGAAGTATTGTGCGCATACGTTCGCCAAAACTCCGGCAAATCGAAAAAGTTATTGCTGCGTTGAAGCAGGCTGATTTTGAAGATGATGCTCTCTTTGACGAGAGATCAAAATCTATCCGAAAATCATTAGCCAAGTTACCGGAACCGAGGGCCGATGTTCAGGCAGCCCCAACTGTAATAGGGCGGAGGTCAAAATATCGACGTGATTTTGAATCTCTGCGCGCTGCCGACGCGTCGGATTCTGGTGAGTATCGGCTAGACTTTCGTCGCGCGAATTTGCAACGTGTTGATTTGCGAGGCCTTTTCTTTGATCGCGCGCGATTTGACGAAGCCTCAATCGATGGCGCATCTCTGGTAGACACCCATTTGGCGGGTGCCCGTTTCTTTCGTGCGAATTCATTTCGGCGAATGCGGCGTCCGCGATACTCAATGACGCAAATTTTAGAAATGCGAATTTGGAAGCCGCGCAATTGCATGAATGTCAAGCAGTAGGCACGAGTTTCAGTTCGGCAATCCTGGTGGAGGCGTGGCTTGGGAAGGGAAATTTTGTGAAAGCCGGCTTCAATAGTACCAATTTGGCGCGCTGCTGGGCCTACAGAGCTGATTTTTCGGATTGTTCTTTCTGGCGTGCGATACTTAGAAAATCCGAATTGGCTGGTTGTAGACTGCTGAGGGCGAATTTTCGCAAGGCTAATCTGAATGAGACGTCACTCAAGGATGCAGCCCTATATGGCGCAGATTTTCGGGAATCTCATTCGATTTAGGGCAGGACCAAGTGGCCTCCGCATTTGAGGGGGATTTTCTACAAAATTTGACAAACACATTGAATGCCCATCGAACTGGCCGGCGAGTGTGTTGGCACCCTCCGATGCGGAAAGTCGACTACGCGAACTTGAAAAGAAGTTGGACGATGAGAATTCGATTCTCTAAACAAGTCGATCCAGTAATATCGTTGCCACCAAGAAACGGCCGCTGATATAGCGATGCCGCTATCTTGAGTTTTCCATGTCCGTCGACGCCGACACCGTCCGCCGCATCGCGCATCTGGCGCGCATCGCCGTCGCCGAGAGCGAGGTCGAGCACCTGCGGGCCGAGCTCAACGCCATGCTCGCCTTTGTCGAGCAGTTGCAGGAGGTCAATGTCGAGGGCGTCGAGCCGATGACCTCGGTGACGCCTATGCGCATGAAAAAGCGCGCCGACGTGGTCACCGACGGCGAGATCGCCGACGATATCGTGAAGAACGCGCCGGCGAGCGAAGATCATTTTTTCCTGGTGCCGAAGGTGGTGGAATGACGGGCGAAGCGCATCATTCCACCATCCCCGGGCGAGCGCTGCGAGACCCGGGGATCGTGCAGTAAGACGTGGATGGCCGGGACTTCAAGCGCGAAGACGGCGTGGAGCCTGTCATCGGGCCGCGCTTCGCGCGGACCCGTTAGCGCCTTTTTCCCGGCCATGACGGAATAACCGATGTGCATCGCGTGCGAACTCAGCTTCTGGAACATGATCGACGCGCTGCCGCCGGAGGAGCACGAGCGCATCCTGCGCCAACAGGCCGAACGCTTTGCCTGCGAGACGCCCGTGGACGAGCCGCCGCCCGCGCCGCAGCCAAGCGCGGATGAGCGCAAACCTGCCGTGAAAAGCCGTGAGTGATTTGAATTCGCTCACGCTGGCGCGAAGCGCGCGACGGGCTGCGGAAAAAATCCTTCTCGGCGCTGGAATTGGCCGACGCGCATCTCGCGGCCATCGAAAAGGCGCGCGCGCTCAACGCCTATGTGCTGGAGACGCCGGAGAAGGCGCTGCGCGATGGCCGAAGCGGTCCGACGCGCGGCATCGCAGCGGGCGAGGCCGGCCCGCTGGAAGGCGTCCCGCTCGGGATCAAGGACCTGTTCTGCACCGAGGGCGTGCGCTCGACCGCCGTGCTCGCACATCCTCGACAACTTCATGCCGCCCTACGAATTCACCGTCACCGCCAATCTCTGGCGCGACGGGGCGGTGATGCTGGGCAAGCTCAACATGGACGAGTTCGCCATGGGCTCGTCGAACGAGACCTCGCGTTTCGGGCCGGTGGTCAACCCGTGGCGCCGCGCAGGCTCGAACCGGCCGCTGACGCCGGGCGGCTCGTCCGGCGGCTCGGCGGCGGCGGTGGCGGCGCGATCTGTGCCTGGGGGCGACCGGCGACCGACACCGGCGGCTCGATCCGCCAGCCGGCGGCCTTCACCGGCACGGTCGGCATCAAGCCGACCTACGGCCGCTGCTCGCGCTGGGGCATCGTCGCCTTCGCCTCCTCGCTCGACCAGGCCGGCCCGTTCGCCAAGACGGTGCGAGGACGCCGCGATCCTGCTGCGCTCGATGGCGGGCCACGATGCCGAAGGACACCACCTGCGTCGATCTCGCCGGTGCCGGACTTACGCAGCTTCGATCGGCAAGTCGGTGAAGGGCCTGCGGATCGGCGTGCCGAAGGAATACCGCGCTCGACGGCATGCCGGCGGAGATCGAGAAGCTGTGGGCAGCAGGGCGTCGGACTGGCTGAAGGACGCCGGCTGCGAGATGGTCGAGGTGTCGCTGCCGCACACCAAATACGCGCTGCCGGCCTATTACATCGTCGCGCCGGCCGAGGCCTCGTCGAACCTCGCCCGCTACGACGGCATGCGCTACGGCCTGCGCGTCGACGGCCGCGACCTCATCGACATGTATGAGCGACACGCGCGCCGAGGGTTTCGGCGCCGAGGTGCGCCGCCGGGTGCTGATCGGCACCTATGTGCTCTCGGCCGGCTACTACGACGCCTATTATCTGAAGGCGCAGAAGGTGCGCCGGCGATCGCCGACGACTTCGAGCGATGCTTTGCGAGAAGCGTCGACGCGCTGCTGACGCCGGCGGCGCCGTCGGCCGCGTTCGGCCTGGGCGAGAAGGCCAGGCCGATCCGGTCGCGATGTATCTGAACGACGTCTTCACGGTGACGGTGAACATGGCCGGCCTGCCGGGGATTTCGGTGCCGGCGGGCTTGGACGCCAAGGCCTGCCGCTCGGCCTGCAATTGATCGGCCGGCCGTTCGACGAGGAGACGCTGTTTTCGGCAGCTGCGGTGATCGAGCAGGCGGCGGGAAGGTTTACGCCGCAAGCGTGGTGGTGAGCGCGCCGCTTAATGCCGAATTAATTCTCGTCCGCCGTCGCGATCGGCGGCAGGTCCTGGTCGCCGTTGATCACGATCTTGCCGCCCAATTCGCCGCCGCTGAAGATAAAAATCACCGCCGCCAAGGCGACGAGGCCGCCGATAATGAGCCCGAAGGTGCCGTTGTCCTGGTTCATGGTTTCGCTCTGCTTGCCCGCTATCCAAACGGTTCCCGTTTGAACGAAGTTGCGGCGCGATCCGTGCGCCGCGATTGTGGCGATATGCAATGCAGTATTCGGGCCAATTCCGACTGCAGCGAAATTTCTATACGCGAAATTTACAATGCTTGGCCTCGCACGCCGGTAACGCCATACTCTCGAGCGCCGGGAGGATTCGGTGAGCGAGGACGATACCCGTACGATCGTACGGGAGCTTTACGACGCTTACGGACGGCGGGATTTCGACCGCGTCGCCGCGCTCATCTACGACGATATCGACTGGGTGATCTACGCGCCGATTTCGGTGTTTCCGTTCGCCGGCCCCCGCCACGGGCGCGCCGCGGTGCTGGCGGCGATGGCGGAAATCGCCATGAGCTTCGCGCTGGAAAGCTACAACCCGGAAGTCATGATCGTGGAGGGCGCGCGCGCGGCCTTGATGTCGAACGTAAGCTACAAGCAGCGCACGACCGAGCGCGTGCTGCGGCTGCGCATCGCCAGCTTCCTGCGCCTGCAGGACGGCCGCCTGATCGAGTACCGCGAATTCATCGACAGCTTCGACGCGGTCGAGCAGGCGCTCGGGCGCGAATTGCAGCTCTGACGGCGCGCTTGCCGCGCGCGGCGGCGGACGTTAGGTGTACCCGCATGAGCGTTGCGGGCAAATCCGGCAAACTGATCAAAGGCGCGAGCGGCGACTGGGAAGTCGTCATCGGCATGGAGGTGCACGCCCAGGTCACCTCCAAGTCGAAGCTGTTTTCCGGCGCTTCCACCGAATTCGGCGGCGAACCCAACAGCCACGTCTCGCTGGTCGATGCCGCCATGCCGGGCATGCTGCCGGTGATCAACGAGGAATGCGTCAAGCAGGCGATCCGCACCGGGCTTGGGCTGAAGGCGACGATCAATTTGAAATCGGTGTTCGACCGCAAGAATTATTTCTATCCCGACCTGCCGCAGGGCTACCAGATCAGCCAGTACAAATCGCCGATCGTGGGCGAGGGCGAGGTCGTTAGTCGATCTCGACGGACAATACGACGGTGACGGTCGGGATTGAGCGGCTGCATCTCGAGCAGGACGCCGGTAAGAGCTTGCACGAGCGCCATCCGACGCTGTCTTATGTCGATCTCAATCGCTCCGGCGTGGCGCTGATGGAGATCGTGTCGAAGCCCGACCTGCGCTCATTCGACGACGCCATGAACTTTATGTTCAACAATACGCCCAATCCTTCGCTATCTCGGCACCTGCGACGGCGACATGGAGAAGGGCAATTTGCGCGCCGACGTCAACGTCTCGGTACGCAGGCCGGGCGCGGCGCTTGGCACCCGCTGCGAGATCAAGAATATCAATTCGATCAGCTTCATCGGCGCAGGCAATCCTTTACGAGGCGCGCAGGCAGATCGAAGTCCTCGAGGAGGGCGGCACGATCGATTCAGGAAACGCGGCTCTTCGATCCGGTAAAGGGCGAAACCCGCCCAATGCGCACCAAGGAAGAGGCGCACGACTATCGCTATTTCCCGGATCCCGATCTGCTGCCGCTGGAATTCGATCAAGCCTATGTCGATGCGATCAAGCGATTTGCCGGAGCTGCCGGACAAAAGAGGGCGCGATTTGTTCGCGACTATGGGCTACTCGGTGTATATCGCCGCTGATTAGTGGCTGAGCGCGAGACCGCCGACTATTTCGAGGCGGTGGCGAAGGGGCGCGACGCCAAGCTCGCGGCCAATTGGGTGATCAACGAACTGTTCGCGCGGCTCAACAAGGCGGGCGGCGACATCGCGGCGTCGCCGGTTTCCGCCGCGCAGCTCGGCGCCATCCTCGATCTGATCGCCGACAACACGATTTCCGGGAAAATCGCCAAGGACCTGTTCGAGATCGTCTGGAACGAGGGCGGCGATCCGCGGGCGATCGTCGAGCAACGCGGGCTGAAGCAGGTCACCGACTTGGGCGCGATCGAAAAAGTGGTCGACGCGATCATCGCCAAGAACCCGGACAAGGTGGCCGACGCCAAATCCAATCCGAAGGCGATCGGCTGGTTCGTCGGACAGGTGATGAAAAGTTCCGGCGGCAAGGCGAACCCGCAGGCGGTCAACGAAATCCTCAAAAAGAAACTCGGTGTCTGATGCGCGCGCGGCAATCGCGCGCGCTATCCGATTTTGGGTGCAGTGCGGCAATGACGCGCCGCGTCCGCGCGCGCCAATAAAATTTTCGGCGCGCTACGCACACCGCGCGCGCGGCGATTCAGAAAAAATTAGCGGCCGGCGAGCATGCGTTGCCCGCGAATCACCCGGCACTGATTCGCTCATTTTTTGCTCGATTCCGGTCGGTGCGCGCCTTTTGCGCAGCAAATTGTGAAAAAAATTTTAGCCTGTGCAAATTGCCGCGACGCATGCGACGCCGCTGCAAAAGCGAACGCACGCGCGCGCAAAAATTTCGTTGCGCCGCGCCAGAGATGCAAAACAATTGTTGTAAAAAACCCTTATTTCATCGTGGTTTTTGCAATCTCTGCGAATTATCTTCGACAATACGGCGCGCGTTCGTCGCGCGCAGTATCGGCCCGCGCATGCGCGCCGCTAACGCGATTGCAATGCGCGTCGAACGGCGGCGATACACACTTCGTTAAGTCGTACACTGTTTTTTTCATTGTGCTGTAGTAAACGAAGTGCAGTGCGTGTCGATCCGCGACCGTACTGATGCAGACATCCGCCATGTTTCATGGCTAGGAGGGCAGCAATGGCTAAGCGCAGAAAGAAGAAAGCGGCGAAGAAGAAGAAGCTCTAGTCGCTTCTTCGGAATCTTCGAGCTCTTCGTTTCGAAGATTGCGTCATACGGGCCGGGTTGCGTCATGGTGCAACGAGCGCAATGCAGTTGCTCCCCGGCGCCCCGGTTCCGATGACAGAGGGCGTCAGCGAGGCTGAGAGTCTCGCCGACGCCCTCGTTATTTTTGGGTGATAGATGTTGCTTCGCGTGCTCGGCGCGCGCTCAGCCGCCGCCCTTCAGGCGCTTGTTGCAGTCGCGCCAATATTGCGGCCACCTCATTCCCTTCTCGATCTTGCCGGCGGTCTTGGCTTCCTTCCATTCCTTGCCGCATTTCTTGATCCGCTCGCGCTCGGCGAGCTGAGCCGCGGTCGGCGGCTTCTTCGCCTTGGTTTCGGTCTGGGCGGTGGCATTCTGTGCCAGCGGCGGCAACGGTGCCGCCAGCAGGCCGCACGCCAGCAGGGCGGCGACGATGATTTTGTGCATGGAGTCCCCCCGTTTTTGTTTGCAGGCCTAAAGCCTGCAATTTAGGCGACCAGAATAACCATCGGAAGTTGTATCCGTCCAGTAGTTGCGGTTTGCCGCCACCGGCCTTACGTCAGACGGCGATTTTCCCAAGTTTTACCGGCAGGGAGCAGGGCAATGGCGCGTGCGAAGGCGAAACGGAGCGCGAAATCGAAGTCAGCGGGCAGAGCGAAGACCAAGGCGGCCAAAAAATCGCCCAAGCCGATCGAGCTTTATTACTGGCCGACGCCGAATGGCTTCAAGATTTCCATCATGCTGGAGGAATGCCGGCTGCCCTACACCATGATCCCGGTGAACATTTCGCGCGGCGATCAATTCAAGCCGGACTTCCTGAAAATTTCTCCCAACAACCGCATGCCGGCGATCGTCGATCCGGACGGGCCGGGCGGACGGCCGATCTCGATTTTCGAGTCGGGCGCCATCCTGCAATATCTCGGGCGCAAGACCGGCAAGTTCTATCCGCGCGAGGAGCGCGCGCGCGTTGAGGTCGAGCAGTGGCTGTTCTGGCAGATGGGCGGCATCGGGCCGATGGCGGGGCAGGTGCATCATTTCAAGAATTACGCGTTGGAGACGCTCACCTACGCGATCAACCGCTACGTCAACGAGGTGAACCGGCTCTACGGCGTGATGAACATCCGCCTCAAGGACCGCGAATTCATCGCCGGCAAATATTCCATCGCCGACATGGCGATCGTCGGCTGGGCCAATGGCTGGGAGCGGCAGGGCCAGGACATCAACGAGTTTCCGCACTTCAAGCGCTGGCTGGAAACCATGAAGGCGCGCCCGGGGGTGCAGCGCGGCATGTCACTCGGCCTCGAGCTGCGCAAGGGCATCGACATGAAGGATCCGAAAGTACAGGCGGTGTTGTTCGGTCAGCGCGCGCGCGGCGCCGAGGGCGTGAACTCATAACTGGATTGGTGAGCAACGGATGCTCAATGTCCGCTTCTCTAATCGGCCGTTCCAAGTCAAGCGCTTTCAGACTATCCACCACTGCAGTGTCGATGTCGCCCGCGGGCTCGCGCTTCTCTCTTCGGAATCGGCACCAAGGCCCTTCCATTATAGGATCCGAGGACGAGGTGGAACAATCTCTTAGGCGGCCTTGCCGTCTGAGTGACAGTAGGTCCAAGCGGACATACGAACTCACCTCATCCATCGTCCCGCGAGGGACATCTTTCCACCGCTCGGTGGAGTTCGAGTTTTCTCCTATCGTATTTGATCCTGCACGGTTTTCATGCTGCTGCCACGGCTTGTTCCCGGGTCCACTGGAACTCGGTGCCGTCAACCCATATGCGGTGCAGGATCACGGCCAAGCGGCGCGCTAGCGCGACGATTGCTTTTTTCATCCCGCGGCGCCTAGCGATTCGCATCGCCCAGGCCTTGAGCCAGGACCATTTCTTCGAACGCATCATGGCCTGAGCTGCTTCGTAGAGCATCGCTCGCATCATCTCGTCTCCGCAGCGTGATATTCTGCCGCTCCAATCCACCTCGCCCGATTGATACTTGGCACACGTCAGACCAAACACCGCCCCGACGGACTTGGATTTACGGAACCGAGCGGGCACGTCGACGGTGGCGCGATAGGTCAGCGACACCACGGGGCCAACGCCAGGAGTTGTCATCAAGCGCCGGCATACCTCATCGTCTCAGACGATGGCCAGCAAGCGGCGGTGCAGGATGCAGAACTGCTCGCGAAGCGTCCGTCGGACAATAAGCAGCGGTTCGACCAGCGCAGCCAGGTCGGGTAGGTTCTCGACGAGCTCCCTGATGCGGGCTTCGAACTTTACCGTCCTGACTATGCCCACCTTGAGGCCGAAGTTGCGCAAGGTGCCGCGCAGACCATTATCGATGGCGATGGCCTTCGACTGCAGCAGCTTACGATGTGTCAGCGACATCCGCAGTTTCTGACTGCGTAACGTCTTCATATGCACTGGGCGATAAAGACCCACCCGCATCATCTGCGCGATGCCGCGGGCATCGTTGCGGTCGGTCTTGTTGATCTGTGCCCTCAACACCGCCCGCATATGCCGCGTCTCGACACAGATCACCGGCAAGTCCGCCTCCGCCAAGGCGCTATAAAGCCATTGCGACAACGGACCGGCTTCCAGTCCGATCCGTTTGAAGTGATAACCGGGGTTCTTCAGCACCTCCAACAACGCATCCGGTTCGCTCGCTACCTTCACCTCCCGCACGATCTTGCCTGTGTCATCCACAATGCAAACGCTGGTCTCCTTGACTGAAACGTCTAGTCCGGCAGAATGGTCCATGCTGCGCTTCTCCTTCTGATGCTTGAGGCCGCGAATGCGGACCTCGTTCCACCATCAGCCTGAAGCGCAGCACCCAAAATCTCCAGCGATCGAAACGCCGGCCGGCCGATTACCCCATCTCTTGCCAAATCGGACATTGATCGTGCACTGCGGCACGATTTTGATACCGGTTTCAGCCCCTATCAAATTACTTGTTTGACCCGGTAGGATGCCTAGTCCTGACCTTGGGGAAGGTTATGCAGCGGCGCGAGTTCATTACGCTTCTCGGCGGCGCATTAGCTGCATGGCCGCGTGCGGCACGCGCGCAAAAGGCGCCAATCCGCATCGGGTTTCTGGTAAGCGGCGCGGCCACGTCATTATTTGTCGCTTACAAGATTGACTTAATCAAAAAAGGGCTGAGCGATAACGGCCTGATCGAGCACCGCGACTATGTACTTGAAGTGCGCTTTGCGGCGGGAAACTATAAACGGTTTCCGGAGCTTGCACGCGAGCTGGCCCAAGTCGGTGTGAGCGTGGTGCTTGCGAACACGCCCGCCTCCGTGCTTGCGGCGCAGCGGCTCACTCCGCCCGTGCCTGTTGTCATGATCGCGGTCAACGATCCGGTGGGGGCTGGCCTTGTCGCGAGCCTCGCACAGCCGGGCGGCCACACAACGGGTACGGCCACCTTGAACCAAGATGTGACGCCCAAGATTCTCGAATTCGTGCGCACGGTCATTCCAAAAGCGACTGTCATCGCCGCCTTGATCAATCCTTCAAACCCGACGCACCCGGCTATGCTGGGCAATCTCCGAACGCAAGCTGCTGCAATCGGGATAACGGTGATCCCCTTCGAGTTGAAGGCCCCAGACGCGCTGGAGGCCGTATTCTCTTCGATTGCGGAACGACATCCCGACGCGCTTCAAATTGTTTCGGATTCGGGAAATTTAGATCTGAGCGATCGCATCGCCGCACTGGCGTTAGCCCAGCGGCTTCCGGCTTTTGCAAGCACTCCAAGCTTCGCCAAATTTGGCGGTCTCATGGCCTATGGTGCAACAATTGAGCCAATGTTTATGAGATCGGGCTATTTCGTGAAAAGGATTATGGATGGAACGAAGCCCGCTGACCTGCCGGTGGAACAGCCGACGCGCATCGAGCTGTGGATCAACCTCAAGACCGCCAAGGCGCTCGGGCTCAATATTCATCCGCAGCTACTCGCTACCGCCGACGAGGTGATCGAATAGACGCCATAATTGCTGCGGTGCATTTGTTTGTTTATGGCAGCGCAAGCGGACATGCGGGGGCAGCTCTTGCGGGTCGGCTTTCGGCTGCGCTTTATGAAATCCGCGCCCGAAAGAGAGACGCGCGCCCGACATTGTCGCTGGTGGTTAGCTGCCGCTTACAAAGCGCGGTTAGCGCTTCCTCAATCGCGCGCCGGCGGCGCGCGATTTAACCAGGAAAGACGGAGCTTTTTCGCATGCGCGCGCGAGCGAAGCGCGCCCGCGCATTCACGTTCGATTCATCGCAACGCTTAAACTGTCATTCAAATTTTCTCTCTTAGATCGCGCGGGTCGGACGAACGAGTTTTCGCCCGGCAACAGGGACGACGCGATCGGCCGTCGGGGGCCGGCCGGTTGCGATCATGGGGAGGCTGAAATGACCAGCGACACTGCGGCGGCTTATGCCGTCGAGCCCAAGGACGCGGACGGCTGCTTTGCGCTCGGCATGAACTATTCGGCCGGCGCCGGCGTCGCGGTCGATCTGATCGAAGCGCACAAGTGGTTCAACATCGCGGCTATGCGCGGGCACTGCGACGCCGCGCGGCTGCGCCGCGAAATCGCCGAGCAGATGGCCGACGCCGAGATCGGCCGCGCCCAACGCGCGGCGCGCGATTGGCTCAAGAGCCATCCGCAGGCGCCGGTGCAGGCACCCGCGATCCGCGTCGCGGCTTGATGGCGCTAGGCGGCAAAGCGCGCCAACTCGGCGCGCAACGTCGCGATCACGCTTTGCCAATCGCCGAGCGCGGGCTGACGCAACAGGCGGGCTTGCGGGTACCAAGGACTGTGCTCGAAGCTTTTTGTTGGCGCGTGATCTTTTCCGAAAACCGGTTCCCATCCCCGATCAAGGTCGAGGACATGCTTTTCGGGATCACGCGCGGGCGTCCAGCGCCAGTCTGGCGCGAAGGGCAGCATGACCCAGACCGGGCGCGCCAGCGCGCCGGCCAGATGCACCACCGACGTATCGACTGAAATCGTCAGATCGGCGAGCGCGACGAGGGCTGCGGTATCGGCCATGTCGGACAAGTCGCCGCCGAGATGGCTGACATTGGCGTGGCGCGCCAGCAGCTCGGCGTCGTTGCCGCGCAGCTCGCGCTGGAGGCTCAGAAAGGAAATGCCGTCGAGCGCCAGCAACGGTTCGAGCAGCTTTAGATCGATCGACCGGTTGCGGTCGTTGGCGTGGCGGACATTGCCGGCCCAGGCGAGCGCCACGCGCTTGCCCGGCAGCGCCGCGAGCGCTGAGCGCCATCTGTCGATGTGGGCCTCGTCGGCGCGCAGATAGGGGAGGTCGGCGGGGATGCTGGTTGCGTCGGTCTTGAGCGCCAGCGGCAGACTGCCGAGCGGACAATGCACGTCATAGGCGGGAAGTTGTTCCCCGCGCGCGTGGCAGGAGGCGACGCCGGCAAGGCCGGCCAGCAAATTTTTCAACTCCGGCTGCACTTCGAGCACGATCGTCGCGCCGGCGCGCGCCAAGAGCGGCGCATAGCGCGCGAACTGGATGGTGTCGCCGAGGCCTTGTTCGGCATGCAGCAGGATGGTCTTGCGCGCCAGCGGGTATTCACCGAGCCAGAGCGGCTTGCCATAGCCGCGGCGGGTGTCGGTCATGCCGCTGCGCTTCCAGCGCCATTCGTATTGCGCGAAGCCGGCGGAGAGCTCGCCGAGCGTGAGCAGGCTGAGCGCGCGATTGAAGTGGGCGTCGGCATAATCCTTTTGCAGCGCGATCGCCTTGTCGAAACTGCCGACCGCGTCGGCGTGCCGGTTGAGCGCTTGCAACGCGCGGCCGCGATTGTTGCAGGCCGGCGCGTGATTGGGCGCGGCGGCAAGCGCGCGATCGAAGGCGGCGATGGCCTCCTGGTAGCGGCCAAGATCGGCGAGCGCATTGCCGCGATTGTACAGCGCGCCCGCATGCCCCGGCATCAGCGCCAGCGCGGCGTCGAAATCGGCGAGCGCCTGTTCGCCGCGGCCGAGATTGGCGAACGCGCTGCCGCGATTGAGCAGGGCTTCGGCATGGCGCGGATTGCGCGCCAGCACCCGTTCAAAGCAGGCGAGCGCGTCCTGCGGGCGCGAAAGCGCGAGCAGCGCGTTGCCGCGGTTATGCAGGGCGTCCGCATCGTCCGGCCGCAGCGCCAGCGCCTTGTCGAGGCAATCGAGCGCCTCGGCGTCGCGCTTGAGCGCGTGCAGCACGTTGGCGAGATTCATCCAGGCGTCGGGCGCCTGCGAGTTGATTTTGAGCGCGGCCGACATCAACCGATAGGCCTCGCCGATCTGGCCGCCTTGCGCCTTGACGAGGCCGAGTAGATGCAGCGCGTCGAAATGGTCCGGCGCCGCCTTCAGCACGCGCGCATAAAGCTTCTCAGCCTGGCGCAGCCGCCCCTGCCGGTGCAGGGCGACGGCGTCCTGCATCGTCTGCGGCAGGTTGAAACGGGGAGATTGCGCCATGGCGCGCGATAGGAACCCGGTTCACGCGCGCGCGCAAGCATGCCAGGCGCGCCGACGCGAGGACGATTTGAATGAGTTCAGCCGTCGTGGCGCTTGCGCTTGCGTACGCCTTCGGCCGGCCGCTCGGCAGGGCCGCTGTAGAACAAATTCCGTTCGCAAAATCCGCCCATTCCGCGCACCGTTTGCAAGCATTGCTCTTCGCTCACGAAGCCGCAATTCCGACCGCTGGTGTGGCCGGTATACTGCGCGCACCACGGATACTCATTGGCCGCTGCCTTGCTCGGCGCCAGCAGCAGCATCGTTATAACCGCCGCAAGACCGAACAGGATCGAATGTCGTCTGTGCATCGCCGCTCTCCCGGTCATGCGTTCACGCGCGAACTGTTTCATCCCGCGTCAATTGTCGCGCCGCCTGCGCGCCGGCCTGGCCGGCCGCTCGGCGGGGCCGGCGTAGAACAAATTCCGTTCGCAAAAGCCGCCCATTCCGCGCACCGTTTGCATGCATTGCTCTTCGCTCACGAAGCCGCAATTTCTGCCGCTGTCGGCGCCGGTATATTGCGCGCACCACGGATATTCATCGGCCGCCGCCTTGCCCGGCGCCAGCAGCAGTACCGCCGCAATCGCCGCGAGACCGCACAAGATCGAATGTCGTGTGCGCGTCGAATATCTCCCGCTCATGCGTTCGCGTGCAAAAGGTTTCATCGGCGTCAATCGTCGCGCCGCTTGCGCGCCGGCTTGGCCGGCCGCTCGGCGGGGCCAGTGTAGAACAAGTTGCGCTCGCAAATGCCACCCATTCCACGCACGGTGTCCATGCATTGCTCGTAGCTCACGAAGCCGCAGTTTCTGCCCTGGTCGTCACCTCCGCCATATTGCGCGCACCAGGGATATTCGATCGCCGCGGCGGGCTGCGCATGAGTGGCGATGGCGGCGGCCACCAGAAGCGCCGCGGAAAGCTTGGTCATGGCTGTCATCCCGGTCGGCAACAGATCAGCCCCCCAGCGCTAACCCGCCATGGGAGCTTTTAGTTCTTGCCGCGGCCGTTTTTTCGACCGCGCCATCAGCTCTTCTGCAGCCAAAACTGGTACATGTCGGCAAAGGTATTGGGGTACTTTAGCTCCAGGGCGTGCCATTTGCCGAGGTCGGACATCGACCAGCCGGCATCGGCGAACAGCGCGTGAAATTGCCGTGCGGCGGCCTCTTTGAAATCGAAGCCGATGAATTTCAGCGCGTGGCCGTCGATGAAATCTTTAAGCGCCGGAATGGTCAGGCGGCTTTCCTGCACGTGGAACAACATGTCGCGGCACTCGCTGGTGCTGAAAAAGTCGGCGAAGCGCGCGACGCTGGCGAGGGGGGATTTGAGCAGGTCCTGCCGGCAGCGCCGAATATCGGCGGGAGTTGCGGCATAGCCGCCCTGCGCGATAAACGCGCGCGCCGCCACCACGTCGCGCCGTGCGAGCTCGCTGTAAAAGCCGAGATGCATGATGCCGCCGGGCCGCAGCAAAGAGAGCAAGATGCGCCAGCCCTCGAACGGGTCGCGCATATGGTGCAGCACGCCGCTGGCCTCGATCAGGTCGAAACTGCGGCCGATCGCGCCGAGCTGGAGAATGTCGCCTTGCACGTAGTCGATGCGATCCGACAGCCGCGCCGGCGTGTTACGCTTGGCGTAACTGAGACTGGTCAGGCTGAGATCGACCGCGAGCACGCGCGCGCCCTTGCATCCTTGTGCGGTCTGGGCGGCCTGCAGGCCGGTGCCGCACCCGGCGACGAGAATATCGAGCGATTCCGTTTTTCCGAGCGGCGTGAAAGTGGCGGTCGGGAATTTGCCGCGCAGGAAGCTATCGAGCGCGACCGGCTTGATACCGCCGGCGATGTTCACCCAGCGCGGATAGGGGTTCTCCTCGTATTGCTGGCGAACGCGCAACGAGACGTCGTCGTCGATCGTGGTCAGGCGCGCAATCGTGGAGCGAAGCGCCAGCTCTTGTTGCGGTTCGCGCAGCTGCTGGGTCAGGACCGCGTCGAGCGCCGGCGGAAAGCGCCGCGCCAGCAGCGCGTCGGCACCGGGCAGCGCGAGCAGCGGCAAATACATCGCCAGCGCGGCGAGCGGCATGGCAGCGATGGCACCGCCCGCGGATATCGCATCGCCGAGCGCGGTTTTGAGCCGATCGACCTGCGCGTCCTCGTCCGGCGTGGTCGCGAACACGTATTCATTGATGAAGCATTGCTTCGCCAGCGCGCAGCAAAACGCCAGAACGTCGTCGTCCGGCGCGCCGCCGGCGCCGGGGAGCAGCGCGGCGCGCAACGAGGTGAGTACGAGCTCGAGCCCGCTCTTGCGGGCGGGTACCGACTGCAACATGCAGAGCAGCAGGGGATCCGCGCAGATCGCGGCGAAACCGGCGTCGCCAAGCAGTTGATCCGGCGTCAGCCGGTTCGGCCAGGCCGCGACCGCCCGCCGCATGGCCTCGCCCATCGCCGGCAAGACGGCGGCGAGCGTTTCGCAAACGCCGTCGAATTGCTCGAACAGCTGCGGGATTAGCGTCAGTGCCTGCGCGAACCGCGCGGAGGCTTCGCTGCGCTTGTCTTGCGCGAGCAGCACGACGCCGAGATTGTTGATGGCCTCGGCATGGTCGGGCTTGAGCGCCAGCAGGCGCTTGTAGGTGCGACCGGCGTCCTCGAACTTGCGCTCGCGCTGGAGACCTAGCGCCTCGGCGAATAGGCGCCCGGCCGGATCGGCCGCGGCGCCGGCCGACGGGCTTTGTTTGAGCGCGGCACGGCGCTGTTTTCGATTCATCCGCTGGGGTCCAAAATTTGCCGGTCTGGCGCCGGTTCCAGGGCCGGCTTTTCAAGTGCAGTCTTGGCGTCCCGATTGCAAGGTCCGGTTTGACGCGGAAATCCCGAAAGCATAAGCCTTTGCGCAAGCGGAGCTGTGGCCGAGTGGCTGAAGGCGGCGGTTTGCTAAACCGTTATACGCTCCAAAGGCGTATCGAGGGTTCGAATCCCTCCGGCTCCGCCATCCTGCTTCGCGCTGACGCGCTTCGCAGGACTTCTGGCCGCGCTGAACGCGAAGCAGGATGCCCTTCGAAGCTTTAGCGAAGAAGGGCTGTGCTCATGCCCTGCTTCGCGCTGACGCGCTTCGCAGGACTTCTAGCCGCGCTGAACGCGAAGCAGGATGCCCTTCGAAGCTTTAGCGAAGAAGGGCTGTGCTCATGCCCTGCTTCGCGCTGACGCGCTTCGCAGGACTTCTGGCCGCGCTGAACGCGAAGCAGGATGCCCTTCGAAGCTTTAGCGAAGAAGGGCTGTGCTCATGCATTACGTCTATCTGCTTGAAAGTAATTTGGACGCGGCCCGTCGGTATGTCGGACTGTCAACGGACCTCAGACGACGTCTTGCCGATCACAATTCGGGAAAATCATCGCATACGGCGAAATTCAGGCCATGGCATGTGGTTACCTATGTCGCATTTTCCGACAAAGCAAAAGCTGAGGAATTTGAGCGGTATCTAAAGTCCGGGTCTGGTTATGCCTTCGCGAAACGGCGATTGTGGTGAGTGGGCGGCGGCTGCGAAATGCTCGCCGTCGGCCGCGGTCCTCAATTGGCGCCTCGGAAAATCCTTCACGCAAATTTTTTTGTGGACGAGCTGATGAGTCGCTCGCGCTCTCACGATTCGCGTGATTCGGAGAACGCGTAACTGATTCGATTTTAGCTGGCCGGCCTGCGGTCGAATTGGCGCTGGCGGGCTGCACCGGCCGTCAAGCCCGCCTGGCGGGAAAACAGCCGTCCTGGCCAAATGCCTCGAAAATGGGCTTTGCCGCCGGATCGACGGTCTGAAAGGTGGCAAAACTCGATCATTTTGGCGAGATGCACCACGCCGGTGCCGTGGGCCTGATTAACGGATGAATTGTCAGCAATTGTCGGCGTTTCTCATAAACTATTGAATACGCTTAAAAATATTGACGAGAACCGGTTGAGACGGCGGCTGACCTGCGGACCCGGCCGGGGCCACGAAGCTTGCGTGTTTTTTGCGCAACAGTCATTTGAAAAGCGCCGCGGGAACCTGTGGGAATGGCGCTTCTTCGTTGCGCCTTAGGCCTCATTCGATAATGTCTCAGGTGCGACGGAGGGGGGCATCCCCGTGTCGCGCTTTCCGGGTTGACGGATCGCACCGAGTGGCGAACCCAGGTTTAGCAGTCAGAGTTGGGTCGATCGCGCGGCGCGAAAAGTTTCTCCGGGCAGCGGGGAGCAAGGGGAAGTTCCATCGGTGCTGTCGCACTGGGCGGATACGAACCCTCTCACGATAAACAACGTTTGGAGGTTCAAGATGAAGATGGTGAAAAGCCTTCTCCTCGGCACCGCGGCGGGATTCGTTGCGATTGCAGGGGCGCAGGCCGCCGATCTTCCCGTTAAGGCCAAACCGGTCCAGTACGTGAAGATTTGCAGTCTGTATGGTGCAGGGTTCTATTACATCCCCGGCACCGATACGTGCATCAAGGTCGGCGGTTGGGTCCGCCAGTACATTGGCTGGGGTGCCAACGGCGACCTGACCAACGGTGCGTTGGGCTCAGGCGACCTCAACACTCGGACGAGCGACAACGGCTGGACGTTCAAGTCGCGCGGCTATATCACCGCCGACGCGCGCACCCAGACCGAATACGGCACGCTGCGCGGTTACTTCGACATCGGCGAAAGCACCGCCAATGGCGTCGGCACCGTGGCGAGTTCAAACCGCGCCTTCATCCAGTTGGCCGGCTTCACGCTCGGTATCACGCAGTCGTTCTACGACATCTATCCCACTCCGGCTCTGTCTTTCTGGGGCGGCATGGCCAATCCATCGAGCGACACCGGCGACGGCGGTCAGACAGTGACGGCCTATACGGCGCAGTTCGGTGGCGGCTTCTCGGCCTCGATCTCGGCCGAAGCGCCGCGTAACACCACGGTTATCGGCCCCGCTCACTGGTCTTGCGACCGTTGGTGCGTTGCCGATAACGCAAGCCCAATATGCGGTCATCGGTACGGCTGGCGCGGTCACCTATCCTGATGTCGTCGTCAACCTGCGCGTCGACCAGGCTTGGGGTTCCGCGCAGATCATGGGCGCTGTTCATAACGCCAGCGGCGCGTACTACGGAGCGAGCACGGCCACTGGACATCCCGGCGATGCCACGGGCTGGGATATCGGCGCCGGCGCCATAATCAAGTCGCCTTGGGGACCTGGCGACTACTTCTCCTTCCAGGTCAACTACGCCGAAGGCGCTGCCGGCTACCCGAACGATGCCGCCCACAACATGTACGCCATGTACAATGGCGGCGGGGGCGGCACCTACGGCTTCGGCATCACCAGTGACGGCGTCTACACTGCCGGTGGCGGCGTCGAACTGACGACCTCGTGGGGCGTCAACGCCGCCTACGAGCATCACTGGAACGAGAAGTGGCAGACCTCGATCTACGGCGCGTACATTAAAACGGAATACGACAGCACGGCCAATGCCCAGCTGTGCGCGCTGGAAGGACCGATGGGGGTTACTGCGGCCAACATAGCTAGCTGCGACAACAACTGGTCGTACTGGAACGTTGGTACCCGGACGCAGTTCAACGTCGATAGCCAGACCTATATCGGTCTTGACGTGATCTATACCGACCTCCAGACGGCTAATAGCGGGTTGACCGGTATTGTGGCCGCATCCGGCAACCAGCCGGCGGCGCTTCGCACGACCGCAGATCAGAGCGCGTGGATGGCGGAGTTCCGCTTCCATCGCAACTTCTATCCCTGATCGGATCGTCGTGAGCTGAAGCTAACGACCCCCGGCGGGAAACTGCCGGGGGTTCTTCTTTTAGCGTTGCATCAGCCGTTTTCGCGGGCGACGATCAATGCCCGCAGCGAGCGGCGAAATCCGCGATGCGCGCGATCACGTCGGCTTCCGCCAACAGCGGCGCATGGCCCTGATCGGGCACCTCGATCGCCTCCAGCGTGGGCCGGCGCGCCCGCATCGCTTCGACCGTGGCCGGCGACAGGATGTCGGAATTTTCGCCGCGGATCACCATTAGCGGGCTGTGGCCGAGCGCGTCGAATTCCTTCCAGAGCGGCGGGAAGGGCTTTTCGAAGTCGACGCCTTCCAGCGTCTTGGCGAGCTTGACGTCATAGGTCGGCACCAGGGCGCCGTTTTCCTGGCGGAAGGTGCGGTGCGCGCTGGCGAGCCAATCATCCGGCCCGAGCTTGGGAAATTGCGCGTCGAACAGGCGGCGCAGGATTTCGGCGCCTTCCTCGAAGGATCGCGGCTGCGGCAGCTTGCCGACATAGCCCTTGATCCGGATCAGCCCCTTCGGCTCGATCACCGGACCGATATCGTTGAGCACCACGCCGGCAATCGCCGTCGGCCGCACGGCGGCGAGCAGCATGGCGAGGATGCCGCCGCGCGAGGTGCCGACGAATATCGCGCGCGCGGCGTCAAGCGCTGCAATGACGGCGAGCACGTCGGCAAGCTCGACCTGAAAATTGTAATGGGCCGGATCGCGGTCGTACTCGGATTGGCCGCGGCCACGATAATCGAGCGCGATGACGCGGCGCGGCCGGTTAGCGTCGCTCGCCAGCGCCTCGCCCAGCGCCTCGAAATCCGCCGCCGTGCGGGCCAGGCCCGGCAGGCAGACCACCGGCAGCGCCGGGGCGCTGCGCCGGCCATAGCAGCGCGCATGCAGCTTGAGGCCGTCGGGCGCGGAGATGAAGGTGGAGGCAGGGACGGAATTATGCATGTGACTGGCTGCGTTCCCAGGTCATTCCGGGACCCGAGCGAAGCGAGGGGACCCGGAATCCAGATTAAAGCAGAGGCGGTTCATTTTGTCTGGATTCCGGGTTCGCGCTGACGCGCGCCCCGGAATGACGAGATCAATTCAGCGCGCCGCGCCTGAGATCGGCCTCGATCATCAGCTTGCTGCCGCCGCCAAAACGGGCGCGATAGACCTGCAGGTTCTCCATGATCCGCTCCACGTAATTGCGGGTCTCGGAGATCGGGATGCGCTCGACCCAATCGACCGGATCGACGTTTGGATCGCGCGGATCGCCATAGGCGGCGATCCACTGTTTCACGCGCCCGCGCCCGGCATTGTAGCCGGCAAAGGTGAGGATGTAGGAGCCGTTATAGCCGGTGAACAAATTGGAGAGCTCGGCCGCGCCCATTTGCATGTTGTAAACCGGGTCGGCGAGCAGGCGGGCGCGATTATAGACCGCCTTGAACTTCTTGGCGGTATCGATCGCCGCCTCCGGCGTCACCTGCATCAGCCCCATGGCATGGGCGGTCGAGATGTCCTTTTGATTGAAATGACTCTCCTGACGCGCAATCGAATAAGCCACGGCGTCGCCGATCGGCGGCGCGATTGGCTTGTAGTTGGGCAGTCCGAAAGTCGGATAGGCGAAGTAGTCGAACGGCAACCCGCGGCTATAAGCGCCATCACCAAGCAGCAGCATGGCGCGGCCGTCGCCATGCTTGCTGGCGACATTGGCCAGGGCCGCAAGGCCGGCGACATCACTGCTGCTTTCGCCGAGTTCGGCATAGATCGACGCCAGCAGGTCGCGCTCGTTGAGCGCATAGAGGATTTCGGCCGCCCGCACGACATCGAATTTGTCCATCATGCCGCGCTGGGCCGGCGTCAGCTGCGGCGGGCCGTGCAGGCCGAGATCGGTTATGCCGAGCCGCGCGCGCGCCAATTGGCCGTAGTAGGTCGCAGTATATTGCGCCGCCGTTTCGTAATAGGTCTTGGCCTGCGCGCGCTGCCCCATGGCTTCGGCGGCGCGGCCTTGCCAATAGCCGCCACGCGCGAGTGCGTAGGGACTGCCGGTGCCTTCGCTGATATGCGCGAAAAGGGCGGCGGCGGTTTTCGGGTCGTGCAGGAAACGCAGCGCGATCCAGCCAGCGGTGAAATAGTGGTCGACGCGGTAGAAGCCGCCGCGCGGCGGTGAGGCGGCGTCGCGCGCGACCCGGTAGGCGGTCTGCGGGTCGCCGTCATCGAGCAGCTTGCGCACCAGGATACGCCGCTCCAGCCACCACTGGTCGAGATCGACCAGCCCGGCCGGGTCCTGCGGTACGGTGAGGATCAGCTTGCCGGCTTCATCCGGCTTGTTGTTTTGACGCAGCCATTGCACGCGCGCGAAGATGTAGCCGGGATCGTGCCGTGCGCTTGCCGGCACCGCGTCGAGCAGCGCCTTGGCGTTGTTGAGCCGCTTGATCACCGCCGTGCGGGCGCGGCCGATCGCCAGATCGTCGCCACCGAGCCGGGTGGCGGCGCGCATGCCGGCTTCGACGTCGCCGACATAAAAGCGCTGCTCCATGCGCGCCTTGTGGTCGGCGCGCGCCAGCAGGCTGCCGAACATTTCGAGCACCTTTTTCTCGACATCGGCGCTGCTATCTTCGTGACGCCAGGCGTAACGCACCAGGGCCGCGGCGCCCTCGCGGTCGCCTTTGGCGAGCAGCACACGCGCCAGCATGTAGCGGCCCTTGGCGGTGCGCGGCTTATGGTTGGCGAAAAAGGCGAGCACCGCGGCGTCGTCGACATTGTCGTTCCACAACGCGTTCTCGGCGCGGCGGCGAAACAAACGCGCGTGCGGCCAGGCCGGGTTGGCGCTCACGAAGGCGGCATAGCGCGCAAAGCTCGGCTTGGTGTTGTCGCTGCGCAGGATCACCCATTCGGCGAGCTTGCGGGCCACCGGATCGCGGATGCTGGCCTCGGCGGCATCGGCGTCGGCTTCCTTGCCCTTGCGGGCGTCATCGATCACCTGTTTCACCGCCGCAATGTCCGCAGGCGAGGCGGCCGCGGTCGGCGCCGGCTCAAAGCGCTCGGACGGCGGCCGCGCCGGCGGGCTGAACATGGCCGGACTAACCACTACAGGCCCGCGCAAGGCCACCGTGCCCGGCGTAAACGCACTGCCAGCCGGCAGCGGGCGTTTGCGCGGCAGCGGAACATGCCGGACCACCTGCACGGCCGGATGTTTGGCGGCATGGACGGCAGGCTTTGGATGGGCAACGGGAACCTTCTTGGGCGCGGCCATGGCCGAATGGGCGCCGAGCGCGCCAGCCGCCGCAAGCGCCAGGGCGATGGCCCGGCGGTTCCGTTTAATCGCGTCCATTCAAACCCTTGCCCGGCCGTTTTGCGGGTCCGGGGCGCCAACTCAAAAGGCCACCCCGCGTCCTCCCATTAGGCCAATATCGCCGCCGAAAGGATAGCCAAAATCCCGATTGCCCCAGGCTGGACCACAAGCCGGGCAAAAGCGGGGCGGGGGCCTATTTATCAAGCCAATTCATGGGCCTATTTCATGGGAGGGCTTTCATCGGTGGCGGCGACCCGATATCTATGGGCGTCCAGCCCCAGCCCCGCCTGTGGAGAAGTCGTGCCATGACCGCCAAGACGAGCTTCCGAGGATCGTTCACCGCGCTGGTCACGCCGTTCAAGAACGGCGCGCTCGATGAAAAGGCCTTCCGCGACCTGGTGGAATGGCAGATCGCCGAAGGCACCAATGGCCTGGTGCCGGTCGGCACCACCGGCGAAAGCCCGACGCTGTCGCATGACGAGCACAAGCAGGTGGTCGAATGGTGCGTCGACCAGGTCGACGGCCGGGTGCCGGTCGTTGCCGGCGCCGGCTCGAACTCGACCGCCGAGGCGATCGCATTGTCGCAGCATGCCGAGAAGGCCGGCGCCGATGCCGTGCTGATCGTGACGCCCTATTACAACAAGCCGACCCAGGAAGGGCTCTACCAGCACTACAAGGCGATCAACGACGCCATCGGCATCCCGATCATCATCTACAACATACCCGGCCGCTCCATCGTCGATATGTCGGTCGACACCATGAAGCGGCTGTTCGAATGCAAGAACATCGCCGGCGTCAAGGATGCCACCGCCAATATGTCGCGCGTCTCGCAACAGCGCGCGGCGATGGGCGAGGATTTCAACCAGATGTCGGGCGAGGACATCACCGCGCTCGGCTTCATGGCGCATGGCGGCCATGGCTGCATCTCGGTCACCTCGAACGTGGCGCCGCGGCTTTGCGCCGAATTCCAGAGCGCGTGTCTGAAGGGCGACTTCAAGACCGCGCTCAAGCTGCAGGACAAGCTCGCGCCGTTGCACATCAATCTGTTCATCGAAACCAGTCCGGCGCCGATCAAATATGCCATGTCGCTGATCGGCAAGTGCGCCAATACGGTGCGGCTGCCGATGGTGCCGGCAAGCGAAAAGGCGCAAATCGCCGTGCGCGAGGCGATGGTGCATGCCGGGCTGATCAATTAGCCGGCGCGTCAGTCTTTCGGATTTCCGTAATCGTGTCGGGGGAACCATGCTCGAGGACTTCAAGAAATTCGCGTTGCGCGGCAATGTGGTCGATCTCGCCATCGGCGTGATCATCGGCGCGGCTTTCGGCGCCATCGTGAGCTCGATGGTCGGCGACCTCATCATGCCGGTGGTCGGCGCGGTGACCGGCGGCCTCGACTTCTCGAACTATTTCCTCCCGCTCTCGTCCAAGGTCACGGCTGCCGCATTGGCCGACGCGCAAAAGCAAGGCGCCGTCTTGGCTTGGGGGCATTTCCTCACCGTCACGATTAATTTCATCATCATCGCCTTCGTGCTGTTCCTGGTGATCCGCGCCATGAGCAAGCTCATGCGCAAGGAAGAGGCCAAGCCCGCTCCGCCGTCGAAGCAGGAAGAGTTGCTGACCGAAATCCGCGATCTGCTGAAGGCAAAGTAGCGCCCATCGGAACCGGCCATGGCCGCAAAGCCAGAGCGCCGCTTCAAGGTTGTCGCCGACAATCGCAAAGCGCGCTTCAACTACGAGATCGGCGAGGTCTACGAGGCCGGCATCGCGCTCACCGGCAGCGAGGTGAAATCGCTGCGCGCCGGCAAGGCGACCATCGCGGAATCCTATGCCGACGCGCGCGGCGGCGAGATCTGGCTGATCAATTCCAACATCCCGGAATATCTGCAGGCGCACCGCTTCAACCATTTGCCCAAGCGGCCGCGCAAATTGCTGCTGCACGCGCGCCAGATCAACAAGCTCGCCGGCGCGGTCGAGCGTGAGGGCATGACCATCGTGCCGCTCAAGCTCTATTTCAACGAGAAGGGGCGGGCCAAAGTCGAGATCGCGCTCGGGCGCGGCAAGAAGCTGCACGACAAGCGCGAGACACTGAAGAAACGCTCCTGGGAACGCGAACGCGGCCGGCTGCTTAGGCAGAAAGGCTAGTTATTATGACCCGCCGTATCGGCATGCTGCTGTTCCCGCGCATGACCCAACTCGACCTGACCGGGCCCTATGAAGTGCTGGCGCGGCTGCCCAATACCACGGTCGAGCTCGTCGCGCGCACGCGCGAACCGGTGACCACCGACCGCGGCATGGAGATCGTGCCAACCGTTACATACGATACGTGTCCGCCGCTCGACGTGGTGATGGTGCCGGGCGGCGCCGGCCAGCAGGACCTCATGGAAGACGCGGCGGCGCTGGACTTCCTGCGCAAGGCTGCGGCCTCGGCGAAATACGTAACGTCCGTGTGTACCGGCTCGCTGGTGCTGGGCGCGGCCGGCCTGCTCAAGGGCAGGCGCGCGACGTCGCACTGGGCGGCGGTCGAGCATCTGGCGCTGCTCGGCGCCGTTCCGGTACGCGAAAAGGTGGTGGTGGACGGCAATGTCGTCACCGGCGCGGGCGTCACCTCCGGCATCGATTTCGCGCTCAGGCTTGCCGCCATTCTCGAGGGCGAGCAAGTCGCGCGCGAGATCCAGTTGCAGATCGAATATGACCCGGCGCCGCCGTTTGATTCCGGCTCGCCGATGACGGCCGCGCCCGCGCTGCTCGAAGCGGTGAAGGCGCGCCTCGCCAAGCTGACCGGGGAGAGGCGGGAGGTAGCGGCGCGGGTCGGAAAAAAGCTCGGAGTCTAAATCATGCCGCTTCCGACCAAGCTCGATCACTGCGTCATCCACGTCTCCGACTGGGAGCGCTCGAACGCGTTCTACACGCAGGTGATGGGCGCCGAACTGGTAGCGCGGCCGGTCGGCTTTGCCTATCGCTTCGGCGACAAGCAGCTCAACGTGCACGGGCCGGGCGTCAAGCCGGCCGAGGTGGCGCTCAAGCCGGTGCAGCCGGGCAATTCCGACCTCTGCTTCGAATGGCGCGGGCCCGATTGAAGATGCGATCGCGCATCTCAAGGCGTACGGTATTATGATCGAGCGCGGGCCGTTGCAGCGGTTCGGCGCCAAGGGACCGGGCACGTCCGTCTATTTCCGCGACCCGGACGGCTCGCTGATGGAATTCATGTCCTACGCCGATAAGATGGGATAGATAGGGAAGCGGGCGGGCAAAATCGGCTCGGCTGCGCAGCCGTTAGCAAAAGTGCGGGAGACCGAAATGGTGAAACTGAGCGTATTGTACGGCAAGCCGACAAACGCCGCCGCGTTCGAAAAATATTACGCGGAAACCCACCTGCCGATCGCCGGCAAGATGCAGGGCGTGCGCAAAATCGAATTGTCCAAGGTCGTTGGGACGCCAGACGGCAGCGCGCCGGCGTTTTACCGCCTGGCCGACCTTTATTTCGACAATCTCGATCACATGAAGAGTGTGCTGGGCTCGCCCGAAGGCAAGGCGACCGCCGGCGATCTGGCGAATTTTGCCACCGGCGGCGTCACAATGCTGATTTCCGAGGTAGCCTAGACCCATGCGGGAAGCGCCCGGCACCCATAATCCGCAATTCCTGCCGCCGAATATTCCGGCGCCGCAGGATGACGGCGCTGCGCGGCATCTCGCCGGCATGAAGCTGCCGGACATCGCGCTGCCGGCGACCGACGGCGCGCCGGTCAACCTGGCGAAGCTCAAAGGCCGCACCGTGGTCTATGTCTATCCGCGCACCGGCGTGCCCGGCGTCGATGCGCCGCCGGGCTGGGACGACATCCCGGGCGCGCGCGGCTGCACGCCGCAATCCTGCGGCTTCCGCGATCATTTCGGCGAGCTCAAGCGGCTGGGCGTGGCGCAGCTTTACGGCCTTTCCACGCAGGACACCGCCTATCAGCAGGAGGCGGCCACGCGTCTGCATCTGCCGTTCGCGATCCTGTCCGACGAGAAATTGGCGCTCACCAAGGCGCTCAAGCTGCCGACCTTCACGACCTCCGGCATGACGCTCTTAAGCGCATGGCGCTGGTGATCGACGATGGCGTCATTGCAAGGTGTTCTACCCGGTGTTCCCGCCCGACAAGAACGCCGAGGAAGTCGATTGCCTGGCTGCAGGCGTCGCGAATCTAAATCGGGTGGCTACCGCCGCGCAATGATGTTCTAAGCGGAGCCTTCAACGATTGGAGGCTGCCATGACCATCACGGTTTTCATTCGTTACCAACTCGACCCCTTCAAGCGCGCCAGCTTCGAAGAATACGCACGCCGCTGGCTGACGATCATCCCAAAATGCGGCGGCAACATTGTCGGTTACTGGATGCCGCACGAGGGCACCGACAATATTGCCTATGGGCTCATCTCGTTTGACAGCCTCGCCGCGTACGAGGCCTACCGGACGCGGCTCAAGGCCGACGGCGAAGGCCCGGTCAATTTCGGATTTGCGCAAAAGGAGCGCTTTATCCTGTCCGAAGAGCGGACCTTTCTGCGGCAAGTGACGAACTGAATTAACGCCCTAAATAAGCGCGCACGCTCGCAAATACCGCCCGAAACATCTCCGGCGTGAGCACGCCGGTATTCGTGTTGTAGCGCGAGCAGTGATAACTGGAAAACAGCGCGATCGGACCGAGATCGTTGTGGCCGCCGTGCTTGAAGGGCGCGGCGGATTTTTTGACGCCCAGCGCGGTGAGCGCACTGTCATGGGCGATGCGCCCGAGCGCGACGATCGTGCGCAGGTTTTTCATTTCCGCGATGGCGATTTTGAGGAAATCGCGGCAGGTCGCGATCTCGGCCGGCGTCGGCTTGTTTTCCGGCGGCACGCAGCGCACCGCATTGGTGATGCGGCAGTCAATGAGTTCCAAGCCATCGTCGGGATGCGCGCCGTACTGGCCGCGCGCAAAGCGGTAGCGGATGAGCGTGTCGTAGAGCAGCACGCCGGCGTAATCGCCGGTGAACGGCCGGCCGGTGCGGTTGGCGCCTTGCAGGCCGGGCGCAAGCCCGACGATCAACAAGTGCGCATCGGGCGGTCCGAAGGAGGGGACCGGCGCGTTGAACCATTCCGGCTCTTTGGTGCGCCAGGTCTTGCGGAACGCCGCCAGCCGCGGGCAGCGCGGACAGTCGCGCCCGGGCTTGCCCTCGGTCTCCGGCATCTGATTTAGCTAGTCTTCAAAATCGTCGTCGTCGGCGCCGACATCGGCGGTCGCGTCGGCCCGTTGCGGCGCCGGCGGACGCTGCAGGAATTGCGGCGTGTGCTGTGGCGGGGCGCCGTGCTCTTCGCGCGGCGGACGGGCGGCGCGCTCGGACGGATCGCGGCCGATCTTGCTCTGCAGCGTGACGATGTCGGTGAAGATGTCGGCCTGGCGGCGCAGCTCGTCGGCCACCATCGGCGGCTGGGTGGTGACGGTCGAGATCACCGTCACGCGCACGCCACGCCGTTGCACCGCTTCCACCAGCGAGCGGAAATCGCCGTCGCCGGAAAACAACACCATGTGGTCGATATGGCCGGCGATCTCCATGGCATCGACCGCAAGCTCGATGTCCATATTGCCTTTGACCTTGCGGCGGCCGGTCTGGTCGACGAATTCCTTGGTCGCCTTGGTGACCACCGAATAGCCGTTGTAGTCGAGCCAATCGATCAGCGGACGGATTGAGGAATATTCCTGATCCTCGATCACCGCGGTGTAATAGAACGCCCGCAACAGATAACCGCGCGACTGGAACTCGCGCAGCAGCTTCTTGTAGTCGATGTCGAAGCCGAGCGATTTGGCGGTGGCGTAAAGATTGGCTCCATCGATGAACAATGCGATTTTTTCACCGGGTACTGTCATGATGTCTCTCTCACGATCCTCGCAATACAAACCCAATTTCCCAATTCAGCGCGCGTCGAACGCGCGAGAAGCGCGACGCGCTGCCTTGGACCGGCGTTTACAGAACGATTGAAGGCACCTTCGATCAATTCAGCAGGCCACCCTCGCAATCACGCCGTTGCCGCTAAAATCCGATCGGTCGGCCTGCTTGCGACCATTTCGGTAACAGAGGCTTGCGGCTAATCCAAGACAAAAATACTTGAACTTTCAGCCCACACGGTCTACCTAGCGGGCGAATTCAGGACAAAGTTCCATTCAAAGGAGTGACGAGCCGATGGCCCGTGTCACCGTAGAAGATTGCATCGACAAGGTTGAGAACCGCTTCGATCTCGTGCTTCTGGCGAGTCACCGGGCGCGCATGATCTCGTCCGGGTCGCAGATTACCGTCGATCGCGACAACGACAAAAATCCCGTCGTCGCGCTGCGCGAAATCGCCGAAACGACGGTATCTCCCGGCGATCTCAAGGAAGACCTGATCCACAGCTTGCAGAAATATGTCGAGGTTGACGAGCCGGAGCCCGAAGTACCGCTGATCGGGGCGGGCGCGGGCGCTAGCGTCGATTCCGACGATACCGAAGTGACTTCCGAGCGCATGACCGAGGAAGAGCTGCTCAAGGGCCTAGAAGGCCTGGCGCCGCCGGAAGAGGTGCCGGAAGAGGACGCCGAGTAAGCATTTCACTGGTATTTCTGCATAAATTTTATGTAACGGCCCGGCGCTCGCGCCGGGCCGTTGGTTTTCCGTCAACCAGACCGGCAAACCTTTGCGGCGCCAGCGAATTGCCGTGATATCTATGGTAGAAACGGTCGCCGGCGCCGTTTTTCATCCAGATTCGGCGGCCGCGAGGCACAAGAATGGCGCGCGCGCGCTCAGATCTTCCGCGGATGCAGAAGCAGTCGCCTACCCGGGCGCCGCTGGAGCGGGCAGTTGCTGTTCCTCAAGCCATTGAAAAGCCAACGCAATCTCGCAAACCGCCGATGATGCGGCACAACGATCTGATCGAGCGGGTACGCGCTTACAATCCGAAGACCAATGAAGCGCTGCTCAACCGCGCCTATGTCTACGCCATGAAGGCGCATGGCGAGCAAAAGCGCGCCTCGGGCGATCCGTATTTCTCCCACCCGATCGAGGTGGCGGCGATTCTCACCGACCTCAAGCTTGACGACGCCACCATCGCCGCCGCGCTTTTGCATGACACCATTGAAGATACCGCAACCACCCGGGCCGAGATCGACAGCCTGTTCGGGCCCGACATCGGCACGCTGGTCGACGGGTTAACCAAGCTGAAAAAACTCGATCTGGTCACCAAGGAAGCCAAGCAGGCGGAAAACCTGCGCAAGCTTCTGCTGGCGATCGCCGCCGATGTGCGCGTCCTGCTGGTCAAGCTCGCCGACCGCCTGCACAACATGCGCACGCTCGCCTACATGCCAGTCGAGGCGCGCCGGCGCGCCGCCGAGGAGACGCTGGAAATCTACGCGCCGCTCGCCGGCCGCATGGGCATGCATGAGATGCGCGAGGAGCTCGACGACCTGGCGTTCCGCGAGCTCTATCCGGATGCCTACCAGGTTGTCAGCGGCCGGCTCGATGCGGTGGCCGAGCGCCACAAGCACCTGATCACCGAGATCGAGCAGCAGCTCACCAAGAAGCTCGCCGACCGCGGCATCGAGGCGCGGGTGTTAGGGCGGCGCAAGCGCGCCTATTCGATCTGGCGCAAGATGGAACGCAAGTCGGTCGGCTTCGAGCAACTATCCGACATTTTCGGTTTCCGCGTGATCGTGAAGACGGTGGCGGACTGCTACCAGGCGCTCGGCATCGTGCATACCACCTGGCCAATGGTGCCCGGGCGTTACAAGGATTACATCTCAACTCCCAAGGCCAACGATTACCGTTCGATCCACACCACCGTGATCGGTCCGGGCAAGCAGCGCGTCGAACTGCAGATCCGCACCACCGAGATGCACGAGCTGGCCGAATACGGCATCTCCGCACACGCGCTTTACAAGGACGGGGCCGGTTCGCCGACCGAAATGTTGTCGCGCGAATCGAGCGCCTATGCCTGGCTGCGCCGGACCATCGAGTTGCTCGCGGAAGGCTCGAACCCGGAGGAATTCCTCGAGCACACCAAGCTCGAATTGTTCCACGATCAGGTGTTCTGCTTTACGCCCAAGGGCAAGTTGATCGCGCTGCCGCGCAACGCGACGCCGATCGACTTCGCCTATGCGGTGCACACCGACGTCGGCAACACCGCGGTCGGGTGCAAGATCAACGGCCAGATTGCGCCGCTCGGCTCGGAAATCATCAATGGCGACGAGGTCGAGATCATCACCTCGAAGGCGCAAACGGCGCCGCCGGCGGCGTGGGAATCGATCGTGGTGACCGGCAAGGCGCGCGCCGCGATCCGGCGCGCGACGCGCGCGGCGGTGCGCACGCAATATACCGGGCTCGGCCGCCGCATCGTCGAACGCCTGTTCCAGCGCGCCAAGATCGTCTATTCGGACGAAAAGCTCACCGGCGCGCTGCCGCGGCTGGCGCGCGCGTCGATCGAAGACGTGATGGCGGCGGTCGGCCGCGGCGAGTTGAAAGCCTCCGATGTCGCGCGTGCCATGTATCCCGACTACAAGGAAGAGCGCGCCGCCGCCATGGCGGTGAAGCCAAAATCGGAGAGCGGCTGGTTCGGCCTGAAAAAGCTCACCTCGGTCAAGTTCAAGGTGCCCGGCCTCAGCAGCGCCGGCATGGCGATCCCGATCCGCGGCATCAATGGCGACCTGCCGGTGCGGTTCGCGCCGGACGGCGGCGCGGTGCCGGGCGATCGCATCGTCGGCATCCTGACGCCGGGCGAGGGCATCACCATCTACCCGATCCAGTCGCACGCCTTGGGCGAGTTCGAGGACAAGCCGGAGCGCTGGCTCGACGTGCGCTGGGACGAGGAAGAACCGGTGCCGCGGCGCTTCCCGGCACGCGTCGCAGTGCAATCGGTGAACGAACCGGGCTCGCTCGCGCAGATCGCGCAGGTGATCGCCGAGCATGACGGCAATATCGACAATATCCGCATGACGCGGCGGGCGCCCGACTTCACCGACGTGCTGATCGATCTTGAGGTCTACGACCTCAAGCATCTCACCGCCATCATCGCGCAATTGCGCGCCAAGTCCGTGGTGGCGAAGGCGGAACGGGTAACGGGGTAGTGTGATGAACGCGCCCCGCTTGCGCCTCGGCGTCAATGTCGATCATGTCGCCACCATCCGCAATGCGCGCGGCGGGCGCCACCCCGATCCGGTGCGCGCGGCCAAGCTCGCGATCGCCGCGGGCGCCGACGGCATCACCGCGCACTTACGCGAAGACCGTCGCCACATCCGCGACGACGACATCGCGCGCCTGAAAGCGGAAATCGACAAGCCGCTCAATTTCGAAATGGCGGCGACCGCTGAAATGGTCGCCATCGCCCTGAAGACGCAGCCGCATGCGGTTTGCCTGGTGCCGGAAAAGCGCACCGAGCGCACCACCGAGGGCGGGCTCGACGCGGTCAAGCAAGGCGCGCAATTGGCGCCCGTGGTGCATGAACTCAAACACGCCGGCATCCGGGTCTCGCTGTTCATTGCGGCGGCGGCAGCGCAGATCGAGGCGGCGGCGGCGACTGGGTGCGCCGGTGGTCGAGCTGCACACCGGCTCCTGGTGCGACGCGTTGATCGAGAACCGGACGGCAGAGGCCAGCGCCGAATGGCAGCTGCATCCGCGCCGGCGCGCTGCTGGCCAAGAGCCTGGGCCTCGAAGTTCACGCCGGCCACGGGCTCGACTATGCGAGCGCGGAAACGATCGCGTCATTGCCGCAGATCGTCGAGCTCAATATCGGCCATTTCCTGGTCGGTGAATCGGTGTTCGAGGGGCTGGCCGATACCGTGAAGTTCATGCGCGCGGCGATGGATCGCGGCCGCGCCAAAGCGATATACCCCGCATGATCCCGAAAAGTGGATACCGGTTTTCGGAAAAGATCATGCGCAAGGAAAAAGCATGATCATCGGTCTCGGCTCCGACATGGTCGACGTGCGGCGCATCGCGCGCAGCATCGAACGCTATGGCGACCGTTTTCTCGGCCGCATTTTCACGCCCGCCGAACGCGCCAAGGCGGAAAGCCGCGCCAAGTCGGCCGAAACCTACGCCAAGCGCTTCGCCGCCAAGGAAGCCTGCTCCAAGGCGCTCGGCACCGGCTTCCGCAGCGGCGTGTTCTGGCGCGACATGGGCGTGGTCAATCTGGCCTCGGGACGGCCTACCATGAAACTGACCGGCGGCGCGCTCAAACGGCTGCAAGCGATCACGCCGGCCGGCTGCGAGGCCCAGATTGACGTTTCGCTCACCGACGAAGGTCCGGCCGCGCAGGCCATCGTCATCATTTCGGCGTTGCCGCGAACTTCGGCGTAAAGCCAAGAAACGCAATCCGACCAAGTGCTTATACACCGGCTCCGGCGTTCTTGATTGCGCGCTGGGATGGCAGCCGCTACAAGGTCGCCGGGAGCGCGGGACAAGAGGCCGATGAGCGTGACATCCGGAACAAAACGTAAAGAAGGCGGTATTGGCGAAACAATCCGCGTGGTTTTCCACGCGTTGATCATCGCGCTGGTGATCCGTACCTTCCTGTTTCAGCCCTTCAACATCCCATCCGGCTCGATGAAGGCGACGCTCTTGGTCGGCGATTATCTGTTCGTGTCGAAATATACCTATGGCTACAGCCACTTCTCGCTGCCTCTGTCGCCGCCCTTGTTCTCCGGACGGATTCCGAGCGGCTGGCTGCCGCAGCGCGGCGACGTGGTGGTGTTTCGCCTGCCCAAGGATACTTCCACCGACTACATCAAGCGCGTGATCGGGCTACCCGGCGACAAGATCCAGGTGAAGGACGGCCAAGTCTTCATCAACGGCGTCGGGGTCAAGCGCGAGCCGGCGCCGCCGTTCGTCGAGGATGAGGAGGGCGTGCGCGCCGCGCCGGTCAAGCGCTGGAAGGAAACGCTCGACGACGGCGTGAGCTTCTACACGCTCGACCTGGTCGACAACGGCTTTGCCGACAACACCGAGGTCTACACCGTGCCGCCCGGCCATTATTTCATGATGGGCGACAATCGCGACAATTCGACCGACAGCCGCTTCAGCCAAGTCGGCATGGTGCCGCTTGAGAATATCGTCGGCAAGGCGCAGATCATTTTCTTCTCGGTCTATGAGGGCGAGCGCGCCTGGGAATTCTGGCGCTGGCCGGTATCGGTGCGCTGGAGCAGGCTGTTCACGATCGTCAGATGAGCCGCAAGGCCAAGGATAGAGCGGCGCTCGAGGAGCGGATCGGCTACAAATTCGCCGATAAGACGCTGCTGGAGCGCGCGGTCACGCATATTTCCGCGCTTGCGGGCGGCGCCACCCGCGCCAACAGCTACCAGCGGCTGGAATTCCTCGGCGACCACGTGCTCGGCCTGGTCATTTCCGACATGCTCTATCGTGCGTTCCCGAAAGCCAACGAGGGCGAGCTGTCGCGCCGGCTGGCTGATCTGGTGCGCAAGGAAACCTGCGCCGAGGTGGCGCGCGCCATGGACCTTGGCCCGGCGCTCAAGCTCGGCAATTCGGAATCGCATGCCGGCGGGCGCTTGCGCACCACCATCCTGGCCGATGCCTGCGAGGCGCTGGTCGGCGCGGTGTTCACGGACGGCGGCTATGCGGCGGCCGATGAGCTGATCGCGCGGTTCTGGAAGGAGCGCATGCTCAAGCCGCTGCGCCCGTTGCGCGACCCCAAGACCATGCTGCAGGAATGGGCGCAGGCGCGCGGATTGCCGACGCCGGCCTATCGGGAATTGGCGCGCACCGGCCCGCATCACGATCCGGAATTCCGCGTCGCGGTGGTGCTGCCCGACCGGCCGCCGGCCGAGGGCATGGGCTCGTCGAAGCGGGCCGCCGAGCAGTCCGCCGCTGCCGCCATGCTGACGCGCGTCGGCGTGGCGGCGGACAAGCTTGATGGTTGAGGAGAAGCCAGCCAGCGACACGCGTTGCGGCTTCGTCGCGCTGATCGGCGCGCCCAATGCCGGCAAATCGACGCTGCTCAATGCGCTGGTCGGCTCCAAAGTCACCATCGTCTCGCACAAGGTGCAGACCACGCGCGCCTTGATCCGCGGCATCACGCTCGCAGGAAAGTCGCAGCTTATCTTCGTCGATACGCCTGGAATTTTCGCTCCCAAGCGGCGGCTCGACCGCGCCATGGTGACGACGGCCTGGAGCGGTGCGCACGAGGCCGATCTGGTTGGCGTGTTGATCGATGCACGCAAGGGCATCGACGAAGAGGCGGAAGCGCTGCTCGATCGGCTCGCCGACGTGAAGCCGACGAAAATCCTGATCCTCAACAAGATCGATCTGGTGCCGCGCGACACGCTGCTGTTGCTGACCAAAATCGCCAATGAAAAGGCCAAGTTCGACTCGACCTTCATGATTTCGGCGCTGACCGGCGACGGCGTCGCCGATCTCAAGGCTTGGCTCGCCGAGCGCATGCCGCCAAGTCCGTGGCTTTATCCGCCCGAGCAGATGTCGGATGCTCCGGTGCGGCAATTGGCGGCCGAAATCACGCGCGAGAAACTGTTCGAGCGGCTGCACCAGGAATTGCCCTATCACTCGACGGTCGAGACCGAAGTGTGGAAGGAATTGCGCCACGGCGACCTGCGCATCGAGCAGACGATCTATGTGGAGCGCGAGAGCCAGCGCAAGATCGTGCTCGGCAAGGGCGGGCAGACCATCAAGGCGATCGGCGAGGCGGCGCGGAGCGAAATCGCCGAAATCGTCGAGCACAAGGTGCACCTGTTCCTGTTCGTCAAAGTGCGCGAGGGCTGGGGCGACGACCCCGAGCGCTACCGCGCCATGGGGCTGGAGTTTCCCAAGGAATAGCCGTCATTCCGGGACGCGCGCTGGCGCCCGACCCGGAATCCATGACCCCGGCGGCCGTGATTTCCTCGATTCTGGAGTATGGATTCCGGGTTCGCTCGCTTTCGCTCGCGCCTTGAATGACAAGAAATGCACTGGACCGATGAAGGCATCGTGATCGGCGTCAAGCGGCACGGGGAGGCGAACGCCATCCTCGAATTGATGACGCGCGAGCACGGCCGCCATCTCGGGCTGGTGCGCGGCGGTTTCGGTTCGCGCATGAAGCCGGTGCTGCAACCGGGCAATACGTTGAGCGCGTGCTTGGCGGGCGCGGCTGGATGAGCATCTCGGCAATTACACGGTAGAGGCTATGAACTTGCGCGCGGCGAACTTCTTCGCGGCCTCGTACGCGATCTATGGCGTCAGCCATCTGGCCGCGCTGATGCGGCTGTTGCCCGAGCGCGACCCGCATGCCGGCCTTTATGCCGAATTCGACGACGTGCTCAACCGTCTCGACGATCCGGTTGTGGCCGCGCCCATGGTGGTGCGCTTCGAATTGCAGCTCTTGTCGGAGCTTGGCTTCGGCCTCGATCTCGCGCAATGCGCCTCGACCGGCGCGCGCGCCGATCTGATCTATGTTTCGCCGAAATCGGGGCGAGCGGTCTCGCGCGAGGCCGGCGAGCCGTGGGCCGACAAGATGCTGCGGCTGCCGGCCTTCCTGCGCGACCGTCAGGCGCAGCCGGCGGGCCGCGATCTCGCCGATGGCTTTGCGCTCACCGGCTTCTTCCTCGCGCGCCACGTGCTGGAGCCGCGCGGGCTTAAGCTCTCCGACGAGCGCGCGTATTTCATCGCGGCGCTCGAGCGGGCGCTGCCGAGCGTGGCGTGATCTGAGGGGAGCCTGCGATGTCGAGACCCTGGCGAGCCTTTGCACTTGCGTTTGCTGCGCTGACGGGCGTTGCGACCGGCGCGGTGGCGCAATCAGCCAATCAGCCCCTGCTGCACACGCACCAGTCCTATATGGAAGAGGTGATGCGGCCGACGACGCTCGACGTCGCAGACCCGATGGCGGTCTTTGCCTTCGTGCTCGACAGCCTGCCGGACCGCGTGAAAATCTATCCGACCGAGAACTATTATTATTTCACCTTCACCCATAACGGCGTCGACTATGCCGGCAATATCCGGCTCGACGCCAGCAACCGCGACCAGGGCAAAGTGCAGTTTGCCTATTACGAGCAGACCAATGGGTGGCTCGACGATACGCCGGGGGTGTTTCGCATGCTTGATGCCTCGCAAGGGGTCAAACTCGAAAAGCTTGAACGCTTTCTCTATCGGCTGACTTACAAGGACAAGAGCGTGCTGTTCGAGCTCAACGACTTGTCGCAGGTCAAGCCGCCGGCGGCCGCGCTAGCGCCGACGGAAGAATTTATCGGTCCGGTATTCGACGATTCCGGAATGCGCTTCTTTCTCGTCTACAACGCCGCTATAAACAATTTTCTCTATATCCTCGACGAAACCGTCAACGTCGCCGACGACTTTGTCACTGGACCGCGCGGCGACCGTATTCTGGTCGGCAAGCGCACCGGTTTTGTATTTTACCGTGATCGGCGGCGCGACCGGAAAATCCTGATCGGGGTCTATGAAGAAAATGTCGACGCGAACAATTATTTCGACGGGCCGTTCGATCAGCTTCCGGACAATTTCATCGAAGGCGAGACGCTGCGCCAAGCCATCCTCAAGGTGCAGCCGGACCTCAAGGGCAAGATCGATCGCTTCGGCGGCACGCCGGACGGCGAATTGCGCTACACCATCGCGCCGTATTTGATCTACCGGCAGATACGGGAATTCGACCGGGTCGACCGTTGTGCGAGCCGGCCCCATATTTCCAACGTCGTCTATTACGGCTGCTTTATTCTCGATCACGAGCATCAGAGTTTGCATTCGCAACCGGGCGAGCCGGCGCCGCCTTCGGACGCACGCATGTTGGGCGGGTGGGGGAAACCCAAATCGCCGCAATAGTCCGTCAGTCGAAAAAAACGGGCCGGACGCTCGGCGCCCGACCCATTCTCAATCAAAGCCTAGGCGAAGTTACCAGCAGCGACCCCAGCTCCGATAGCGGTAGTGACAGCGGTGCCGGTTCCGCCAGTACGCGCTGCGTCCGCGCCAATGCGCCTTAATAACGGTACCGGTCGCGGCGGCGGATTGATCGATGGCCGCGCCGCTGGCCGGTGCCGCCGAGACGTTCGATGTCCCGATGAATCCGATGCCCGCAGCGACGATCGCCGCAAGAATGATTGCACGCATTCTGAATCTCCTCTCCAAGACAGGTTGCATTTAACGTGTGGATGCAGATTATGGTTCCTTCAAACCGTGCAACCGATCGGCATGAAGGTTCTCGCCCTCGTTGACTGCCACCATAGCCGAATCAATACCGACATCTCGTGACCCAGCTATTCATCTGTTGTTCATACCGGCGGCTTGCGATACCCAAATAACATGGGCAGACGAGTGATTCCCCCCGACAAGGGCCAGGTCGAAGAGGTTGCGCTGCGCGGGGCGCTGGAGGAGCGCTACCTCGCCTATGCGCTTTCCACCATCATGAATCGCGCGCTGCCCGACGCGCGCGACGGCCTCAAGCCGGTGCATCGCCGCATCCTTCACGTCATGCGGAACCTGCGGCTCGATCCCGGCGCCGCTTTCAAGAAATCGGCCAAGGTGGTCGGCGACGTGATGGGCAATTTCCATCCGCACGGCGACCAGGCGATCTACGACGCCATGGTGCGCCTGGCGCAGGATTTCGCCCAGCGTTATCCGCTGATCGACGGGCAGGGCAATTTCGGCAATATCGATGGCGATAACGCCGCCGCCATGCGTTACACGGAATCGCGGCTGACCGAAGTCGCGCGCCTGCTGATCGACGGCATCGAGGAAGACGCCGTCGATTTCCGCCCGAGCTACGACGGCACCGGGCAGGAGCCGGTGGTTTTGCCGGCGGCTTTTCCCAATCTCTTGGCCAACGGCTCGCAGGGCATCGCGGTCGGCATGGCCACCTCGATCCCGCCGCACAATGCCGCCGAACTGTGCGACGCGGCGCTGTTCCTGATCGACAACCCGAAGGCGCGCAGCCGCACGCTGCTCAAATACGTCAAGGGCCCGGATTTCCCGACCGGCGGCGTCATCGTCGATAAGCCGGCGGAAATCGCCGAGGCCTACACCACCGGCCGCGGCTCGTTCCGCGTGCGCGCGCGCTGGGAAAAGGAAGACCTCGGCCGCGGCACCTACACCATCGTCATCACCGAAATTCCCTGGCTGGTGCAGAAGTCGCGCCTGGTCGAGAAGCTCGCCGAACTGATCAACGAGAAGAAGCTGCCGCTCGTCGCCGACGTGCGCGATGAATCGGCCGAGGATCTCCGGCTGGTGATCGAGCCGCGCGCGCGTACCGTCGATGCCGAATTGCTGATGGAGTCGCTGTTCAAGCTCACCGAGCTCGAAAGCCGCATTCCGCTCAACATGAACGTGCTGGTGAAGGGGCGCATCCCGCAGGTGCTCGGCCTCACTGAGGCCTTGCGCGAATGGCTCGATCACCGCCGCGACGTGCTGGTGCGCCGCTCCAAGCATCGGCAGGCCGAGATCGAGCACCGCCTGGAAGTGCTCGGCGGCTTCCTCGTCGCTTATCTGAACCTCGACAAGGTCATCAAGATCATCCGCCGCGAGGACGAGCCCAAGCCCGTCTTGATGAAGACGTTCAAGCTTTCCGACGTGCAGGCCGACGCCATTCTCAACATGCGCCTGCGCAATTTGCGCAAGCTGGAGGAAATGGAAATCCGCGCCGAGGACAAGGCGCTGCGCGAGGAGCTTAAAACAATCAAGGCGCTCATCGGTTCGACCGACAAGCAGTGGAAGACCATCGCCGCCGAGATCAAGGAACTGAAAGTCAAGTTTGGGCCGAAGACCGATCTCGGCAAACGCCGCACCAGTTTCGCCGAGGCGCCCGAGCACGACGAGGCGGCGATCGAGGAAGCGATGGTCGTGCGCGAGCCGATCACCGTCGTGGTGTCCGAGAAGGGCTGGATCCGCGCGCTGCGCGGCCATGTCAGCGACCTCTCGGGCGTCGCCTTCAAGACCGACGACGCGCTGAAGTTTGCGTTCCCGACCGAGACCACGGCCAAAATTCTGATCTTCGCCAGCAACGGCAAGTTCTACACGCTGGAAGCCTCCAAGCTGCCGGGCGGGCGCGGCCACGGCGAGCCGGTGCGGCTTTATTTCGACATCGAACAGGACGCCGACGTGGTGGCGGCGCTGGCCTATCAGGGCGGCCGCAAGTTCCTGGTGGCGAGCTATGGCGGCAACGGCTTCGTGGTGCCGGAGGACGAGGTACTCGGCACCACGCGCAAGGGCAAGCAGGTGCTCAACCTCAAGGGCGCCGACAAGGCGGCGGCGTTGACCACCGTCGACGGCGAGCTGGTGGCGGCGATCGGCGAAAACCGCAAGATGGTGATCTTCCCGCTCGACCAGGTGCCGGAGATGACGCGCGGCCGCGGGGTGCGGCTGCAACGCTATAAGGAAAAAGGGCTGTCCGACGTCGCCACCTTCAAGGCGGAGGAGGGCTTGCAATGGATCGGGGAGGGCGGCCGAACCTTCAACCTTTCGATCAAGGAATTGGCGGCTTGGCGCGGCAAACGCGGCGATGCCGGCCGCGTGCGTCCGGACCGCTTCCTGACCAACCTGAAATTTGGACGCGCGCCCGAAGCCGCCAGAAATGGCGACCGGAACGGCGACGACGCAAAGTAGCTCCGCGGCGCTTGGGCTCGTATCGCCCTGCATTAAGGCTGGCAGAGCCGTGCGATCGCTGGGCCTTTCGGATACTTTAGAGGCAAGGTAGATATTGAGGTTGCTGGCATTGCGGGGCATGTCGAACTCGCGCTGTCGAACTGATTGAGTGATATGGTTGTTTCAACTTGGCGCGTTTTGGTAACGGGTGGCGCGGGGCTGATCGGTTCGCATTTGTGTGAGCGATTGCTTGCGGCCGGGCACGACGTGTGGTGCGTCGACAATTTCTTTACCGGCACCGATCGCAACCTGCAGCGCATGCTGGAGCATCCGAAATTCAAAGTGCTGTCGCACGACATCTGCCAGCCATTCGGTGACGACACGCCGGCGGTCGATGCGATTTTCAATCTGGCGTGTCCGGCGGCGCCCGTGCATCAGAAGTTCGATCCCGTGCGCGTGCTTAAGACCACGATCAGCGGCGCGATGAACGTGGTTGAACTCGCCACGCGATGCAAAGCGCGCGTCCTGCAGGCCTCCACCAGCGAGATTTACGGCGACCCGGCGGTGCAGCCGCAGCCGGAAACCTATTGGGGTTATGTCAATCCGATCGGCCCGCGCTCATGCTACGATGAAGGCAAACGTGCTGCGGAAGCAGTATTTTTCGCCTATCACCGCCAATACGGCGCGCGCATCAAGGTGGCGCGCATCTTCAATACCTACGGGCCGCGGCTTCATCCCAACGACGGTCGGGTCGTTTCCAATTTCATTATGCAAGCGCTGGACGGACGCCCGATCACGATCTATGGCACCGGCGACCAGAGCCGCTCATATACCTATGTGGATGACACCGTTGAGGGGCTCCTGTTGTTGATGGCGAGCGCCGAGGATTTTCACGGGCCCGTCAATATCGGCAACCCGGAAGAGTCATCTTTGCGGGAACTCGCGCAAAGCATTATCGAGTTGACCGGCTCCCAATCTAAGATTCAATACCTTCCTGCCGTGGCGGACGATCCCAAGCAACGGCAGGCCGACATTTCATTGGCGCGTGCGGCGCTCGGTTGGCAGCCGCGCACGACGTTGCGAGAAGGTCTTGCGCGCACTATCGAATATTTCCGCACGATAAGGTAATCATCGCTTTATGCAATTGTCCGTCGTTATTCCCGTTTACAACGAACGCGCGACGCTGGCGTCCATTCTGGCGCTGGTCAGCGGCGCGCTGCCGGGCGTCAGCAAGGAGATCATTGTCGTCGACGATTGCTCGCGCGACGGCACGCGCGAATGGCTCAAGGCCAATATCCCGGAGGGCGGCCGTACGGCGGGCGGCATCGACATCAACAGCACAGGCGACCTCGTGTTCAGGCCGGAAACCGGCGGAGCGAGCGTGACCATCCGGCCGATCTATCAGCAACGGAATCGCGGCAAGGGCGGCGCGTTGCAGACCGGGCTCGCCGCCGCCACAGGCGATGTCGTGGTGATCCAGGACGCCGATCTGGAATATGATCCCGGTGATTGGGCCGTCATGTACGATCTTGTTGCGGGTCGCAAGATCGCCGACGTGGTCTATGGCTCACGCTTCTACGGGCGGCCGCACCGCGCCTTGAGATTTCATCATTACATGGGAAATCGGCTGATCTCATTCCTGTTCAGCATGATTTTTAATCAGAAGCTGAGTGACGTTCAGACCTGCTACAAAATGATGACGCGCGAATTGGTCGATTCTCTGCGTCTCGCTCATGACGGTTTTGGCATCGAGATTGAAATCGCCGCCCGCATCGTCCGCCAGCGCAAATATCGCATCTATGAGGTCGGCATCACCTACTACGGACGCGATGCCGACGACGGCAAAAAGATCAATTGGAAGGATGGCGTGAAGGCGCTCTGGCACTTGGTGAAGTTCCGCTTCGACTGATCGTCGCCGCGATCAGCCCGCGCGGCGGGTGTTCACGCCTGACCGTGACCGCGCGACTGCAAAAACAGTGCGAATGCTTTCAGCGTAGCGTCCGACACGTGATGCTCGATGCCTTCCGCGTCCGATTCGGCGGCTTCGGCGGGCACGCCCAAGGCCAGCATGATATCCACCACAAGCCGATGACGCGCGCGCATGCGCGCCGCGAGTTTTTGCCCTTCCTCGGTCAAAAAGACCCCGCGATAGGGGCGGCCGGTCGCCAGCCCCTCACGCTTGAGCCGCGCAATCGTCTTGATGGCGGTGGCGTGCGAAACGCCGAGGCGGCGCGCGACGTCGGTCGGCCGCGCTTCGCCGCTCGTGTTCAACAGGTCGGCGATCAGCTCGACATAGTCCTCGAGCAGGGCGCCCGATTGAGCCGAGCGGGTCTTACCGAACCGGCGCGCCTGGGTGACCTCGGCCGGCAACTTGACCGCGGACTCCGCTTTTTTCTTCGTCGTTGGCAGCATGGCGTCTCCGTGCAAGCCCCCGCGATGACGGCAAATATCAGTCTCGCACCGCCGCGGCCAATGCACAATATCAAATTGTTGCCATGGCTACAATCTGTGTATTGACATTCGCGATTGGTCGCCTATTGTGAAATGTAGCGAGAGCTACACTTTTGGGCCGAGGCTGGAGTGAGCGAGCGCATGAGCGGACTGATCGCCCGGCGGGGGTCATTGAGCGACCGCACGGTACTGGCGGCGCAGGCCATTTTGAGCGGCAAAAGCCGCGGGCCGGGCGCTTATCTCGCCTTTGCCGGTCCGGCCATCGTCGCCTCGATCGCCTACATGGACCCCGGCAATTTTGCCACCAACGTCCAGGCCGGCGCGAAATACGGTTACAGCCTGCTGTGGGTCGTGCTGCTCGCCAATCTCATCGCCATGCTGTTTCAGGCGCTGTCGGCCAAGCTCGGCATCGTCACCGGCCGCAATCTCGCCGAAATGTGCCGCGACCATTTCCCAAGGCCGGTGGTTTGGGCGATGTGGGTGGTGAGCGAGATCGCCGCCATGGCCACCGATCTCGCCGAATTTCTCGGCGGCGCGGTCGGTCTGTCGCTGCTGTTCAACATGCCGCTGATTTACGGCATGGGAGTTACGGCCGTCATCACCTACGGCATTTTGATGTTCGAGAGCCGCGGCTTCCGGCCGGTCGAGCTGATCATCGGCAGCTTGGTCAGCATCATCGGGCTTTGCTACCTGATCGAGATGTTCATCGCGCCGGTCGATTGGGGCGCGGCGGCCTACCATTCGGTGCTGCCGCAAATCCCCGATGCCGAAGCGCTGCTGATCTCGGTCGGCATCATCGGCGCCACCGTCATGCCGCACGCGGTCTATCTGCATTCCGGGCTGACCCAGATCGCGCATCCCGGCGCACAATGACGAAGAGAAACGCGCGGTGGTGCGGATCTCGAACTGGGAGGTCCTCATCGCGCTGGCGGTCGCCGGCCTGGTCAACATGGCGATGGTGATGATGGCGTCGGGCGCTTTCCACGCCGGCCACCCGGACGTCGCCGAAATCGAAACCGCCTATCACACCTTGGCGCCGCTGCTCGGCATCGGCGCCGCCGGCGTGTTCCTGGTCTCGCTGATTGCCTCGGGCGTGTCGAGCTCGGTGGTGGGCACCATGGCCGGGCAGATGATCATGCAGGGCTTCGTCGGCTTCCGCATTCCGATCTGGCTGCGCCGCGTCGTCACCATGGTGCCGGCCTTTGTGGTCGTCGGCTATGGCGTGAACGCCACCACGGCGCTGGTGATCAGCCAGGTGGTGCTCTCGATCACGCTGCCGCTGCCGATGATCGCGCTGCTGATGTTTACCGGGCGGGCCGACGTCATGGGCAAGTTCGTCAACGGCCGCATCACCCGGATCGCCGCCGTGGTCGCGACCCTGCTGGTGCTGGTGCTCAACGCGTTTCTGATCGCGCAGACGCTTGGCGTGCCGATCCCGGGGCTGCAATAAAACCCGTCATGCCCGGCCTTGTGCCGGGCATCCACGGCTTTGCTGCTTGTCCGCACTATAAGGCGTGGATGGCCGGGACGAGCCCGGCCATGACTAAGGAGTCACTTTTCCACGCGGCTCCAGCCCGAGGGCATCAGCCGTTCCTGCGGCAGGAAGCGGCCTTTGTAGTCCATCTTGCGCGAGCCCGGCACCCAATAGCCGAGATAGACGTATTGCAACCCCATGGCTTTGGCGCGCGCGATATGATCGAGGATCATCAGCGTGCCGAGCGAGCGCTCGCCGGCATCCGGATCGAAGAACGAATAGACCATCGACAGCCCGTCGCTCAGCACGTCGGTGAGCGCCACCGCCAGCAATTTGCCGGCGCCGCGGCCGTTGATGCCGGTATCCGGCCCGCGCCGGCGATATTCGACCAGGCGGGTGTCGACATGGCTGTCCTCGATCATCATGGCGTAGTCGAGCACGGTCATGTCGGCCATGCCGCCATCGCGGTGGCGGGTGTCGAGATAGGCGCGGAACACCGAATATTGCTCGGAGGTCGGCGCCGGCGAGCGCATGTCGCCGATCACGTCGGCATTGCGCTCGGCGATGCGGCGCATATTGCGCGAGGGCGCAAAATCGGCCGCCACCACCCGCACCGAGACGCAGGCGCGGCAGCTCTCGCAGGCCGGCCGATAGGCGATCGACTGGCTGCGGCGGAAGCCGCCGTGGGTGAGCAGATCGTTGAGTTCGCCCGCCCGCTCGCCGACCAGATGGGTGAACACCTTGCGCTCTTCCTGGCCCTGCAGATAGGGGCAGGGCGAGGGCGCGGTCAGATAGAATTGCGGCGTATCGCGCGAATGCTGGGTCACGTCGTCAGGCCGTCATGGCTCCCGATTCAGCCGCTAGCATCGCGCACCGCGGGTGGTTCCGTCAAAGCCGTTTATCGGGCCGGCGCGCTAGCGCAGGGCGGCCCGCGCCGGGTTATTGATGATCACGGTGCCGAGCATGATGTCGTGCAGCAGCCGCCGGCGCTCGTTGAAGAAGGCGACCAAAAGGATGAACGGCGATAAAAACGACACGGTGAACCAGAAGGCGATGGCGTGCACGGCGCCGAGCACGAAATAGGCCGGCGCGCCGTACCAGGTGCGCATTTCGAGGTCCATGATCCGCATGCCGACGGTGGCCGAACGCGGGCCGCCGAGGGTGACGCCGAAATAGACCAGCGCCCAGAGCACGGTTGCCGGCGACAGCAGCCAATAGAGCACGAAGCCGAGCCCGAGCGTGACGATGCCGAAGGCGAAGATAAACATGGCCGCCAGCACAACCGGGACGGCGATGATGATGAAATCGATGCAGAAAGCGACCACCCGGCGCGCCAGAACGCCCTCGAACAGCTCGGGGTTAGCTACCGGGTCGTAGGCGTGCGGTTTGATGTCGATCGACATGCGCTTTGCCCCTAGGGTTGCGGGGTGCTCCTGTCCTTCGGCATCGAGATGGCGAACAAATCGGCCGCGCGCAAGGGGGCTTAAGGCGCCAGTGCACCGGCTGGAATGCCAGCCGCCCTTGCGGCATGGTGCGCGTAAGACGCCGGGAGACCTTGCGTGACCGTAACGATCGCCGACATCGAAGCCGCCCGCCGCGTGATCCAAGGGGCGGTATTGCGCACGCCCATGCTGCCGGCGCCGCGGCTGTCCGCGCTCACCGGCGCCGAGGTCTACGTCAAATACGAGAACCTGCAGGTCACCAATTCGTTCAAGGATCGCGGCGCGCTCAACAAGCTCGCCTCGCTCGGCGAGGCCGAGCGCGCGCCGCGGCGTCATCGCCATGTCGGCCGGCAATCACGCCCAGGCGGTGGCCTATCACGCCGCGCGATTGCGCATTCCGGCGACCATCGTGATGCCGGTGACCACGCCATTCGTGAAGGTGGCGGCGACGCGCTCGCATGGCGCCGAGGTGGTGCTCGACGGCGAGAGCGTGGCGGAGGCGCAAGCACGCTGCGAACAGATACTCGCCGAGCGCGGGCTGACGCTGGTGCACCCTTACGACGACGCGCGCATCATCGCCGGGCAGGGCACCATCGCGCTCGAAATGCTGGAGGAGGCCGGCGATCTCGATTGCCTGGTGATCCCGATCGGCGGCGGCGGGCTGATCGCCGGCAATGCCATCGCCGCGCGCGCGGCAAAACCGAAGATCGAAATCGTCGGCGCCGAGGCCGCGCTTTACCCTTCGGTGTGGAATGCGCTGCATAACGAGAGCCGGCCGCTCGGCGGGCCGACGCTGGCCGAAGGCATCGCGGTCAAGAATGTCGGCAAACTGACGCTGCCGGTGATCCGTGACCTGGTCGCCGAGGTTATTCTGGTCGACGAGGCGCATCTGGAGCGCGCGGTCAACGCTTATCTGACCTTGCAGAAGACCATGGCGGAAGGCGCGGGCGCCGCCGGCCTCGCCGCCATGCTGGCGAGACCCGAGCGCTTCCGCGGCAAGAAGGTCGGCCTCATTTTGTGCGGCGGCAATATCGATCCGCGCATTCTGGCGTCGATCATGGTGCGCGAGCTCGAACGCGAGACGCGCATCGTCTCGTTCCGCCTCACCATTCCCGGACCGGCCCGGCGTGCTCGGCATGATCGCGACCCGCTTTGGCGAGCTCGGCGCCAATATTCTCGAAGTCGATCACCGCCGCTTGTTTCTCGACGTGCCGGCCAAGGGCGCCAAGCTCGACGTGACGATCGAGACGCGCGACGCGGCGCATGCCGCCGATATCCTGGCGGCGCTCACCGCCGACGGTTATCAGCCGGTGCGCATCGAAACCGGCGCGGCGATGGAGTGAGTCATCGGATACAGATATTCCGCTCGGCCCGCGGCCGCACAGCGGTTTGCTGCTGCGCCACGCGATGCGCGACAGGAAAATATGGCTCCGGCGGGCAAGTATCGTTTCACGATCGCACGCGCGCGGCAGACGTTGATATCGCTGCGCCTGCGATCGGCGATAGAGATTTTTACGTGTAACAATTGCGCGAAATTCTGGCATGCGAATTGTCCGTTAGGCGCGCGCAGGTAGCATCGGTGCTCGCGGCAAGCGAAAATAGCGAATTTATTTCCGGTTTGACTGCAGCGTTGCGGCGCACATTAAGTGCGGCATGCTCGATATTGCTCCTCGAATTCGCAGCGAAGACGTGGCGGCTCTGCCGGCGGCCGAGCGCATCGCCTATCTGCGCCGCGCGATCGACGGCGCCATCGTCTTCACCCATGGCTTCGGCATCGAGGGCCAGCTCATCTTTCATTGGATCTGCGAGCGCGACCTCGACATCGACGTGGTGACGCTCGACACCGGGCGGCTGTTCCCGGAAACCTACCAATTATGGGCGCAGACCGAGCGCCATTATGGCCGCCGCATTCGCGCGATTTATCCGAATCGCGCCGCGCTCGAACGGCTGGTCGCCAAGCAGGGCATCGACGGCATCTACGAGTCGAAGCGGGCGCGCGAGGCATGCTGCGACGTGCGCAAGAGCAAGCCGCTCGATCGCGCGCTTTCCGGCGCGGCGGCCTGGATCACCGGCCTGCGCGGCGATCAGAACGACAACCGGCGCGATGCCGGGCTTACCGGCTTTGACGTCAGCCGCGGCCTGCTCAAGTTCAACCCGCTGTACGATTGGACGCGCGACGCCGTGCTGGAAGAGGCGCGCCGGCTCGACGTTCCGATCAAGCAGCTTGCACGGCAAAGGTTTTGCTTCGATTGGCTGCGCGCCGTGCACGCGCGCGCTGCGCCCCGGCGAGCCCGAGCGCAACGGCCGCTGGTGGTGGGAACAGGATGGCAGCAAGGAATGCGGGCTGCATCTGCCGCGGATCAGGAATCAGGTGTCAGCGGTCGAACGTAATCAGTAATCAGAAATGCACTTTCTGATTACTGATTGCTGATCGCCCGTTCCCTGACCCTGCATCGCGCGCCAAACGCGCTCGGGCGTCGCCGGCATGTCGATGTGCGTGACGCCGAATTCGGAGAGCGCGTCGACCAGCGCATTGGCCACCGCCGGCAACGCGCCGACGCAGCCGGCTTCGCCGGCGCCCTTGACGCCGAGCGGATTGGTCTTGGTCGGCACCGGATTGCTCTCCATCTCCATGTCGCAAAAATCATGCGCGTGCGGCATGGCGTAATCCATGAATGAGCCGGTGACGAGCTGGCCCTGGGCGTCGAAATGGATGTCCTCCATCAGCGCCTGCCCGGCGCCTTGCGCGACGCCGCCATGGATCTGCCCGTGCAGCAGCATGGGATTGAGCACGGTGCCGACGTCGTCCACTACGGTATAGCGCACGATCTCGACCTTGCCGGTGTCCTGCTCGATCTCGAGTTCGCAGATGTGGCAGCCGTTCGGATAATTCGCCACCGGCGCGGTGTAGACGGCGTTGGCGGAGAGGCCGGCCTCCATGCCGGGCGGAAGCTTGGCGGGATCGAACGAGTCCTTGGCGATTTCCTTCATCGTCAGCGTCCGGTTGGTCGCCTTGCTGGAAAAAACGCCCTCGGCGAAGTTGAGTTCGTCGGGATTGACCTTGAGCAGATGCGCGGCAATCGCCCGCGCCTTGGCCACGATCTTCTCCGACGCCATGTGGAAGGCGGAGCCCGCCATGGTGGCCGAACGCGAGCCGCCGGTGCCTTCGCCGTAGAACACCTGGTCGGTGTCGCCCTGCACGTAATGCACATCGTCGGGGTTAAGCCCGAGCCGGTCGCAGACCAGTTGCTTGAGCACGGTCTCGTGGCCCTGGCCCTGGCTATTCGAGCCCGAGAAGATTGTCGCCGCGCCGGAACGGTCGAAGCGCACTTCGGCGCCCTCGGTCGAGGCGGCGGCGGCGCGTTCGATGGTGTTGGAAATGCCGAACCCGCGCAGCTTGCCGGCTTTGCGCGCCTGCGCCTTGCGCGCCTTGAAGCCTTTGAAATCGGCGAGCTCCAGCGCCATGTCCATGTTCTTCTCGAACTCGCCGCTGTCGTAGGTGAATGTGAGGCCGGTCTTGAACGGCATCGCGCTCGCGGGGATGTAATTGCGCCGGCGCAGCTCGGCGGGATCGATGCCGAGCTTATCGGCGGCGAGATCGACCATGCGTTCGATCACGTAAGCGGCCTCGGGCCGGCCGTTGCCGCGATAGGGACGCACCGGATTGGTGTTGGTGAACACGGCGGTGATGTCGGCGTGCATCGCCGGCGTACGGTAGCAGCCGGCCAGCGTCCCGGCATTCAACAGGAAAGCCGGCATGGCGTGCTGCAGATAGGCGCCGATGGCGGCGAAAGTCTTCACGCGGAACGCCAGGAAAGTGCCGTCCTGGGCGAGCGCGAGTTCGGCCTCGGTGACGTTGTCGCGCGCCTGCGCGTCGCTTAAGAAAGCTTCCGAGCGCGTGCTGATCCATTTCACCGGCCGTCCGGTGAGCTTGGATGCCAGCAGCACCAGCGGGGTTTCATTGAAGATCGGCGACTTCATGCCGAAGCTGCCGCCGGTGTCGCCGGTGATGATGCGGATTTTGCTTTCGGAGACATTGAGCACTTTGGCGAGATTGGCGCGCACCGGATGCGGGCGCTGCAAGCAGGTGTAGAGCGTGTAGCGCCCGTCGGCGGCATGATAATCGCCGACCGCGCCGCGCGGCTCCATGGTGGCGGCGGTGACCCGGTTGATGACGAAACGATGCTTGACCGTGTGCGCCGCGCGCGCAAAAGCGGCATCGGTCGCCGCCTTGTCGCCGATCAGCTCGACGAAACAGATGTTGTCGGGGCAATCGTCCCAGACGCGCGGCGCGCCCGGTTTCGGCGCCTCGGCGGTGGAGGTGACGGACGGCAACGGCTCAAAATCGACCGCGATGAGCTCGGCCGCGTCCATGGCCTGCGCGACGGTCTCCGCCACGACGAAAGCCACGCAATCGCCGACCCAGCGCACGCGATCTTCCGCCAGAATCGGATAGCGCGGCTTGTACTGGGGCGAACCGTCACGGCGCTTGAGACCGCCGGGAACCGGCAAATCGCCGAAGCCCGCCGCCTTCACGTCGGCGGCGGTGAGCACGGCCAGCACGCCGGGCGCGGCTTTGGCGGCGCTGATGTCGATTGACTTGATCCTGGCGTGCGCATGTTGCGAACGCAGCACAACGGCATGCACCATGCCGGGCAGCTTGACGTCGTCGGTATAGCGGCCGCCGCCCCGGATCAGGCGCGGATCCTCGAAGCGCGACACGCCTTGACCGATTGCGAATTCACCCATGGAAACGATACCCGTCGATGGCAGGAATCACCGGCCGGTGATCAGGAGGGAAGGGAGCGTGGGCTATCAGCCCGCTTTCAGTTTTTCCGCCACGCGTGGCGCGAAATAAGTCAGCACGCCGTCGGCGCCGGCGCGCTTGAACGCCGTCAGGCTTTCCCACATCGCGCGCTCGCCGTCGAGCCAGCCGTTTTGCGCCGCCGCCATGATCATCGCGTATTCGCCGGAGACTTGATAGGCGTAAGTCGGCATGGCGAAGGCGTCCTTCACGCGCTGCACGATGTCGAGATAAGGCAGGCCGGGCTTGATCATGATCATGTCGGCGCCTTCCTCGATGTCGAGCGCGACCTCGCGCAGCGCTTCGTCGGTGTTGCCATAGTCCATTTGGTAGGTGCGCTTGTCGCCGGTCAGCGTCTTCGAGGAGCCGACCGCGTCGCGGAACGGCCCATAAAACACCGAGGCGTATTTCGCGGCATAAGCCATGATCGACACGTCGATGAAATCCGCCGCGTCGAGCGCCCGCCGAATCGCGCCGACGCGCCCGTCCATCATGTCGGAGGGCGCGATGATGTCGCAGCCGGCCTCCGCCTGCACCAGCGCCTGCTTGATCAGCACCGCGACGGTTTCGTCGTTGAGGATTTTGCCGTCGCGCATCAAGCCGTCATGGCCGTGGCTGGTGAAGGGGTCGAGCGCCACGTCGGCCAGGAGGCCGATCTCCGGCACTGCCTTCTTGATCGCGCGCAGCGCGCGGCAGACCAGATTGTCCGGGTTGAGCGCCTCGCTGCCGGTCTCGTCGCGCAAGCTTGGATCGGTATAGGGAAACAGCGCGAGGCAGGGGATGGTCAGCTTGGCGGCGCGCTCGGCCGCAGCGACCGCCTGGTCGACCGAAAGCCGCTCGACGCCGGGCATCGAGGGCACCGGGGTGCGCTTGTTGTCGCCGTCCATGATGAACAGCGGCCAGATCAGGTCGTCGGTTGAGAGCTGGTTTTCGCGCGTCATGCGGCGCGCCCATTCGCTGCGCCGGTTGCGGCGCAGGCGGGTGGGCAGGTCGAGGCGTTCGGTGCCCGCCGCCTCGCCTTCGACGGGCGTCAGGCGGGTGCGGGCTTCGATGGGGCGGCCGAATTTGATTGCCATTGCGGGTCTCCGAGGGCCTCTTTTTAGCCGGTCCGGGGACCGCCCGCTACCCGCCCGTTTGGCCGCCCTTAACCGCCGTTGACGGGGCTAAGGCCGCCTTCTATCGGTCGATGCCATGGATTTTAACCTCACCGAAGAGCAACGCGCCTTTCAGGCCACCGCGCGGCAATTCGCGCGCGATGAGATGATGCCGCAGGCGCGCGATTGGGACGAGAACGAGACCTTTCCGGTCGAAGCGCTGCGCCAGGCGGCGGCGCTCGGCTTTGGCGGCATTTACGTCAAGGAAGACGTCGGCGGCTCGGCGCTGACACGGCTCGACGCCGCGCTGATCTTCGAGGAACTGGCGCAAGGCTGCACCTCGACCGCCGCCTATATCTCGATCCACAACATGGCGGCCTGGATGATCGACGCCTTTGGCGGCGACGCCGTGCGCAAGAAATTCCTGCCCAAGCTCTGCTCGCATGGAGCATTTCGCGAGCTACTGCCTGACCGAGCCGGGCGCCGGCTCGGACGCCGCGAGCCTCACCACGCGCGCGCGGCGCGATGGCGATTTTTATGTGCTCGACGGCACCAAGGCTTTCATCTCCGGCGGCGGCGTCTCCGACATTTACGTGGTGATGGCGCGCACCGGCGAGGCGGGCCCGCGCGGCATTTCCACCATCGTGGTGGAGAAGGGCACGCCGGGACTATCCTATGGCGCGCAGGAAAAGAAGCTCGGCTGGAAATCGCAGCCGACGGCGATGGTGATGTTCGAGAACTGCCGCGTGCCGGCGGCAAACCTGGTCGGCCGCGAAGGCCAGGGTTTCCGCATCGCCATGGCCGGGCTCGACGGCGGCCGCCTGAATATCGGCGCCTGTTCGATCGGCGGCGCGCAATTCTGCCTCGACCGCACCGTCGACTACATGAAGGAGCGCAAGCAATTCGGCTCGCGGCTGGCCGATTTTCAGGCGCTGCAATTCCGCATCGCCGACTACGCGACCGAACTCGACGCCGCGCGTCTGCTGCTGCATCGCGCGGCGGTTGCCGTCAGTGCAGGCGAACCAGGCGCGACGCGCGCTTGCCGCCAAGGCGAAGCGGCTCGCCACCGACACCGGCTTCGAGGTGGTCAATGGCTGCCTGCAACTGCACGGCGGCTACGGCTATTTGCGCGATCATCCGATCGAGCGCGTCTTGCGCGACGTGCGCGTGCATCAAATTCTCGAAGGCACCAACGAGATCATGCGGCTGATCGTCAGCCGCGCCATGCTGGGGAATTGAACGGCGTGGCGACAGACAGCGATACGTTGGAAATCCTGTTCGAGCGGCGCGGCGCGGCCGGTCTCGTCACGCTCAACCGGCCGCAGGCGCTCAATGCCGTCACCCATGCCATGGTGTTGGCGTTGCGCGCGCAGCTTGCCGCTTGGGCCGCCGACCCGGCGATCACGCGCGTGGTGATTACCGCTGCGGGCGAGCGCGCCTTCTCGGCCGGCGGCGACATCCGCCATCTCTACGATCTGGGCGAGGCCGGCCGCCACGCCGAGGCGCTGCAGTTCTGGCGCGACGAATATCCGCTCAACGTCGCGATCAAAAATTTCCGCAAGCCCTATGTGGCGCTGATCGACGGACTGGTGATGGGCGGCGGCGTCGGGGTTTCGGTGCATGGCTCGCACCGCGTCGCCGGCGACCGATTCCAGTTCGCCATGCCGGAAGTCGGCATCGGCTTTTTTCCCGACGTCGGCGCCACCTGGTTTCTGCCGCGCATGCCGGGCGAGCTCGGCACCTATTGCGGGCTCACCGGCGAGCGCTTCGGCAGTGCCGATGCCGTGGCGGCCGGGATCGCCACCCATCGGATTCCCTCGGCCCGCTTCGGCGCGCTGCTCGACGGGCTGACCGGCACGGTATCGGTGGATGCGCTGCTCGCCGCCTTCGCCGAGCCCGTAGGCGAGGGCGCGATCATGGCGCGGCGTGGCGCGATCGACCGCCTGTTCGCGGGCGTACCGAGTCGAGGATATCCTCGCCGCGCTCGACCGCGAAGCGGCGTCCGGCAGCGCCGATGCCGAATGGGCGGGAAAAACCGCCGCCACCATGCGCACGAAATCGCCGCTCAGCCTGAAACTGGCGCTGGCGCAGGTGCGGCGCGGCCGATCTTGGGATTTCGAGACGTGCATGCGCACCGAATTCCGCATAGTGTCGCGCGTCATCCACGGGTTTGATTTTTACGAGGGCGTGCGCGCCGTGATCGTCGACAAGGACAACAAGCCGCGCTGGCGGCCGGCGCACGCTCGCGGCGGTGAGCGAAGCCGAGGTTGAGCGCCACTTCGCGCCGCTCGGCGCCGGCGAACTGGTGCTGCCGTGAGCGAGCCGTTCACCACCGACGACCTGCAGAGCCTGGAGCCGGTGCGCGAGCATGCGGGCGATCAGAGCATCGGCCGCTGGACCCGCCGGCTGGTGCTGTTCCTGCGCGTGATGGCCGGCGTGTCGATGCTCAAGGGCCTCTATCACTGGTCGCGGGTGTGCGGCATCGGCGTCGCTCCCGGCGACATGTTCCAGTATCATTCCATCGCCTGGCAGGCCGCCACCGTGTTCTTCGCGGTGATCGATCTGGTCGCCGCCATCGGGCTGTGGCTTGCCGCCGCCTGGGGCGCGGTGATCTGGCTCACGGCGGTGGCCTCGATGCTGGCGGTGGAAATATTTTTCCCGCAGGTGTTCGGCGCCAGCCTGCTGACCGGCCTGCTGGAAGGCAGCCTGCTCGTGCTTTATCTGTGGCTGGCGTTGAAATCGGCGCAGGAGCAGCCGCCGTGATCGCGCATGATCCCGAAAAGCTCGTCCTCGACTTGATCGGGGATGGGAACCGGTTTTCGGATAAGATCATGCGCAAACGAAATGAACCGGGGAGGGCGCCATGGCGCGCATAGGATTTGTCGGGCTCGGCAATATGGGTCTGCCGATGGCGCAGAACCTCATCAAGGCTGGCCACCAGGTCGAAGGCGTGGACGTCAATCCGGCCGCGGTCGCCAAACTCGTGGCGGCCGGCGGCAGCAGCGACGAAACCGCCAAGGGCGCGGCGTCGCGCGCCGACGTGGTCATCACCATGCTGCCATCGGGCAAGGAAGTGCGCGAGGTCTATCTCGGCTCGTCCGGCATCATCGAGAACGCCAATGAAGGGACCTTGCTGATCGACTGCTCGACCATCGATGTGGAAACCGCGCGCGCGGTCGCCGGCGCGGCCGAGCGCAAGGGCCTCATGATGCTCGATGCGCCGGTCTCCGGCGGCGTCGGCGGCGCCACGGCGGCGACGCTCACCTTCATGGTCGGCGGCAGCGCGCAGGCCTTCACGCGCGCGGAGTCGATCCTGCAAAAAATGGGCAAGACCATCGTGCACGCCGGCGGCGCCGGCAACGGGCAGGCGGCGAAGATCTGCAACAACATGATCCTCGGCGTGTCGATGATCGCGGTGTCGGAAGCCTTCGTGCTGGCGGAAAAGCTCGGACTCGATCATCAGAAGCTGTTCGATATTTCCTCGAAGTCGTCGGGCCAGTGCTGGTCGCTCACCAGCTATTGCCCGGTGCCGGGGCCGGTGCCGACATCGCCGGCCAACCGCGACTATCAGGCCGGCTTCACCGCGGCGATGATGCTTAAGGATTTGAACCTGTCGCAAGCTGCGGCGAAGGCGGCGGGCGCCAAGACGCAACTCGGCGCCGACGCGGCAAGGATTTATTCGGCATATGTGGAGAGCGGGGAGGCCGGCAAGGATTTTTCCGGCATTTTTCGCTTCGTGCGCGGGTAACTGTCATTCCGGGGCGCACGCGTGAGCGTGCGAACCCGGAATCCAGAAACGATTGCAACGCCTGTATCTGGATTCCGGGGCCGCGCTTTCAGCGCGTCCCGGAATGACACTGCCTGTGGTGAACGAAACCTTGCGCCAATCGATTCAATTGCGGGCTCAACGAAACGTTCACTGTTGCAAATAAATCTAATCTTTATCGTGTTATTTAAGCCGATTTTAGAGTGGCCTCTATAGGGTCCGTCATCTGGAACGGGGAAGACAGGGCCTCGTTACCGGACCGTTGCGATGACAATAAAACGCAAACAGGGGCGTTGGACATGAAAGCCGTTGTGAAGACGGTCGAAGGCGGCGAACGCGACGCGCGCTTCGATCACATCAGGCCGCTTTATCACGAGGCCTTGACCTTGGTCGAACGGCTGCATCGCCGGCTGCTCGACGTCATCAAGGACGAATTCGACCGCCGCGGCCGCGCCGACATCAATTCGGTGCAGGCGCTGCTGCTCTACAATATCGGCGACAAGGAGCTGACCGCCGGCGAGTTGCGCACGCGCGGCTACTATCTCGGCTCCAACGTCTCCTACAATCTCAAGAAGCTGGTCGAGATGGCGTTCCTCGATCACCAGCGCAGCCGCGTCGACCGCCGCTCGGTGCGCATCAAGCTGACCGAGAAGGGCCGCGAAGTGCGCGATATCGTCGAGACGCTCTACCAGAAGCACGTGCGCACGGTCGAGCAGGTCGGCGGCATCAATGCCGACGAGTTCACCACGCTCAACAAGTCGCTGCACCGGCTCGAGCGTTTCTGGACCGATCAGATCCTCTATCGCCTGTAATTCGCTTTACTGGCGGCAAGACTTGCCCCGGCCCTTGCGGCCGGGGTTTTGTTTTGCTTATCCCTCCCCTGAAAGGGGAGGACGTCGGCGCGCGGCCGGGGGTGCGGTTTTCTCTCCGTATTGAGGTGGCCGAAGCCCCTCATGTCGGGAGTCGACGGTTGCCTGCCCCTTCGAGCCTCGCTTATCCCTCCCCTCATAGGGAAGGGTCCGGCGCGAAGCGCCGGGGGTGGGGTTACTCGCAGTATTACGGTTGCCGGCCCCCACCCGCTGCCTTCTGCGGCTACCCTCCCCCGCAAGCGGGGGAGGGATTAAGTAAAAACTAGATATTGCGGCTCACGCGCCGTCCACATGCCAGTGCTTGGCGGTGGCGGGCCGATATGCTATTTGCGGACGTAATCCCGGACCTTGCCCGCAATGCGGCCCCGGCTCGTCCCGGCGCCAGGAGATCATGATGTCGGCGACGTCGAGTTCTAAACCTGCAAGCGATGTAGAGACCTTGTTCTCGGCGTCTTTGGCAGAGGTCGATCCTGAGATCGCCGAGGCGATCAGGCTTGAACTCGGCCGGCAACGCGACGAGATCGAGCTGATCGCCTCGGAGAACATCGTCTCGCGCGCCGTTCTGGAGGCGCAAGGCTCTGTGCTGACCAACAAATATGCCGAAGGCCTGCCGGGCAAACGCTATTACGGCGGCTGCCAGTTCGTCGACATGGCCGAGAACTTGGCCATAGAACGGGTAACAAAGCTGTTCGGCTGCAGATTTGCGAACGTCCAGCCGCATTCCGGCGCTTCTGCTAACGCCGAAGTTTTTTTTGCTCTGCTGGCCCCCGGCGACACCTTCATGGGGCTCAATCTCGCCGCCGGCGGCCATCTCACCCACGGCTCGCCGGTCAACATGTCGGGCAAGTGGTTCAAGCCGGTGCCCTATGGCGTGCGGCGCGAGGACCAGCGCATCGACATGGCGGAAGTCGCGCGGCTCGCCCGCGAGCACAAGCCGAAGCTGATCATCGCCGGCGGCTCGGCCTATCCGCGCATCATCGATTTCCGCGCCTTCCGCGACATCTGCGACGAGGTCGGCGCGCTCTTGATGGTGGACATGGCGCATTTCGCCGGACTGGTCGCGGGCGGGGTGCATCCCTCGCCGTTCCCGCACGCGCATGTGGTCACCACCACCACGCACAAGACGCTGCGCGGCCCGCGCGGCGGCGTCATCCTGTCCGACGACGAGGCGATCGCCAAGAAACTCAATTCCGCGGTGTTCCCCGGCATGCAGGGCGGCCCGCTGATGCACGTGATCGCCGCCAAGGCGGTGGCTTTCGGCGAGGCGCTGCGGCCGAGCTTCCGCACTTATGCGCGCAACGTGGTGGAGAACGCCAAGGCGCTCGCCGAGACGCTCAAATCGCGCGGGCTCGATATCGTGTCGGGCGGTACCGACACGCATCTGATGCTGGTCGATCTGCGGCCCAAGGCGCTCACCGGCAAGGTGGCGGAATTGGCGCTCGGCCGCGCCCACATCACCTGCAACAAGAACGGCATCCCGTTCGATCCGCAAAAGCCGACGGTGACCTCCGGCATCCGGCTCGGCACGCCGGCCTGCACCACGCGCGGCTTCGGCATCGCCGAGTTCCGTCAGGTGGGCGACATGATCGTCGAGGTGCTCGACGTGCTGTCGCAGAAGAAGGTCGAGGAAGACTCGCTGATCGAAACGGCCGTGCGGGACAAGGTGAAAGCATTGATTTCGCGATTTCCGATTTACGGCCAATGAGGCGCGCCACGGCATATCTGTCGTCATGCCCGGCCTTGTGCCGGGCATCCACGCCTTGGCCACGAAAGAAAGACGTGGATGGCCGGGACAAGCCCGGCCATGACGGGAGGGAGAGGGCGGGAGACTAGCCATGCGTTGCCCGAGTTGCGGAAGCCTCGATACCCAGGTGAAGGATTCGCGCCCGACCGAGGATTCGGCGGTGATCCGCCGCCGCCGCGTGTGCCTGACCTGCAATTTCCGCTTCACCACCTTCGAGCGCGTGCAGTTGCGCGAGCTCACCGTGATCAAGCGCAACGGCCGGCGCGTGCCGTTCGACCGCGACAAACTGATGCGCTCGGTGCAGATCGCGCTGCGCAAGCGCGCGGTCGATCCGGAACGCATCGAGCAGGAAGTCTCCAAGATCGTGCGCGAGCTGGAAAGCCAGGGCGAGAACGAGGTCTCCTCGGAGGCGATCGGCGAGATCGTCATGGAGCATTTGCGCGATCTCGACGACGTGGCCTATGTGCGCTTCGCCTGCGTCTACCGCAATTTCCGCGAGGCCAAGGATTTCCGCGCCGCGCTCGACGAATTGTCGGGCGACGACGAGGCCAAGCCCGCGACCGCGCCCAAGCCCGCGACCGCGCGCAAATGAGCGATCAAGCAGCGCCCGTCATTGCACGCCGACGGCGCGGCGAACGCCGCGGACGACGCGCGCTTCATGGCGCTTGCCTTCACGCTCGGCCGCCGCGGGCTCGGCAATAGCTGGCCCAATCCGGCGGTCGGCGCGGTGATCGTCAAGGACGGCGTCATCGTCGGCGCGCGGCTGGACGCAACCCGGCGGCCGCCCGCATGCCGAGGTCGAGGCGCTGCGCCGCGCCAAGAAGGCGGCGCAAATCGTTAATTGGCGCGACCATGTACGTGACGCTGGAGCCGTGCTCGCATCAGGGCAAGTCGCCGCCTTGCGCCGACGCCATCATCAAGGCCGGCATCGCGCGCGTGGTCTCGGCGATGGAAGATCCCAACCCGGAAGTCGCCGGCAAAGGCCACGCCAAGCTGCGCGCCAAGGGCATCGCGGTCGATGTGGGCCTGGGCGCCGAGGAAGCGCGGCGCGTGCATGCCGGCCACATCATGCGCGTGACGCAGCATCGGCCTTATGTCATGCTCAAGCTCGCGGTCTCCGCCGACGGCAAGGCGGGGCTGGCGGGGCGCAAGCCGGCACCGATGACCGGCGAGGCGGCGCGCACGCGCGTGTTCCAGATGCGCGCGCGAGCGACGCCATCCTGGTCGGCATCGGCACCGTATTGTCCGACAATCCGCATCTCACCTGCCGGCTGCCGGGCATGTACGAGCGCTCGCCGGTGCGCGTGGTGCTCGACGCCACATTGAAGCTGCCGCTGGCGACTTCGGTGGTGGCGACGGTGCGCGAGACGCCGACCTGGGTGTTCACCTCGCGCAAGCCCTCGGCCATTGCCGAGGAAATCCTGCAACAGAAAGGCTGCAAGGTATTCCGCGTCGGCGATGCGGACGGGCGGCTCGATCTTGCGGAGGTGCTCAAGGTGCTGGCCGAGCAGGGCATCACCCGGCTGATGGTAGAAGGCGGCCCCAAGGTCGCCGGCACTTTTGCCGCCGCCGGGCTGGTGGACGAACTGGCGCTGCTGCGCGGCCGAGAAAAGCATCGGCGCCGGCGGCATCGAGCCGCTCGACGGCATGCCGCTGACGGGTTCACCGGACAATTGCACGCGCGCGGCAGCGAGAAGCTCGGGGCCGACACGCTCGAACTCTACGAGCGGGCCTGAAATGTTCACCGGCATCGTCACCGATATGGGCGAGGTGCGGTCGGTCAAGCCGCGCGCCGACAATCTGCACCGCATCACCATCGCCTGCGATTATCCGCGCGCCGAACTGATCGAGGGCGCCTCGATCGCCTGTTCCGGCGTCTGCATGACGGTGGTGGGCACCGGCGAGGAGGACGGCCGCACCTGGTTTGCGGTCGATGCGGCGGCGGAGACCTTGGCGGTCACCACCGTGGGACGCTGGCGGCATGGCGGGCGGGTCAACCTCGAGCGCTCGCTCAAACTCGGCGACGAACTGGGCGGCCATCTGGTGGCCGGTCACGTCGACGGTCTCGCCAATGTGGTCGCGCGCGAGGACATGACCGACATGGCGCGCTTCGTGCTGCGGGCGCCGCGCGAACTGGCGCGCTTCATCGCGCCCAAGGGCTCGGTCGCGCTCGACGGCGTCTCGCTCACGGTCAACGACGTCGACGGCGACGTATTTTCGGTGCTGATCATCCCGCATACGCTGGCCGTGACGACCTTCGGCGCCTTGCGGGCGGGCGATGACGTCAATCTCGAAATCGACACCATGGCCCGCTACGCGGCGCGGTTGATGGAAACGGGGTGAGCCCTGTCCCGGGCGCAGTGCAGCGTGAGCGCAGCGAACGGTGCCTGCAGAACCGGGACCTTTTCAAATTCAAAATCTGGAAAGGCCCCGGATCAGCGGCGCGCCACTTCGCTTTGCTCGTGCTGCGCCGCATCCGGGGAACGTAGCCCTTGTTCGCCGCGCGGGCGCTTGCTAGGACGCGGCTCAACATGGAACCTGAAAACATGGCCAAGAAGACAAGCGGCGCGAAAAAGCGCGCCCCAGTGCGCGTGCTGATCGTGGAAGCGCGCTTTTACGAACACATTGCCGACGCGCTGCTCAAGGGCGCGGCCCGCGTGCTCGACGAGGCGAACGCGCAATACGAGCGCATCGCGGTGCCGGGCGCGCTCGAAATCCCCGCGGCCATCGCCATCGCGGTCGACGCCGCGCAGCGCAAGAAAGCGCCCTACGACGGCGTGGTGGCGCTCGGCTGCGTGATCCAGGGCGAGACCTATCATTTCGAGCTGGTGTCGAACGAGTCGGCGCGCGGCCTGATGGATTTCAGCGTCACGCGCCAGCTTCCGATCGGCAACGGCATTCTCACCGTCGACAACGAAGCGCAGGCGCTGGCGCGTTCGACCGACGACGGCCGCAACAAGGGCGCCGGCGCCGCCCGCGCCGCGCTCGCCATGGTCGCGCTTAAGCAAAGTCTCGCGGGCAAATAGATGGCCAAGAGCGCGCCGCTTGCGCCAAGGACGCGCGCAAGGCGAACAAACGCGGCGCGGCGCGGCTCGCCGCCGTGCAGGCGCTCTACCAGATGGATCTCGCCGGCACCGGCTTGAACGAGATCCTCGCCGAATTCGAAAGCCATTGGCTCGGCCGCGAGGTCGAGGGCGCGCAATATCTGCCGGCGGAAGCCGCGTTCTTCCGCGACATCGTCTCCGGCGTGGTGCGCGAGCAGCGCAAGCTCGATCCGCATTATCGACGAGGCGCTGGCGAAAAGCTGGCCGCTCAAGCGCATCGAGGCGATGCTGCGCGCGGCGTTGCGCGCAGGCGCCTACGAGCTCGACCACCGCCGCGACGTGCCGGCGCGCGTGGTGGTGTCGGAATATGCCGATGTCGCGGCTGCCTTCGTCGAGCGCGACGAGACCGGCATGGTCAATGCCGTGCTCGATCAACTGGCGCGCAAGCTGCGCGCGGCGGAATTCGCCGGGTGACACCATGGCCGACGAACCGTCAGCCGAAGACCGTCTGATCGCGCGCTACTTTGAGCCGCTCGCGACCCATCCGGGCGCGCTTGGGCTTAGCCGACGATGCCGCCTTCATCAAGCCGCCCGCCGGGTTGCGATCTGGTGCTCAAGACCGACGCCATCGTCGGCGGCGTGCATTTTTTCCCCGAGGACGCGGCGCGCGATGTGGCGCGCAAGGCGCTGCGGGTGAACTTGTCCGACCTCGCCGCCAAGGGCGCCAAGCCGCTCGGCTTCCTGCTGTCGCTGGCGCTGCCGAAAGAAATTGGCGACGACTGGCTTGCCGGTTTCGCCAGCGGCTTGCGCGACGACGCGCTTGCCTTCGGCTGCCCGCTGTTCGGCGGCGACACCGACCGCACGCCGGGGCCGATCACGATTTCCATCGCCATGCTCGGCAGCGTGCCGGAAGGCACCATGGTGCGGCGCGCCGGCGCCAAGCCGGGCGACGCCGTATTCGTCAGCGGCTCGATCGGCGACGCCGCGCTCGGGCTTGCGTTGCGCAAGGGCGCGACCTGGAAACTCAGCGACGCGCAGCGCCAGCATCTCACGGCGCGCTATCTGCTGCCGCAGCCGCGCAACGCGCTGAGCCGAAGCGGTGCGCATGCACGCAACGGCGGCGATGGACGTGTCCGACGGGCTGGCCGGCGATTTCGCCAAGCTCGCGCGCACCTCGCAGGTCGCGGCCGATATCGAGGTCGCGCGCGTGCCGCTCTCCGATGCGGCCAAGGCCGCGCTCGCCGCCGAGCCGGCCATGCTGGAGACCGCGCTCACCGGCGGCGACGACTACGAGATCGTCTGCACGGTGCCGGCGGCCAAGGCGGAAAGCTTTCGCGCCGCGGCAAAAGCGGCCACTGTCGCGGTCACCGAAATCGGGGCGATCAAGGCGGGCGAGGGCACCCGCTTTATCGGGCCGGACGGCCGGGCGCTCGCCTTCAAGCGCGCCTCGTTCAGCCACTTCTGAAGTTCTGTTCTTGTCATTCCGGGGCGCGGGCTTTAGGCCGCGAACCCGGAATCCAGATGGATAGACTGAATTTGTCTCTGGATTCCGGGTCCGCTCGCTTTTGCTCGCGTCCCGGAATGACAGCGGTGAGGTGTGACGGCTATAGTGACTCAAACGCAACCGAGGACACGCCATGCACGACATGACGGAAAAAAAGGTACTGGCGCAGATGCCGGATGGCATCAATCCGAATTTCGAGGCGCTGCACCGACTGTTCCCGAGCTCGGCCTATTTGCGCGCGCGCGCGCCGCACAACATCCCGCGCTTCTCGTTCGAATACGGCGACACCGGCGCCGGCGCCGATGTCGGCATCGCGCACAATTGGGCGGCGTTCGACGCCATCAAGGTGGCGCCGCGCTATGGCGCCATCACCACCGTGCCGCCGACCGACGTCGAGTTGTTCGGCACCCGTTACGCCGCGCCGATCGGCATTGCGCCGATGGGCGGGCCGTCGCTGGTGTGGCCGGGCGCCGATCTGCTGATGGCGAAGGCGGCGCAGCGCGCGCGCGTTCCCTACACGCTCGGCGTTGCCGGCGGCGCAACCATCGAGGACGTCGCGAAAGTCGCGCCCGACGTGTTCTGGCTGCAGCTCTATCGCTTCTACCAGAACGACCACGCCATCGGCTTCGACCTGATCAAGCGGGCGAGCGCGGCCGGCGTCAAAGCGCTGGCGCTCACCATCGACGTGCCGGTGCGCACCACGCGCACGCGCGAAAGCTATGCCGGGCTTGGGGCGCGAATTCCGTCCCAACCTGCGCATGATCTATGAAATGGCGATCCGGCCGAAATGGCTGCTGGCGCTGTTGCGCAACGGCTATCCGCGCTTTGCCACCATCCGCCAATATGCCCGTCCAGGCGCCAGCACCAATGAGGTCATCGGCTTTGCGCGCCAGAACATGGGCGGCGTGTTTTCCTGGGAGGAGGTCGCCCGTTACCGCGACCGCTGGAAAGGCCCGATGCTGGTCAAGGGCATCCTGCATCCGGCCGACGCCGAAAAGGCGGTGTCGCTCGGCATCGAGGGCATCTGGGTGTCGAACCATGGCGGCCGCCAGATCGAGGCGCTGACGCCGTCGATCGACGTGCTGCCGGCGATCGTTGCGGCGGTCGGCCGCAAGGCGACCGTCGTGCTCGACAGCGGCATCCGCACGGGCCAGGACGTGATGCGGGCGCTGGCGCTCGGCGCCAAGGCGGCCTTTGCCGGCAAGTCGTTCCTCTGGGCGGTCGGCGCGCTCGGCGATGCCGGGCCCGGCCATCTGATCGACCTCTATATCGACGAATTGCGCTCCTGCCTCGGCCAGATCGGCGCCCGTTCGCTCGATGAGGCGCGGAGGCGGTGATCCGCCATCCCGGCGCCTGGCGCTTCGACCGCAACGATTGACCCGGGAGCCGACCGGCAAGCCAGCCCTGCGCCGCGGGCAGTGGTGATATTCTCCAGACGCCGCTAAAAAGAGAACGGTTTTGCCGGGAATCTCTCATGTCGGCCATCGCCGAACCCATCCTTACGGCACGACCGACGACGCCCTGGCGCGCCGCAACGCCATCGTGCTGGCGGTGGCGCAGGCGCTCGCCGGCGGCAACAACATCGTCATCTTTCGACCGCCTCGATCGTCGGCGCGATGCTGGCGCCCGAAAAGGGCCTGGCGACGCTGCCGATCACCTTCATGGTGCTCGGCATGTGGCTCGGCACGCTTGCCGGTCGGGTTCGCTCGCCCGCCGCTTCGGCCGCCGCTTCGCGCTGCAGACCGGCTCGGCGTTCGGCGTGCTCTCCGGCCTGATTTCCTATGCCGCGGTGATGAGCGGCCGTTCTGGCTGCTGCTGCTCGGCAGCTTCTGCGGCGGGCTTTACGCCGCCGCGCAGCAATCCTATCGCTTCGCCGCCGCCGACACGGCGAGCGAAACCTACCGTCCCAAGGTGGTGTCCTGGGTGCTCGCCGGCGGCGTGTTCGCCGCGCTGATCGGGCCGCAGCTGGTCATCTTCACCAAGGACTTGCTGCCGCCTTATCTGTTCGCGGCGAGCTATCTCGGCCAATCGGCTTGCGCGGCCGTGGCGATGATCGTGTTGACCTTGGTGAAGATGCCGCCGCATCGCCGCCCCGCGCAGCGACAATGTCAGGCCGCTCATCGAAATCATCCGCGCGCCGCGCTTTATCGTCGCCGTCGCCTGCGGCGTGGGCAGCTACGCGATGATGAACCTGGTGATGACCGCGGCGCCGCTCGCCATGGTCGGCTGCGGCCATTCGGTGACCGACGCCACGCTCGGCATCCAGTGGCACGTACTCGGCATGTACGCGCCGAGCTTCTTGACCGGCGCGCTGATCGTGCGCTTCGGGGTCGAGCGCATCACCGGCATTGGCCTGGCGCTGATCGCGCTCTGCGCGGCGGTCGGCGTTTCCGGCATCACCGTGGCGCATTTCTGGACCGCGCTGATCCTGCTCGGCGTCGGCTGGAATTTCGCCTTCATCGGCGCCACCACCATGGTGACCGCGTGCTACCGGCCGCAGGAACGCAACAAGGTGCAGGCGTTCAACGATTTCCTCATCTTCGGCAGCATGGCGATCTCCTCGGCGTCCTCCGGCCAGATGCTCGACCATCTCGGCTGGCAGTCGATCAACGAGGTGATCTTCCCGGTCATCTTCGTGGTCGGCGCCATGCTGGTGTGGCTCACGCTGCGCAAGCGCGCGGCGGCGACTGCGGTCTAGCATTACAGTTGCACTTTCTTTTTGAGGTGTGCGCGCCGCGCTTCGGCTTGGTGTGCGCGCCGCCAGAGCGACCATGCGATGACGTTGGCGGGCTGGATGCGCCGTTGTGCGAGCTTGATGGCGATGCGGCGGATTTCCTGGATCGACCAGCGGATCAGGAATGTTTGGTCCGCAGGCGCGGCAGCGTTTTTTTGGGCGCCGTGACATTTGCCTGGTGGCGGATGACGGCCATCATGGCGAAGGCGAGCATGACCAACGAGACATGGCGGTGCCAGCCATGCCAGGAGCGCGTTTCGTTGTGATCGAGGCCGAGTTCGTTCTTGGTGGCTTCAAAACTGTCCTTGATGGCCCAGCGGCAACCTTCGACCGATACCAGCTTTTCCATGGGCGTGCCATTGGGGCACCACGTGGAGAAGAAGGCGAGTTCGCCGTCGGCGATGTTGCGGCGGATCAACAGACCTCGCGTCCATTCGCCCCGCGCTCATTCCCGCGTAAGCGGGAATCCAGTTCTTTCCTTCGTGCTCGACCGCCCTGGGTCCCCGCTTTCGCGGGGACGAGCGGATGAGGTGCAGTCTTCTCCTTCACGATGAGCCAAGGGCGGCACATCCGCGCTGGCCGCCGGCGTGACTGACAGTCTCCCCAAAATATGCGATGTTGCGGCAGTGCCGGGGAATTGGGCGGCATCAAGCAACCGATGCCGACCGAATGGGGAGCGGCATGCTGCGCCCAATTTAGCTCGCCGTTGCGATCGGTGTTGCGACCGGGGCCGGTCCGGCGTTTGCGCGATCGGCGGCGCAAGCGTGCGAGAATTGGTGCGCCAAGCACTGTGCAATAAAGGAACTGGTGCCTGGACTATACCGAAGTGAATGTCAGATCTCATTGCGTGCCTGTTTGCATTCCAAATTACCGAGCGAAGCATCCGGATTTCAAATTGACTCGTTTTTCGCGCTTGACAGGACAATAGTCATAGGAATATAGTCCCCCATCGTCCGGTCCACCGAGGGCGCTCTCATGAGGCGTCGTGATTGCGGGATCGGATGCGGCGCCCGCGCGGGGGAGACGAACGCTCCTCCCCCTCCCGGGCGGCGCCGGGGCCCCGCCCGGCGGCCACTAGGAGCCGCCCGCCAGGAGCTCGCTGACGGCGCCGGCTCGGCCGGCCCGAGGTTTGGCGGCGCGACCACCCGTTGAGGGGACTGGCGCCAAGAAACCGAAAGGCACGCCAAGAGCTTGACCGAAAGCGCGGCCCGGCGCCGGAAGGAGAACGCCGCGATGGCGCGCCGAGAGGCGCCACGTGCCGGAAACGGTACGTGATTACGTCCGTACGACGCGCCGCTTGGCGCGCCATCCCCTCGATTATGCGAGGGGGACGGAATAAAACGACGGCCTACCCGGGGCCGGTAAAGAATACGGCGATTGCTCGCGCGTTTCTTATCCTCTCCCCTGCAATGCGGGGAGGGTCGCCCGCCGGAGCTTTAGCGAAGGCGGGCGGGTGAGGTGCCTTGACACTGCCCCTCACCCCGCCCGGACCGCTCGCTTCGCTCGCGGCCACCCTCCCCGCAAAGCGGGGAGGGATAAGAAAGAACCGCGAGTTGCTTTACCGCTCTCTTTTTGGCTATATCCGCGCGCTTTTCCGGTCGGGGTGAAGCGCCCTCAAAGCGGCCATCCTCGACGCTCCTGGCGCCGGCGGGAGCGTTCTTTCCGCATGCGCCATTTCAATCGAGGTTGAAACCACCATGAATACATTGTGGGTGATCGTCGGCTGTGGCGTGCTCGCGATTCTCTATGGCATCTGGGCCACCCGTTCGGTGCTCGGCGCCGACGCCGGCAGCGCAAGGATGCAGGAAATTTCCGCCGCCGTGCGCGAGGGCGCGCAGGCCTATCTCAAGCGCCAATACACCACCATCGGCCTGGTCGGCATCGTCATCTTCGTCATCATCGGGCTGACGCTCGGCTGGCTGGTCGCCATCGGCTTCCTGGTCGGCGCGATGCTGTCCGGCGCGACCGGCTTCATCGGCATGAACGTGTCGGTGCGCGCCAATGTTCGCGTCGCGCAGGCCGCCACCAAGTCGCTCGCCGGCGGGCTCGAGCTCGCCTTCAAGGCCGGCGCCATCACCGGCATGCTGGTCGCGGGACTGGCGCTGCTCGGCGTCACGCTTTATTTCGGCTTCCTGACCGGCACGCTGCACAAGGCGGCGAACGACCGCACCGTGATCGACGCCATCGTGGCGCTCGGCTTCGGCGCCTCGCTGATCTCGATCTTCGCCCGTCTCGGCGGCGGCATCTTCACCAAGGGCGCCGACGTCGGCGGCGATCTGGTCGGCAAGGTGGAAGCCGGCATTCCGGAAGACGATCCGCGCAACCCGGCGACCATCGCCGACAACGTCGGCGACAATGTCGGCGACTGCGCCGGCATGGCCGCCGACCTGTTCGAGACCTATGCGGTGACCATCGTCGCCACCATGGTGCTGGCCGCGATCTTCTTCCGCGACACGCCGTTGCTCCTGCCGATGATGACGCTGCCGCTCGCCATCGGCGGCGTCTGCATCATCACCTCGATCATCGGCACGTTCTTCGTGCGGCTCGGCGCCAGCCAGTCGATCATGGGCGCGCTCTACAAGGGCCTGATCGCGACCGGCGTGTTCTCGCTCATCGGCATCGCCGGCGTCATTCATTGGCTGATCGGCTTCGGCGTGCCGCTCACCGCCGGCGCCGCGAGCTTCACCACCACGACATTGTACTATTGCGGCATCGTCGGCCTGGCGGTCACCGGACTGATCATCTGGATCACCGAATACTACACCGGCACCAATTTCCGCCCGGTGCAGTCGATCGCGGCGGCCTCGGTCACCGGCCATGGCACCAACGTGATCCAGGGCCTCGCCATCTCGATGGAGTCGACCGCGCTGCCGGCGATCGTCATCATCGCCGGCATTCTGATCACCTATAACCTCGCCGGCCTGTTCGGCATCGCCATCGCGGTGACCACCATGCTGGCGCTCGCCGGCATGATCGTCGCGCTCGACGCCTTCGGACCGGTCACCGACAATGCCGGCGGCATCGCCGAAATGGCCGGATTGCCGAAGGAAGTGCGCAAGGCGACCGACGCGCTCGACGCGGTCGGCAACACCACCAAGGCGGTCACCAAGGGCTATGCCATCGGTTCGGCCGGCCTCGGCGCGCTGGTGCTGTTTGCGGCCTATAACCAGGACCTGCTGTTCTTCAGCAAGGACGCCGCCGCGCATCCCTACTTCCAGGGCGTCACGCTCGACTTCGCGCTGACCAATCCCTACGTGGTGGTCGGTCTCTTGTTCGGCGGCCTGTTGCCCTATCTGTTCGGCTCCATGGGCATGACCGCGGTCGGCCGCGCCGCCGGCGCGATCGTCGAGGAGGTGCGCCGGCAATTCCGCGAAAAGCCCGGCATCATGAAGGGCACCAGCAAGCCGGATTACGGCCGCGCGGTCGACCTGCTCACGCACGCCGCCATCAAGGAAATGATCGTGCCCTCGCTGTTGCCGGTGCTATCGCCGATCGTCGTCTACTTTGCGATCTATGTGATCGCGGGCGGCGGGGCGGCCGGCAAGTCGGCCGGCTTCTCGGCGCTCGGCGCCATGTTGCTCGGCGTCATCGTCACCGGACTGTTCGTGGCGATCTCGATGACCTCGGGCGGCGGCGCCTGGGACAACGCCAAGAAATATATCGAGGACGGCCACTACGGCGGCAAGGGCTCCGAAGCCCACAAGGCGGCGGTGACCGGCGATACCGTCGGCGACCCCTACAAGGACACGGCCGGCCCCGCGGTCAACCCGATGATCAAGATCACCAATATCGTGGCGCTGCTGCTCTTGGCGGTGCTGGCGCACTAAACACAGCGCACATTCGAAAAACGCCAAAGGGCCCGCCGGTTGCGGGCCCTTTTTACGGAATTGGCCGTGACACTTGGCCGGCCGCAGCCGGGCCGGCGCGCGCCGTCAGAAGTGGGGACTGAGGCTCTTGAAGACGTTGCGCAGATATTCGACGTCCTTGCCGCCGGTCGGCGTCGTTTGCGACAGGAAGTCGAAGATTCTTCCGTCCCTGAGGCCGTAATTGGCCAGCCGCTTCACCCGGCGATCCTGGTCGAAATAGACCGCGATGACGCGCTGGTCCTTCACGTCGTAGGGCATGAAGGCGAACGCGCGCTGCGAGGTTTGCGAAATATAATAGAAGGCTTCGCCGCTCACGGTCGCGACCGTGGAGGGCGTGCCGAGCACGATGAGGACCTGCTCCTGGGTGGCGCCGATCGGGATCTGTTCGAGCGCGCCTTCCTGCGCCACATAGCCGCGCTGCAGCGTCTCGGTGAAGTGGCCGCAGCCGGCCAGCGCCAGGCCGCAGGCAAGCGCCAGCGCGAGCCGGCGCAGCCTGGTGTAATTTTGCGTGCTGTTCGACCCCAAACGCGGCACCGTCATTTCGGTCTTGCATCGGCGAAGGCGTTCACTTAACCGGGCGGCAGCCCCAGTTCCGAACCAACGCGATGATTTTTCCCCTTTTTCGCCGCGGGCCACGCGGCCCCGACACCATTTCCACCCTGTATGGCATGATCGTGGCGCAGGCGCGATTGCCGTGTTTTTATCGCGACTATGCCGTCGCCGATACGGTTAACGGCCGTTTCGACCTGATCGTGCTGCATTTGGCCATGGTGCTCGATCGCCTGGCGCAGGACCCCGATTTGCAGAGGCTCGGGCAGGGCATTTTCGACCGATTTTGCCAGGATATGGACCATAATCTGCGAGAAATGGGCGTCGGCGACCTGAAAGTGCCGAAAGAAATGCGGCGCATGGGCGAGGCCTTTTATGGCCGTGCGCAGGCCTATAGGGCCGCATGGGCGGCCAAGGACGATCTCGCCCTGGTCAAGAGTTTGCAACGGAATATCTATGGCGGATCGCCTGCGGCTTTGGCGGCGGCGACCCGCCTTGCGGCCTATATGGGAGAGGCGTTACGTGATCTTGGCGCGCAGCCGGCCGCCAGCCTCGCCGGCGGCGAGCTACGCTTCCCGGAGCCGAGCAATATCCCCGCGATCGCAAGTTAAGAGCCTGACCTTAATGAAGAAAACAGGAAACCCCTGGAGCGTGCCGGTGGCCGTGGACGATATTCCGGAGACCGGCCTGCATGTCGCAATCGAGGCTGCGGCCGCCATCCGCGCCGAGCATCGCCGAGCTTGCCGCTTTGCGTGAACTGCCGCAGCTCTCGGCCGTTTTCGATCTGACCCGTGAGGGTGCCGGAGTTCATGTCTGCGGTCAGGTGAGCGCCCGGGTCGGCCAGACCTGCGTGGTGACGCTCGAGCCGGTCGAAAGCGCGGTGGAGGAGGCGGTCGATCTCAAATTCGCGCCGGCGAGCGGGACGGATGCCGGCCCCAAAAATGCCCGCAAGCGCACGCGCGCCGACGACGAGCCGCCGGAACCGCTGGTCAACGGCAGCTTGGATTTGGGCGTGCTGGCCACCGAATTCCTCATCCTCGGCATCGATCCCTATCCGCGGAAGGCCGGCGCCCAATTCGCGCCGCCCCAGCTCGACGATGCCGGCGAACACCCCTTTGCCGCCCTGGAATCGCTGAAAAAAACCCTCGGCGGCGGTCAATCGTGACCGGAGCGCAAGTCGTGGAACGCTGGCAAAACCGGCTTGTCTGCCGCGACCGAGCGGTTATGGTCGCCCCGGTGCGTCGAACCCATTTGACTAAGCTGCCGGCGTCTATGACTGCGCCGCCAGAGTCGATCCATGCCTGACCAGGCTCGCATCGCGCTTGACGCTATGGGCGGCGACCATGGTGCCTCGGTCGTCCTGCCGGGCGCCGATATTTCGCTCACCCGCCATCCCGATATCGAGTTCCTGCTGTTCGGCGACCGCGCCGTGGTCGAGCCCTTGCTCGACGGCTTGCCCCGGCTCAAGGCGAAATCGAAACTGGTGCATACCGATGTGTCGATCCGCATGGACGACAAGCCGAGCCAGGCGCTGCGCTCGGGACGGCACCGGTCCTCGATGTGGCTGGCGATCGACGCGGTGAAGAAGGGCGAGGCCGACGTCGTGGTGTCGGCCGGCAATACCGGCGCCTTGATGGCCATGGCGCGGTTCAATCTCAAGATGATCGAGGGCATCGAGCGACCGGCGCTCGCCGGCCTTTGGCCGACGCTGAGGGGCGAGTCGGTGGTGCTCGACGTCGGCGCCTCGATCGGCGCCGACGAGAACCATCTGATCAATCTCGCCGCCATGGGCAGCGCCATGGCGCGCGTGTTGTTCGACATCGAGAAGCCGACCGTGGGCCTGCTCAATATCGGGGTCGAGGAGGTCAAAGGTCTTGAAGCAGTGCGCGAGGCCGGCCGCCTGCTGCGCGAGGGCCATTTCCCGCATTTCGATTATGTCGGTTTTGTCGAGGGCGACGACATCGGCAAGGGCCTGGTCGATGTCGTGGTGACCGAAGGCTTTGCCGGAAATATCGCGCTGAAAAGCGCCGAAGGCACCGCCCGCCAGTTCGCGCAATATCTCAAAAACGCCATGAACCGGACCTGGGCAGCGCGGCTCGGCTATCTGTTGTCGCGCCAGGCCTTTCGCACGCTGCGCGACAAGATGGACCCGCGCAAATCCAACGGCGGGGTGTTTCTCGGCCTCAACGGTATCGTCATCAAGAGCCATGGCGGCACCGACGCCGAGGGCTTCGCCTGCGCCATCGACATGGGCTATGACATGTTCCGCTATGAATTGCTCGCCAAGATCGGCGAGTCGATGGCGCGCGACCTGCAGGCAAGCGCGACGGCGCGCGTGGCGAGCGGAGCGATCTCGTGACCGTATTGCGTTCGGTGGTGCTTGGCTGCGGCAGCTATCTGCCCGCGCGTATCCTCAGCAACGATGAGCTGGCAAAGTCGGTGGAAACCACCGACGAATGGATCGTGCAGCGCACCGGCATCCGCGAGCGTCATATCGCGGCCGCCGGCGAGCTGACCTCCGACCTCGCGCTGCATGCCGCGCGCGCGGCGCTCGCCAATGCCCATGTCGAGGCGAATTCGATCGACCTGATCGTGCTCGCCACCTCGACGCCGGACCAGACCTTCCCCGCCACCGCGGTCTCGGTGCAGTGCGGCCTCGGCATTACCCATGGCGCCGCCTTCGATCTGCAGGCGGTCTGTTCGGGCTTCGTCTATGCGCTGTCGGTGGTCGACGCGATGCTCAAAAGCGGCGCCTTCAAGCGCGCGCTGGTGATCGGGGCGGAGACCTTCTCGCGCATCCTGGACTGGGACGACCGCACCACCTGCGTGCTGTTCGGCGACGGCGCCGGCGCCCTGGTGCTGGAGGCGCAGCCGCAACCGGGCACCCAGGGCGACCGCGGCATTTTGACCGCCCACCTGCGCTCGGACGGCCGCTTCAAGAGCAAACTCTATGTGGACGGGGGGCCGTCTTCGACCCAGACCGTCGGCCATCTGCGCATGGAGGGCCGCGACGTGTTCAAACATGCGATCGCGATGATCACCGACGTGATCGACGACGCCTTCAAGGCCACCGGCACCAGCGCGGCCGATATCGACTGGTTCGTGCCGCACCAGGCCAACAAGCGGATCATCGACGGCTCGGCCCATAAGCTCGGCATCGCGCCGAATAAAGTGGTGATGACCGTGGATCGGCACGGCAATACGTCGGCGGCCTCGATCCCGCTGGCGCTGACCGATGCGGTGGCCGACCGGCGTATCAAGCGCGGCAATCTCATCCTGCTGGAGGCGATGGGCGGCGGTTTCACCTGGGGCTCGGCGCTGTTGCGCTGGTGAGCGCGGGTCGGTTTTGGGCCGGCGAGATCGGCCAAGCCGGGTTGCGGGACGCGAAGATTGCGCGCGCGCGATGGCCGGGGATAGGCCGCGGAAGCAGCCGGATACCCCTTCATAATTTGATTGGCCCCGTTGACCCCCGGGGACGATGCTAATATCGTCGATAATTCAGCAGGATATCTTCGCCGTGGGCAGGGCAGGCGATGACCAGTAAAACAGTGACGCGGGCGGACCTCTGCGAGGCGGTCTACCAAAAAGTAGGCCTTTCACGGACGGAATCCGCGGCGCTTGTCGAGTTGGTGCTCAAAGAGATCACCGACTGCCTCGAGCGTGGCGAAACCGTGAAGCTTTCCTCGTTCGGTTCGTTCGTGGTGCGCAAAAAGGGTCAGCGCATCGGCCGCAATCCCAAGACCGGCAAGGAAGTGCCGATCTCACCGCGCCGGGTCATGGTGTTCAAGCCGTCGGCGATCCTCAAGCATCGCATCAACGGCCACGCCGAATAGCCGCGTGATCCCGAAAAGCCGCATCCCGGTTTTCGATAAGATCATGCGCCGGTAAAGTTCGTTCCAGTATTGCGTTCAACTCAATATCGAGAGGGGCCGCTTTGGATCACAAGGCGCCGGACGCATTTCGCAGCATCAGTGAAGTGGCGGACGAACTGGATCTGCCGCAGCACGTGCTGCGCTTCTGGGAAAGCCGCTTTCGCGACATCAAGCCGATGAAGCGCGGCGGCGGGCGGCGCTATTACCGTCCCGACGACGTCAATCTTTTGCGCGGCATCCGCCATCTCCTGTACGGCGAGGGCTACACGATCCGCGGCGTGCAGCGCATCTTGCGCGAGCAGGGCGCGAAATTCGTCAGCGTGGTTTGGCAAGAAGGCGCTCCGCAGCCGCCGCATGGCGCCAGCGAGGACGAAGATGTTGCCGAAGAAACCGTCTCGGCGGAAGCCGAACCGGTCGAAGAGGATCGCGGCCTGCGCAGCCGGCTGTCTTCGCTGATCGGCCGCGATCTCGGCGATCGTCAGGACGACGTCGAGGCGCGCCGCGAGCCGCCGCTACAAAGCGCGCCGGTGCCCCGCGTCGAGCCCACCGATCGCGCGATCCATGGCGCCGAGCCGCCGCCGATGGAGCCGCAGCCCGCAATGCCGACGATTCAAGCCGCGCCGGCAACCCCCGCCGGCCGGCTCGGGCGCGAGGACCTGCGCAAGCTGCACGGCGTGCTGCACGAGCTTGCCGAATGCCGCAAGCTCATCGATGCGGCGGCCACGCGGACCGAGTGATGGACGCGCGTGGCGCGGTCGATACGTCCACAAATGAGCGGCGATGGCGTAGCGACATCTGCGGAGAAAATGATCGGAGCGGCGCCTCGAACGGCGTTCGGCTTGGATTGCAAAACCACTGATGGCCTTGACCGGCTGATATCCCGGCTTAGCAGGATCCGCAGGCGCCTATCTCTCGTCCTCGAACGAGTTAACCTGCGACGCGGTGCGTTTCAGGGCGACAAGTTTGTTCCCGGCCATCACGAACTTATTGTGGCGTGACCTTATTGGTCGGGGCGGCGGGATTTGAACCCACGACCCCCTGTCCCCCAGACAGGTGCGCTAACCGGGCTGCGCCACGCCCCGACCTGAACGGCGCGGACTATAGGGATGCGCCCTTGGCCGCGCAACAACGCCCCGCCAGCGGCTTTTCAGGCGCTACGGCCGAGTTAACGGATTGTGCACGCCTGTCGGACGTAATCCCTCTATCGAGCGCTTCCATTTCGAGACGCGGCCATGGCCCAAGCTGTTCCAGCGCGACTTGACGCGCATTTCGACGTCGATCCGCCGGCCGCGGACCGCAGGCAGGCGCGCTCGCCGGCCGCGGCTCTCGATGACATCAGCATTGCCGTCTATGAGGATCCATCGGCGATCGAGCAGGACTGGCGCGCCTTCGAGCAAATCGCCGACGGCACCGTTTTTCAAACTTTCGATTGGCTCGCCACTTGGCAGCGCCATATCGGCGCGCGCAGTGGCGTGCGGCCCGCCATCGTCGGCGTCTATGACGCCGGCGGGACCATGCTGGCGCTGCTGCCGCTGGCGGTCTGCACGACCGGTTTGGCATGCGAGCTTGCCTGGCTCGGCTCCGAACTTTGCGACTACAACGCTCCGCTGCTGGCGCCGGCTTTTTCCGAACGCTTGGACCGGGCGCGCTTTCTTTCGCTGTGGGACGAGATCGCGACGCTGGTGCAGGCCAATCCGCGCCTGCACTACGACACGATCATTCTGACCAAGATGCCGGAGAAAGTCGGCGGCCAAGCAAATCCCATGCGCCACCTTGGCGGCACGATCAACCCGAGCGGCGCTTATCTCACCCACCTTTCCGGCGATTGGGAAACCTTTTATGCCGCCAAGCGTTCATCGGCGACCCGCCGGCGCGACCGCACCAAGCGCAAAAAATTGTCTGAAATCGGCGAGGTCCGCTATATCGAACCGGCCGCCGGCGCTGAGACCCTGCACACGCTCGACATTTTGATGGCGCAGAAGGCGCGATCGTTTGCCCACATGGGCGTCGCCAATCTGTTTGCCAAGCCGGGCTACGCGGAATTCTACCGAGCAATCGCCGGCGATCAGGCGACCAGGCGTCTGGTGCATGTGAGCCGGCTCGATGTCGGCGTCATCCCTGCCGCGGTCAATCTCGGGCTGACCTATCGCGATTGCTACTATCACCTGCTGGCGAGCTATGACGATGGCGACGTCTCCCGCTTCGGGCCGGGCGCCGCGCACCTGCACGACCTCATGCATCAGGCCATCGACCGCGGCTTCCGCGTCTTCGATTTCACCATCGGCGACGAACGCTACAAGCGCGACTGGTGCGACACTGAGCTCACGCTCTACGACTACATCGCGGCGGCGAGCTGGCGCGGCGCGCTCGTCGCCATGCCGCTGCTGGCGGCGAAGCAGGTGAAGCGCTGGATCAAGCAGACGCCGGCGGTGTGGAACGCCTTCAGCGCGATCCGCGCCTTTATCGGATCGCTGGCGCGGCCGTTCCGTCGCTGAGCTTGCGCGGCGCTGCTGCCGGCGCGGGCGCGACTTCGTAGGCGAGCCGGATTGGCCCGCGGATCATCAGCACTACTGTGGCCAACGCGCCGCAAGCGTAGACTGCAGTATAGCCCTCGAGAAATTGCACGATATCGATGTGGGCGAGCACGGCGAAGGCGCCGACACCGGTCATCGCCGCCACCACGCCCATGCCGATGCGCGCCACTTCCCGGAAGTAGCCGTTGTGCACAAGCACGCTGTTGCAGACCATCTGCGTGAGGTTGGCGATCAGCAGTACGATCAGGATCGACGTGGTGGCCGGCGGCATGGTCGCAGCGTTACCGAGCAGGACGTGGAATAACTTGTCGGCGCCGAAAATAAGGATGAGGCAGGCGATTAACGCCGGGATCGCGCACAGCGCGGCCGCCATCAGCGTGGCGTGCACCAACGTCCGTCCGTCGCGCTCGGCCAGCGCGCTGGTCTGGCGCGGCACCAGGATATCGCAGACCGCGCCGAAAATGGTGGCGCCGCCGCGGAACACCTTGAAGGTGGTGTCGAGGATGATGGGCGGAGCGCCCAGGCCGAATAGTATCGGCACGATCAGATAGGGGTAATTGCCGACGTAGATTTCGCTCGCCGCAAAAGTTCCGCTGCGGATGAGCTGCGTCTTGTTGGCGCGGAAGAACGAGACGAAGTCGGCGACAAAGCCGCCGATGCGTCGCCGCAGCGCGCCGCGCGCGATCATACGCCTGACGCAGGCCGTCACCACCAAGCCCCACAGCGCATTGAGCGCGATCAGCATGACGATGAGCGGCAGGCCGAACAGCACGGCGGCGAGGCCGATGAAGTATCCGGCGCGGCGCACGGTCTCCAGCGCCTCGAACAGAACATATTCGTCGACCGCGATGGAAATATTGCGCAGCGCGAACCAAACCAGGTTGAGCGCGACGAACCAGAAGAATAGTCCGAACTCGGCCGCTTCCCGCGGCGAGGCGGCTGTGCGCGTGGCCATGAAAATGAAACAGAGCAGGGCGCCCGCGCTCACCAGGGCGAAATAGAACAGCACCACGGCGGTGGCATGGCCGGCCACCGCGTCGCTTTTATCGCCGGCGAGGAAGCGCGCGCGCAGCCGCACGAATAGGATCTTCACGATGCCGAAGTCGATCAGCCACAGCGAATAGCCGAAAGCGGCGACCAGGATGAAGATGGAGAACCGCTGTGGGCTGAGCACATGCGCGAACACGTAGGTTTGCAGCAAGCCGGTCAGCAGCGCGGCGCCGGCGGTGGTCGTGCGCAGCAGGAAGAACGGGATGGAGATCAGGCGTTTCTTCATGTCAGGCGGCCTGTTTGGCGTCGAGCGCCAGGCAATGATCGAGCAGCGAGCGCGCGGTCGATTCCCAGGTGAAGCGGCGCGCGCGTTGCTTGCCGGCCGCCGCCAGCCGCGTGCGCATTCCAGCGTCGCAATGCAGCGCCTGCATGTAGTGCATGATCTGCGGCGGCATCGTCGGCGCGGCAGTGCAGCGCCACGTCGCCGCAGACTTCGAGCAGCGCCGGTTGCTCGCTGATGATGACCGGGCAGCCGCAGGTCATCGCCTCGAGCGGCGGCAGCCCGAAGCCTTCGTAGAAGGAGGGGAATACCAGCGCAAGCGCGTGCTCGTACAACGCGCGTAGCTCGCTGTCGGAGACGAACCCGACCATGCGCACGCCGTCGGAATGGATCTGCGCGATCTGGCCGAACACTTTGATATCCTTGGCGCCGGTCAGCACGAGCACGGCGTTGCCTAGCTCGGCCTTGCGAAATGCGGCCACCACCGTGGCGATGTTCTTGTTGGCCGAGTCGACGCCGACGCCGAGAAAGAATTTGCGGCCGACGAGATCGAACCGGCACAGCACCGTAGGGTCGGCCGCAACGGCCGTGATGTGGTCGCCGCCCTCGAAGCAGACCGGCATTTTGGCCGGATCGGCGCCGTACCATTTGCCGATTTCCCGGCGCGAAAATTCCGAGACCGTGACCACCAGATCGGCGCGCCGGCACAGACGCGGAAGCGAGAAAACGATAGGCGGCGCGAAAGCGTGCGGAAAAATTCTCCGGCAGCGCGCGCACGGTGGCATCGTGCACCACGACGAGTTGATGGCGTGTCACCAGCGGGCCGAGCATGCACAGATTGAGCAGCATGCGCCCGGCGGCGTGCAACGGAAACTCGATCTGCTCCCAGACATAACCGGAGAAAAATCCGACGCGGCGGAGCGGGATATTCTTGAGCGGGAAATCGCGCGCCCGGCGCGGCGCGAGCAGCTCGATGCGGCCGTTAAGTGCGGCATAGTCGCGCTCGAGCAGGGCGTCGATGGCCTTGATTGCCTCCATGGCGAAGCGCTGAACGCCGGAGGCACGCTGGGTGAGGAAGCGCCCGTTGATGGCGATGCGCGGCGGGGGGGACATCAGCGGCGAGCCCCGGCTTCGACGAGGCTCGCGACCGCGCCGGCAAATTGCCGGGGCGAAAGCTGCGCGGCGACGTCCTTGGCGGCGGCGGCGCCCATGCGGGCGCGCATTTCGGCATCGCCGGCAAGCCGGCGCAGCCATGCCGTGGCTTCCTCGACATTGGCGTCCGCCCACATCTGATCGTCGGAATCGAAGGCGCCTTCGGGATCGCGGACCGGAATGAGCGAATAGGACACCAGCGCGGAATTTTTCTTGCTCATGAAATCGAGATTGCCGGACCAGCCGGTCGCGATCACCGGCTTGCCGAGCGCCATGGCCTGCGCCGGCACCAAGCCGAAGCCTTCCGATCGGTGCAGCGAAATCACGATATCGGCAGCGGCCATCAGCCCGGCCATGTCGGCTTCCGGCAACATGCCCTCGATCAATCGGATATTGCCGGCGCCGGCGATTGCCGCGTCGAGCTCACGCCGCGCCCATTGCGCGCCGTTGTCGATCAGCTTGATCGCCAGGATGCGATCGGGCGCGTCACCAAATGCCTTGCGGAACGCGGCGACGGCGGCGAGCGGGTTTTTGCGGCTGAAGGCGGAGCCGAGATGGAACACGTTGAGCACGATCAAGGCATCGGCCGGCAGGCCGAGTTTGCCGCGCATGTCCGGCGTCGCGGCCATCGGCGGCAACGGATGCGGCACCACATGCACCGGCTTGTCGGTGGCCGCCGCCACCGCGTCGCGGGTGAAGGTGCTCGGCACCCAGATTTCGTGCAGGTAGCGAAAGCTCGCGCTGCCATGCGTCCGGCAGCCGCGGCAGCTCCCAGGCCCAATAACCGATGATGCGGCGGCCGCGCACGCGCGCCGCGGCCGAGCGCCCATAAAGCGTGCGGCAGATAAGGGCCGTTGTGATGGACGATCAGGCTGCCGCCGCCGGGCGCCAGCCCGCGACGCTGCGCGGCGTCGCTCAACTCCACCTGGCCGAAGGCCGGGCTCAAGTCGAAGGCGGCGGGTGCGTAACCGGCGGCGTCGAGCGAGGCATAGGCGAGCCGCGCGCCCTCGCCGACGCCGCTGGCGGTCGAGAACAGGCCGGCGATAGCGAGCGGAAATCCGCCGCGCGGGTCGGCGTCGGGCAGCGGCGCGACGATGCGGCTGACGTCGAACAGGATCTGGCTGCGCGTGTTCTGCGGCAGTTGCTGCCACAGCCGCCGCAAGGCGCTGCGGCGCGGCGGCATGCGCTCGCTCAAACCGGATTCAACCGCCGACATGGGCGAACCGTCCCGCCGGCAGCGAGATATGACGGCCGCCACGATGATTGAGCGTTGCCGCCGCCAAGCCCCAGATCATACCGAGCAGTAGAAAGAAATGCCGCCAGTGATCGGTGTCGATCACGAAGCCTTCGAGCACTTCGCCGACGAAGGCTGCGAGTGCGCAAATCAGATAAGGCTGCCACGCCGTGCGCACGAAAACGGTGCGCAGGCCGTCCAGAGCGTGGCGGCCAGCAGCGTGATGTAAGCAATGCCGCCGACCCAGCCATAGACCAGAAAGGCCTGCAGGTACACGTTGTGCTGCTGCGTGCCGTAGACACGGGAAAATTCAAACGGGCCCATGCCGTTCGGAAACTTGAGCAGATCGCCGAGCGCCAATTCCTGCAAACGGAAGCGGCCGCCACTGCCGACGTCGTAGGATTGAATGAGATGGGCGCGCTCCGTGAACATGACCGAGATCGAATCGAACGACAATGCGATGACGATGAACGCGGCAGCGACTGCGACGGCGATTGCGCTCATCGCGAAAATGCGCAGACGCGCTCGGTCCGTCGGCGCCGTGACGAACGCGAGCATCATCATCACCACGCACGACACCGCAAAATGGAACCAGGCGCCGCGCGAAAAGCTCAACAGCAGGCCGAGCAGCAGGATGCCGATGATCAGCACGTCGGTTGCGCGGATGCGGCGCGCCAGCATTCGCTCCAGCACCACCAGCGCCGGCCAGATCAGGAACGGACCGAACACGTTGGGGTCCTTGAAGGCGCCGAGCGCACGGTCGTAGGTCGCAAACAAATCGTGGGCGTGCGGGAACAGATTGAAATAACCGGCAATGCCGGCGAGCGAGATAACGGTCGCGGTCAGCACATAGGCCGCGCGTACGGTAACGATGCGCGGCATCGTGTTATGCGCGAACAGGCTGGCAAACAGCACCGCCGCTACCGCCAGATAGATCGAGGTGCCGGCATACTGCACGGTCTGTTCCTGCCCGGGCACGTTGAGCAGCGACAGCAGACCGGCGACGTTCCAGACCAGCAGAATGAGAAACAACAGCGCGACGTGGCGCTCGAAGCGCACCCCGGCAGCGAAACAGGCGAGCGCCAGCACGCCCATCAGGCCATCATGCGGCGACGGCTCGATGAAAGCGACCGAACTCGCCAATACCGTGATGTAAAGCACGATCAGCAGCAGTCGCTCGCTGAGAGCGGCCGCCGGCGCCGGCATCGCCGGTACGATCGGCGGCGCGGCGCGACTGATGGCGATGTCCCGGGCGGTGATCAATAGGCATTCTCTGTCTTGAGCAGGGCGAACGGCGTTCTCGCCAGGATGTAGAGATCGAACAGCACCGACCAGTTCTCGATGTAGTAGAGATCGTGCTCGACGCGCTGCTGGATTTTTTCGTGAGTGTCGGTCTCGCCGCGCCAGCCGTTGATCTGCGCCCAGCCGGTGATGCCCGGCTTGACGCGGTGGCGGGCGAAGTAGCCGTCAACCGCCTCGTCGTAGAGCTGGGCTTCGGCCTTGGCGTTGACGGCGTGCGGGCGCGGACCGACCAGCGACAGATTGCCCTTGAGCACCACGTTGAAGAGCTGCGGCAGCTCGTCGAGGCTGGTCTTGCGGATGATGCGCCCGACCCGGGTGACGCGCGGATCGTCCTTGGTGACGAGCTTGCTGGCGGTCAAGTCGGCGGCGTCGGCACGCATCGAGCGGAATTTGTAGACCTCGATCAGGTCGTTGTTGAAGCCGTAGCGCTTTTGCTTGAACAGAACGGGCCCGCGGCTTTCGAGTTTGATGGCGATCGCGATCAACGCCATCACCGGCAGTGCGAGGACGAGCATGACGCCGCCGATCAATTTGTCGAACAGCCATTTCATCACCACGTCCCAATCGGCGATCGGCCGATCGGCCACGTCGAGCACCGGCACGGTGCCGATGTAGGAATAGGAGCGCGGGCGGAATTGCAGCTTGTTGGCGTGAGCGGCAAGACGAATGTCGACCGGCAGCACCCATAATTTCTTCAGCATCTGCAGGATGCGGTCTTCCGCCGAGATCGGCAGCGAAAAGATCACCAGATCGACGCGTGTCCGCCGCCCGAATTCGACCAGGTCGTCGACCACGCCGAGCTTGCGCTCGCCGGCGCATTCGGTGCTGCTGCGCTCGTCGCCGCGGTCGTCGAACAGGCCGATGACTTTGACGCCGGAATCCTTTTGCCGCTGCAGCTCCTCGATGACGTGCTCGCCGGGTTTGCCGCCGCCGACGATCACCGTACGGCGGGTGAGGCGGCCTTCGCGCGTCCATTTGCGCACCAGCAGGAACAGCAGTTTGCGCGACGCTATCAGCGCCACCAGGCCGCCGACATAGAAGCTGCCGAGCCAGACGCGCGAGAACATTTCGCCGGCTTTGGCGAAGAACGAGGCGCCGATCACGATCAGGAACACCACCGACCAGGCCGAGGCTAGCCGCATGTACTGCTTCTCGTGGCCGCGAAAGGCCTGCACCTGGTAGATATCGGCGGTCTGGAAGGCGAACATCGACAACAGCGCGATGGCGAAGATCGCGCCGGCGTAATGCCAGAGCAGGGATTCGGTCGGCGACAGATAGATCGCAAACACCGCCAGTGCCGACCAGCACGACCAGCGCGAATTCGGCCATGCGCACGAAGCCAGCCAGCACGATCGGCGAGATCGGCGCAGCCGCAGGCGTTGCCGCTACGGCGAGCGCTTCCGGCGTCAGCGAACGGGCTATGGCCGCGCGCGCGCGGGGCGGCGCGCGCGCGGTCAAGAAGCGCGGTTGCGCCCGATGCGCTCATCGATGGGCTGGTGTCGGTATCGATCATGGTTGCGGTCAACGATCAGCCGGCCGCGAGCCCCTGAAGTGGCGGCAGGGATTGTCCCTAATTCCCGGAAATTTCTAAGGAAAAAGTCTCAAAAAAGGCTTATCGGGATGCTCAAATAAGTCTTAACCGCGGGCGGTCTTGCAAACCGCCTCGATGGCCTGCTGGTAGGCGGAAAGCACCCCGTCAACCATGGTATCGACCGAAAATGACGCCTGCACCTGCTCGCGCAACTTCTGCGTGATGGCCGCCATGGCATCCGGATGGTCGAGTGCCTGCCCGATAGCTTCGGCCAGGGCGACGGGATCAAGCGGCGGTACCAAGGTATTCGACAGCGGCCCGTAGATTTCCGGAATGCCGCCCACCTTAGTCGTGATCAGCGGCTTGCCGGCGGCGGCCGCCTCCAGCACCACATAGGGCAGCGACTCTGCCCGCGACGGCACCACCATGATACGGCCGAGGGTTAACGCCACGTAGCCCGGCATGGCGGGCTTGAATTGCACGACACGGTCGAGACCGAGATGCGCGGTCTGGGCTTGCAACGCGTCCCGCTCGGGACCGTCGCCGACCAGGGTCGCGGTGACGGTGCGTCCGCCGTCGCGCAGGCGGGCGATGGCGTCAAGCAGCACATCGATACCCTTGACCGGGCGCAACTCGCCCATGAAGACCAAATCGGTGGCGTCGGCCTTGCTGACGATCGGCTCGAATTCCGCGCGCGACACACCGTTGTGGACGACGCGCACCAGACCGCGCGGATTGCCGATCTTCGTACGGAATATATCGGCGCTATAGGCGCTCTCGAACAGAAACAGGTCGCCGCGCAGCATCAGCAGGCGCTCGGTCGCCAGATAGAATTTTCCGGCCAGCGTGTCGTGGCCGAACAGCAGGCTGCCGCCATGCGGCGTATAGGCGCGCACGGCGCGCTTGGTTCCAAACGAAAGGCGGGCATAGGCGCCGCCCTTGGCGCCGTGCCCGTGCACCACGTCGGCCTGGGTTTGCGCGGCGCGGCGGATGACGTGGGCGAGCGCGAGGAGATCGCCGGGATTGGCGTGGCGGCGCATCGGGATGCGGGAGAGGCCGAGCGCGAGTGACGGTTCGAGCAATCGCAACGTGTCGTCAGCGCGCGTACCGCCGGTGCGCAGATCGGCAATCAGGCCGACGCGGTGTCCACGCGCGGTTTGTTCGCGCGTCAGGTCGAGCACATGGCGAAACAGGCCGCCGACCGGCGCGCGGAACACGTGCAGGATATTCAATGGTTTCATCCCGCTAGAACCACCGCTCCTTGACCAGCACGGTATCGCCGGGGCGCAAGGGATAGTTGAGCGGCACCTCGCCCTTCATGGAGCGGCCCGACGCGCTGCGGGTGAGTTCGACCGTCTTCTTGGAGGCGCGCGGGGCAAAGCCGCCGGCGATCGCGATCGCCTTCTCCACCGTCATGTCGGCGACGTAAGGATACTGCCCCGGCGTCGTCACCTCGCCGAGGATGAAGAACGGCCGGTAGGTTTCCACTTCCACCGACACATGCGGCTCGCGCACATAGCCCTGCCTGAGCCGCTCGGCGATGCGTTGCGAGAGCTGCTGCGTGGTGATGCCGCGCGCCGGCACGGGGCCGATCAGCGGCAGGTTCACATTGCCGCCGGCGTCGACGATGTAGGTACTGGAAATGCCGTCCTGGCCGAACACCGTGACGCGCAATTTGTCGCCGGCATCGAGCGTGTAGGGCGGCGTGTAGGACGCAGCCGCGGCATAGCTATCGGCCGCCGCCGCGTAAGGCCCGCCGGCGCCGTATGGCGGCGGCGCGTACGCGGTGGCGCGGCTGGCGCAGCGCCGTATTGCAGCACGTAAGGCGCTTGCAGCGGCCGTTGCGCGTAAGCCTGCGGCGCGCTCGCCCGCGGCGCATTGAGCAGCCCGCGGCCGCTCGGCTGCTGCTGATAAGCCGGCGCGGCGTATGCCGAGCGCGCGAAAATCTGCGAGGAAAACAGCCCGTGGCCGCCGGACGAGCCGGTGAGCAGGCCGCGGCCGGCGACCTCATCCGGCTCATGCCGCATGCAGCCACTAGCCGCCAGCGCGACCAAAGCGGCCAACAGAAATCGGGCTCCCCGCATCAAACGAATCCGCGTCGCCGTCGTGGAAATGCGGAGGGGATTAGGGGGCCGGGATGGTTAACAAAATCTAACTTCCATACGGCCGACACGGGAAATTAACGCGGAAGCAACCATAATAGGTTGTGATCCTGACGGCACCGTAGCGCTTTGCGTTTGGAGTGAGGAATGTTGTTTCGTAAAAAGTCTAAAGCAGCCAGCCCGCCGGCTCCCGCAGTGGCGCCGACGGTCGTCAACGGCGAGCCCGATTTGCGCGGTTTAGGCCGCATTTTGTGGGCTAAGAGGACCAATATCCTCGGCGCTACGCTGCTGGCTGCGACCGCCGCCTTCGTCGTTGTCAACATGATGACCCCGCGCTACCGCTCCGAATCGCGGCTGCTGTTGGAGGCACGCGAGAACGTGTTTCTGCGCGCCGAAGCCGACAAAAACGGCGGCGACCGCACCACCATCGATCCCGAAGCGGTGACCAGCCAGGTCCAGCTCGTGCTCTCGCGCGACTTGGCGCGGCAAGTGATCGCCAAGGAAAAGCTTGCCGACAATCCGGAATTCGATCCGGCGATGCGCGGCCCCTCGGTAGTCAAAATTGTGCTCAGCCTGTTCGGCATCGGCCGCGATCCGGCCGCCATGACGAAAGAAGAGCGCACGCTCGAATCCTATTACGACCGGCTCAACGTGTACGCGGTGGAAAAATCCCGCGTGATCGGGGTCGATTTCGTTTCCGCCAATCCCGAGGTAGCCGCTCGCGTCGCCAATACCGTCGCCGAAACCTATCTCAAGATGCAGCAAACGGCGAAGCAGGATCAAACCCGCGCCGCCGGTGACTGGCTTGCCGGTGAAATTTCCAAGTTGCGGACCAAGGTGGCGGACGCGGAAGACAAGGTCGAAGCGTACCGCAATAAGTCCAATCTGTTTTCCGGCTCCAACAACACCTCGCTGTCGAGCCAACAGCTGACCGAGATTAATTCGCAGATTGCCGCAGCGCGCGGGCAGAAAGCCGATCTGGAGGCGCGGGCGCGCCAATTGCGCGAGCTCATTCGCTCGGGCAAGCCGATCGAATCTTCCGACATCGCCAATTCCGAATCCATGCGCCGGCTGATCGAACAGCGTAACGCGCTGCGCTCGCAGCTCGCCGAGCAGTCCACGACCTTGCTCGACCGGCATCCGCGCATCAAGGAACTGAAGGCGCAGATTGCCGAAGTCGGGCGCGAGATTCGCAGCGAGGGCGAGCGCCTTGCCGCCCAGCTCGATAACGACGCCAGGGTCGCCGGCGACCGGCTGGAGACGCTCACCACCAGCCTCAACACGGTCAAGAAGCAAGCCTCGCAGACCAACGAGCAGGACGTGCAACTGCGCGCGCTTGAGCGCGAGGCCAAGACCGAGCGCGATCTGCTCGAATCCTATCTGGCCAAATATCGCGAGGCGACCGCGCGCGACAACATCAATGCCGCGCCGCCGGAGGCGCGCATCATTTCGCGCGCCAGCCCGGCGATCCAGCCGGACTATCCGAAGAAACTGCCAACCGTGCTGATCGCGGCCTTTGCCGCCTTTGCATTGTCGGCGGGCTTCATCGTGACCGGGGCGCTGCTGGCGGCGCCTTCGCCGTCCTATGGTTACGCCTATGCGCCGGGTCACGCAGCCCCGACGATGGTCGTCCCCATGATGCCGCGCGTGGATTCGCCACCGCTGACGCCGGCGACACCTTCCGCCGCCAAGGCGGCCATGCCTTTGGCGGTGAGCACGGTGGAGCAGATCGCGCAGAGCCTGCGGTACGCCGGCGATGACGGCCGCCGCGTCACCGTGGTCGGCACCATGCGCAATGTCGGCACCACCCATGCCGCGATTTCGCTCGCCCGCACGCTGGCGCAGAACGCCAATGTGGTGCTGGTCGATCTCGCCTTTGACGCGCCCAACCTGTCGATCATTTCCGACCGATCCCAAGGCGCCCGGCATCGCCGAACTCGTGCGCGGCGAGGTTTCGTTTGGCGACATCATCACCCGCGACCAATATTCGACGGTGCATCTGGTCGCGACCGGCAATGTCGGCAGCGATGGGCCGTTGCTCGCCGCCTCGCCGATGCTGGCGACGGTGATCGAGGCGTTGGTGCACAGTTACGATCACGTGGTGATCGACGTCGGTTCCGCCGCCGATATCCCGCTCGAGCGGTTCGCCCCGCTGGCCGCGCGCGCGGTGCTGGTGGCCGCCGATCCGGCCAATCCGGCGACCAAAGCCGCGCGCGAGCGCCTGATGATGGCGGGCATTACCGACGTGACGCTGATGGCCGGCGCGCCGCAGGTTATCGCGGCGTAAATCCCCGGCCACTGGAGCGCGGTTAAGTTTGCCCTGGTCACAGGTTCGCAAACATTTATCAATATAGGGCTTGGAATAGTCGGCCGATTGAGCCTTTGGAACCAGACGCTTTGGCGGGCATGAAGCAGACCATCATCCGGACCGGGCTGGAAACGCTCTATTTCACCGGCCTGCATCATTTCGCGCGCCCGCTGTTGGGCGGTGTCGGCGCCATCCTGACGCTGCACCACGTGCGCCCGGCGCGCCCGGAGGCGTTCCAGCCCAACCACCTGCTGGAAATCACGCCGGAATTTCTGGAGCGCCTGCTGCGGCGGCTCAAGCACGCGGCGCTTGACGTGATCTCGCTCGACGAGATGCACGCCCGATACATCAGCGGCGATTTCAAACGCCGCTTCGTCTGCATCACGTTCGACGACGGCTACAAGGATCTGATGCGCTACGCCTATCCGTTGCTGAAGAAATATCAGCTGCCGTTCGCGCTCTACATCCCGACCAGCTTTCCCGATCGGCTCGGCGAATTGTGGTGGGTCGCGCTCGAGGCGGTTATCGCGCAGAACAGCCGCATCGGCATGGTAATCAACGGCGAGGACCGGTTCTTCGAGTGTGGCACGGTGAAGGAAAAGCGCGATCTGTACGACCAGATCTACCGCTATCTGCGGAGTATGAAGACCGAGGACGAGTTGCGCCGCGCGGTGCGCGATCTCGCCGCCTGCCATCGGGTCGATACCGCGTCATTATGTCGCGACCTCTGCATGGACTGGCAGCAGATCATCGATCTTTCCGCCGATCCGCTGGTCACCATCGGCGCGCACACCGTCAACCACAAGATGCTCAAGAAGATGGCGGACGAATCCGCCGTGCGCGCGGAAATGGAGATGAGCCGCGCGGTGCTGGAGGCCGCGCTCGGCAAACGGCCGCAGCATCTGGCCTATCCGGTCGGCGATCCGACGTCGGCCGGTCCGCGCGAGTTCCGCATCGCCGCCGAGCTCGGCTTCAAGACCGCGGTGACCACGCGGCCGGGCGTGCTGTTCAAGGCGCATCGCGGCCATCTGACCGCGCTGCCGCGCATTTCGGTCAATGGCGATTTCCAGCAGCAGCGGTATCTGAAGGTATTGATGTCGGGCGCCGCCACCGCGGTGTGGAACGGCTTCCGCCGCGTCAACGCGGCGTAGGGCTATCGGGTCTGACCATCCAGCCGATCAGCGGCATCGCCGGCAGCACCCAGCCGAGCCCGGCGACGACATAGAAGATCACCGCCACGAAGCCATTGATGTCGGTGAGCACCGACTGCGCCAGCGCCATCGCGAGCAGCGCCCACACCGACGCCAGCACCAACAAAGCGACGGTGCCGATCAGTTTGCGGGTGCGGATGCGCATGGAGGCCTTGCGTTGTTGTGATTTGCGATGCAACGCGCCTGACTATATGGTCCGCGCGGTTTTCTGCAAAGCAAGCGTTCCATGCACGATTTGCGTTCCGTTCCGGAGTTTCGCGCGCGCGCGGTGCGGCTATGGCTGCTCGCGGCCGCGGCGATGATCTTCCTGACGCTGATCGTCGGCGGCGCCACGCGGCTCACCGTGTCCGGCCTCTCGATCGTGGAATGGAAGCCGGTCACCGGCGTGGTGCCGCCGCTGAGCCAAAGCGCCTGGCAGGCCGAATTCGACGCCTACAAGGCTATCCCGCAATACCGCGAACTCAACCACGGCATGAGCCTCGCGCAGTTCAAGACCATCTACTGGTGGGAATGGACGCACCGGCTGCTGGCGCGCACGACCGGGGCGGTGTTCCTGCTGCCGTTTCTGCTGTTCTTGTGGCAAGGCGCCATCCCGCCGCCGTTGCGCGCGCGGCTATGGATCATTTTTGCCGGCGGTGCCGCTCTCGGCGTGGTCGGCTGGTGGATGGTGTCGTCGGGCCTTTCCGGCACGCTCACCAAGGTCTCGCAATACCGGCTGGCGTTCCATATGACGCTGGCCTGCGCGATCTATGCGGCCATTGTTTGGACCGCGCAGCAGATCAAGCCGCAAGCGCCAGCGCGAGACGCCGCCGCGGCTGCGGCTCACGCGCGCTGGCGATCGCCGGCCTGCTGCTGGTGCAGATCTATCTCGGCGCGCTGGTGGCCGGGCTCGACGCCGGATTGAAATACAACACCTGGCCGACCATCGATGGCGACTATCTGCCGTCGCTCGACCGGCTTGTTGTTCATCACGCCGCTTTGGCGCAATCTGTTCGAGAACGCGCTCACCGTCCAGTTCGACCATCGCATGCTGGCCGACGCGATCTGGTTGCTGGCCATGCTGCATGGCTATGACGCCTGGCGGCACGCAGACGCGCGGCGCGCGGCGCAATCGTCCTGGCGGGCGCGGTGACGCTGCAGGCCGCGCTCGGCATCTTCACGCTGCTTTATCAGGCGCCGCTCGCGCTTGCGCTCGCGCACCAGGTGATAGCGATGGTGGTTTTCACGATTGCCATCGTGCACGCTGAAAAGTTGTCGCATCGCACGGTCTATCGCGTGTCGCCGGCGGCGGGGCAGGCGGCGTGATCGACATTGCGATCAATGAAGGCCTTGCGGTCGTCACCATGCGGCATGGCAAGGCCAACGCACTCGACATCGAGTTCTGCGAGGCGCTCACCGCGCGCTTTGGCGAGCTGCGCGGGTCCGACGTGAAAGCCGTGGTGCTGACCGGGCAGGGCAAGATTTTCTCGGCCGGCGTCGATCTGATCCGCGTCAGCAAGGGCGGCGCCGATTACGTCCGCAAATTTCTGCCGGCGCTGCACCGGCTTTACGACGCGGCGTTCCACTTTCCAAAGCCGGTGGTGGCGGCGATCAACGGCCACGCCATTGCCGGCGGTGCCGTGCTCGCCTGCTGCGCCGACCGCCGCATCATGGCGAATGACGGCGGGCGCATTGGCGTGACCGAATTGCTGGTGGGCGTGCCGTTTCCAGCGCTGGCTTTCGAAATCCTGCGCTTTGCGGTGCCGGCACGGCATCTGCCGGAGTTCACGCTCAGCGGCGCGACCTACGAAACCGGCGCGGCACTCGACCGGGGGTGGATCGACGAATTAGCGGAACCGCCGGAACTCTTGGAAGACGCGATCGCGGTGGCGACCGAACTCGCCGAGCTGTCGCCCGCGGCTTTTGCGCAAATGAAACTGCAGCTTCGCCAAGCGGTGACCGAACGTTACGCGCAAAGCGGCGCGGCGACCGACCGTAAGGTGACCGAAATCTGGGCCGCGCCGGAGACGCTTGCGCGTATCCGCGATTACGTCGCGCGCACGCTCAAGAAAGCCTGACGCAAATCGCTATCCCTTCAGCCCCTGCTCCAGATCGGCGATGATGTCGGCGGTATCCTCCAAGCCGACCGACAGCCGCACCACGTCGGGTCCGGCACCGGCCTGCACCTTCTGCGCATCGGACAATTGCTTGTGTGTGGTCGAGGCGGGATGGATGATGAGCGAACGGGTGTCGCCGATGTTGGCGAGATGCGAGAACAGCTTGACGTTCGACACCAGCTTCACGCCGGCGTCGTAGCCGCCCTTGAGGCCGAAGGTGAACACCGCGCCGGCGCCTTTCGGCACGTATTTCTTGGCGAGCGCGTTGTATTTGTCGCCGGCCAAGCCCGGATAGCTCACCCAGGCCACTTCCGGACGCTTGGCCAGCCATTGCGCGACGACCAGCGCGTTATCGGAGTGGCGCTGCATGCGCAGCGGCAAGGTCTCGATGCCGGTGATGATGAGGAAGGCGTTGAACGGCGACAGCGCCGGGCCAAGGTCGCGCAGGCCGAGCACGCGGCAGGCGATGGCGAAAGCGAAATTGCCGAAGGTCTCGCCCAGCACCATGCCGGAATATTCCGGGCGCGGCTCCGATAGCATCGGATAGCGCTTATTCTGCAGCCAGTTGAACTTGCCGCCGTCGACGATCATGCCGCCGATCGAATTGCCGTGACCGCCGAGGAACTTGGTGAGCGAATGCACGATGATGTCGGCGCCGTAGTCGAATGGCTTGCACAGATAGGGCGTCGCCAGCGTGTTATCGACGATCAGCGGCACGCCGGCTTTGCGCGCGATCTTGGAAACCGCTTCGATGTCGGTGATGACGCCGCCCGGGTTGGCGATCAACTCGATGAAAATCGCCTTGGTCTTCGGCGAGACCGCCTTCTCGAAGGTCGACATGTCGTCGGGATCGGCCCACACCACGTTCCAGCCGAAATTCTTGATCGAATGATTGAACTGGTTGATCGAGCCGCCATAGAGTTTCTTGGAGGCAACGAGCTCGTCGCCCGGCGTCATCAGCGCATGCAACACGATGATTTGGGCGGCGTGGCCGGAGGCGACCGCAAGACCCGCGGTGCCGCCTTCGAGCGCGGCGACGCGCTCTTCCAGCACGGCGCAGGTCGGATTGCCGATGCGGGTATAGATGTTGCCGAAGGCCTGCAGGCCGAACAGCGAGGCGGCGTGCTCGACGTCGTCGAACACGAAGGAGGTGGTCTGATAGATCGGCGTCGCGCGCGCGCCGGTGGTCGGATCGGGCTTGGCGCCGGCGTGAATGGAAAGCGTCGCAAACCCCGGTGTGCGTTCGGCGTCGGCCATGGTGTTCCCCCTTTTCCGCACGTTACCGTGCTGGTTGATTGCTGGTGTTTCACGAATGGCCGAGACGGGTCAAGGGAAGGGCTTTCCCAATCCGGTCCGCGATGGCGATTCTTAACCTCCGGCGGGTCTTGTTCTGGAAATATTGGTCGCAGTGGCGGACTTAAAGGCGCTTCGGCATGAATCCAATCGCACGCGCGATCATCGGTCGCATCTAGCTCGGATCCTTGCCGCTGTCGGCGGCTGGAGCCGTGGGGCGGGGCGCGCTTGACCTCTCGTCGAGCGCCATCCGCTGCACGCCCTTGCCGAGCGGCTGCGCGCGCTTGGACGAGAGCGTGCGCGAGTTGACGCCGATCCAGGAAATCTCCGACGACAGCCGCCCGTATTCGATTTTCGGGCAACGGTTCATCACCACCTTGAGGCCGGCTGCCTCGGCGAGCCGCGCGGCCTCCTCGTTGCGCACGGTGAGCTGCATCCAGATCACCTGCGGCTTGGGAGCAAGCGCGAGCGCTTCCTGCACGGTCGGCAGCACGTATTCCGAGGCGCGGAAGATATCGACCATGTCGACCGGCTCGGGAATATCGGCGAGCTTGGCGTAGACTTTCTGGCCGAGGATCGTCTGCCCGGCCTGGCCGGGATTGACCGGGATCATGCGGTAGCCGCGCGCTTGCAGATATTTGAACGCGAAATAGCTCGGCCGGTTGTCCTTCGGCGAGATGCCGACCATGGCGATGGTCTTCACGGTAGTTGAGGATGCCGCGGATGTAGCTGTCGGGATAAGTGTCGTGGTTCATTGGCGTGCGGCCGGGGCGGCCATCACCGATCTTCCCAGCTCGGGTCGCGTTTTTCGATGAAGGCGCCGATGCCTTCCTCGGCGTCGCGCGCCAGCATGTTTTCGACCATCACGTCGATGGTGAGCTTATAGGCTTCGGCGAGGCCGAGTTCGCGCTGCCGGTAGAAGGCCTCCTTGCCGAGCTTGACGGTCAGCATCGACTTCGAAGCGATTTTCCGGCCAACTCGAGCGCGTATTCGGACGCCTTGCCGGCGGGAACGACGCGATTGACGAGACCGATGCGATGGGCGTCGGTGGCGGATACCATGTCGCCGGTGAGCAGCATTTCCATGGCGTGCTTGTTCGAGACGTTGCGCGACAGCGCCACCATCGGCGTCGAGCAGAACAAGCCGATATGGACCCCCGGCGTCGAGAAGCGCGCCGTCTCGGATGCCACCGCGAGATCGCAGCTGGCGACGAGTTGGCAGCCGGCGGCGGTGGCGGCGCCCTCGACCGCGGCGATTACCGGCTGCGGCAGTTTCTGGATCGACTGCATCAACGCGCTGCAGCGTTCCATCAGTGTCCTGAAATAGCTGCGGCCGCGATCGGGGTCTGAACGATGCGCGGTCATTTCCTTCATGTCGTGGCCGGCACTGAAGGCCGGGCCATTGTGTGAAATGATCACGGCGCGAACTTGCTCATCGCCGGCGATCGCGGCGAACTGCTCGTCGAGCGCCGCCAGCATGGCTTCCGACAGCGTATTGCGCGCCTGCGGGCGGTTGAGCGAGAGCAAGGCGATGCCGTCGATATCGCCGCGCAACAAAACGGGCGAGGTCGCGGAATCGGGGCTGGTGCTGCGCGCGGTCATGATGGCCGATACTTAACCCGGATGGCGGAGCGCGCAAGGCGGCCCGAAAAGACCGTTTGACCGGCATGACGGCCCGTTTATTACCAAGGCGCCGGATGGGCCGGCGAGGGGGGATCGATGCCTGCGCCAGCCATGTCGGCCGCCGAAATCGCGAAATTGCTCGCGGCGGAATTCCCGCAGGCGTTCTATCCGGGCTGCGGTCACACCATCGATCGCGTTGAGCATGGCGACGTGCGCGTGCGCTGGGCGTTCGACGAGGCGAGCTTGCGGCCGGGCGGCACGGTATCCGGGCCGACCATGATGGAGCTCGCCGACTTCGCCATGTATGTCGCGGTGTTCTCGGCGATCGGGCCGCAGCCGCTGGCGGTCACCACCAATCTCAACATCAATTTCCTGCGCAAGCCGACCCGCGCCGATCTCATTGCCGACGCCCATTTGATGAAGGTCGGCAAGCGGCTGGCGGTGGGCGAGGTCACCATCTACTCGGAAGGCACAGAGGAGCCGGTGGCGCATGTCACCGCGACCTATTCGATCCCGCAGGCCCGATAAATAAATAGCTGATGGTGCCGAAATACCATTCTTATAACTAATTGAATTGAATAACGAAATATTGTCAAAGCAGCGTTGACCGCGACGACCCGCTCGGCTAGAGAACCGCACCTCCGGCGCTTCACCGCGCCAGCCTTCCAGGGAATTGTCATGACGACCTATTCGGCCAAGGCCGCCGACATCGAGAAGAAATGGCTGCTGATCGACGCCAGCGGGCTGGTGGTCGGCCGGCTCGCCTCGATCGTGGCGATGCGGCTGCGCGGCAAACATAAGGCGACGTACACACCGCACGTAGATGACGGCGATAACGTTATCGTCATCAACGCCGCCAAGGCGGTGCTCACCGGGCGCAAGCGCGAGAAGAAGGTCTACCACCACCACACCGGCTTCATCGGCGGCATCAAGGAGCGCACGGCCAAGTCGATCATGGAGGGCCGCTTCCCCGAACGCGTCGTCGAGAAAGCGGTCGAGCGCATGCTGCCGCGCGGACCGCTCGGCCGCGTGCAGTTCGGAAACTTGCGCGTCTATCCCGGTCCCGAGCATCCGCACGAGGCGCAGAAGCCGGAAAAGCTCGACGTCGCCGCCATGAACCGCAAGAACGTGAGGAGTGCCTGACCGTGGCCGAGACCGTACAGTCGCTGGAAGGATTGGCGAGCCTCAAGCCGGCCGCGCCGGAAGCGCCGAAATACGTGCAAAAGCTCGACGCGCAGGGGCGCGCTTATGCCACCGGCAAGCGCAAGAACGCGGTCGCCCGCGTTTGGATCAAGCCCGGCTCCGGCAAGATCCTGGTCAACACCAAGACGGTCGAAGTGTTCTTCGCGCGGCCGGTGCTGCGCATGTTGATCCAGCAGCCGCTGGTCGCCGCCAATCGCGCCGGGCAATACGACGTGACCTGCACGGTTTCCGGCGGCGGGCTGTCCGGCCAAGCCGGCGCGGTGCGCCACGGCCTTTCCAAGGCGCTGACCTATTACGAGCCGGATCTGCGCGGCGCGCTCAAGCGCGGCGGCTTTCTCACCCGCGACTCGCGTGTGGTCGAGCGCAAGAAGTACGGCAAGGCCAAAGCGCGGCGCTCGTTCCAGTTCTCCAAGCGCTGATCGATCTAAACGTTTATCAATTCCACAAGAGACGCGCGCCTTTTGGCATGGTCTTTGCCGACACGAGCGCGGCTTTTGGCGCGCAATTAATTCGAATTTTCGCAAGTCTTGCATCGAAGCGCGCGCAAGCCCGCAAGGCTTTTCCCATAAGGCTGAGGGTATGCTGCGACCATCACCGGCTGGTGCCGGCGGAGCGGCCTATGGGAGTGCGATGTTCGCCGTAGCCAGACCGCAATTGTCGCCATTGGATATACCCACCTTGGCCTTCGTGGCGGTTTGCATCGCCGCGCTGCTTGGCATTTTGCTGCTTGTTGCCTGGGCCCAGCAGCGCAATGTGCGCGCGCTCGCCTGGTGGGGTTCGGCCTATTTGATCGGGGCCTCGTCGATCGCGCTCTGGGGCGCGCCGGCGCCGTTGTTCCGATTACCGCCGGAATTGCCGCAAGCGCTGACCTTCCTGGCTTGCGGCATGGTCTGGAACGGCGTGCGGTTGTTCCATGGGCGGCGGCTGTTGCCAATCGCCGCATTCGCCGGCGCCGTCGTGTGGGTGGTTCTCTGCCAACTGCCATTATTTCCGCAAGGCAGTCATGAGCGCATCGCACTCGGCGCCGTGGTGGTCGCGACTTACACCTTCTTCATCGCCTTCGAATTGCGGCGCGAGCGGCGCAAATCGCTTTATTCGCGCACCGCCGCCATTGTGGTGCCGAGCGTGCATGCGGCCATGTTCCTGATGCCACTCGCCATGGATGCATTCCTGCCCGAGTCCTATGCCGCGCAGTGGCTGGCGGTGTTCACGCTGGAGACGATGCTTTACGCGGTCGGCACCGCGTTCATCGTGCTGCTGATGGTCAAGGACAACGACGTGACCGTCTATCGCAACGCGGCCTCCACCGACCATCTGACCGGCCTGCTCAACCGCCGCGCCTTCCTGGATAGCGCGCTCAGCTTGTGCGCTCGCCGCGGCGAACGCGGCCAGCCGGTGACGATGCTGATGCTCGATCTCGATCATTTCAAATCGATCAACGACCGCTTCGGTCACGCCATCGGCGACGAGGTGTTGCGCACGTTTGCAGAGGTGGCCCGCTCGAGCATGCGCGGAAGCGACATTGTCGGCCGGCTTGGCGGCGAGGAATTTGCGGTCATCGTGGCCGAACCCATGGAATTTGCCGCCCGTATCGCCGAGCGTCTGCGCTCCGGTTTCGAGGAGGCCGGCGTCACCGTCGGCGGTCACGCGATCGGCGCCACCGTCAGCATCGGCGCCGCCACGTCATACGAACCGGTAACGGATATTGGCGCGCTGATTGCACGCGCGGATGCCGCGCTCTATCGCGCCAAGCACGAGGGCCGCAATCGGCTTTACGCGGCCGACGACCGGCCGGCGCCGCGCCAGGATGTCCGCCTGATCGCCGCCGCGCGCGGCGTCCAAGCGGCGGAACCGGTGAGAGTGTTGCAAGCCCACGCCCATGCCCGTCGCGTCAAACCCGCGAGGGGCCTGCACTAACCGGGGCGGCGGCAACGTCTCGTTTACCTTATCCGCGCTAGCATGCGCGGATGTCGCGTATCGCCAATAACCAGCCTGCCGCCGTCCTGACGCTCGAAGCCTATGCCGAGCGCGCCGGCGCCGCCTTGGCCTGCGCCTATTCGTCCTCGGCCGAATTCGACGCCGCGCTCATCGCCGAGCGCCGCGCCGCCGGCGTCTACGGGCCGAAGCGGCACCGGAAATGGAAACTGGCGACCGCCGCGGGTATCGCCGCCGGCCTTGCCGTCATAATTTTTCTGATCGTCTGATCCAATCCGCTTCACGTTCACGCCTGATCTTATCCGAAAACCGGTCCCGGCTTTTCGGGATCAGACGCCCGCGCAAAAAAAGGGCGCTCCTCGCGGAGCGCCCGATCAGTTGCATCGCCTCGGTGCGATGTTTGGGAGGAACGCTTACGCCGAGTAGTACATGTCGAATTCGACCGGATGCGGGGTGTGTTCGAAGCGGATCACTTCCTGCATCTTGAGGTCGATGTAAGAGTCGATGAAGTCGTCGTCGAAAACGCCGCCGGCCTTGAGGTAGGCGCGGTCCTTGTCGAGTTCGCCGAGCGCCTGGCGGAGCGAGCCGCACACCGTCGGGATCTTCTTGAGTTCCGCCGGCGGCAGATCGTACAGGTCCTTGTCAACCGCCGAGCCCGGATCGAGCTTGTTCTTAATGCCGTCGAGCCCGGCCATGCACATCGCCGCAAAGCCGAGATAGGGGTTGCAAAGCGGATCGGGGAAACGCACCTCGACGCGCTTGGCTTTCGGATTGGTCGTGTAGGGGATGCGGCACGAGGCCGAACGGTTGCGCGCCGAATAGGCGAGCAGCACCGGCGCCTCGAAGCCCGGCACCAGACGCTTGTAGGAGTTGGTGGTCGGGTTGGTGAAGGCGTTGATCGACTTGGCGTGCTTGATGATGCCGGCGATGTAGGAGAGGCAGGTCTCCGACAGGTCGGCATATTTGTTGCCGGCGAAGACCGGCTTGCCCGCCTTCCAGATCGACTGGTGGCAATGCATACCCGAGCCGTTGTCGCCATAGATCGGCTTGGGCATGAAGGTCGCGGTCTTGCCGTAGATCTGCGCCACCTGCTGGATGCAGTATTTGTAGATGATCAAGCGGTCGGCCATCACGGTGAGCGGCGAGAATTTCAGGCCGAGCTCATGCTGGGCGCTCGCCACTTCGTGGTGGTGCTTTTCGACCTGACAGCCCATGCGCGCCATGGCGCCGAGCATCTCCGAACGCATATCCTGTGCCGAATCCTGCGGCGGCACCGGAAAGTAGCCCTTCTTGGTGCCGATGCGGTGGCCGAGATTGCCGCCTTCGTATTCGGTGTCGGAGTTGGACGGGAACTCGATGGAGTTGAGCTTGAAGCCGGTATTGTAGGGTTCGGCCGAGTATTTGACGTCGTCGAACACGAAGAATTCGGCTTCCGGCCCGAAATAGATGGTGTCGCCGACGCCCATCGACTTCACCATGCCTTCCGCCTTTTTGGCGATGCCGCGTGGATCGCGGTTGTAGGGCTCGCCGGTGGTCGGCTCGAGCACGTCGCAGATCAGCGACACCGTGGTTTCGGCGAAGAACGGATCGATGCAGGCGGTGGAGGGATCGGGCATCAGGTTCATGTCGGATTCGTGGATCGCCTTCCAGCCGGAGATCGACGATCCGTCGAACATCTGGCCTTCGGCGAAGGTGTCTTCATCAATAATGGAGATATCGAAAGTGACGTGCTGCCACTTGCCGCGCGGGTCGGTGAAGCGGAAGTCGGCGTATTTCACGTCGTTGTCTTTGATCATCTTCATGACATTCTTGGCTGTCGTCATGGATTGCATTCCCCCTTGTATGTTGAAATTGCCCGGATAGACGCTGCCCCGCTGCTCAGATCGCGTCTACGCCGGATTCGCCGGTCCTGATCCGGATGGCTTCCTCGATGTTCGACAAGAAGATCTTGCCGTCTCCGATCCGGCCGGTTTGGGCGGCGCGCCGGATCGCCTCGATCGCTTTGTCCACCATATCGTCGCCGAGCACGATCTCGATTTTCACCTTGGGGAGAAAATCGACCACGTATTCGGCGCCGCGATAAAGTTCGGTGTGTCCTTTCTGACGGCCGAAGCCCTTGGCCTCGGTAACGGTGATACCTTGTAGTCCGACCTCCTGGAGTGCCTCCTTCACCTCATCGAGTTTGAAGGGTTTGATGATGGCCTCGATTTTTTTCATTGCTTTTCCTTCCCCCCAGCCCGCCGCGAACATGCGGAGCGCCGCGCTACCGGTTAGCAGGTCCCGTGCCAAGCCGGCGAGAGCGGAATAACATCGTTCGCGCAAGACCTTAGGGCACAGATCGCCGGCTGGCGCCTAGCATGCCTAGAGCCTGATGCCTAGCAATTAAGCACCCTGCAAAAAGTTTTGCCAGCG
>CAVRUP010000003.1:0-43935 GCA_963724335.1 uncultured Alphaproteobacteria bacterium | reverse complement strand
CGCATGACGATCATGTTCTGCTGTTCGCGCCGGCCTCGACCTTCACCGCGCACCCGCTGCTGCACGAAAAGCTGCCCTACGACATCAACGATCTGGTGCCGATCGCGCGCGTGACCAATACGCTGATCGCGCTCGGCGTACCGACGGCGCTGGGCGTCGGCAGCGTCAAGGAATTGGTCGCCAAGATCAAAGCAGCACAGGGCAAGCTCAATTATGCGTCGGTGACGGGCGCCAACGATCTGATGTTCGAGGCCTTCCTGAAAACCGAACAACTCCAGATGGCCAAGGTACCGTACAAAAATCCGGTGGCGGCCATCAACGATCTGTCCGAGGGGCGTATCCACGCCTTTGTCGGCGCCTACGCCATCATGCGGCCGCGCATACTGGCCGGAAAAGTGAAAGCGATCGCCTTGACCAATTTGCAGCACGCGGCGGCGCTGCCGGATATTCCGACCGGCAAGGAGGCGGGCTATGGATCGCTAGAGTTCGACGGCCTGGTCGGATTGTTGGGGCCGCGCGACATGCCGTTGGTGGTGCGCGAGCGTATCGCGGCGGATATCCGCAGCCATCGCCGCGGAACCGGAGGTGATCGCGCGGCTCAGCGCTACCGGCCAGGTAGTCAATCCGGGCACGCCGGCCGAGTTCGCCAAGGCGCTTGCCGATCAAACCGAAGCCGTGATGGCGATCGGCAAGATTCTGGGGATCAAGCCGGGCGCCGTGATGCGCCGGCAACGAATTCTTATCCTTAACGAATTCCCGCGACCGCAGTATTGAAGCCTCGTTAAAGAAACTGCTCGCATTTTCGCGAGTATGAAGGGTCGCCTCCGTTTCTATCTCGCCGGAACGGTGCTGCTGCTGGCGCTTGCCGGCTGCGGGCGCAGTTTCCTGCAATTTGGCGAGCGCGCGTCCTGGCGGCACGAGGCCGAGGTCGCCTGCCTCAAATCGGGCGCGGTCAAGATCGGGGTCGGCATCGAGCAGATGCAGCCGATCGAAGGCCCGGGCAAATGCGGCGCCGATTTCCCGCTCAAGGTAGCGCTCTTGGGCGAGAGCACGGCCATGAGCTATGCCGACGACCTGCGCCCGCCGGAAGCAATCCCCAACGCCTCCGCGGCGCAGCCGCGCTGGCCGGCGAGCGAGCCGCGCTATACGCCGGCCGGCGCCGGTGCAATCCGCGCCGATCCAGCGCGGCAATATGCGCTGGGTCCCGGGACCGCCAGGCATCGAGCAGCCGGAGACGCCGCCGCCGGCACGTTATGCGCCGATGAGCAATCGGAGCCGCCGGCGCCGATTGGCCGGCCGATGTCGATCTATGCGCCGGGCGTAGCGCAGCCCGACGATATTCCCGACGACGCCGTGCTGCCGCCCGGCCGCAGCCGCGCTCCCGCCGCGCCGTCTTACCTGCGCAACGCCCCGGCCGATAACGCGCCGGTCTATCAGCCGCCGCCGCAACGCGCGTTGCCGGCGCTCGGGCCGATGCGCGGGCCGAATACGAGTGCCGCGATCGTGCCGGCGGCGGTGTCGCCGCCCGCCACGCTCGCCTGTCCGCTGGTCTCCGCGCTCGACCGCTGGGTCAGCGAAGGCGTGCAGCCAGCCGCCTTGCATTGGTTCCACGCGCAGGTCACCGAGATCAAGCAGATCGGTTCCTACTCCTGCCGCGAGATGGTCGGCTCGGGAACGTCGAACATGTCCGAGCACGCCTTCGGCAATGCGCTCGACATCGCCGGCTTCACGCTCGCCGACGGGCGCAAGATCACCGTCAAGAACGGCTGGCACGGCACGCCGGAAGAGCAGGGCTTCCTGCACGACGTGCAGCTCTATGCCTGCGAGACCTTCACCACGGTGCTGGCGCCCGGCTACAACGTTTATCACTACGACCACATCCACGTGGATTTGATGCGCCGCCGCGCCGGCTACCGTCCGTGCCGGCCGGAGGCGATCCCGGGCGAAGTGGTGGCGGCGCGGGCGCGCGCGGTCTACGCCAGCAAGCATGGCGTGCCGGCCTATACCGGCTCGGTGCCGGCGCAGGCCGCGAGCGGCGATCAGCCGGTCGCGACGCCCGGCGCGGATGGCTACATTCCGGATGACAGCAACGACACGATGGCGACCGGATCGATCGGCACAGCGCGCCGCCCGGCCGGCGGCGTGGACCACGACTTCGACCTTACCGAAACGGCGCCGGCCAGCGCGCCGGTCAATTCGCTAAGCGCGGCCGGCGATGCGGCGATCCGTCTCGAGGAAATGCGGTCGAAACCTTATTAGCGGTTGGCCGAAGGTCGTCTTAGAACACCGCCTCCAGCAGCATGGCGGCGAATAAAATCAGCCCGGCGTCGCGGTTCGATTTGAACAGCTTCAAACAATGCGCGGAGTCGTTGATGTCGAGGCGCGCGACTTGCCAGGCCAGATGCGCGGCAAAGGCGATCAGCCCGAGCACGAAGATCAACCCGCCGCCGGCCATCAGCCCGGCGATGCCGATCAACACCACGGCGCCCGCGTAGAAGCTTGCCAGCATCGGCCGTGTGTTCTCGCCGAACAAGAGCGCGGTCGACTTGATGCCGATCAAGAGATCGTCCTCGCGGTCCTGGTGCGCGTAGATGGTGTCGTAGCCGATCACCCAGGAGATCGATCCCAAATAGAGCACGATCGCCGGCCAATCGAGCCGCCCGAACGCGGCCGGCCAGCCCATCAGCGCGCCGTAGGAGAAGGCGAGCCCCAGCACGACCTGCGGCCAATAGGTGATCCGCTTCATGAACGGATAGATCGCGACCACCGCGAGCGAACAGAGGCCGGTGATCACCGTGAAGCGGTTGAACTGGAGCAGCACCAGCAAACCGATCAGCGCCTGCGCCAGCATGAAGGCGGTCGCCTCGGCGACGGTCACCTGGCCCGAGGGAATCGGGCGCGAGCGGGTGCGCTCGACCAGCCCGTCGAGATTGCGGTCGACCAGATCGTTCCAGGTGCAGCCGGCGCCGCGCATGGCGAAGGCGCCGATGAAGAACAAGACGATATGCCAGAGGCTGGGGAATTGCTCGACCCGCATGCCGGCAAGCCCCACCGACCACCAGCACGGCATCAGCAGCAGCCAGGAGCCGATTGGCCGGTCGAGACGGGCGAGCCGCAGATAGGGGCGGGCGAATGGCGGCGCGAGACCGTCGACCCAGTTTCCGGTCGCATCGGCGACGCGTCCGGCGTTTTCGCTCATCGGCTGCCGATGGGGGCGCCGGTCAGGGTGTCGAAGGTGCCGCGGCCGGTCTTGATGTTATTGGAGTCGGTAATGGGGGCACTGAGCGCGTCGCTCAGGCTCGGCCCCGCCGGTCGCTGCGGCCTGGCGGCGACGTCGCAGATCTTGGTGCGGAACCCTATGGTCTTGGCGTGCGCCTCTTTAATGCTTTTGATGATCGGCGCGGGAATGCCGCACCAGACCGCGTTGTCTTCGGCATATTTCAACATCTTCCCCTCGGAGGCCGCGAACGCCGTGAACAACTGGCAGGCCTCGGCCGGCGGCGCCTTGCGCTCGCTCGCCGCCCGGATGGCCGCCGCCTTCTTGCCGGCATCGTCGCGCAGCTTGCCGAATTGCTGGACGCAAGGCGATTGCTGCTGCGGCGCCGCGGGCTGAAACTGCGCCGCGGCGGTCGCGATGGTACCCGGCATCAGGCACGCGGCGATCAACAATGCCCGGCGCACGTTCATGAGCTGGCCCTTTCCCAATTCCGGACGCATCATAGCAGGTCGGCATGCGGCCGGCCGGATATACCAACCGGCCGAATGCGTCGGGAACACGGCAATCCACGCATAATCGGCGGCCCTCGCCAAGGCCCCGGCATTGTCCTGGCGCATGATCTTATCCGACCTTGCTTCCCCCCGAAGCGGGCTTCGCGAAGGCGAAACCGGTTCCCACTTTTCGGGATCATGCGCTAGCGTAAACCGGCCCGCCACGTCCTAGCCGCAATGATTAACGGTATGCCGCACTACGATTTTCGCACCCCGCGCGTCTATGTCGATGCCCCGCTGGCGGCGGGGCTTGCGGTTTCATTCGACCGCGGCCAGGCGAATTACCTGTGCAACGTGCTGCGGCTCAAGCACGGGGACGCGCTGCTGCTGTTCAATGGCCGCGACGGCGAATGGCAGGCGCGGCTCGCCGGCGCCGGCAAACGGGCGCTGACGGCCGTTATCGGCGAGCGCCTGCGGGAGCAGCCGCGCCCGTCCGACCTGCATTTTTTGTTCGCCCCGCTCAAGCATGCGCGGCTCGATTATCTGGTGCAGAAGGCGGTCGAAATGGGGGCTTCGCGCCTGCAGCCGGTGATCACCCGGCATACCCAGGTGGCGCGCGTCAATCTCGACCGCATGCGCGCCAATGCGATCGAGGCGGCCCAGCAATGCGGTATTTTGACGTTGCCCGAGGTCGCCGAACCGCTCGCGTTCAAGGCGGCGGTCGGACCGGCCGACCGCTTGCTGGTGTTCTGCGACGAGGATGCCGAGGTGAAAGACCCGGTGGCGGCGCTGGTTGCGGCCGCGCGCAAGGGCCTGCCGCTCTCCCTGCTGATCGGTCCGGAGGGCGGCTTTGCCGAGGAGGAGCGGGAGGCGCTGCGCAAGCGGCCGAATGTGGTGCGCATCGCGCTTGGGCCGCGTATCCTGCGCGCCGATACGGCGGCGGTGGCGGCGCTGGCACTGGTGCAGGCGTGCTTGGGCGATTGGCGCGGCGGTAAGAGTGGAATATAGTGACCCAAGGTCCTTGGGGGAGTTCGGTCATGGTTGAGGTGCTTCGTTGCAGTCGGCTGCTGGCGGCCGCGGCTTTGATCGGACTTGGCACCTTGGTGCCGGCCCAGGCGGCGAACTGGCTGGAAATGAACTTCTATCTGAGCGGCCCCAATTACAGCGGCCGGCTGCCGCCCTGCGAGGCTGCGCTGGGCAAAATCGCCGCCCGCTTCGCCGAGAAGGAGAGCCGGTTCTGGAACTCCAATCTGCAAATCCTCAACTTCGAACGGGTGCATGAAACCGCGTACAGGCCCTGGGCGGAGGGAACCATTCCGCGCCGCTTCTGCAGCGCGGTCGCCGAGATCAGCGACGGGCATAAGCACCAGGTGAATTACTGGATCGGCGAGGATACCGGCATGATCGGCATGATGTGGGGTGTCGAATGGTGCGTGGTCGGCCTCGACCGCAACTGGGCCTACAACCCGGCCTGCAAGATGGCGCAGCCCTGAGGCCGTCGAAACAAGCCATTCCCTGTTTGTTCAATTTTGTTCTTGAAATGTTCTTTCCGATCGGCTACGGTTTCCTGGAACCGTTGCGCGAAATCAATTTCCGGTTTGTTCCAGCGTCCGTGTGAGTGTGAGGGGGCGTCCAATGTTTGGCGATCTGCTTCGTCATCGCGTCAGCCGGGCGGCGCAGACCGCCGCCGTTGCCCTAAGCTTCCTGTTCCTGTTCGCCATCGTCGCGCTGGCGCAGGACGCCCCGGCGCAAGACCGCCGGCCCAATGCGCCCGGCCAATTCGATTTCTATTTGCTGGTGTTGTCGTGGTCGCCATCCTATTGCGCGGCCGCGCATGAGCGCGCGCCCGACCGGACGCCCGATCAGCAATGCGCCGGGCGGCCGTTTTCCTTCGTGGTGCACGGGCTTTGGCCGCAATATGTGAAGGGGTTCCCGTCCTTCTGCCAGGTGCCGGCGCCGCGGCTCAACCGCAATATCGTCGGCAGCATGCTCGACCTGATGCCGAGCCCGCGGCTGGTCTTTCATGAATGGGATCGCCACGGCACCTGCTCGGGGCTTTCGCAATCCGCCTATTTCGCGGCCGTGCGCAAGGCGCGCGCGGCGATCAAGATCCCCGCGGAATTCGCCGATCTGGACAAGCCGATCACGGTCAAGCCCGGCGGCGTGGCGGAGGCCTTCGTCAAAGCCAATGCCGGATTGGCGCGCACGGACATTGCGGTCGCCTGCGACAGCAAGCGCTTGAGCGAAGTGCGCGTCTGCCTGAACAAGGATTTCTCGTTTCGCGAATGCGCCGAGCTGACGCACCGCGCCTGCAAGCGCGACAGCATCGTCATGCCGGCGATGCGCGGCGGATGAACGGCGTCTAAACACGGACGCCTAAAGACGGACCTTGTGTCTGCGATCGCGTTAAGCCGCCACTAAGGATGGCCGCAGGCGTTACGGGGATAACCCCGGAGCGTCGTGAATTGGCGCAAGGTTCTCGTAAGGGAAATCCGCAATCCTGCGCATGCGATCGGCGCGGGGGAGCGCGCGGCCATGAATCGTGTGTGGGACTATATCGGCTTTGCGATCTGGTTCGCCGGGCTCGGCTATATCGTCTTATGGCTGTTGGGCTCGCCCGATCATTTGACGCTGCCGCCGGCCTTGCACGCGATCGGCGTGACCGCGGCGATGCTGGTTCCCGTGCGCTTGGTTTTGCGCTCCGTCCGCCGGCGGCGCGCCGCGGCCGCCGCCAAGCCCGCGGTGCGCGCGCGCAAACCCGCCGCCGTTCTGCGGCCGCAGCGGCGAAAGTCGGCGCATCCAATTCGCCAGGTCAAGCCGCGCAGCCATTTCGGCCTGCGCGGCGTGCCGGATTAAGCTATGGCATAAGCTCCCCGGTACGGCCGATAACGGTCCTTGATCGGCGCAGCTTCGAGCCAGTCCGTGAACTATCGCCACGCCTTCCATGCCGGAAATTTTGCCGACGTGTTCAAGCATGCGGTGCTTTGCCGCATCCTGCATTATTTGCGCGCCAAGCCGGCGGCGTTCCGCGTTATCGACACCCATGCCGGCGCCGGCCTCTACGATCTCTCCGGCCCGGAAGCCAGCCGCGGCGGCGAATGGCACGACGGCATCGAGCGGCTGGTGGCCGCGCAGTTGGCGGCGCCGGTGGCCGCGTTGCTGGCGCCCTATCTCGAGGTGGTCGATGCGCTCAACGAGCGCGGCCGGCTCAAGACCTATCCCGGCTCGCCGGCGCTGGCGCGCGCCTGGCTGCGTCCGCAGGACCGCTTGATCGCCTGCGAGATCGAGCCCAAGGCGGCGGTCGCGCTCCGGCAAAATTTGCGCGGGGATACCCGCATCAAGACGCTTGAAATCGACGGCTGGACCGCGCTCGGCGCCTATGTGCCGCCGAAGGAGCGCCGCGGCCTGGTGCTGGTCGACCCGCCGTTCGAAGAAGACGGCGACTTCTTCCGCCTGGCGCGCGGGCTCGCCGCCGCGCACCGCAAATGGGCCACCGGCATATTTACGCTCTGGTACCCGATCAAGGGGCGCAGCGAACCGGACGCCTTCGCCAAAGCCTTGCGCCGGCTCGGCATCGCAAAAATGTTGCGCGCGGAACTGATGGTCGGCCCCCTGAGCGATCCGGCCCGCCTCAATGGCTGCGGCCTGATCCTGGTCAACCCGCCCTGGACGCTCGAAAACGAGCTTTCCGTCCTGCTGCCGGCGCTGGCCGGCGTCCTGGGCCGGGACGGCAAGGGCGGATTCAAGCTCGATTGGCTCACCCGCGAGGAGGCGCCGGCCGCCCGATGAGGCCGTGGCCCCTTTCCACACGACCCCAGTTGGTGTGTAGTTCCGTCATTGGCAGGTACGTTCCGCCTCCTGGTGGGGGCCGGCGGAGTGACAGAGGCCGCTTGAGGCCGACGCTTTCCCCGAATGTGAATGTCCGGCCGAGCCGCCGAGCGTGGGGCCGGCGGCGGAGCAGTGCGGGGAGAGGAGTTTTCCCGATGGCGCAGACCGGTGTTGTGAAGTTCTTCAATAGCGAGCGGGGCTACGGCTTCGTGAAGCCGGATGACGGCGGGCGCGATGTGTTCGTGCACATCACCGCCGTGGAAGCCGCCGGACTTAAAGGTCTGAACGAAGGCCAGAAGATCAGCTTCGACGTCGAACCGGATAAAAAAGGCAAAGGCCCGAAGGCCGTAAACCTGGTCGTCACCGGCTGATCGCGTAACGGCGGCGCCGGCATTGCGCCGGCGTCGATTGCTTTCGATCCTAAACCAGTAGCGGGTCTCCCCGCGCCTGCCGCGGAGAGATTTTTTTATGATGATCCTGCGCTCCTCGCCCGCCTCGCCCTTCGTGCGCAAAGTGCGCATCGCCGCCGGCGTGCTCGGCCTCACCGACAAGATCGACGTGCGCGAAACCGATCTCAACGATCCGGCCGACGCGATCCGCGTGCAGAACCCGCTCGGCAAAATTCCGGCGCTGATCCTCGACGACGGCACCGTCTATTACGACTCGCGCGTGATCCTGGAAGTTCTCGATCATATGGCCGGCGGCGGCCGTATCATTCCGCGCGAGCCGCAGGCGCGCTTTGCGGCGCTGCGGCTGCAGGCGCTGTGTGACGGCATCCTCGATGCCTCGGTTCTGCTGGTCTACGAGGGCCGTTACCGGCCGCCCGAGAAGAAAGTGCAGGCCTGGATCGATCGCCAAGCCGACAAAGTGGCGCGCGGCCTGGCGGCGCTGGAAGCGGCGCCGCCGGCGCTCGATCCGGTGCCCGACGTCGGGCAGATCGCGCTTGCCTGCGTGCTCGGCTATCGCGATCTGCGTTTCGGCGGCACGTGGCGGAAGGATCATCCGCGCCTACTCGCCTGGCACGACAAATTCGCCGCCCAGGTGCCGGCCTTCGCGGCGACCAAAGTCACCGCCTGATTCCGCGCACAAGCGAAAGCCCCGGAGCGAACTTCGGGGCTTTGCATTTTGCTGGCGTGGCCGTGCGTACGGTCAGAACCGGTAGTTGATGCCGGCGCGCACGATTTCGCTGCGGAAGCTCGCCGTCGCGGGCGGTACTGCCGTTGCGGCGTCGCCGAGATCGACATGGAGATATTCGATCTTGGCGGTCCAAGGTCCGGAGATCGCCGCTTCGAGGCCGCCGCCGACGGTCCAGCCGGTCCTGGTCTCGCGGTTATCGAGCCCGCCGACCGAGGTTTTGACGTCGCCGAAGGCGGCGCCGCCGGTGACGTAAGGCATGAAGCGGTCGAACGCATAGCCGAGACGGCCGCGCGCGGTGCTCAGCCAGTTGTTGCGGGTCTCGCAGCTAACGCCGCCGCAGGTCGTGCTGCCGCGGATGCCGCTCCAGTCGAAATCGCCTTCGGCGCCGAAGACGACCTGGCCCATCTGATAATTATAGCCGATCGTGCCGCCGGCCAGTCCGCCCGACGTATCGAACGAGCCGGGGGTAAGCGGCGCCGAGAAATCCGAACGGCCGAAGCCGCCGCCGCCGTTGATGCCGACATAGAAGCCGGTCCAGTTATAAGGCGGCGCGACGTAGACCGGCGCCTTGGCCGGCATCGCTTGGTGGCGCGGCAGGTCGGCGGCCGAGGCCGAGACCACGCCGAGCGCGAGCATGCCCGCGCTGGCAAGCAGAAACTTTTTCATGACGCACCTCATTGCAAACTGTGCGGACGGTCGCGGATGCGCCGTCCCCCGATTGCGCATTCAACGCGCCATTGGCGATAAGGGTTCCGTGCGCAACATCGCGCTGCAACATGCCTGTCGCCACGATTGCGCCACGATCGCGGCAAGCCGGCGCGCAGATTTTGCCGGCGATACGAAAAAGCCCCGGAACTTTGTCCGGGGCTTTTTGCAGTTTTACGTTTTCCGGCTGCTCAGAAGCGGTAGTTGACGCCGGCGCGCACCAGGTTGGTGGTGAAGTTCGCGCTGGTCGCAGGGCCGCAGACCGTGTCGCAGTTGCCCTTGCCGAGATCGACATAGAGATATTCGATCTTGGCGCTCCACGGACCGGCGATGGCGCTTCGAGCACCGCCGCCGGCGGTCCAACCGGCCCGCGTGGTGGTCTGGCTGCCGAGGCCGGCGGCCGTCGCCTTGATGTCGCCGAAGGCGCCGCCGGCGGTGAGGTAAGGCATGAAGCGGCCGAACGCATAACCGACGCGGCCGCGCGCGGTCGCCAGCCAGTCGTTGCGGGTTTCGCAGGAAGTGCCGGTGCAAGTGCCGCCGTTGGTGCTGCCGCGGATATCGCTCCAGTCGCCGTCGCCTTCGAGGCCAAGTACGGTCTGGCCCATCTGATAGTTGTAGCCGACGGTGCCGCCGGCGACGACCGCCCGAGAGGTCGAAGCCGTTCGTTCCGAGCGCGTTGCTCCAATCCGAACGGCCGAAGCCGCCGCCGCCGTTGATGCCGACATAGAAGCCGGTCCAATTGTACGGCGCCTCATACATCGGCGCCTTGGTCGGCATCGCGTGCCGGCGCGGCAAGTCCGCGGCGTTCGCCGCACCCATGATTGTCACGACCGCGAGCCCACCAAGGCCCGCCAAAACCAAACGCTTCATCACCAAACCTCCGTCATTGTGGGCCCCCCACAATCGAGGCTGCATAAGTATTCAAAATTAGCGGAACGTCTAGTGTGTAAAAGACACACTGTAGAAACAAGTTGTGTGAATGTATAATCTCAATTACGCCGATTAAATGCCATGTTGTCGCCTCGATCAAAACTGGCTATGCGCTCAACGTGGTAAAGTATTACTTAAGACTTAAGTCGGTTCCGAACTTTTGCCTGCTTGGCTCGACGCAAAGAAAAACCCCGGGCCTTGCAGCCCGGGGTCTTCCGCCACGCGAGCGACGACGTGCCGCTCAGAAGTGATAATTGACGCCGACGCGCAGCATGTTGGCGTGCAGGCCGTTGTCGGTGCCGGTGATCGAGAAGGTGCGGCTGGCCAGATCCATGTAGAGATATTCGACCTTGGCCGACCAGTTCGGCATGAAGCCGTATTCCGCGCCGATGCCGCCGGTCCAGCCGAGTTCGGTCTTGGTTTCGTCGAGCCCCATGAACTGGCCTTTGACGTCGCCATAGGCGAGGCCAAGCGTGGCGTAGAGCAGGACGTTGTTGAAGGCGACGCCGGCGCGGCCGCGCAGGGTGCCGAACCACGGATTGGAGAATTTCCAGGGCGCGAAGGTGTCGTCGGCGCCGGAAATCTGCATGTCGGTTTCGCCGCCGAATACGAATTGGCCGCTCTGCCAATTGTAGCCGAGCTGCCCGCCGCCCGCGATGCCGGTCGGCGAGCCGGCGGTGTTGGTGATTTTGCCCCACTCATAGCCGACGTTGAGGCCGGCATAGGGACCGGCCCAATTATAGACGCTGGACAGCGGCGTCGAATAATACGGCGTCGGGCCGCGCGGCAGATCGGCGGCCAGCGCCGCGCCCGAGGCGATCAAAGTGGCTGCAAGTGCAGTCGGGAAAAGCGTTTTTTTCATCACAGCCTCCACTCACTCGCGCGCTCCGCCGCGCTTTCGCGCTAAGGGCGGAGTTCGAGACTTCGTGAAGGATTTATCGGGCCTTTTAAGTTAAGCGGTCATGAATCGGTAAGTTATCAGCAGCCGTTAACCCTAAAGAACTGTTAGTGCTGCGCTGTTCTTCGTGCAGAATTGCCGTATTCGTTCGGCGAACATTGACTGTACCGGGCAGTGCACTGGACGCTCGACCGGCAGAACATCGGTGGCAGCGGAAATTGCTCTGGCGTATGACCAGACGCAGGACTGAGGCGGGATGAACAGCTCACCGACACCGCGCGCGGCGCTGATCACCGGGGCGGGGCGCCGCATCGGCCGCGCCATTTCGCGCGCGCTAGCGCAAGCCGGCTATGCCGTGGTGCTGCACGCCCACCGCTCGCGCGCCGAGGCCGAACAGCTCGCGGGCGAGATCGTTGGCGCGGGCGGCCAGGCGCGCGTGGTGCTGGCCGACCTCGCCGATCCCGAAGCGCTCGCCAAGCTGGTGCCGGCGGCGGCCGCCTTCGGGCCGCTCACGCTCCTGGTCAACAATGCCAGCCTGTTCGACGAAGACGAGATCGCCAGTCTCGACCGCGCGCGCTTCGAGCGCACGCTGGCCGTCAACCTGACCGCGCCGCTATTGCTTTCGCAGGCCTTCGCCGCGCAGGCGCCCGCGCGCGCCGACGCCTCGATCGTCAATATCACCGACCAGCGCGTGCTCAAGCCGACGCCGCGCTTTTTCTCCTACACGCTGAGCAAGAGCGCGCTGGCCAGCGGCGACCGTCACGCTGGCGCAGGCGCTGGCGCCGCATGTGCGCGTCAACGCGGTGGCGCCCGGCCCGACGCTGCCGAGCCCGCGCCAGTCGGACGCGCAATTTGCCGCGCAGGCGGCGGCCGTGCCGCTCAAGCGCGGGCCCAGCCCGGAAGACATCGCGGCGGCGGTGGTCTATCTCGCGCAGGCCAGAAGCGTCACCGGCACGATGATCGCGGTCGACGGCGGCCAGCATCTGGCCTGGCGCACGCCTCGACAGCGATATCGCAGAATAGGCGCATGATCCCGAAAAGTGGGAACCGGTTTTCGGACAAGATCATGCGCAAGCAAAACGACTTCGCGCGTATTATGTGTCCGCCATGAACGGCACGCCCAAAGACATCGACCCGGCAAGCGAGCTGCGCGAGGAGGACGAGGAGCCGACGCTGCCCGAGCTCGGAGCCGGAAGCGCCGGCCGGCACGCTCAAGGCCGGCCGCGCGGCGATCGCGCGCGCGGTCAAGCACGCGCCGTCTGCGCCCGGCGTCTATCGCATGGTCGACGCGCAGGGCGAGGTGCTCTATGTCGGCAAGGCCAAGAACATCCGGAAACGGGTGACGGCCTATACGCGGCCGACCGGCCACGACAACCGCATCGTGCGCATGATCTCCGGCACGGTGGCGATGGAATTCGTCACCACCAAGACCGAGACCGAGGCGCTGCTGCTCGAAGCCAATCTGATCAAGCGGCTGCGCCCGCGCTTCAACGTGCTGCTGCGCGACGACAAGTCGTTTCCCTTCATCCTGATCACGTCGGACCACTGGGCGCCGCAGATCTTCAAGCATCGCGGCGCGCGCACGCGGCCGGGACATTATTACGGGCCCTTCGCCAATGCCGGCGCGGTCAACCGCACCATCAACGCGCTGCAGCGCGCGTTCCTGCTGCGCTCCTGCTCGGATTCGTTTTTCGAAGCGCGCACGCGGCCCTGCCTGCTCTATCAGATCAAGCGCTGCTCGGCGCCCTGCACGCAGGAGATCGATTTTTCCGGCTATGGCGAGCTGGTGCGCGAGGCGAACGATTTTCTGTCCGGCCGCAGCCGCGCGGTGCAAAAGGAAATGGCGGCGGAGATGGACACGGCCTCGGACGCGCTCGATTTCGAGCGCGCCGCGATCTACCGCGACCGCCTGGCGGCGCTCTCGGCGATCACCTCGCACCAGGGCATCAATCCGCGCACGCTGGAAGAGGCCGACGTGTTCGCCGTGCATCAGGCCGGCGGCTACACTTGCGTCGAGGTGTTCTTCTTCCGCACCGGGCAGAACTGGGGCAACCGCGCCTATTTTCCGAAGGCGGACCGTTCGCTGGCCGCGGGCGAAGTGCTGAGCGCCTTCCTCGCGCAGTTCTACGACGACAAGCCGCCGCCGAAACTGGTGCTGACATCGCATAACTTCGAGGAGCGCGATTTGCTGGCCCGCGCACTCAGCACCAAAAGCGGCCGCAAGGTCGAGGTCGCAGTGCCGCAGCGCGGCGAGCGCAAGGAGCTGGTGGCGCACGCGCTCGCCAATGCGCGCGAGGCGCTGGCGCGCAAGCTCGCCGATACCTCGTCGCAGCAAAAATTGCTCAAGGCGCTGACCGAGACCTTCGCGTTGCCGCGTAGCCCCCGCCGCATCGAGGTTTACGACAACAGCCATATCGGCGGCACCAACGCCGTCGGCGCCATGGTGGTGGCGGGACCGGAAGGCTTCCGCAAGAACCAGTACCGCAAGTTCAACATCCGCTCGGCAGAGCTTAACCCCGGCGACGATTACGGCATGATGCGCGAGGTGCTGCAGCGGCGGTTCAAGCGGCTGCTGGAAGAGAACCCGCGCCTGACGGCCGATGCCGCGCTCGCCGCCGTGCTCACCGGCGAGCCGGACGAGGGCGACGAGCAACCCTGGCCCGATCTGGTGCTGATCGACGGCGGGCAGGGGCAGCTCAACGCGGCGGCCGAAACGCTGGCGGCGATGGGCGTCACCGACGTGCCGCTGGTCGCCATCGCCAAGGGGCCGGACCGCGACGCCGGGCGCGAGACCTTCTTCATGGCGGGCCGCGGCCCGTTCAAGCTGCCGCCGCGCGATCCGCTGCTTGTATTTCATCGAGCGGCTGCGCGACGAGGCGCACCGCTTCGCCATCGGCTCGCACCGCACCCGGCGCAAGAAGGACATCCGCGAGGCCGGCCTGCAGGAAATCCCGGGGATCGGGCCGACGCGCAAGCGCGCGCTGCTGCGCCATTTCGGCACCCTGAAGGCGATCGAGCGCGCCAGCCTGCCCGATCTCGCACAGGTACCGGGAATTAATGCGGAGACGGCGCGAAAGATATATGAGTTCTTCCACGAACAGGCGGCGGGATAGCCATCCCTGATGTCATAGCCGGCCTCGAAGGCCGGCATTCTTCGAGACTGCAGTTCATCCTACGAGGCCTCGCAAGCACCCAAGATGACGGAGAAACGGCAGAGGAAATCGGCAATGCTCATCAAGCGGCAAGAAGACGTCACCGACGTGGTGGTGGACGCGTTCAAGAACGCGGCGGACCCGCGCGTGCGCGAAATACTCACGGCACTGGTTAAACATTTGCACGCCTTTGCGCGCGACGTGCATCTGACCGAGGAGGAATTCGAGAAGGCGATCGGCTTCGTCACCGCGCTCGGCCAGAAGACCACCGACACCCACAACGAGACGGTGCTGATGTCCGGCTCGCTCGGCTTCTCGACGCTGATCTGCCTGCTCAACAACGGCAATAACGGGCAGACCGAGACGTCCGCCAATCTGCTCGGGCCGTTCTGGCGCCTGAATTCGCCGCGCACAGAAAACGGCGCTTCGATCGTGCGCTCGCCCACGCCGGGCCCCGCGCTGTTCGTCAATTGCACGCTGCGCGACCAGAACGGCAAGCCGATCGAAGGCGCCGAGGTGGACGTCTGGCATTCCTCGCCGGACGGCTTCTACGATCAACAGGATCCCAATCAGGCCGACATGAACCTGCGCGGCAAGTTCACCACCGACGCTGCAAGGCCATTTCGGTTTCCGCAGCGTCAAGCCGGCCGGCTATCCGATCCCGATCGACGGGCCGGTGGGCGATCTGGTGCGCGCCACCGGGCGGCATCATTACCGGCCCGCGCATCTGCATTTCCTGATCTTCAAGCCCGGCTTCAAGACGCTGATTTCGCAGATCTACGTCAACGACGACGCGCGGCTGGAAAGCGACGTCCAGTTCGGCGTCACCCGCGCGCTGGTCGGCAACTATGTCCGCCACGACGGGCCGGCGCCGGCCGCGGACGTTAAGGGCGAGTGGTATTCGCTCGATCAGACCTTTGTGATGGAACCAGGCAAAAGCCGGCTGCCGAAAGCTCCGATCCAATAATCCCTTGTCATTCCGGGACGGCCCTTCGGCGCGCCCCGGGATGACAGTTGATGGGCGGTCGTCGGCGGTTGACGTTACGGCGGCGCGGGTGTTCTTTGGAGCCCGATGAATGCCTTCAGCTCCCGACCGTTGCCGGCGCGTCCGCTCGCGCTGCCGAACCTGCTGACCTATGGGCGCATCGCCGCCGTGCCGGTGGTGGTGGGGCTGATGTATTGGCAGAGCATTCTGGGCGGCGGGCTGTGGTCGCGCTGGCTGGCGCTGGCGATCTTCATAGCCGCCGGCATCAGCGACATTCTCGACGGTTATTTCGCCCGCATCTGGGGCCAGCAGTCCTCGCTCGGCCGCATGCTCGATCCGATCGCCGACAAGCTCTTGGTGGCGTCCTGCCTGCTGATGCTGGCGGCGGAGGAAACCATCCGCGGCTGGGCGCTGTTCGCCGCGGTGATCATTTTGTGCCGCGAAATCCTGGTGTCGGGCTTGCGCGAATATCTCGCCGAGCTGCGCGTCGGCGTGCCGGTGACGCGGCTCGCCAAATATAAGACCATCGGGCAGATGGTGGCGATCGGATTCCTGATCGCGGGCGACGCCGGCGACGTGATTCTGCCGGCCACCACCGAGATCGGCATCACGCTGCTGTGGCTGTCCGCGCTCCTGACGCTCTACACCGGCTGGGACTATATGCGCGCCGGCCTGCGCTATATGATCGATTAGCGCATGATCCCGAAAAGTGGGAACCGGTTTTCGGACAAGATCATGCGCAAATGTAAAAAACCATGAAACTGCGTTATTTCGCCTGGGTGCGCGAGCGCGTCGGCAAGCCGGAAGAAGACGTCGAGGTTCCCGCCGGCGTTTCGACGGTCGGCGAGTTAATGACTTGGTTATCTGCGCGCGGCGAGGAATATGCCCACGCCTTCGAAAATCCCAAGGTGATCCGCGCGGCCATCGACCGCGCCCATGTCAAGCCGCAGACCCAGATCAAAGGGGCGGCCGAAATCGCCTTTTTCCCGCCGATGACGGGGGGTTAGCCTCTCACTTTCCGTCATTCCGGGTTCGCTCGCTGCGCTCGCGCCCCGGAATGACGTGCGCTACATTACCCCCATGACCGTTCCATCCACCGTGCGCCTGCAGCGCGAGCCGTTCGACGCCGCCGCCGAAGCAAAAAAGCTTACTGGCGGGCGCAGCGACGTCGGCGCGCTGGTCACCTTCACCGGCATTTGCCGCGGCGACGAGGCGGGCGCGCCGATCGCCGCGCTCACGCTCGAGCATTATCCCGGCATGGCGGAAGCCGAGATCGAGCGCCATGTGCAAGAGGCAACGCAGCGCTGGCCGCTGCTCGGCGTCACCGTCGTCCATCGTTACGGGCGCATCGTGCCGGGCGAAGACATCGTGCTGGTGGTGACGGCGTCGTCGCATCGTCAGGCTGCCTTCGCGGCGGCCGAATTCCTGATGGATTATCTGAAAACCCGCGCGCCGTTCTGGAAGCAGGTCGAAAAGGCCGGCGAGAAAACCTGGGTCGAAGCGAAAGCGACCGATGACGCGGCGGCGGGACGCTGGAGCGGCGGCCGGCAGGCGGCGGAATGAGCGCGCGGCGAGGCACAAGCATGGTTCCGATCGTCGTCGCGGCGATGGCGGTGCTGGCGCTCGGTTTCAAACCGGCGTCGGCGGCCGACGTGTCGTACTACGACGTGCCGCGCGGCGCGCATCCGCACGACGTGGCGCCGGCGCCGGACGGCACGGTCTGGTACACCGCGCAGGCGCAGGGCGCGCTCGGCGTGCTCGATCCCAAGACCGGCAAGGTGATGCAAATTCCGCTCGGGCCGCATGCCGCGCCGCATGGCGTGATCGTCGGGCCCGACCGCGCCGCCTGGGTCACCGAAGGCGGGCAGAACGCCATCGCGCGCGTCGATCCGGCGAGCAAGGCGGTGAAGCTCTACCCGCTGCCGGCGAATTTCCCCGACGCCAATCTCAACACCGCGACCTTCGACCGCAAGGGCATTCTCTGGTTCACCGGACAGAACGGCGTCTATGGCCGCGTCGATCCGGCGACCGGCAAAGTCGAGGCCTGGAAGGCGCCCAAGGGTCCCGGCCCCTACGGCATCACCACCACGCCCAACGGGGAAGTCTGGTACGCCTCGCTCGCCGGCGATCACATCGCCAAGATCGACACCGTGAGCGGCGACGCGCTGCTGGTGCCGCCGCCCAAGCCGGGCGTCGGCCCGCGCCGCATCTGGTCGGACTCCAAGGGCCTGTTGTGGGTGAGCTTCTGGCACACCGGCGAGGTCGCCCGCTTCGATCCGACCGCCAAGACCTGGAAGGTGTGGGCGCTGCCCAAGAGCGGCGCCGGCTGCTACGCGGTCTATGTCGACGACAAGGACAAAGTGTGGCTCAGCGACTGGCTCGCCAATGCGATCGTGCGCTTCGACCCGGCGACCGAAAAGTTCGAGAGCTTCCGCAGCAATAAACGCGGCGCCTCGGTGCGCCAGCTGCTCGGCCGGCCGGGCGAAATCTGGGGCGCGGAATCCGGCACCGACCGGCTGGTGGTGGTGCGCGAGTGACACGCGCCAGCCGCAGGTGCTTCCTGCAGTGGCTCGCAAGCGGCGCGGCTTTGGCGGCCGGCATCCGGCCGGGCCTTGCCGGCGACGCACGCATCGCGCGCCTGATCGCCGCGGCGCACGGCCTGGCGACGGTGTCGCAGCGCATCGATTTCATCTCGGCCGCGTTGCGCGGCACCCGCTATCAAAACGATACGCTGATCGGCGGCCCGCGGCGGCCGGAAAAATTCGTCGTGCGCGACGACGCCTTCGATTGCGTCACGTTCTGCGAAACGGTGCTGGCGGCCGCGCGCGCACGGCAAGCGGGCGAATTTGAGAGCGCGCTGCAGGACATCCGCTATCGCCAGGGTTTCGTGAACTGGTACGAGCGCAATCACTATTTCTTCGAGTGGTGCGAGCACAATGTCGAGAACAAGACCTGCCGCTGGCTCGCGCTCGACGGCGCGATCGACATCGCCAAGACCGTCGATTCGCAGAAAGGCCTGAGCAAGCGGCGTTTCGCCATGCGCGTCATCCCGCGCACGGTGTTGCTCGCCAATGCGGACAAGCTCGCGACCGGCGATATCGTCGGCTTCGTCAGCCGGCGGCCGGATCTGGATTATTTCCATTGCGGCTTTGTCGTCGTCGCGCCCAAGCATCCGCTGCTGCTGCGGCACGCTTCGGAAAGCCGGCATCGCGTGCTGGACGAACGCATGGACCGCTTCCTCGCGCATTATCGCGTGCGCTACGTCACGCTGCTGCGGCCGGAAGAGCCCAAGGTGGTGGCGTAGCCCCAGTTGTCATGCCCGCGAAAGCGGGCATCCAGTAATCGCGGGCGGTGCGATAACCCGATGCGCCGAGGTTACTGGGTCCCCGCCTGCGCGGGGACGACAGTCACGCCGCCGCGGCCTTGCCGGACGGGTTCACCGCCGCGGTGTAGTCGTCCATCAATTGCTTGGTGATGCCGCCGGGATTGAAATTCCACTGGCCGCCGATCTCCGATACCGCGGTGACTTCCGCGGCCGAGCCGGTGATGAAGCACTCGGAAAATTCGCTGAGCTCTTCCGGCATGATGCGCCGCTCGATCACCTCGAAGCCGCGCTTGCGCGCGAGCTCGATCACGGTCGCCCGCGTGATGCCGGCGAGGAAACAGTCGGCGATCGGCGTGTGGATCTTGCCGTCCTTGACGAAGAAGATATTGGCGCCGGTGCATTCGGCCACGCGCCCTTGCCAGTCGAGCATCATGGCGTCGGCATAGCCGCGGCGCTCGGCGCGGTGCTTGGAGATGGTGCAGATCATGTAGAGGCCGGCGGCCTTGGCCAGGCAGGGCGCGGTCTTCGGATCGGGCCTACGGTATTCGGCGAGATCGAGCTTGATGCCCTTGAGCCGCTGCTCGGGGTCGAAATAGCTCGGCCATTCCCATGAGGCGATGGCGAGATGGATGGTGTTGCTCTGCGCCGAGACGCCCATCATCTCCGAGCCGCGCCAGGCGACCGGGCGCACATAGGCTTCCTTCTTGCCGTTCTTGTCGACGACCAGCTGCTTGGCGGCGACGATGTCGGCGACGGAATAGGGGATCTCGAAGTCGAGCACATTGGCCGAGCGCTTCAACCGTTCGGCATGCTCGGTGGTCTTGAAGATCTTGCCGCCATAGGCGCGCTCGCCCTCGAACACGCAGCTCGCATAGTGCAGGCCGTGGCTGAGCACGTGCAGATTGGCCTCTTGCCAGGGCACCAGCTTGCCGTCGTACCAGATGACCCCTTCGAGCCGGTCATAGGATTGCGCAGCCATCGCTTCCTCCTTCAACTCACCTTTGCCGTCTTTTGTCCGGCCTTTTGCGCCCGTCATGGCGCATTTTTCGCGTCTATTCCAATACTTTGCGTCGAGCGGCAACACCCGGTATGAATGGGGCCGGAGCGGCCCTATTGCCGTCCCGCCGGCCGAGAGAAAGGGCCGTTTTGGCACGATCCTTTCGTCTGCGGCGGTGTTTTTGTAACATAAAATCGAAATATGTCAACATGGCTGACATAAATGTGAAGATCGCCGCAGCGGCCAGCGCCCTGGCCGAACGCACGGATCCGCCGCCGGCGCCGGCGGAGCCGGTCTGGGACATTATCGAGCTGTTGTTCTTCGCCTATCGCGATTTCGTCGGCGATCCGGACGAGGTGCTCTCCAAGCTCGGCTTCGGCCGCGCCCATCACCGGGTGCTGCATTTCGTCAACCGCAATCCCGGCATGAAGGTCGCCGACCTGTTGGAGATTCTCAACATCACCAAGCAGTCGCTCGGCCGCGTGCTCAAGCAACTGGTCGATCAGGGCTACGTGGTGCAGAAGGAAGGCGCGCAGGACCGCCGGCAACGGCTGCTCTATGTGACGCCGAAGGGCGAAGCGCTGGCGCTCAAGCTCGCCGGCCTGCAGACGCAGCGCATCAACCGCGCTTTCGGCGAGCTCGGGCCCAACGCGCACGAGGCGGCGCGGCGCTTTCTTACCGCCATGATCGACGCCGATAATCGCGAGGGCGTGCTGCGCCTGATCGCGCGCGCCGAACGCGCCGCCAAGCCGCGGGGTTGAGGTGGCAAACGAGGATCTAATGATGCTGCCGGCCACTTTGTCCGACGATGCGCCGCATTTGCTGGTGGTCGACGACGACCGCCGCATCCGCGACCTGCTGTCGCGTTTCCTCACCGGCGAGGGCTACCGGGTGACCACGGCCGAGACCGCGGCCGACGCACGCGCCAAGCTCAACGGGTTGAGTTTCGACCTGCTCATTCTCGACGTGATGATGCCGGGCGAATCCGGCTTCGACTTCGCCAAGTCGCTGCGCGGCACCTCGAGCGTGCCGATCCTGATGCTGACCGCGCGCGACGCCGCCGAGAGCCGCATCAAGGGCCTCGAGATGGGCGCCGACGATTATCTGTCCAAGCCGTTCGAGCCGCGCGAATTGTCGCTGCGCATCGCCAATATCCTCAAGCGCACGCAGCCGGCCGCCGCGCCGCCGGTCGAGTCGGTGCGCTTCGGGCCCTTCGTCTATCATCTGGCGCGCGGCGAATTGCGCAAAGGCGAGGAGGTCATCCGGCTGACCGACCGCGAACGCGAGATGCTGCGCATCCTGACGGCGACGCCGGGCGAAACCGTGTCGCGGCTGGCGCTCGCCGGCAGTGGCGGCTCGGTCTCCGAGCGCGCCGTCGACGTGCAGGTCAACCGGCTGCGCCGCAAGATCGAAAACAATCCCGCCAACCCGCTGTTCGTGCAGACCGTGCGCGGCATCGGCTACCGGCTGGTGACCGCATGACCAGCCTCGATACCGGCATCCGCACCATCCGCAGCGCCTTCGATCGGCTGGTCGAAGCCTGGCGCTGGTACGACGCGATCCCGCCGGTGCGCCGCATCCACGCCGTGCTCGGCCGCATCCCCGATGGCTGGCGGCGGATGAGCCGCTGGCTCAACAGCGTGATGCCGAAGGGCCTCTACGCGCGCGCATTGCTCATCATCATCCTGCCGATGGTGATCCTGCAATCGGTGATCGCCATCGTGTTCGTGGAGCGGCAATTGAATGAGGTCACCAAGCGGCTGTCGGCCGGCGTGGTGCACGACATCGCCGCGCTGATCGACGTCTACCAAGGCTATCCGCAGGATGCCGACCGTGCGCTGATCCGCCGCATCGCGCAGGATCGCCTCGGCCTGGTGGTCGATTTCCTGCCGCTGTCGGAGATGCCGCCGCCGGGACCGAAACCGTTCTTTTCGCTGCTCGATTCGACGCTGTCCGACGAATTGCGCAAGCAGATCGGGCGGCCGTTCTGGATCGACACGGTCGGCAAATCGGCGCTGGTCGAGATCAGGGTGCAGCTCGACCACACGGTGATGCGGGTATTCGCGCGGCGCAACGCCGCCTATGCCTCGAACGCGCTGATCTTCCTGCTCTGGATGGTCGGCACCTCGGTCGTGCTGCTCGGCGTCGCCATCATCTTCCTGCGCAACCAGATCAAGCCGATCTTGCGGCTGGCCGACGCCGCCGAAAGCTTCGGCAAGGGCCGCGAGGTGCCGAATTTCCGCCCGCGCGGCGCGCGCGAGGTGCGGCGCGCGGCGGCCGCCTTCATCGAGATGAAGACCCGCGTCGAACGCGCGATCGAGCAGCGCACGGCGATGCTGGCCGGCGTCTCGCACGATCTGCGCACCGTGCTCACGCGCTTCAAGCTCGAACTGGCGCTGATCAAGAAAAAGACGCCGGAAGTGGAGGCGATGAAGAAGGACATCGACGAGATGGCGCGCATGCTGGAGGCCTATCTCGCCTTCGCGCGCGGCGATCTCGGCGAGAGCGCGGCGCCGACCGACATGGCGGCCTTCCTCGAGGAGCTCAAGGACGACGCCGAGCGCAACGGCCACAAGGCGAGCGTGGTGTTCCATGGCCCGCCGACCGTCACCGTGCGGCCGGCGGCGTTCAAGCGCTGCCTCGGCAATCTGGTGTCGAACGCCGCGCGCTTTGCGCCGTCGATTTCCATCACCGGCCATCGCGATCACCGCTACCTCACCGTCACCGTGGACGACGACGGCCCGGGCATTCCGGCGGACCTGCGCGAGGAAGTGTTCAAGCCGTTCTTGCGGCTCGACGATGCGCGCAATCAAGACGAGGGCGGCACCGGGCTGGGACTGGCGATCGCGCGCGACATCGCGCGCTCGCACGGCGGCGACATCACGCTCGGCGATAGTCCGCTCGGAGGATTGCGGGCGACGGTGCGGGTGCCGGTGTAACCGGTCGAGTTAAATTACTCCGCGGCGACGAGCGACCTTTGCTGGACACGCAGATGCTCCAGCATTTGCAAGAGACGCGCCTTGATGGCGGACCGCGTGAACGATCCCGGCACGGTTTGCCCGGCTTCCCAGCGAAGCACCGTCGACCAGGCGCAGGACAATTCGCGGCAAAGCGCATCCTTATCGAGTCCGGCCTCGCGGGCGTTCGTCACGATCGTCGCCCACGCGGCTGGATCTCTTTCATCGATGCCGTTCAGATAGCGGATATATTCGGACAGGAGCCGCTCGCGCGCCGACTTGATGCGCTCAACCGCGGTTGAATCTGTGTGAAGTTTCGTCATATGATTGTCCTTAGTATCCGTGCCTTCTGGCGCTTGTACGGTTCAATAACACTTTATAGTGCGTTTTGTTGCGTTGCGCAATGATTATTGCATCGTGCGGCAATTATAACGGGTATATTGATGTCTCAACCGGCCACCAGTAAATTTCGCGTAAGACAAGCATTCTCAAGCGATTTCAATAAGTTGCTTGATTTCTACCTTCGGAACCGAAGTCCGGCTTTGCCGCTGGAGTCGGCAAAAACAGTCGGCGATGCGATCGAGGCCGGCCAAATCTTAGTAGTCGAGCCATTCGGAAATGCCGACTTCGTGGCCTCGGGCTCGCTCTTTCAGCTGACGCCGCAGGCCAGTCTTACCTATGTCGCCGAGATGGCCGGGATGCGGGTGACCAACGTGGTCGGCGGCACAAGTCCGATCAGCGTTCAAATGATGCTCATCGGCTTGCGCCTATTGGGTCATGCCGGCCAGGAACCAGAACCATTCCTTGACGGGGCGACCAACTCGGTCATTGCCACCGTTCACAGAGACAACGCGTCCAGCATTCGCAATCTTGAAGCAATGAACATGCACTTGCTTCGCTGTCGGCTTCCCGGCTGGCTCACCTACAATCAGATTGGCTGGTACGGCAGCGCGACCAATAACGATTGGCTTTATTATTTCGCCGACAACGATACGATCGTCCGCTCGCTTGAAGCTCTCGATGCCGCCGGTCTGTTCAGCAGAACCATCACCCTGCGCCGGGAAAACAAGGTGAACCGGCAACAAGAGATCTTCGAATTCTTTCTGGAACTAAACTACCTCGTGGACGCAGCCGAGGATTTTAAAAATATTCTCCGCCGCACGACACGCGTTGCGCTCGTGCCGCCGCCGCCCGCGATCGTCTTTCCGACGTTCTGAAGCCTGGCGCGCGCGGAATGGCCGCGCAGCATCAGCCTGGCACGATCGGTCTAAGCCGCCTCCGCCTCTTCCTCGTCGCGATGACGGCGGCGGCGGCGCGGCCCGCGCCCGATGCATTTCGGGATCGAGCAGAGATCGTCGAGGAAGCCGGCCCAGCGCTCGGCGCTCGCCAGCCCGCGGCCGAGCGCGGCCATGGTGCGGTCGAGGCCCGGCTTCGTCGTCGTCGAACCAGACCGACAGCACGCGGGCGAACATCAGCGCGGCGCCTTGCGCACGCAGCGCGCCTTTCGCACCCGATGCGCCGATGCCGGCGGCTTCCAGCATCCACTGTTGCGAGCGCACGGCCATGGCGTTGAGCGCCAGCGCGAGGCCGGGATGCCGCCGCGCCGAACGCAGCAGCGAATGCACTGCTTCCTTGTAGGGGGCGAGCGCTTCGAGGCGCCGCATCAGCACGTCGAACAGGCGCTCGCGCGCCGGCTCCTCCGCCATGTCGCCGCTGCCGCCGGCGAGCACCGCGCGGTCGATGTCCTTGATGTGGGCGGCGACGATCGCCAGCGTCGAGCCGAATTCGGCGCGCAAGGCCGAGAGTTTCAGGCCGGCGCGGCCGGCCACTTCGGCGAGCCCGATCTCATCGAAGGAATGCTCGGCGAGCAGCGCCATCAGTGCGTCGATCGCCTTGTCGCGGTCGGTATTGCCGCGCGGCGGCGGCGCGCTCGGCGCTTTGCGTTGCTTTTTCGGCTTGCGGGCCATGGCGGCCTCCTGCGGGCTGTTCGGTTGCCCCTAATCTAGGCCCGTAAAGGCGCCGGTTCTAGGGCAGGGAACCTGTCCCGGGCGCAGCGCAGCACGCAGTAGTGCGCTGCAGACCCGGGACCTTCAAAAATTCGGAGATTGGAACGGCCCCGGATCAGCGGCGCATCACTACGCCATAGCGCGTCGAAGACGCGCGTAAACGCGCTGATGGCTGCGTGCTACGCCGCGTCCGGGGCAAGAAACCGCTATCCCGCCAGTTCCCGCCCGCGCCTTGTGGCGGCGGCGATGGCTTTGGTCAGCAGCTCGTCGAAGCCGCCGGGGCCCATCAGCACCTCCAGCGCGGCGGCGGTGGTGCCGCCGGGCGAGGTGACGTTCTGCCGCAAGATGGCGGCGTCGAGTTGCGAGCGATGCAGCAATTCGCCGGAGCCGGCGACCGTTTCGCGCGCCAGCCGCGCGGCGAGATCGGCCGGCAGGCCGGCGGCGATGCCGGCTTTGGTCATCGCTTCCGCCAGCAGAAAGACATAGGCCGGGCCGGAACCCGAGAGCGCGGTGACCGCGTCCATCAGCGTTTCGTCGGAGGCCCATTCGACCTTGCCGATGGCGGCGAGCAGATCGCCGGCGAGCTTGCGCTGGCGCGCGGAGACCTTGGCGTTGGGGCAAGCGACAGTGATGCCGCGGCCGATGGCGGCCGGCGTATTGGGCATGGCGCGCACGATGGCCGCGTTCGGCGGCAGCGATATTTGCAAAAACCGCAGCGTGCGGCCGGCCATGATCGAGAGCACCAGCGTGCTTTTGCCGACGTAGGGTGCGAGCGGCGGCACCGCCGCGGGCGCGGTCTGCGGCTTCACCGCGATCACGATCGCGGCGGCCGCGGCGACTTTGCCTTTCGGATTGAGCGTGAGCCCGCGCCGCGCCAGCGCCTTGATCGCCTTGCTTGGCTGCGGCTCGATCACCACCAGCTTTTTCGGACTGAGCCCGCGCGCGATCCACCCGTCGAGCATGGCGGAGCCCATCTTGCCGGCGCCGACCAGGACGAGGGAGCCGGCGAATTTGGAGAGTGGCTTTTGACTTGCTACGGGTTTCTTCATGCTTCGATGATAGCGGCAAATCCTGCGTCATGCCCGGCCTTGCGCCGGGCATCCACGTCTTACTTTCTTGGCCAAGGCGTGGATGGCCGGGACAAGCCCGGCCATGACAGAATTAGAGCGGTTTCCGTTTAAGTGGACCATATCCGGAATTCGCGAAGTATGCAGCGCTTTCAGCTCGCGAGATTGCTCACGCCTCGCCCGAGGTGTCGAACATGGCGGCGTCGAGCGCCTCGCGCGCGCTTTTTCCCGCCCAGACCACGAACTGGAAGGCGGTGAAATAGCGCTCGCAGGCATCGAGCGCGGTGGCGAGCACCGCCTCGCACTGCTTGCCGGAGGCTTCCGTGCCGCCGGCCAGCACCAGCGCGTGGCGGAACATCAGAATGCCCTCGGTGATCCAGAGATCGAAATGGCCGACCCACAGCCGCTCGTTAATCAGCGAGACCAGCATCTGCACGTCGGCGCGGCGGCGCTCGGGCACCCGCAGGTCGAAGGCGCAGGCCAGATGCAGCGCCTCGATGTCGCCCATCCAGGTGTAGGAGACCTGGTAGTCGGTCCACTTGCCGGTCACCAGGATGGTGATCTCGTCGTCGCTGGCGCGCTCGAACGACCAGTCGTTCACCGCCGCCAGACGTTCCACCACGTCGAGCGGGTTGATCCGGGGTTCGTCCGCGTAGGCGATCTGGGGCATGACGTCTCCGCTTTGCCGAATCGATTGGGGACGCACGCAACCACGCGCACGGCAGCAGCCGACCGGATTGTGACGCAGGAATACGGGACGCCTTGACGGCGGAAGCGAATCACTTGGCAGCCGACTATAACCGACGCGATTCAGCCCGCCAAAGGCATCATCGAGCCCCAATGGGCCGTGATTTGCCTGTCATAGGCAACCGCGCGGAACGGAATCTCCACAGGCAATCGGCGGTCCGTTGAATCTTTTTGGGGATAACTTTCACCGGTCATTCCGGGGCGCGAGTGAAACGAGCGAACCCGGAATCCATAACCCCGGCGCTGCGGAGTATGGATTCCGGGTCCGGCGCTTTCGCGCCGTCCCGGAATGACAACGATAAATCAGTCGAACAGACTCGACACCGACTCCTCGGTCGCGGTGCGCCCGATCGCCTCGCCGATCAGGCGTCGCGATCGGCAGCACGCGGATATTGCCGGAGGCGAGCAGTTCCTTGGTCGGCTGAATCGAGTCGGTGATCACCAGTTCCTTCAGCCGCGACTTGGCGATGCGCGCCACCGCGCCGCCGGAGAGCACGCCGTGGCTGATATAGGCGTAGACCGCCTTGGCCTTCTGCTCGAGCAGCGCCTCGGCCGCGTTCACCAGCGTGCCGCCTGAATCGACGATGTCGTCGACCAGCACGCAGGTGTAGCCGGCGACGTCGCCGATCACGTTCATCACCTCGGATTTGCCGGCGCGCTCGCGCCGCTTGTCGATGATGGCGAGCGGCGCGTTGATGCGCTTGGCCAGACCGCGCGCGCGCACCACGCCGCCGACATCGGGCGACACCACCATGACATTGTCGAGCTGGAAGCGCTCGCGGATGTCGCGCACCATCACCGGCGAGGCGTAGAGATTGTCGGTCGGGATGTCGAAGAAGCCCTGGATCTGCCCGGCGTGCAGGTCGAGCGTCATCACCCGGTCGGCGCCGGCGCGCGTGATCAAATTGGCCACCAGCTTGGCCGAAATCGGCGTGCGCGGCCCCGGTTTGCGGTCCTGCCGGGCATAGCCGTAATAGGGGATCACCGCGGTGATGCGGCGCGCCGAGGAGCGGCGCAGCGCGTCCATGATGATGAGCAATTCCATCAGGTGGTCGTTGGCGGGATAGGAGGTGGACTGGATGACGAAACAGTCCGCGCCGCGCACGTTTTCCTGGATTTCGACGAACACCTCCATGTCGGCGAAGCGCCGCACCACCGCCTTGGTCAGCGGGGTCTTGAGGTATTCGGCGATCGCCTGCGCCAGCGCAGGGTTCGAGTTGCCGGCGACGAGCTTGATCGCTCCGTTCTTGCCCGCCATCTACGAAACCTCGCCTGACCCGGTGGAACCGGCGGCGTGGTCATAACAAGGCGGGCAGGGGCTCGCAATACGAGTCCAAATCATTGTGCGCAAGCTTTTGGACAGGGTGAACGAGCCCCTGGCATCAATGGCTCGCCGCGGCAAGCGTCAGCGTTTGCCGGGCCGAAACCGCGGCTCCCATAGCCGGCCGGCGCGGCGGCAGCGGCACCGCGCGGACGGCCGCGTCGGTGGCCGCAGGGGGCTCGGCGGTGTCGATCGGGGCCGGATCGGCATTGGGCTGGAAAAGGCGGTAAATGCCGGCCGCTTCCGGCGAGGAATTGCTGTCGCCGACGAGCGCGATGCGCGGCCCGCTGTCGGGCGTGCTCGGCGCAACCTCGGGCGAGGTCAGGAAGGCGGCGAGCTGCTGCATGCTGCTGCTGGCGATCCGGCGCAGCATCTCGTCATCGGCGGCGGACCAGGCATCATGATGCCGGCCCTTGGAGGTCTCCTCGCCGGCGATGCGCAGCGCGCGGTGGTCGTCGCGGTCGAACACGTCCCAGACCCACGAGACCGTGGTCTCCCGCTTCGCCACCTTGGTGGCGAGATAACCGCGCACGCGATAGGCCGACGGGCTTTCGCGCGACATCACCGCCAGCCGGCGCGTCTGCGCCTCGTCGTTGAGCGCCTGCACCAGTTCGCGGAATTGGCCGGGCGGCAGGCCGTCGATGGATTCGAAGGCGACGGTGGCGCCGCGCGGCTGCCCGACCAAGGCGCCCGGATGGTCGTCGGGGTTGCAGGCTGCAAGCGTCATCGCGCAAACGGCGGCCAACAGCACGCCAAGCCAAGACACGCCTCGCGTAGCGCGCCAGGCGCGCCCGCCCAAACACCGCTGCATTGACACCTCTGTCGCGGGCCTTGTTTTTGTCTTTTGGATTCCCGGCCGGGGCAAAGCGTAGCGGTAGAGCCGCCCTTGAGTCCAGACGCGTGGCGTATCGGCGTAGCGCCGGTCAGTCGGCGAGCGCAATGGCGTTGATGTGCCGCCCGTAATCGGGCTCGCCCAGCTTGGTGGTGCGGCGGTAGCTGAAAAAGCGCTCGGGCTCGGCATAGGTGCACAGCGCGAGGTCCTCGAATTTTGCAACTCCGGCGCGCTGCACGCGGTCGGCGATATAGCCGGCGAGATCGAACATGGCGTGGCCGGCGCGCTCCGAGGCAACGAAGAAGCGCGCATTATCGGCGTCGGCCGCCAGGAAACGCGCGACGAATTCCGGCCCGACCTCGTAGTTCGGCTGTCTGATGACGGGGCCGAGCGCCGCCACGATGCGAGAACGCTCGGCGCCGAGTTTTTCCATGGCGGCGATCGCCGCCTCGACGACGCCGGTGAGCGCGCCGCGCCAGCCGGCATGCGCGGCGCCGATCACGCCGGCCTCGGCGTCGGCCAAGAGCAGCGGTCCGCAGTCGGCGGTCGACACGCCGATGGCGAGCTTCGGCGTGCGGGTGACGATGGCGTCGGCGCGCGGGCGGTTTGCTTGCGTCCATGGTTCATCGGCGACCACGACGTCAGGTGAATGGATCTGGTAGGCGGTGACGAGGCGGTCGGGCGCCACGCCCAAGGCCGCCGCCATGCGGGCGCGGTTCTCGGCGACGTTAGCGGGCGCGTCGCTGGAGCCGACGCCGCCGTTGAGGCTGGCATAGACGCCCTGCGAGACGCCGCCGCTGCGGGTGAAGAAACCGTGGCGGATGCGGGCGAGCGAGCTCAGAGCGGGAGCCTGCAGCACGGGCTAGCCCTCGAATCCGGGTGGCACGCCGAGCGAAGGAGGCGCGAAGGCGGCGGCCTTGAACAGCGCGCCCATGCCGGCTTCGCCCTCGCTGATCAGGCGCTTGAGCGCGGCGTCGATATCGGCGGCGGCATCCGCGACTTTGGATTTGAGCGAGGCCGCGCGCGTCACGATGCCGAGACGGCGCAGGAATTGCGACTGCGTGACCGGTCCGTAACCGTTCGGTCCCATGGCCTCCACCGCGCTCGCCAGCGCCTGAAAGTCGACATGCGCGGTGAGATCGATGCTGCCGGGCGCGCTGAGCGGATCGGCATAGGCGTGCCGGCCGACCGCCTGCAAGGTGTCGCCGACGGCGCTTTGCGCATGGCCGTAATCGATCACCAGCGCGGCGCCGCCGTCGCGCATCAGGCGCTTGCCCAGTTCCAGCGCGATCGTGTCGGCGCGCCATTCGAAGATCGAGCCGTCCGGCGCGTTGCGCAGCGGCGCCGGCAGCAGGCGGTCGAAATGCGGGAGCGGATCGGGCGCGATGGCGAAGGCGAGATGGCCGGCGGCATTAATCTCGACCTGGCGCTCGTGCCAGCCGAGCTCGGTCTTCACCGCCTGATGGATCGGCAGCGCGTCGAAGAATTCGTTGGCCAGAACGATGGCGGGGCCCGCCGGCACGTCGGCGAGCGAGGGATGCCAGAACATCGGCGTCGCCAAAGGCTCCAGCGTGCGCTGCTGTTGCGCTTCCAGCGCCGGGCTGATTTCGACCAGATGGATCACCACGGCTTCGCGGAAATTCGGCATCACCTTGGCCGCGCGCAGCGCGTCCTTCAGCATGGTGCCGCGGCCGGGGCCGAGCTCGATGACGCGCAGGTTTTCCGGCGCGCCCATATGCTTCCAGACCGCGGCCATCCAGAGCCCGATCATCTCGCCGAACATCTGGCTGACTTCCGGCGCGGTGATGAAATCGCCGCGGGCGCCGAACGGATCGCGCGTGGTGTAATAGCCGTGCTCGCTGTCGCATAGACACAGCGTCATGTATTCGGCGACCGGCATCGGGCCGGCCGCCGCGATGCGCCGGCGAATCTCGGCTTCCAGCGGGGGGAAATCGTTCATCGTTCGACTCGGAGCGGCGGATGCTTCAGCGCATAGACGATGAAGCCGAGGCCGGCAAGAAACAGCGGGATCGACAGCAATTGACCCATGGTCGCGCCGCCCCACAAGAAGCCGAGTTGGGCGTCGGGCTCGCGGAAGAATTCGCAGGTGCTGCGCGCGATGGCGTACAAGCAGGCGAAGCTGCCGACGATCAGGCCCGGCCGCTTCAGCGCGCCGGCGCGCATCAGCAGCGCCAGCACCGCGAGCAGCACCAGGCCCTCGAGCGTCGCCTCATAGAGCTGGCTCGGATGCCGCGGCACCGGCCCGCCGCCGGGGAACACCATGGCCCAGGGCACGTCGGTCGGGCGGCCCCATAATTCGCCATTGATGAAATTGGCGATGCGCCCGAGAAACAGCCCGATCGGTCCGACCGCGCAGGTGATGTCGCCGAGCGAGAGCACCGGAATGCCGCGCTTGCGGGCGAACAGGAGCACCGCGACCACGCAGCCGGTGAAGCCGCCGTGGAACGACATGCCGCCGTTCCACAACTGCACGATCTCGATCGGATGGGCGGCGAAGTGCGGCAGGTTGTAGAACAGCACGTAGCCGGTGCGGCCGCCGAGAATGATGCCGAGCGTCACCCAGAGCACGAAATCGTCGAAATCGAGCAGCGTCATCGGCGCCGGCCCGCCCCACAGCTTTTCCGAGCGGATCAGGACGCGGGCATAGACCCAGCCGAGCAGGATGCCGACGATATAGGCGAGCGCATACCAGCGGATGGCGAACGGGCCGATATGCACCAGCACCGGGTCGAAGGCGGGATAGGGAATGACGAACAGGGGCATTGCGAATTCCGGACCGGTTTGACGGCAAGATTATCCTAGCAAGTCGTAGCATGCCGCCCCTTGCGGCGGGATGACCGGACCGCCATTCTTACACGCATGATCCCGAAAAGTGGGTACCGGTTTTCGGATAAGATCATGCGTAAAGATGATTCCGGAGACGAGGCATGACCCAGACCAACAACCGCATTTTCGACGAGATGGCGCGCCTGATGAACGATGCCGCCGGGGTCGCGCAAGGGGTGCGCAAGGAATTCGACACTTTGTTCCGCAGCCAGGCCGAACGCATGCTGCGCGACCTCGACGTGGTCCAGCGCGAGGAATTCGAGGCGGTCAAGGAAATGGCCCGCCTGGCGCGCGAGGAAAACGAGGCGCTGAAAGCGCGCGTCGCGGCGCTGGAAGCCAAATCGGCCGACAAGCCGTCGAAGAAAGCGGCAACCCCGCCGCCGGCCAAGTAAACGACTGTCATTCCGGGGCGCGCCGAAGGCGCGAACCCGGAATCCATACTCCGCGGCACCGGATTATGGATTCCGGGTCCGGCCCTTCGGGCCGTCCCGGAATGACAGCCTCATTTCTTGCCCTTTCCGCCACCCACGTCTATAAACCCGCGCGAACCGCGGCCCCCGGCACCCCTGGAGGCTTGCCGCGCTCATAGGCGGCCGAAAATGCCGCCTTTTCCATTGGCTTAGATGAGGATTTCAAAATGGCGACCGTCCAGGAATTGAAGGCGACGGTGCGTCCGAAAGGCGGCAAGGGGGCCGCGCGGGCTGCACGTCGCTCCGGCCATGTGCCGGGCGTGATCTATGGTGAGAACAAGCCCCCGCAGATGGTCCTCATGGACCATGCCGAGTTGCGCAAGCGCATTTACGCCGGGCGTTTCCTCACCACGCTGTTTCATCTCGACGTGGACGGCGAGAAGCACCGCGTGATCCCGCGCGACTTCCAGCTCGATCCGGTGAAAGACCTGCCGATGCACGTGGATTTCCTGCGCGTGTCGGAAGGCGCCGTCATCCGCGTCAACGTCGCGGTCAAGGTGCTCAATGCCGATCAGTCGCCCGGCGTCAAGCGCGGCGGCGCGGTCAACATCGTCACCCACACGATCGAGGTGATGTGCCCGGTCGAGACCATTCCGGAATCGATCGAGGTCGATATTTCCGAACTCGACATCAACCATTCCAAGCACATCAGCGAGATCACGCTGCCGCCGAACGTGCGCGTGATCGCGCAAGGCGACATCACGCTGGTCACGGTGGTGCCGCCGTCCGGCTACGCGGAAGAAATGAAAGCCGCCGCCGAAGCGGCCGCCGCCGCTGCCGCCGCCGCTGCCGCCGCCGCCGCCGCGGGCGTGGTGCCCGGCGCCGAAGGTGCGGCTCCAGGCGCTGCGCCCGGCGCACCCGGTGCGACGCCCGGCGCCGCTCCGGCCGCGGGCGCTGCGCCCGCCGCCGCTGCCGCCGCGCCGGCGAAGCCCGAGAAGAAGTGAGGAGGCGCCGCTCGCGCCTCCTCGTTCGCGGAAATATTTGAGGCGGCGACGCGGTAGAAGCCATGCTGCTTTTCGTCGGCCTCGGCAATCCGGGCGAACGCTACGCCGGCAACCGGCACAATATCGGTTTCATGGCGGTGCAGGCGATCGCCAAGCGCCACCACATCGCGCCCTGGCGCCGGCGTTTCCAGGGCGTGGCGGTGGAAGGCGCGATCGGGGCGGAGAAGGTTCTGCTGCTGCTGCCCGGCACCTATATGAACGAGTCCGGGCGCGCGGTGGCGGAAGCCGCGCATTTCTACAAGCTCGATGCCGGCAGCATCGTGGTGTTCCACGACGAGGCCGAACTGCCGCCCGGCAAGGTGCGGGTGAAAAAGGGCGGCGGCAATGCCGGCCACAACGGCCTGCGTTCGATCTCCGAGCATATCGGCAACGACTATCACCGCGTGCGGCTCGGCGTCGGCCATCCCGGCGACAAGGATTTGATGGAAGCCTACGTGTTGCAGGATTTCGGCAAAGGCGAGCGCGCCTGGGTGGCCGCGCTGTGCGAGATCGTCGCCGACAATGTCGGCCTGCTGATCGAGGGCAAGGATTCGACGTTCCAGAACAAGGTGCACCTCGCCATGAGCGCCAAGGGCTTCGGCGGCACGGACGAAGGCGACACCGAGTGACCTAACGACGCGGACATTTCATGGGATTCAAATGCGGCATCGTCGGCCTGCCCAATGTCGGCAAGTCGACGCTCTTCAATGCGCTGACGCAGACCGCGGCGGCGCAGGCGGCCAATTATCCGTTCTGCACCATCGAGCCCAATGTCGGCGAGATCGCGGTGCCGGATGCGCGCCTCGACAAGCTCGCCGTGCTCGGCAAGTCGGCGGAGATCGTCCCGACCCGCATCGGTTTCGTCGATATCGCCGGCCTGGTGCGCGGCGCCTCGAAAGGCGAGGGGCTGGGCAACCAGTTTCTCGCCACCATCCGCGAGGTCGACGCCATCGTGCATGTGGTGCGCTGCTTCGAGGATTCGGACGTCACCCACGTCGAGGGCAAGATCGATCCGATCGCCGACATCGACACCATCGAGACCGAGCTGATGCTGGCCGATCTCGACAGCCTCGAAAAGCGCGTCGACGCGCTGGAGAAGAAAGCCAAGGGCAGCGGCGAGGACGCCAAGCTCGCCAAGGAAACGCTCGATCTGGTCAACCGCTCGCTCGTGCTGCTGCGCGAAGGCAAGCCGGCGCGTCTGGTCGCGCGCAAGCCGGAAGAAGAGAAGCTGTTCCACGCGCTCGGCCTGCTCACCTCGGCGCCGGTGCTCTATGCCTGCAACGTCGACGAGGCGTCCGCCGCGACCGGCAATAAGTTTTCGCAGCTGGTCGAGCAGCGCGCCAAGGAAGAGGGCGCGGTCGCGGTGGTGATCTCGGCCAAGATCGAATCCGAGATCGCGACCCTGCCGCCGGCCGAACGCGCGGAATTTCTCGAGGCGGTGGGCTTGCAGGAAACCGGGCTCGACCGCCTGATCCGCGCCGGCTACGCGCTTTTGCACCTGGTGACCTATTTCACCGTCGGGCCGAAGGAAACGCGCGCCTGGACCATCACCGCGGGCACCAAGGCGCCGCAGGCGGCCGGTGTCATTCACAGCGATTTCGAGCGCGGCTTCATCCGCTCCGAGACCATCGCCTATGACGATTTCATCGCCCATGGCGGCGAGACCGGCGCCAAAGAGGCCGGCAAGATGCGGCTGGAAGGCAAGGACTACGTGGTCGCCGACGGCGACGTGATGCATTTTCGGTTCGCCACTTAACTTCCGTCATTCCGGGACGCGCCGAAGGCGCGGACCCGGAATCCAGATGCGCGTGAGGGCTGCTCTGGATTCCGGGTTCACGCGCTTTGCGCGTGCCCCGGAATGACAGTAAAAAGCCCGCGCCATGCCGAAACTGCATTGGGAAGACTTCAAGCCCGGCGCGGTCGCCGTCTACGGCCCGCGGCTGGTGACGCGCGAGGAGATCGTCGCCTTCGCCGCCGAGTTCGATCCGCAGCCGATGCATCTCGACGAGGCGGCGGCGCGCGCCACCATGCTCGGGGGCTTGGGCGCCTCCGGCTGGCACATCTGCTGCCTGCTGATGCGGATCATCGCCGACGGCTTCATTCTCGACTCGGCCTCCATGGGCAGTCCCGGCATCGAAGAAATGCGCTGGCTCAAGCCGCTGCGGCCGGGAACGAATATCCGGGTGCGCGCCACGGTGCTGGAGAGCCGGGCGTCGAACAGCCGGCCGGAAATGGGTTTGACGAAATTCCGCTACGAGGTGCTCGACGATGCGGGCGCAAGCCTTGCCGAAATGACCACGATCGCGATGGTCGGCCGCCGCGAGCCGGGAGCGGCGCGATGAAATTCTTCGAGGACATCCAGGTCGGCGACGTGTTCGAATACGGCCGCTACACCTTCACCGCCGATAACATCAAGGCCTTCGCCGGGCGCTTCGACCCGCAGCCGTTCCATGTCGACGAAGCGGCGGCGGCGCGCTCGCATTTCGGCGCGCTGGTCGCCTCCGGCTGGCATACCGCGGTGGCCTGGATGCGGCTGATGATCGATCAGCGCCGCCGCATGGACGATGCGATGCGCGCGCGCGGCGAGCCGGTCGCCGGCATCGGCCCGGCGCTCGGCTTTCGCGAGTTGAAATGGCTGAAACCGGTCTATGCCGGCGACACCATCGACTATAGAAGCGAAGTGATCGAGACGCGCCTGTCCGAGAGCCGCCCGCACGCCGGACTGATGACGTTCCGCTCGATCGGCGTCAACCAGCGCGGCGAGCCGGTGATCTCGCTGGTGAGCACCACCTTTGTCGAGCGGCGCGGGAAAGCACCATGACCGCGGCGGCCGCCAGCACGCATAGCAAGGCCGCGGAGCATCGCGCGCTCGGCGTCGCCTGCGGCGCGCATGCGTTGCACGACGGCTATACCGATCTCATTTACGTGATGCTGCCGATCTGGCAGCACGAATTCGGCCTCGGCTTTGCCGCGCTCGGGCTGATGAAGACGGTGTTCTCCGGCACGCTTGCGGGCTTGCAGATTCCGTCCGGCTTCCTGGCCGAGCGCTTCGGGACACCGATCGTGCTGGCGCTCGGCACCGCGCTCGCCGGCTTCGGCTATTGCCTTGCCGGCTTGAGCGCCGGCGTCGCCACGCTGGTGGCCGCGCTGTTCGTGGGCGGGCTCGGCGCCAGCACGCAGCATCCGCTGGCCTCCTCGCTGATCGCGCAGGCCTTCGCCGGGCCGCGCTCGCTGAAGGCGCTCGGCACCTATAATTTCGCCGGCGACATCGGCAAGATGACGCTGCCGGCGGCGGCCTCGCTGCTGTTCGTGGTGTTGCCCTGGCGTGAGGCGCTGGTGCTGCTGGGCGGCATCGGGACATTGGCGGCGATCGTCATCTTTGTGCTGATCCCGCGCTTTGCCGCCGAGGCGGCGGCGCCGCGCAAAACCGAAACCGGCGCGGCGACCTCCTCGCGGCTGAGCCAGTTCGGCTTCCCGCTGCTGCTGTCGGTCGGCGTGCTCGACAGCGCCACCCGCATGGCTTTTCTGACCTTCCTGCCGTTCGTGCTGACGGCGAAAGGGGCGAGCCTGCCGACCATCGGTTTCGCGCTCACGCTGGTGTTCGCCGGCGGCGCGGCCGGCAAACTGGTCTGCGCCTTCATCGGCGCGCGCATCGGGGCCGTGGCAACCGTATGGCTGACCGAGGCGGTGACGGCGCTCGGCATCGTGGCGACGCTGCCGCTGTCGCTCGACGCGGCGCTGCTGCTGTTGCCGCTGGTCGGCGTCGCGCTCAACGGCACCTCATCGGTGCTCTATGGCTCGGTGCCGGATCTGGTCGAACCGGCCAAGCGCCAGCGCGCCTTCGGCATTTTCTACACCGGCACCATCGGCGCGGGCGCGGTGTCGCCGGCGCTCTATGGCTTGCTCGGCGACGCGCTCGGCGTGCCGGCGACGCTGGTGGTGGTGGCCGCCGTGGTGCTGCTGACGCTGCCGATCACGCTGGCGTTGCGGCCGGCATTGGCGGCGCGTCCCTCGACAAACTAAGGGCTAGTTTGGGCTTAACGCGGGAGTGGCGCAAATTTGCCGTTCCCTCGCTTTCGACACGATTGTGACATTGGCCGTGTATCGAATGGACGGTCTTAGAGACCGCCATAGACCCATTCCGATGTGGTAATTTGGATCGGGCAATGCCCGCTTTTTGGAGCTAGCGGCGAACATGAAACGGCGCGAGTTCATCGCAATTCTTGGCGGCGCGGCGGCATGGCCGATTGCGGTGCGCGCCCAGCAGGGCCCCGGCATGCGCAAGATCGGCGTGCTGATGGCGAGGCGGGTCGACGACGCCGAGGGCCAAAAGCAATTCGCGGCGCTCATGCAGGGCCTTACGGCGCTCGGCTGGACGGAGGGTCAGACCGTTCACATCGAGGCGCGCTGGACCGTGGGCAGTCCCGCAGCCGCGCTGAAATTCGCGCGGGAATTGGTTGAATTAAAGCCCGACGTGCTCGTTGCCAACGCCACGCCCTCGCTGATCGCGATACGCCAGGCAACAGCCACGATTCCAACTGTGTTCGTCTCGGTTGCCGATCCGGTTGGCCAAGGTTTTGTGCCGAGCCTGTCGCGGCCCGGCGGAAACATTACCGGTTTCAGCGTCGAGGAAGCCAGCATGGGCGGCAAATGGCTCGAGGTGCTGAAGCAATCGGCGCCTCGCCTGACGCGAATTGCAATCATCTACAACCCGGATACCGCGCCGTACGCACCGATGTTTTTTCCCGCAATGCAAGCCGCCGCCCCAAGCATGGCCGTCGCTTTGTCAATTTCTCCCGTGCATTCGGGCGCGGATATCGAAAAGGTCATCGCCGAGGCTGGCAGCGACCCGGGTGGCGGTCTGATCGTGCTGCCGGACAGCTTTCTGTTCGGCCAACGCCAACGCATCGTCGCGCTCGTCGCTGAGCGCCGGCTACCTGCGATTTATCCAATTAGCATTTTTGTCACCGACGGTGGCTTGATTGCTTACGGGATTGACCGCGTCGATCTGTTCCGTCGCGCTGCTGCCTATGTCGACCGTATTCTCCACGGCACATCCCCGGCCGAATTGCCGGTACAGCAGCCGACGAAGTTCGAACTTGCCGTCAACCTCAAGACGGCTAAGACGTTAGGCTTGTCCGTGCCGCAATCGCTGCTTATCAGCGCCGACGAGGTGATCGAATAACAACTCCGGCCGCTGCAACGCACGGGGCCGTTAATGGCCCGCGGCGGACACGGCGCGCGCTCAACGCCCCGGCGTCTTGATCCGCACCTGCCGGACCACTGCGGCGGGCAGCACGTCGAGATAGGGCCCGAGCAGAAACGCCTCGCCCGAGCCGTCGCCGTACATGCGGTCGTGCGCGTCGATCATGGCGCGCACCGGGCCCGCGCAGGCCGCAATCGAGTCGAGGATCAAATCGTTGAATTCGTCCGGCCGTATGTCGCTGCTGTAGCGCGGATCGGCGGACACCTGGCGCACGACGCAGTCGGTGGCGCGCCGCACCAGCGGCAACAGCTTGGCGTCCTTCTGGCGCACCGACATCTGCAGCCAGGCCGCCGGATTGGCGGAGGGAGTGCCGGTATCGGGCGAGACATTCATCACAAGCGACAACCCGAACAACAATTCGAGGATCATCTCGTGGGCCTCGCGAATCAGTGTCTGCAACGCTGATATCGCAGCGCGAGTCGCGCCGCACGCAAAACTTAAATCGGCGCCGGTGCGGCCGGCCGGAACGAAATGAGTCCGAAAGGCGCTAACGGATTCAAACCATGGACGTTTTTATGGCGGCGCCATGGAACCGGCGCCCGCTCCAGTTCATTATGACGGTGCCATGTCCGCCAACACGACCGCCGCCGAACTGCCGATGACCGCCGAACAGGCGGGGCGGCTCAAGCGGCTCGCCATCGACGCCTACGAGCCGGACGCGTTCAAGCTCAATCTCACGCAAGCCGAGGCGGAGCGGCGCATCGCCATGCTCAGCGCGAAATTGCCGCTGCTCGACGAGCCGCCGCACACGCTGTGATGCGTCGGTACCCGGGTGCCGCAGAGCGCGCTGGTCGATCCGGCTAATCGCCGAGTTGTGGCGGACTTCGCCGACGGGATTGTTAAGTTGATCGCGGGCAGCCGCCCGGCGCTGTGGTGTCGGGCCGCTCTTCTTTCGGAACGTTGAATTTACCTTAGCGGCTCGCCCGGCCCTGCGCGGGGGGCCGCAGCCGCTGGATTTTTCGCTGCTACAGGGCCATATTATGCGGTGAGGAGCTATTACGAATGTCTATGATCAACTACCGGGCCCCGTCCGAGCTATTTCCCAGCCGCAGCCGCAAGTCGCGCCGTCCGATCGGCTACAAGCGATTTCCGACCGCGGCGGAGGCCATCCGTTTCGCCATCGAGGAATTGCCGCCAGAGCTGTTGCTCGGCGCCTATCTCGAGGTCGAGGAGAAGCGTTTCGACGGCAACGGCATTCGCCGGCTGTACGAAAGCGAAGACTACCCGCTGCCGCGCAAAGCCCCCGCCAACTGACCGCAACTCGTCCGCGCGTCCCGTAAAAGAACCCCGCCGTGGCGGGGTCTAGTTTGTGGGAGGATTGCCCGAAGACGAGGCCGCTTCTGTCACCTGTCGCAGCAGTCTCGCGCAGCAGCGGCCGCATGCGACCTTGGCCGCTTTCGAACAGGCGCACTCTAGGTGACACAAATGGAGCGCGGAGGTGGCCGGTTCCGCTGTCCCGGCAATCCACAGGTCGCGGCGCCGGCGTATCCACCGAATTAATGCAACCCGCGGGCGCGCCAGGCCGTTGTCATGCACAGGCCGTAGGAGGCTCCCGATGAGACACATTCAACAGCTTGCACTTGTCGCGGCAACGGTTGCCGCCGCGCTCGCCATGCCGGCAACGCCGGCCGGCGCTTTTGCCGGCGACAATGTCGCCGCCGCCGATCCGGGCTTCACGCCCAATACCGGACAGATCAATCGCGGTTTCGATCCGAAGGTGCCGACGATGTCGCGGCCGCGCCCGATCCCGACGCCGGCCGAAGCGCGCGCAGCGAAGCTGATGCCGGATTCCGATCAGCCGGCGTTAGGACCACAAGATGCCAACGCGAATGCCACGACCGGCGCCAGCTCGCCCATGGCGACGTCGTCCGCCCCGATCGGCGCGACCGGGCAAACCATGCCGGCGAAATTCTCCGAACGCAACGACACGCTCGACCGCGTGCCGATCATGGCGCTGCCGTCGACGCTGAGCGATCGGGACCGCCAGCGCATCTATCGTGCGGCGATGGCAGACAGCACGCCCATTGCCAATGACGCCGCCAGGCTCGCGCCGGCGGTCGAACTGGACGCCCAGCAAGCCTTGACCGAAACGTTCCCGCTGCCGGCGAGTGTGCGCGGCATAAGCGGTGTGCGGGGCTTGGGTTATGTGAAAACCAAGAGCAAAGTATTTTTGGTCGAGCCGGCGACTCGCATCGTGGTCGACGAAATCTCGTCGTAAGAGAAGCCGTCGCCGAAGCAAACGTTGCGGCGACGGCCGATGACGATCAGCTCGCGGTGCGCCGGCCATTGTTGAGCGGCGCGTCCTTCCATTGCTTGAGGCTGTCGCCGATCACCTTCATCGCGGTCATCGACGCGTGACTGAGGCTGGCGTAACCGGATAGCTCCCGGCTGACGCGTTCGCCCTCGCTGCGCAGCATGTCGCGCACGCTTTGCAGTTCGAGGATGACGCGGTCGATCTCCTCCATCGACGCGCCGGCGACGCGCCGGATTAGCGCGTTCAGGTTTTCGGCGGCCGGGTCGGCGGCCGCGTTAGTCTCGCTGCGTTGCCGGCGCACGAATGCCACGTCGCGCCGGACGAATTCACGGATCTCACCCTCGAATGCGCTCGCCGCCGCCTGGTCGACGTCGCCGAGTTTCTCCGGGACGCTGCGATCCGGAGCGTATTTCTCCGGGCCGGTTTTCTCGGAGCCACTCTGCTCCGCACCAAGCCGCTCGGGTCTGATGGCCGTCATGCTTCACCTCTACACAGGCGCAAAACCGTTGCGCTGACGCCCCCCGACCGGGACGGATTGCCGCATGGAACTTGGGCGGCTGTTGGGCGCGGGAGGGGCGGCTTCGGGGCGCCGCCCGCGCGGCCGGCCCGGGCGCGGCTCACCAATTCAGCTTGAGACCGGCGGTGATGCTCTTGCTGGCGGTCGTCTGCCCGAAATCGGTCACCGCCGTGGTCACGTGCAGCGGGCCATACAGTTTCTGATCGGCGCTGAGCGTGTTGTGGGTGACCGGATCGTTACTCGCCGTGGCGATGCCGGCGCCGAAACTCGTGCCGGTGGTCAGGACGTCGAATTTAACCGCCTTCTCGCTGCTCCAGATTTGCGGCGTCGGCGCCGTTGTCGTCGCCGCGACCGGCGCCGCCATCAGCGGCACAACGGACGGCACCGTCGCCGGCTGGCTGAAGCTCTCGACCACCGCATAGGAATCCTGCAGCGTCACGGAAAATTTGCCGCCGACCGGGATCGAATGCTTGAACGTGGTGCCGAGCTTGCCCTGATCGTTGTTGGGGTCGACGCGCGCATCGACGCTGGCGAGATTGGGCAGGCCGACCGAGGCCCAGGCCGCGCCGGAATCCTGGTCGGCGCGCGCGACCGGCAGCGGCTTGCCCGACCGGTAACCGTCCGCCGGCGCAGTCAGGCTGAGATCGGCGCCGACCTTGGCGTCCCATTCGCTGGCCAGCGGCTGCTTCACCACCAGCGTGCTGGAGCCGTCCGGTCGGTCGGTGTGGCTGACGTCGAATTTGTTGGGGTCATTCAAACCGGGCAGGCGCAGCGGCTGGGCCGGCGTGCCGCTGGCGGCGTTCGCGGGATCGAACAGCAGCGCTTGGCCGAGCGCGGCGGCCTGCTCGGGGGTGAGGGGGGTGTCGGGTGGCGGATTGGCTGCGTCGTCGTTAAGGGCCGGCGGCAGGGCGGCGGCATCGGCGGTTACGTCCGCCTCCTGCGCGGCCGCGGGCGCGGGGGCAAACGCCCAGGCCGCTGCGGCGATAATGCACACCGCGCAGAGCATCGCGCCCGCTCGCATCCCGGATAACTCCCCCGACCTGCCGTGCCGGCTTTTTTCGTCGCCCATTGTTCGGCCGCAACCGGTTAAGCCCTACTTTGCGCGTCTCGCATGCAACTGGGGCGAAGATGTGAAGCGGCCGGGCCACGCAAAAGCCTCATGGCACAGCCGCATGAAACGCGGCCCGGGAAGGGGTAGAATGGAACTTGGAACTTTGACTGTGCGTTGGAGGGGAGCCGGGGAAGAGGAGGGAACGCCATGCCTGCGCTTTTGCCGATCATTCTAACCGGGTCGTATCTGGTGCTGGCCGCCGATCAGATTCCGCAGCTCAATTTCGAGCCGAGCTGCCGCGCCGCCGCCGAGGCCTCGACCTCGCAAGACCGCAACGCGGACGCTTGCAAGCGCGACGAGTTGACCGCGCGCGACAAGCTGAAGGAGCAATGGGGACAATACACCCCGGCGCAACGGACGCGCTGCGTGTCGCTGTCGCGGCTCGGCGGCTTTCCGAGCTATGTCGAGCTGCTCACCTGCCTGGAAATGGCCAAGGACGCCGACCAGCCCGGCGCCACGACCGGCAGCGGCAAGAAATAGCGCTCAGGGCTTCTTGCCGGGCGGGGTGCTGTAGGGGCTGCCGGACGGGCCCTGCATTTGCGCCAGCTTGTAGGCGGACATCTGCTTGGGCTTGTCCTTGTCGGCCTTCGGCTTCTTCTTTTCCTTGGGAACCCGCATCTGACCTTTAGCCATGACGACCTCCTAGGCGGCTTGGGAATTGGATGGTGATACGGCCGCCGCCGGCCCGCAAGGGGCGGCTCGCCGGCCCCCGCTCAGGGCTTCTTGTCGGCGGCGTCCGGCGTCTGGTCCTTTTTGTCCTTGTCGGTTTTGTCGCCTTTTTTCTCGCCGCGGCTTCCGCGGGTTTCTTTTTCTTGGCTTCGGCGGTGGCGGCCGGCTTTTTCTTTTTGGCCTCGGGCTTTTTGGCCTCGGGCGCCGGCGCCGGCTCGGCCGTGCCGGAGGCCGTCTTCATTTTCTCGGCGATGCACTTGTCGACCAGGTCGGCGCGCTTGTCGAGCGACAGGCTGGCGGCGCCCTTTTCGGTCGCCATCCAGCACTGCTCGGCCGCCCGCGTATGGGTCATCGGCGGCTCGGGCGGCTTGGGCGGTTCCGTGGCGACGCCGGCGCCGGTGGTTTCGCAGGCCGCGAGCAGGCCGGCGGCGAGCACGAGCGGCAGGATGCGGAAAGCTACGCGGGCGGACACAGGCGTCATGGCAGCACTTCCAAAGCGGGTTCGGCCGCCCCCGGCGGGAATCCATTCGGGCATCGGTGCGCCGGCGAAACTGTAAGGCAGATCGCGGGCGTCTCGAATCACGATGTGGACGCTCTTTATCGGCACTTTTCCGACTTCGGCAACTACTTTCGTGAGGCCGCTGAGGATGCCGTTGTCGGACATGATTTCCTTTCGTCATTCCGGGACGCGAGCGGAGCGAGCGGGCCGATCCAGAAACAGGTGCAGCGTATGCATCTGGATTCCGGTTTCCGGCCTTCGGCCGGCCCCGGAATGACAATAGAGCAAGCGCCAGCGCCCGTATTCTTTGGCGGCCCCGGGTAGGCCGTAGTCTCTTTCCGTGCCCCTCGCAAAACCGAGGGGGTGGAGCGCCAAGCGGCGCACCAGTCTTCCGTCTTGCCGCGCTCCTTGCGGAGCGCGGGCGCCTCTCGGCGCTCCACGGCGGCTTTTCTGTCCCCGGGGCCGTAACTTCCGGGCGCGGACCGGGGCCTGCTTTTGGCTCACCCGATCCGGCGGACTTTCGCCCGCCTTCATCCGCGCCGCGTGCAGCCTCGAAAGGCAGCTCCCCGTGGTGGGAGCGGACGGTGCCCGGGGCCTCCCGGGAGCGGGGGTACGTCCGTCCCCGCCCGCAGGCGCCGCGTCCCACCCCGCTGAAATGACGTCTCATGACAACGCCCTCGGTTGGGTGGGATGAAGCTTGTATATATTCCTATAGGAATAGAGT
>CAVRUP010000002.1:0-81288 GCA_963724335.1 uncultured Alphaproteobacteria bacterium | reverse complement strand
CGCGCTGTTCGTGGGCGGGCTCGGCGCCAGCACGCAGCATCCGCTGGCCTCCTCGCTGATCGCGCAGGCCTTCGCCGGGCCGCGCTCGCTGAAGGCGCTCGGCACCTATAATTTCGCCGGCGACATCGGCAAGATGACGCTGCCGGCGGCGGCCTCGATGCTGTTCGTGGTGTTGCCCTGGCGTGAGGCGCTGGTGCTGCTGGGCGGCATCGGGACATTGGCGGCGATCGTCATCTTTGTGCTGATCCCGCGCTTTGCCGCCGAGGCGGCGGCGCCGCGCAAAGCCGAAACTGGCGCGGCGACCTCCTCGCGGCTGAGCCAGTTCGGCTTTCCGCTGCTGCTGTCGGTCGGCGTGCTCGACAGCGCCACCCGCATGGCTTTTCTGACCTTCCTGCCGTTCGTGCTGACGGCGAAAGGGGCGAGCCTGCCGACCATCGGTTTCGCGCTCACGCTGGTGTTCGCCGGCGGCGCGGCCGGCAAACTGGTCTGCGCCTTCATCGGCGCGCGCATCGGGGCCGTGGCAACCGTGTGGCTGACCGAGGCGGTGACGGCGCTCGGCATCGTGGCAACACTGCCGCTGTCGCTCGACGCGGCGCTGCTGCTGTTGCCGCTGGTCGGCGTCGCGCTCAACGGCACCTCATCGGTGCTCTATGGCTCGGTGCCGGATTTGGTCGAACCGGCCAAGCGCCAGCGCGCCTTCGGCATTTTCTACACCGGCACCATCGGCGCGGGCGCGGTGTCGCCGGCGCTCTATGGCTTGCTCGGCGACGCGCTCGGCGTGCCCGCGACGCTGGTGGTGGTGGCCGCCGTGGTGCTGCTGACGCTGCCGATCACGCTGGCGTTGCGGCCGGCATTGGCGGCGCGTCCCTCGACAAACTAAGGGCTAGTTTGGGCTTAACGCGGGAGTGGCGCAAATTTGCCGTTCCCTCGCTTTCGACACGATTGTGACATTGGCCGTGTATCGAATGGACGGTCTTAGAGACCGCCATAGACCCATTCCGATGTGGTAATTTGGATCGGGCAATGCCCGCTTTTTGGAGCTAGCGGCGAACATGAAACGGCGCGAGTTCATCGCAATTCTTGGCGGCGCGGCGGCATGGCCGATTGCGCTGCGCGCTCAGCAGGGCCCCGGCATGCGCAAGATCGGCGTGCTGATGGCGAGGCGGGTCGACGACGCCGATGGCCAAAAGCAATTCGCGGCGCTCATGCAGGGCCTTACGGCGCTCGGCTGGACGGAGGGTCAGACCGTTCACATCGAGGCGCGCTGGACCGTGGGCAGTCCCGCAGCCGCGCTGAAATTCGCGCGGGAATTGGTTGAATTAAAGCCCGACGTGCTCGTTGCCAACGCCACGCCCTCGCTGATCGCGATACGCCAGGCAACAGCAACGATTCCAACTGTGTTCGTCTCGGTTGCCGATCCGGTTGGCCAAGGTTTTGTGCCGAGCCTGTCGCGGCCCGGCGGAAACATTACCGGTTTCAGCGTCGAGGAAGCCAGCATGGGCGGCAAATGGCTCGAGGTGCTGAAGCAATCGGCGCCTCGCTTGACGCGAATTGCAATCATCTACAACCCGGATACCGCGCCGTACGCACCGATGTTTTTTCCCGCAATGCAGGCCGCCGCCCCAAGCATGGCCGTCGCTTTGTCAATTTCTCCCGTGCATTCGGGCGCGGATATCGAAAAGGTCATCGCCGAGGCTGGCAGCGACCCGGGTGGCGGTCTGATCGTGCTGCCGGACAGCTTTCTGTTCGGCCAACGCCAACGCATCGTCGCGCTCGTCGCTGAGCGCCGGCTACCTGCGATTTATCCAATTAGCATTTTTGTCACCGACGGTGGCTTGATTGCTTACGGGATTGACCGCGTCGATCTGTTCCGTCGCGCCGCTGCCTATGTCGACCGTATTCTCCACGACACATCCCCGGCCGAATTGCCGGTACAGCAGCCGACGAAGTTCGAACTTGCCGTCAACCTCAAGACGGCTAAGACGTTAGGCTTGTCCGTGCCGCAATCGCTGCTTATCAGCGCCGACGAGGTGATCGAATAACGACTCCGGCCGCTGCAACGCACGGGGCCGTTAATGGCCCGCGGCGGACACGGCGCGCGCTCAACGCCCCGGCGTCTTGATCCGCACCTGCCGGACCACTGCGGCGGGCAGCACGTCGAGATAGGGCCCGAGCAGAAACGCCTCGCCCGAGCCGTCGCCGTACATGCGGTCGTGCGCGTCGATCATGGCGCGCACCGGGCCCGCGCAGGCCGCAATCGAGTCGAGGATCAAATCGTTGAATTCGTCCGGCCGTATGTCGCTGCTGTAGCGCGGATCGGCGGACACCTGGCGCACGACGCAGTCGGTGGCGCGCCGCACCAGCGGCAACAGCTTGGCGTCCTTCTGGCGCACCGACATCTGCAGCCAGGCCGCCGGATTGGCGGAGGGAGTGCCGGTATCGGGCGAGACATTCATCACAAGCGACAACCCGAACAACGATTTGAGGATCATCTCGTGGGCCTCGCGAATCAGTGTCAGCAACGCTGATATCGCAGCGCGAGTCGCGCCGCACGCAAAACTTAAATTGGCGCCGGTGCGGCCGGCCGGAACGAAATGAGTCCGAAAGGCGCTAACGGATTTAAACCATGGACGTTTTTATGGCGGCGCCATGGAACCGGCGCCCGCTCCAGTTCATTATGACGGTGCCGTGTCCGCCAACACGACCGCCGCCGAACTGCCGATGACCGCCGAACAGGCGGGGCGGCTTAAGCGGCTCGCCATCGACGCCTATGAGCCGGACGCGTTCAAGCTCAATCTCACGCAAGCCGAGGCGGAGCGGCGCATCGCCATGCTCAGCGCGAAATTGCCGCTGCTCGACGAGCCGCCGCACACGCTGTGATGCGTCGGTACCCGGGTGCCGCAGAGCGCGCTGGTCGATCCGGCTAATCGCCGAGTTGTGGCGGACTTCGCCGACGGGATTGTTAAGTTGATCGCGGGCAGCCGCCCGGCGCTGTGGTGTCGGGCCGCTCTTCTTTCGGAACATTGAATTTACCTTGGCGGCTCGCCCGGCCCTGCGCGGGGGGCCGCAGCCGCTGGATTTTTCGCTGCTACAGGGCCATATTATGCGGTGAGGAGCTATTACGAATGTCTATGATCAACTACCGGGCCCCGTCCGAGCTATTTCCCAGCCGCAGCCGCAAGTCGCGCCGTCCGATCGGCTACAAGCGATTTCCGACCGCGGCGGAGGCCATCCGTTTCGCCATCGAGGAATTGCCGCCAGAGCTGTTGCTCGGCGCCTATCTCGAGGTCGAGGAGAAGCGTTTCGACGGCAACGGCATTCGCCGGCTGTACGAAAGCGAAGACTACCCGCTGCCGCGCAAAGCCCCCGCCAACTGACCGCAACTCGTCCGCGCGTCCCGTAAAAGAGCCCCGCCGTGGCGGGGTCTAGTTTGTGGGAGGATTGCCCAAAGACGAGGCCGCTTCTGTCACCTGTCGCAGCAGTCTCGCGCAGCAGCGGCCGCATGCGACCTTGGCCGCTTTCGAACAGGCGCACTCTAGGTGACACAAATGGAGCGCGGAGGTGGCCGGTTCCGCTATCCCGGCAATCCACAGGTCGCGGCGCCGGCGTATCCACCGAATTAATGCAACCCGCGGGCGCGTCAGGCCGTTGTCATGCACAGGCCGTAGGAGGCTCCCGATGAGACACATTCAACAGCTTGCACTTGTCGCGGCAACGGTTGCCGCCGCGCTCGCCATGCCGGCAACGCCGGCCGGCGCTTTTGCCGGCGACAATGTCGCCGCCGCCGATCCGGGCTTCACGCCCAATACCGGACAGATCAATCGCGGTTTCGATCCGAAGGTGCCGACGATGTCGCGGCCGCGCCCGATCCCGACGCCGGCCGAAGCGCGCGCAGCGAAGCTGATGCCGGATTCCGATCAGCCGGCGTTAGGACCACAAGATGCCAACGCGAATGCCACGACCGGCGCCAGCTCGCCCATGGCGACGTCGTCCGCCCCGATCGGCGCGACCGGGCAAACCATGCCGGCGAAATTCTCCGAACGCAACGACACGCTCGACCGCGTGCCGATCATGGCGCTGCCGTCGACGCTGAGCGATCGGGACCGCCAGCGCATCTATCGTGCGGCGATGGCAGACAGCACGCCCATTGCCAATGACGCCGCCAGGCTCGCGCCGGCGGTCGAACTGGACGCCCAGCAAGCTTTGACCGAAACGTTCCCGCTGCCGGCGAGTGTGCGCGCCATAAGCGGTGTGCGGGGCTTGGGTTATGTGAAAACCAAGAGCAAAGTATTTTTGGTCGAGCCGGCAACTCGCATCGTGGTCGACGAAATCTCGTCGTAAGAGAAGCCGTCGCCGAAGCAAACGTTGCGGCGACGGCCGATGACGATCAGCTCGCGGTGCGCCGGCCATTGTTGAGCGGCGCGTCCTTCCATTGCTTGAGGCTGTCGCCGATTACCCTCATCGCGGTCATCGACGCGTGACTGAGGCTGGCGTAACCGGATAGCTCCCGGCTGACGCGTTCGCCCTCGCTGCGCAGCATGTCGCGCACGCTTTGCAGTTCGAGGATGACGCGGTCGATCTCCTCCATCGACGCGCCGGCGACGCGCCGGATCAGCGCGTTCAGACTTTCGGCGGCCGGGTCGGCGGCCGCGTTGGTCTCGCTGCGCTGCCGGCGCACGAATGCCACGTCGCGCCGGACGAATTCACGGATCTCACCCTCGAATGCGGTCGCCGCCGCCTGGTCGACGTCGCCGAGTTTCTCCGGGACGCTGCGATCCGGAGCGTATTTCTCCGGGCCGGTTTTCTCGGAGCCACTCTGCTCCGCACCAAGTCGCTCGGGTCTGATGGCCGTCATGCTTCACCTCTACACAGGCGCAGAACCGTTGCGCTGACGCCCCCCGACCGGGACAGATTGCCGCATGGAACTTGGGCGGCTGTTGGGCGCGGGAGGGGCGGCTTCGGGGCGCCGCCCGCGCGGCAAACCCCGGCGCGGCTCACCAATTCAGCTTGAGACCGGCGGTGATGCTCTTGCTGGCAGTCGTCTGCCCGAAATCGGTCACCGCCGTGGTCACGTGCAGCGGGCCGTACAGTTTCTGATCGGCGCTGAGCGTGTTGTGGGTGACCGGATCGTTGCTCGCCGTGGCGATGCCGGCGCCGAAACTCGTGCCGGTGGTCAGGACGTCGAATTTGACCGCCTTCTCGCTGCTCCAGATTTGCGGCGTCGGCGCAGTTGTCGTCGCCGCGACCGGCGCCGCCATCAGCGGCACAACGGACGGCACCGTCGCCGGCTGGCTGAAGCTCTCGACCACCGCATAGGAATCCTGCAGCGTCACGGAAAACTTGCCGCCGACCGGGATCGAATGCTTGAACGTAGTGCCGAGCTTGCCCTGATCGTTGTTGGGGTCGACGCGCGCATCGACGCTGGCGAGATTGGGCAGGCCGACCGAGGCCCAGGCCGCGCCGGAATCCCGGTCGGCGCGCGCGACCGGCAGCGGCTTGCCCGACCGGTAACCGTCCGCCGGCGCAGTCAGGCTGAGATCGGCGCCGACCTTGGCGCCCCATTCGCTGGCCAGCGGCTGCTTCACCACCAGCGTGCTGGAGCCGTCCGGTCGGTCGGTGTGGCTGACGTCGAATTTGTTGGAATCATTCAGACCGGGCAGGCGCAGCGGTTGGACCGGCGCGCCGCTGGCGGCGTTCGCGGGATCGAACAGCAGCGCTTGGCCGAGCGCGGCGGCCTGCTCGGGGGCGAGGGGGGTGTCGGGCGGCGGATTGGCCGCGTCGTCGTTAAGGGCCGGCGGCAGCGCGGCGGCATCGGCGGTTACGTCCGCCTCCTGCGCCGCCGCGGGCGAGGGGGCAAACGCCCAGGCCGCTGCGGCGATAATGCACACCGCGCAGAGCATCGCGCCCGCTCGCATCCCGGATAACTCCCCCGACCTGCCGTGCCGGCTTTTTTCGTCGCCCATTGTTCGGCCGCAACCGGTTAAGCCCCACTTTGCGCGTCTCGCATGCAACTGGGGCGAAGATGTGAAGCGGCCGGGCCACGCAAAAGCATCATGGCACAGCCGCATGAAACGCGGCCCGGGAAGGGGTCCAATGAAACTTGGAACTTTGACTGTGCGTGGAAAGAGGAGGGAACGCCATGCCTGCGCTTTTGCCGATCATTCTAACCGGGTCGTATCTGGTGCTGGCCGCCGATCAGATTCCGCAGCTCAATTTCGAGCCGAGCTGCCGCGCCGCCGCCTCGACCTCGCAAGACCGCAACGCGGAAGCTTGTAAGCGCGACGAGTTGACCGCGCGCGACAAGCTGAAGGAGCAATGGGGACAATACACCCCGGCGCAACGGACGCGCTGCGTGTCGCTGTCGCGGCTGGGCGGCTTTCCGAGCTATGTCGAGCTGCTCACTGCCTGGAAATGGCCAAGGACGCCGACCAGCCCGGCGCCACGACCGGCAGCGGCAAGAAATAGCGCTCAGGGCTTCTTGCCGGGCGGGGTGCTGTAGGGGCTGCCGGACGGGCCCTGCATTTGCGCCAGCTTGTAGGCGGACATCTGCTTGGGCTTGTCCTTGTCGGCCTTCGGCTTCTTCTTTTCCTTGGGAACCCGCATCTGACCTTTAGCCATGACGACCTCCTAGGCGGCTTGGGAATTGGATGGTGATACGGCCGCCGCCGGCCCGCAAGGGGCGGCTCGACGGCCCCCGTTCAGGGCTTCTTGTCGGCGGCGTCCGGCGTCTGGTCCTTTTTGTCCTTGTCGGTTTTGTCGCCTTTTTTCTCGCCGGCGGCTTCGGCGGGTTTCTTTTTCTTGGCTTCGGCGGCGGCGGGCTTCTTCTTTTTGGCCTCGGGCTTTTTGGCCTCGGGCGCCGGCGCCGGCTCGGCCGTGCCGGAGGCCGTCTTCATTTTATCGGCGATGCATTTGTCGACCAGGTCGGCGCGCTTGTCGAGCGACAGGCTGGCGGCGCCCTTTTCGGTCGCCATCCAGCACTGCTCGGCCGCCCGCGTATGGGTCATCGGCGGCTCCGGCGGCTTGGGCGGTTCCGTGGCGACGCCGGCGCCGGTGGTTTCGCAGGCCGCGAGCAGGCCGGCGGCGAGCACGAGCGGCAGGATGCGGGAAGCTACGCGGGCGGACACAGGCGTCATGGCAACACTTCCAAAGCGGGTTCGGCCGCCCCCGGCGGGAATCCATTCGGGCATCGGTGCGCCGGCGAAACTGTAAGGCAGATCGCGGGCGTCTCGAATCACGATGTGGACGCTCTTTATCGGCACTTTTCCGACTTCGGCAACTAATTTCGTGAGGCCGCTGAGGATGCCGTTGTCGGACATGATTTCCTTTCGTCATTCCGGGACGCGAGCGGAGCGAGCGGGCCCGGAATCCAGAAACAGGTGCAGCGTATGCATCTGGATTCCGGTTTCCGGCCTTCGGCCGGCCCCGGAATGACAATAGAGCAAGCGCCGACGCCCGTATTCTTTGGCGGCCCCGGGTAGGCCGTAGTCTCTTTCCGTGCCCCTCGCAAAACCGAGGGGGTGGAGCGCCAAGCGGCGCACCAGTCTTCCGTCTTGCCGCGCTCCTTGCGAAGCGCGGGCGCCTCTCGGCGCTCCACGGCGGCGATTTCTGTCCCCGGGGCCGTAACTTCCGGGCGCGGACCGGGGGTGGCTTTTGGCTCACCTGATCCAGCGGACTTTCGCCCGCCTTCATCCGCGCCGCGTGCAGCCTCGAAAGGCAGCTCCACTTAGTTGGAGCGGACGGCTGCCCGGGGCCTCCCGGGAGCGGGGGTACGTTCATCCCCGCCCGCAGGCGCCGCGTCCCACCCCGCTGAAATGACGTCTCATGACAACGCCCTTGGTTGGGTGGGATTAGACGGGTATATAGTCCTATAGGAATAGAGTCAACAACAATTATCTTGACGAATGGGTCACAAGAGAAATTCAATAGGCTGGGGAAAATCGCGGTCGTAGAGTTCTACAGAAAGATATCGAGGATTTAGAAGGCCTCCAAAAGAAACTAAGCCAGGCTATCCGTAGTTATTTTGGAAAAGGTTTCAATCCAAAAATTATCTGGCTGTTGGCTACGAACAATATTATTTGGGCTGAAAAGGATGCCGAACGCGCTGAGGCGGCAAATATCCGGGTAATTACCGAGAATGAAATTCAATATTTTGAAGCGTTTGTTTCGCACATCGGCACGGCTGGTCGATACCAATTTTTAGCCGAATTTCTTGAAGGCCAAGAGATTCCAAATCTACAGAATGTGCGCATTCCCGCCGTGCGGGGCAGATTTGGTGCGCATGTCTATTATAGTTTTGTTGTGAGTGCGCGCTATCTTTTGAAAATCGCTTTTGTTAATCATCAGGCATTAAACCATCCGGATAGTAGGCCCGCATATCAAAGAATGATCAACAAAAAGCGTATCGGTGATATCGGGGCCTTCATACAAAATGGCGGCTATTTTCCGACCAATATTCTTGTGAACTTTACGGAATCTTGCCGTTTCGACTTACTGTCAAATAAGGACAACGCAGATCCAAACATCAAATTTGGGTGGCTCTATCTCCCCAGCAGCTATAAGTCGGCGTGGATTATCGATGGACAGCACCGTCTGTATGGCTTCTCAAATATTCCGGACCGTTTCTTAGATACGAACCTATTTGTATTGGCATTTGAAAAGATGGATACCAAAACCGAAGCTGATCTATTTATTACGATCAACCATGAACAGCGCAGCGTATCAAAAAGTTTGCTTGTAACATTGCAAGCAGACTTAAAATTGGGTTCGGGCGATCCCAAGGAGGCGATTTCGGCATTGAGTTCTGCTCTTGTGCGAAGTATCAGCAATGACGTTACGAGTCCGTTTTTTCGAAGATTTGAGATTCCTGGCGTGACGCCCGATGTATCTCAAAATCTGACAATTGCAGAAGCTGTGAAAGGCCTGGTTCGATCCAATCTTCTTGGCAGGGTACTCCCAAAAAAATCTAAGGTGCCGGGATATTTTAGCGGCCAGACAGACGATGAGACACTTGCACGAGCGAGAAAAGTAACAAACGGCTATTTTCGTTCGATCATGGAGGCAAGTCCGGAGCGGTGGGAAAAAGGAAGAGCCGCATACATATGCGTGAACCCAGGCATTCGAGCGCATTTTCAATTGATGCAAGAAGCACTGCAATATTTGACTAAAGACGGCGCATTTGATCCGACGGTTGAGACTCCGGAAAAAATAATTAGCCAGTTGGTACCGTTTATTGAACCTATTCGGACGTTTGTTGAAAACGCATTAGATAAGCAGATCGAAACAAAGTTCTCGCGCAAATTTGGAGAAGGGGGCGTTGCTGAGTATTACTATAATCTTTGTGAACTCATCCAAAAAAAGCATAAGGATTTTGGGAGCCACGAATTCAAAAAATATAAAGAACGTCAGGCGGATGCTCGCGTTCAGCAGGCCGATAATGATGTGAATGATTTGCAAAATTATATATCTGAAGTTGTTATTGAGACACTTAAAAAGATTCATGGAACTAACGAAACTTCCGTCCGGCGAAAAAGCGTATTGGGAATTGGGAATTGAAAACTCGGAAATTAAACAGGCGGCGTATAAAAAGCAGCAAATGACGTCAGTTGCGAAGCGTTCGCTTAAGGAAGCTTGCCTTGAGCTAATCGACTTCGACAAAATCATTCGGCAGTCGTCAAACTGGTCCTCGTTTGAACCCATATTTAGTATTCAGATTCCCGACGAAAAGGGCGGAAAAAAATACTATTTGGCGTGGCTTGAAAAATTAAATGAAATTCGGCGCCATACAGCGCACAAAAATCCCCATCGTCAATACAGTGAAGATGATTTGGAGTTTGTTGCCTGGATTAAAAGCCAACTCTATGATCGATTCACCCAAGCAGGGTTTAACGTTTCCTAGCATAGCGTAGGGAAGTGAGTGCCATGTGGCATAGAGATGAATTAATTGCCGCCACAGGAGGACAGAGAGTAGCAACCATTCTTGCCGATCCGCCGTGGCAATTTCAAAACAAAACTGGAAAAATTGCCCCGGAGCATCGCCGGTTGTCGCGTTATTCGACGCTGAACCTAAATGAAATTGAACTGATGCCGATTGAGAGCGTCGTTATGCCTAAGGCGCACCTATACCTTTGGTGCCCCAACGCGCTTCTGCCGGATGGTCTTACCGTCATGAGGGCGTGGGGATTTGAATATAAATCGAACCTTGTTTGGCACAAAGTGCGTAAAGATGGTGGCCCCGATGGGAGAGGTGTTGGCTTTTACTTCCGCAATGTGACCGAACTTATTTTATTCGGCGTTAAAGGGAAAAACGCCAGAACTCTTGACGCTGGAAGAAGCCAAGTAAATTTTCTGGCGACTCGAAAACGCGAGCACTCACGGAAGCCAGATGAGCTATACGATATCGTTGAGGCGTGCAGTCCCGGCCCATATTTGGAACTCTTTGCGCGCGGCAGAAGAAAGAACTGGCTGACCTGGGGCGATCAGGCTGACGATACTTATAGGCCCAATTGGAAGACCTACACATACAATTCGCGTTCGGAGCTAGTCGTGGCCGAATAGGGAAAAGTAAAGCGCTACCTTCCCCTCTTAAACCCACCCCGCATTCCGGGCCTTCCGAGCTTGCTGCGCGGGCTTTCGGCACCCGCCTTCGCGCTGCGCGCTACGGCGCGCGAACCCCCACCCGGCGCTGCGCGGCACCCTCCCCCTGCGGGGGAGGGATTCTTCGCCGTCGGGTCGTCCACCACCGCCATCTCGGTCTGCCGCAGGCGCTTGATCTCGTCGCGCAGGCGCGCGGCCTGCTCGAAGTCGAGATCGGCGGCGGCCTCGCGCATGCGCGTTTCCAGATCGCCGATCACCGCCTCGAAATTGTGCCCGATGCTGGCGGCCTCGGCGAACTCGCCTTCGCCGGCGCCGCCGGTCGAGATCAGCACGTGGTCGCGCTCGTACACGCTGTCGAGAATGTCGTGAATCGAGCGCTTGATGCTCTCCGGCGTGATGCCGTGCGCGCTGTTGTACTCGACCTGCTTCTCGCGCCGCCGATTGGTCTCCTCGATGGCGCGCTGCATCGAGCCGGTGACCTGGTCGGCATAGAGGATGACGTTGCAGTCGACGTTGCGGGCGGCGCGGCCGATGGTCTGGATCAGTGAAGTCTCGCTGCGCAGGAAGCCTTCCTTGTCGGCGTCGAGAATGGCGACCAGCGCGCATTCGGGAATGTCGAGGCCCTCGCGCAACAGATTAATGCCGACCAGCGCGTCGAAGGCGCCAAGTCTTAAGTCACGAATGATCTCGATGCGCTCCAGCGTGTCGATGTCGCGAGTGCATGTAGCGCACGCGAATGCCCTGTTCGTGCAGATATTCGGTCAAGTCCTCGGCCATGCGCTTGGTCAGCACGGTGATGAGCGCGCGGTAGCCTTTGGCCGCCACCGGCGCGCACTTCGCCGACCAGATCGTCGACCTGCGTGCGCGCCGGGCGGATTTCGACCGGCGGATCGATCAGCCCGGTCGGGCGGATCACCTGCTCGACGAAGACGCCGCGCGCCTCGTTCATCTCCCAGTGGCTGGGCGTGGCGCTGACCGCCATGGTCTGCGGCCGCATGGCGTCCCATTCCTCGAAGCGCAAGCGGACGGTTGTCCATGCAGGAGGGCAGGCGGAAGCCGTATTCGGCGAGCGTCGCCTTGCGGCGGAAGTCGCCGCGGTACATGCCGCCGAGCTGCGGGATGGAGACGTGGCTCTCGTCCACGAACACCAGCGCGTTGTCCGGCACGTATTCGAACAGCGTGGGCGGCGGCTCGCCCGGCTTGCGGCCGGTCAGATAGCGCGAATAGTTCTCGATGCCGGCGCAGGAGCCGGTCGCTTCCATCATTTCCAGGTCGAACACGGTGCGCTGTTCGAGCCGTTGCGCTTCCAGCAGGCGGCCGGCGGCGTTGAGCTGGTCGAGGCGCTGGCGCAGTTCGGCCTTGATGTTGGAGATCGCCTGCAACAGCGTCGGGCGCGGCGTGACGTAATGCGAATTGGCGTAGATTTTGACGAATTCCAGCTCGTCGGTTTTCTGCCCGGTGAGCGGGTCCATCTCCTCGATCTTCTCGATCTCGTCGCCGAACAGATGCACGCGCCAGGCGCGGTCCTCGTAATGCGCCGGGAAAATGTCGACGGTGTCGCCGCGCACGCGGAACGAGCCGCGGAAGAAATCGGCCTGCGTGCGCTTGTATTGCAGCGCCACCAGGTCGGCGAGCAATTGGCGCTGCGCGATTCTGCCGCCCTGCTTGAGGGTGAAGGTCATGGCCGAATAAGTTTCCACCGAGCCGATGCCGTAGATGCAGGACACCGAGGCGACGATGACCACGTCGTCGCGCTCGAGCAGCGCGCGCGTCGCCGAATGGCGCATGCGGTCGATCTGCTCGTTGATGGAGGATTCCTTCTCGATATAGGTGTCGGTGCGCGGAACGTAGGCTTCCGGCTGGTAGTAGTCGTAATAGCTGACGAAATATTCCACCGCGTTGTCGGGGAAGAACGACTTGAACTCGCCGTAGAGCTGCGCGGCCAAAGTTTTATTGGGCGCCAGGATGAGCGCCGGGCGCTGCGTCGCCTCGATCACCTTGGCCATGGTGAAGGTTTTGCCCGAGCCGGTGACGCCCAGAAGAACTTGCGTGCGGTCGTGGCGCTGCACGCCCTCGACCAGTTCGCGGATCGCCTCGGGCTGGTCGCCCTGCGGCTCGAACTCGGACACGATCTTGAAGCGGCGGCCGCCTTCGGATTTTTCCGGGCGCGGCGGCCGGTGCGGCAGCCAGACTTTGCCGCTGGCCGCCTCGTCGGCGAATTCCTGGCGGCCCTCGCGCAGCAATTTTTCCAGCGACTGCTGGCTGGCCATGCCGCCGAAACCGCTCACGCCGCCGGCATTGTTGGTCGGCAGATCGGCGCGCGGCAGGCGATATTTTCCCTCTTTCTTCACCTCCCCCTGGAGGGGGAGGTCGGATCGCGCAGCGATCCGGGAGGGGGTGAATCTTTTTCGCCGCCAATCACCCCACCCCGCGCGCCTTCGGCGCGCGACCCTCCCCTTCCAGGGGAGGGTGAAGTAAGCGCGTCATCGTCTCCTAACCCTAATTCTCTCGCCAACGCCGGATCGAGCCCGCTGATCGGCGAGGCGGCGTAATCGCGCTGCGGCGCTTCCTCGAAGCCCTATTCTTCCGGAAGTTTGGGCGTCGATTTGCGCGCCTTGTGGGCGGCGGAAAAATCGGCGCGGCGGTCGAACGAATTGTCCGGCGGCGGCTGCAATGCACTCTCTGTCATTCCGGGACGGTCCGAAGGACCGGACCCGGAATCCAGATGCTTGCTCGGCGGCTGCTTCTGGATTCCGGGTTCGCTCGCTGCGCTCGCGCCCCGGAATGACGAGTTTCCAGTTCCCGAGCCGAGGCCCGCGGTGCCCTTGTTGATCGCCGGATTGAGCAGATCGGCGAGCGCGTCCGGCGTCGGCGGCTCGATCGGCCGCGCCGCTTTGGCGCGCGTCGGGTGCGCGGGATCTTTCGGTTTCTTGGGAGGCTTCGCCATTGCCTCGAATATGGGGCGAGTCCGGCGGCGGGGAAAGGGCGGCCTTACGCAGGCGCGGCCCGGTGCTATTCTCGGCAAAAATCAGGGAGGAAACGATGGCCGGCACGATCACACGACGCTCAGTATTGGCCGGATTGGCCGCCGCGCCGCTGGCGGGCCAAGCGCGCGCGCAAACGGCGTGGCCCGACCGCAACGTGCGGGTGATCGTGCCCTATCCGCCGGCCGGCGGCGCCGACACCACCGCGCGCATCCTGTACGCCAAGGCAAGCCAAGACCTTGGCCAGCAATTCGTGGTCGAGAACCGCGGCGGCGCCGGCGGCACCATCGGCGAAGCGATCGTCGCGAAATCCGATCCCGACGGCTACACGATGCTGCACGACGGCACCGCGTTTTCGGTCAACGGCGCGCTCTATCCGAAGCTGCCGTTCGACTACCGCAAGGATTTCGACCCGGTGTTCCTGGTCTCGCTGGTGCCGAACATTCTCGTCGTCACGCCCTCGCTGCCGGTGAAGACGGTGGCCGACGTCATCGCCTATGCCAAGGCGCAGCCCAACGGCATCAATATGGCCTCGTCCGGCAACGGCACGCTGCAGCATCTCTGCCTCGAAATGTTCCGCCACGTGACCGGCATCAAGATCAACCACGTGCCCTATCGCGGCGGCGGGCTGGCGCTCACCGACGTGATGTCGGGGCAGGTGAAGTTCTTCTTCGCCAACGGCTCCTCGGTGGTCGGCTTGCTCAAAGGCGGCAAGCTGAAAGCGATCGCGCACACCGGCAAGGGCCGGCTGGAAAGCCTGCCCGACATTCCGCCGGTGTCGGATACGATCCCCGGCTTCGAAGCCTACGAATGGAACGGCGTGTTCTTCCCGCACGGCACGCCGCAGCCGATCGTGGCGAAGCTCAACAAGGCGCTCAACCAGGCGCTGGTCTCGCCCGAGGTTGCCGCGCGCTTCAAGCAGCTCAACATCGTGTCGCGCCAGAATACGCCGGAGGAATTCCACGAATTCGTCGAGGGCCAGATGAAATTGTGGAGCGGCGTGGTGAAGGAAGCCAATATTCATTTGGGTTGATTTTCTGTCATTCCGGGGCGCGGGCTTTAGCCCGCGAACCCGGAATCCAGAAACGTATTCAGAAGTTGCATCTGGATTCCGGGTCCGACGCTTCGCGTCGTCCCGGAATGACGGGAAAAGATGACCACCGCCCACGAACCCATCCCCATCGCCGGCCCGGTGGCGCAGCCACAAAGGCCGCGCACAATGCCGCCGCCCGGCGCCTGGGACAGCCACGCGCATGTGTTCGGGCCGAGCGACAAATTTCCCTACACGCCCGGGCGCGGCTATACGCCGCCCGACGCGCCGGTCGAGAAATTCCTCGCGCTGCTCGACCATAACGGCTGCGCAACACGGCCTGGTCGTGCAGGGCAACGCGCATGGCTACGACAATCGCGTGGTGCTCGACGCAATTTCGCGTTTTCCGCAGCGGCTGCGCGGCGTCGCCATCACCGACACGCGTATTGCGCCGGCAACGCTGCGCGACTGGCACAAGCTTGGCATGCGCGGGCTTGCGCTTTCATCTGTTCGCGAAAAAGCAGAATTACGTGCGCGGGGTCGGGCTCGACGTGTTCGAGGTGTTCCGCAAGACCATGGCCGAACTCGGCTGGGTCATGCAGATTTTCTGCGACTGGCGCCTGTTGGCGGACAGCGCGCCCACCTTGCGCGAGATCGCGCGCGAGATGCCGGTGGTGGTCGATCACTACGGCATGGTGGAGGCGGCGCGCGGCGTCAACGAGCCGAATTTCCAGGCGCTGGTGAAGCTGGTCGGCGACGGCCACGCCCATGTGAAGGTCTCGGCGCCCTACCGCGTCTCGACGCAATATCCCGACTACGCCGACGCGCGCGCGCTGCACGAGGCGCTGGTCGCCGCCAATCCGGAGCGGCTGATCTGGGGCACCGACTGGCCGCACCCCTCCATCGCCGCCGCGGTGATGCCGGACGACGGGCATCTGCTGGATTTGCTGTTCGACTGGACGCCGGACGAAGGCGGTGCGGCGGCAAGATTTTGGTGGAAACGCCGGCGCGGTTGTTCGACACGTAGCGCTTAGTGCACCGTCTGCAGCAGCCGGTAGCCCGTGGTGTGGCAGGCGTCGAAGCCGCACTGCACGACGGCCGAGACCAGATTGATCGCGCACAGCGCGATCACATAGGCGCCGGCGGCACGCGCCGCGCGCGCCAGCGCCGGGAATTCCGCCAGCGGGATGGCGCGCGCCTCGCGGCCGTCGAGCAGCGCGAGCTTCACCGCATAGGCGACGAGCAGCGCGAGCGCGATCAGCACGCACCACACCGGCATGTGGATGCCGAACACGGCGCTGCCGATATAGGCGTGGCCCGGGCGCGGGTAGATGTCGAGCAGCGACTGGCGCACCGAAACCACCAGCAGGAAAATCGCAAACAGCAGGCTGAGGCCGGAATTGCGGCCCGCGTCGCCGAGGCGGAAGGTCAGGATGATGCCGAAGCAGACGCCGAACAGCGCGACGCGCTGCAGCAGGCAGAGCGGGCAGGGCAGTTCGCCGGCGACGTATTGCATCGCCATCGCCGCCGTCATGATGGCGGCGATCACCAGCATCATGAGCAGCAGATAAAGGTAATTCAGCCCGGCAAGCAGGCGCGGCGATGCGGCGTTCATGCGCGGCTCCGCACTGGCGCGGCCGGCAGGTCGAGCTGCGTCTGGATCCACGGCATGCGGAAGCCGTATTCGGGGCTGTAGACCTCGAACAGGAACAGCCCGATCGACAGCAGCAGACAGACGATCAGGCAGGCGATGGCGATCGCCTGCCGGCCCATCCAGGCCGCCAGCAGCGCCAGCAGCAGCGCCGCGAATATCGGAACCATCATCGGTGTCGCTCCCGGGCCTTACGCCGCCTTCGCCCACAACTGCTTCGATGCCCGCCGCGCGCCTTCGGCGAGCGAAGCGAGCTTCATCCAGACGATTTTGCTATCGACCTGCACGCGGCCGGCAAAGGTGCCGAAGCCGCAATCGACGCCGGCGATGACATTCTCGCGTCCGACCGCGCTCGGCATAGTTCACGATGCGGTCGGCCACCAGCTCGGGATGCTCGACGAAATTCGAGGTGGAGTCGATCACGCCCGGAATGATGATCTTGCCGGCGGGCAATTTAACGTCGCGCCAGATTTTCCATTCGTGCGCGTGGCGCGGATTGGCGCCGGGGAACGACACCGCTTGCGGGCGCGCCGACAGCACGATGTCGACGATGTCTTTCAGTTCCACGTCGGTGTGGTGCGGCGCCACGGTCGAGCCCCAGCACACGTGCATGCGCATGCGTTCCGGCGGAAGATCGCGCACCGCGTGATTGAGCGCGGCGACGTTGACCGAAATTATTTTGCGGAAGTCGGCGAGGCTTTTGTCGAGATAGACCATGTGGCGCAGCATCGCCAGATCGGGGCAATCGAGCTGCAGCACGAAGCCGGCATCGACGATCGCCGGTATTCGCGCCGCATCACGTCGGCGAGCGCGAACACATAGGCCTCTTCGCTCGCATAATATTTGTTCTTGAGATAGCGCGCGATCTGCCCGGGCGAGGGCGAGGTCATGAAAAACTCCTCCGCCTGGACCCCGGCCATCGCGGCCTTGGCGGTGTCGATGTCGGCCTGCGCGGCCGCAAAGTCCTTCCAGGCGACCGGCCCGGAACAGGCCGGGCGGTGCTGGAACGGCGAGGCGAACTGCTTGAGCAGCAGCGCGAGCTCGGGAAACTCCTCGTCGCCGGTGCCGAGCGGCGGTGTGCTCTCGCCCTCGAAGCCGGTCAGCCGGTCGAGCACGTGCACGGTGTAGTCGGTGCGGCCCTGCTCGCCGTCATTGATGATGTCGAGGCCGCATTCGACCTGCTTTTGCACCACATACGCCACCGCCTCGCGCACGGCGGCGGTGAGTTCGGCGCGGCGGGCGCCCGGCTTCCGCTGCTCGGCCAGCAGCAGCTCCACCACTTTGGCGGTGCGCGGCAGGCTGCCGGTGTGGGTGGTGAGGATGCGGTCGCTGCTGCGCTTCATTTTAAAAGCCGCGCATCACCTCGGTGACGTGCTCGACATTGGGCGGCGCGGCGAAGCAATGGCCGACCAGCTTGCGCCATTCCTGGAAATCGGCCGAGCTCGCGGAAGTCGCTGGTGTGGTTCTCCAGCGTCTCCCATTGCACGAACAGCCGGTAGCGCGACGGGTTCTCGTGCGAGCGCTGCAGCGTCGACGCCCTTGCAGCCCTTGGCGCGCTTGAAGATCGGCACGGCGCTTTTCACGCCGGCCTCGAAGTCGTTTTCCATGCCGGGCTTGACGTCGATCTGGGCGATTTCGAGGATCATGATGGCTCTCGTGCCGTATTGGCGGGAGCGGCATTATGAGTGTTCGGCCGCGCGGGGCAAGGGCGGGAGGCTGCCCACTCCGCAACCTGTCCCGGGCGCAGCGCAGCACGAAGTGGTGCGCTGCAGAACCGGGACCATTACATTTCAGAATGTGGAACGGCCCCGGATCAGCGTCGCAGCATTCCGCTGTGCTGCATGCTGCGCCGCATCCGGGGCATGGCCGCTCAAAACGCCCGCATCCGCTTTCGCGCGCGAGTTCCGACAGATGCGGGTTCTGCGCGACCCAGGCGCGGCAGCGCGTGTCGGCAAGCGACAGATGCACCCAGGTCCAGCCGACATGATCGGCGAGCGCCTGCTCGACGCTCTCGTTGGGGACGAGCGTGGCGCTTCCGTCGGGCGCGAAATGGTAGATCCAGACGATGCCGGATTACGGCGTGGCGTCCGCGGTGTCGGCGCGGCTTGTGGTCATGGCAGGCATCCTCCCGCTCGCATTCGCTCTGCGAGCGAGTGGGTCCGCCGCTCATGACAGGAGGATGACAGCGCGAGAGGCTATGCGCCGGCTTGGCGCCGGCTTTCGGCGAGCGCGGCCGCCCGGCGCAGGCAGGCCGGGCATAGGCAATCCTCGCTCTCGCCGGCGGCGGTGAGCGGCAGCCGGTACGGCTCGGCCGCGCACCAGCAATTGCCCGGCGCACCGCACTCGAATGCGGTGCCGCAGCGCGCGCAGGCGAGGCGGCGGGGCGAAGTCGGCGTGTTCGTCATTTGTCACATGGCATAACCGAATTGGTCTTATGACGCCATCATGCCGACTGTTCCGCTCATCGATGTCATTGGCGGCGCCGGCGCCGCGCTCACCACGCTGTGCTGGCTGCCGCAGGCGATGAAAGTCATGCGCGAAAAGGAAACGCGCGCGCTGTCGCTGCCGGCGACCGCCGCCTTTACCGCCGGCATTGCGCTCTGGCTGATCTATGGCATGGCGATCGACGATTGGCCGCTGATCGGCTCCAACGCGGCGACGCTGGCGCTTGATGGCGCCGATCCTCGCGATGAAGCTGCGCTACGGCTGAGCCCTTCGCGCCGGGCATGGCGCCGGCGCAAAAAAACGCGGTCCCGGAGAGCAGGGTCAGCCGCACGGGACCGCGAAAAAGGGGATTTTACTCGAACTCAACAAACGACAGAAGCATTGTAGGGATAGCGCAGGCGTGTGACGCGGCGGTGACAATTGATCGGAACCGAAAAGCCGCTAGAAGTGCCCGCGCCGACGCTATTTTTCCAGAGAGTTCCATGCCCGCAATCTCGCCTTATCTGCTGCCGGTCGCGCTGCTGATCGGCTCCAACGTCTTCATGACCACCGCCTGGTACTGGCACCTGCGCTTCAAGGAGGTGCCGCTGTTCTACGTCATCCTGCTGAGCTGGGGCTTGGCCTTCGTCGAATACTGCCTGGCGGTGCCGGCCAATCGTTATGGCAACGCCGTCTACAACCCGGCGCAATTGAAGACCATCCAGGAAGTCATCACTTTTGTGATTTTCGCGGTGTTCTCCTACGTCTACCTCAAGCAGCCGATCACCTTAAGCCAGGGCTTCGGCTTCACGCTGATCGCGGCCGGCGCGTTTTTCGTGTTTCACAAGTGGTGAGTTATTTGGGCGAAACGCGCAGGATGCGGCCGGCGGCATTGTCGGTGAGCAGATAGAGCGCGCCGTCGGGCCCCTGGCGCACGTCGCGGATGCGCTCGCGCAAGGCCTGCAGCAGGCGCTCTTCCTTCACCACCTTGTCGCCCTTGAGTTCGAGCCGCGACAGCAATTCGAACTTGAGCGCGCCGTTGATGAGGCTGCCCTTCCAGCCGGGCAACAGGTCGCCGGTGTAGAACGCCATGCCGGACGGCGCGATCGACGGCGTCCAGTGCCACACCGGGTCCTGCACGCCCGGCATCCGCGCCTTGCCGGTGCCGACCGGCGTGCCGTCGTAATTGACGCCGTAGCTGACCTTTGGCCAGCCGTAATTCTTGCCCTTCTCGATGATGTTGATCTCGTCGCCGCCTTGCGGGCCGTGCTCCTGCTCCCAGAGTTTGCCGTCGGCCGGATTGAAGGCGAGGCCTTCGGCATTGCGCAGCCCGTAGGCCCAGATTTCCGGCAACGCGCCCGGCTTGTCGACGAAGGGATTGTCGGGCGGCGCGCTGCCGTCCGGACGGATGCGCACGATCTTGCCGATATGATTGTCGAGCGTCTGCGCCATCTCGGCGGCGGAGAAATGATCGCCGAGCGTGACGAACAGATTGCCGTCGCTCGCCTGCACCATGCGGCAGCCGATGTTGAGGCCATGGGAGGCGGGGCCGCGCTGGCGGAAGATCGTCGTCACCGCCACCAGGCGCGGCGTGCGGCCGTTTTCCTCCAGCTGCCCGTGCGCCACCGCGATGCGGCCGCCGCCGCCCTCGGCCGGCTCGGCGTAGCAGAAATAGACGGTGCGATTTTTTGCAAAATCGGCGCCCAGCAGCACGTCCATCAGGCCGGCCTGGCTTTGCGCGAAAACGCCCGGCACGCCGGCGAGCGGCGGCGACAATTGACCGCCGCGCGTGACGATGCGCAGGCGGCCGGGCCGCTCGCTCACCAGCATGCGGCCGTCGGGCAAGAAGGCGAGCGACCAGGGATGCACCAGGCCGCCGGCGACGGTTTCGACTTTGAGTTCGCCGGCGGAGGAGGGAAATGTCTGCGGCGCCGCCAGCGCGGCGCGCACCGGCAGCAGCAGGGCCGCCAGCAATAGAACTAAACGCATTCCCGTCTCCCTCGGCCGCGCCTCAACTATGCGGGATCGCGGAGGGTTCCGACAGTCCTTGCTGGATTAGCGCTTTTTCGGATTGTGGAAGGGCAGCTTGAGCGTGGTCAGGCCGCCCACGGCGATAAAGCCCAGGCCGAGCAGCAGCGCCATCGCGAACACGCTGCTATCGTTGTCGATCACATTGCCGGCGACGTTGGCGCGCGCGATGCCGACCGACACCACGGTGGCGGCGACGATGGTGGACAGCGCGAGCCCGACGATGGCGACCAGCTCGGCGAGCGCGACCGTGCGGCGCTCGCGGCCGAGCGCGCGGCCGGTCGGGGGCGTAAAGCCGGTGTTTTCAATGGGCTTGTGCATGACAGTCAAACGAATCGCCTGGCGAAGCGTTCCATAGTGGTGCGGGATGCGGGCGGGTGTTCGGCCCCATTGCGGCAAAGCCGGTGGCGAACCGCGGCGTTTTCGTGATTATGGTTAACGAAACGTGAACATACCCGCATGGTCCCCGGAAAAGCCTATCCCTGACTTGATCCGGGATGGGAACCGGTTTTCGGATAAGACCATGCGCCAATAAAAAATTACTGCGCCGCAGTAAGCGCTGCCGGGTGCCAATCCATCGTCACATGGCCGGGTTCCGCCGCCACCCGGTCGAGCCAGTCGCGGATCGCCGGGAAGCGCGCCAGGTCGAAATCGCACTGGTTCGCCACGTGGCTGTAGGCGTAGAGCGCGATGTCGGCGATGGTGAAGCGGTCGGCGACGAAAAACCGGCGGCTTGAGAGGTGCATCTCCAAGACGCCGAGCGCGCGATAGCCGTTCTCCATCCAGTCCTCGAGCGCGTGCTGCTGCAATTCGCGCCCGCCTTTGATCAGCGCCAGCCAGAAATAGGCGGCGCCGATATTCGGCTCCAGGCTATGCTGCTCGAAGAACATCCATTGCAGCGCTTCGGCGCGCTCGATGCGGTCCTCCGGCGCCAGCGTGGTGCCGCCGGCGACGTACCAGAGAATGGCGTTCGATTCGGCGAGATAGCGGTTGGGCGCGACCTCGAGCAGCGGAATTTGCCCGTTTGGATTCTTGGCGAGGAATTCCGGCGTGTGGCTGGCGCCTTGCAGGATGTCGACTTCGACGAGCCTGAACGGAATGCCGAGCCGGGCCAGCGCCAGGCGGACCTTGTAGCTATTGCCGGAACGCTGGTCCGAATAGAGCGTGTACATCGCGATAGCCCCGAAACGATCGCCATTGCGATATGGGGTGCAAAGTCCGGCAATTCAAAGGCCGCCATGCGGAACGCATTGCCAGATTCATGGCGCAGCGCAGCAAACGTTACGCGCCAAATACTCGGATAAGAAATATTTATTCCGCCGCTACGCGGTGCGCGCGGGCGTATTCGAGCAAGGCGTCGTCGTCGGCCGGCTTGATCGGCGTGAAGTCGCGGTGCGCGATCCACTCCGGCCGCGTGAACTTGGTGATGTGGTTGGAAACCGCGCACAGCGTCAGGTAGACGATCTTGCGCGGGTAGGGCGTGATGTTGGGCGGCGAGGCGTGCACCAGATTGCCGTGGAACATCAGCACCGAGCCGGGCTTGCCGGTGGGCGCCACGATGCCGACGCCGTCGGCGTTTTCCGCTTCGGCGGCGAGCCGCGTCACCGTTTCCTTGTCGAGCGTCCACAACGGATAGGACGTGGTGAGCTTGTCGTGGCCGGCGGCGAACACGCCCTGCTTGTGGCTTTTCGGAATCAGCAAGAGCGGGCCGTTGATCGGCATCACCTGGTCGAGGAACACCGCGATGTTCATGGCGCGCGCGTCCGGCATGCCGTCGTCGCGCTGCCAAGTGCCGTAGTCCTGGTGCCACTGCCAGACGTCGCCCTCGAAGGCGGCCTTGGCGTTGAGCTTGAACTGATGGACGTAGACTTCCTCGCCGAACAATTGCCGCAGGGGTTCGACCAATCGGGGGTGTCGCGCCAGCAGGCCGAACACCTCGCTGAAGGTGTGCGCGGCAAAAGCGGTGCGCGGGGCGCCGGACTTCTCGCGCCAGACCTCCTGGCGATCGAGCTTGAGGATGTTCTCGGCTTCGACGCGCAGCAGCGCGATCTCTTCTTCCGAGAAGCAGTTGGGAAAGAAGACGTAGCCCTGCTCGTCAAAGGCTCGAAGCTGCTCGGCGGAAAGCTGCATGGCGCGCTCCCTGAGAAGGTGGCGGCCGTTGATCCGGCTCTTGCACCCCTATTTTAGGGGACGCGCGGCAAAATGCCAAAGCCCGGGCGCGCCGCATTCGTTCATGGCGCGGCGCAGCAAGATCGCGAAGGCCAGCAACATGATTGGAACTGCTAGCGGAATCAGCGTGGCCTGCGGAATCGAGCGGGCGATGAGCGGAACTATCCACAGCGCCGCCAGAATTGTTTTCTCCCAAGGGGCAAAGCCGCGCGCGAAGCCGTCGGCTCCGAGATAGGCGATGGCCGGCGCCAGCAGCATCAGGTCGTAGTCGAGACTGTAAGGCGTCGCCAGCGCGCTGCCGATCAAGAGGCCGGCGGCCTTGAGCGGGTAGGCCGCCGGGCTGCGCCACAGCCAGGTCAGCGCGGCGGCGATGGCGATGGTCACCGCGGCTTGCAGTGCATAAGCGAGCGCAAGGCCGCCGCCCCACATGCGCACCCAGGAAAACACGCTCTGGATCTTGTACCAGCCGGTGCCACCGTGCTCGAGCACGATGCTGCGGGTGAATTTGGTGGAGGCGAGGAACGCGCTCCACACGTCCAGGCCAAACGCAAATGTGACGGCGAGCGCCAGCAGCGCCACCGTCGCGGCGGCGGCGGCGAAGGCGCGCCAGCGGCCGCTGGCGATCAGCAGCAACGGGATCAGCAGGCCGAATTGCGGCTTGTAGGCCAGACAACCGATCAGAATGCCGGCGAGGATCGGCTGTTCTTCGAGCATGACCAGCGCGCTGCCGATGAGCGCGGCGGTGAGAAAACCGTTCTGCGCCTGGCCGAGATTGATGAACACCGCCGGGAAGGCGAGCGCGAGCAGCAGCCACTCTTTCTTAATCCCTCCCCTGAAAGGGGAGGGTCGGCCCGCGCGAAGGCGCCGGGAGTGGCGGGTGGGGTGACCTGTCCATATCGCAACGTGCCCCCACCCGGCGAGCTTCGCTCGCCACCCTCCCCCGCGAGCGGGGGAGGGATAAGCAGGATCGCGCGAATGGAGAGGAGATAAAGAATGAGCGTCACGCCCTGCCACAGCAGCAGGGCCAGCCAGTAGGGCATCGCCGCCAACAGCGCCGCGGGGCCGAGGAAAAACGGCGGATAATGCCAGCCGTAGAATTGCGTGGTCTTGGCCGAAGATCGCCTGCTCGCGGGCATATTGGCGCGGCGGGTCGAATGGCGCGCTCGGCTCGCCGTCGAGCACGTAGGTGCCGGCGGCATAGACGTTGGAAAAGTCGGTGCCGAGCGGGCGGCCGAAGCGGTCGTTCAGCCCGTTCGAGGTGGCGATCAGAAAACCGGCGCCGAGCACAAAGGCGGCCAGCAGGGCAACGGCCACCAGCCGCACCCGCTCGCGGGTCAGCCAGGCGCCGCTGCGCAGAATGTCAATAAATCCGGCCATCGCGGGAGGGTCTAGCAAAGCAGGCTTAAGGGAGGGTTAGGCCATCAACAGAGCTTGATGAATGCATCATTCTTTGCGTCTTGCTGTCGCCGTTTTGGCCCGTTACGACACTATAAAGAGCATTGCGAATCCCGGATTTCGGAGACTTTCGATGGCCTTCCTTGCGGACCAGCTCAAGCGCGTCAAACCGTCGGCGACCATCGCCGTCACCGACAAGGCGCGCGCGCTCAAGGCGGCCGGCCGCAACGTCATCGGCCTGGGCGCCGGCGAGCCGGATTTCGATACGCCCGACAACATCAAAGAGGCGGCGATCAAGGCGATCCGCGCCGGCAAGGCGTCGAAATACACCAACGTCGACGGCATCGCCGAGCTGAAAGAGGCGGTCGCCAAGAAGTTCAAGCGCGAGAACGGGCTCGACTACAAGCCGTCGCAGATCACGGTCGGCACCGGCGGCAAGCAGGTGCTGTACAACGCGTTCGTGGCGACGCTCAACCCGGGCGACGAGGTGATTTTCGCCGCGCCCTATTGGGTGAGCTATCCCGAGATGGTGCTCATCGCCGGCGGCGAGCCGGTGGCGGTCGAGACCACCATGGCGACCGGCTTCAAGTTGACGGCGGCGCAGCTCGAACGCGCGATCACGCCGAAGACCAAATGGGTGCTGCTCAACTCGCCGTCGAACCCGTCGGGCGCGGCCTATACGCGCGCCGAGCTGAAGGCGCTCACCGAGGTGCTGGTGAAGCATCCGGACGTGCACGTGATGAGCGACGACATGTACGAGCACCTGGTCTACGACGACTTCAAGTTCACCACGCCGGCGCAGATCGAGCCGTCGCTTTATCCGCGCACGCTCACCATCAACGGCGTGTCGAAGGCCTATTGCATGACCGGCTGGCGCATCGGCTATGCCGGCGGGCCGGAGCCTTTGATCAAGGCGATGGCGATGATCCAGTCGCAGTCGACCTCGAACCCGGCGGCGGTGTCGCAATGGGCGGCGGTGGAGGCGCTCAACGGGCCGCAGGACTTCATCGCCAAGCACAACAAGATCTTCAAGGAGCGGCGCGACCTGGTGGTGTCGATGCTCAACCAGGCCAACGGCATCAAGTGCCCGACGCCGGAAGGCGCGTTCTATGTCTATCCGTCCTGCGCCGGCACCATGGGCAAGACCGCCTCGACCGGCAAGAAACTGGCGAGCGACGAGGACTTCGTCACCGAATTGCTGGAAGCCGAAGGCGTGGCGGTGGTGCAGGGCGCGGCCTTCGGCCTCGGCCCGGCGTTCCGCATTTCCTACGCCACCAAGACCGAGGACCTGGAGGAAGCCTGCCGGCGTATCCAGCGTTTCTGCGGGAATTTGAAGTAGCAACCGGGGGTATCGTGGCAAGGCCACGTTACCCGTTTACCAGTCGGCGGGCCTGCTTTTGACTTCGCCCGGCGTTCCGCTCACAATTGCGCCAGCAAGTCATAATCACAAAGGGGGGTTGCATGCGTCGCATATTCCTAGGGCTCGGTGTCCTGGCGTTGGGCTTCGTCACGGCGATCGGCGGCGCGGCCGCTCAGGATCGCATCAAAGCGGGTACGCTGGTCTGCGATGTTTCCGGCGGCATCGGCATGATCATCGGTTCGCAGAAGGGCGTGCAGTGCATGTTCAATCCGGATCAGCCGGGCCCACCCGAAGGATATGTCGGCACGATCAGCAAGTTCGGCCTCGACATCGGCGCCACAACGGCCGGCCAGATGGTGTGGGCGGTCTGGGCGCCGTCGTCGTTCGGCCCCGGCGTTCTTGCCGGTGTCTACACCGGCGCGACGGCTGAGGCGACGGTTGCCGTGGGCCTCGGCGCCAACGCGCTGATCGGCGGCTCCAACCGCACGGTCGCGCTGCAACCCTTGTCGGTGACGGGGCAGACCGGGCTTAACCTTGCGGCCGGCGTCGCTTCGCTCGAGTTGCATTCGATGCGCTGAGCGTCTCGTCGCATGACAGCTTGGACGGCCGCCTGCGGGCGGCCGTTTCATTTCCACCATCGCCTCTTGCCAGTGCCGCTCCCACCTGAGACGATACTGTGACAGGGCCGGGAAATCAGGTCCGACCTCCCGGCCGGCAAGGGAGGTATTATGGGACAGAACGGCACGGGTCCCAGGGGTCCCCGGTGCATCGCGCTGGTGGGCCCGTTTCAAAGCGGCAAGACCACACTTCTTGAAGCAATTCTCGCCCGCACCGGAGCGGTGCAGCGGCAAGGCACGGTGGACGCGGGTACCACCGTCGGCGACGCCAGCAAGGAAGCCCGCAGTCACAAGATGAGCGTCGAGGCGTCCGTCGCCACCACCACTTTCATGGGCGACAGCTACACCTTCATCGATTGCCCCGGCTCGGTCGAATTCATTCATGACATGCGCGCGGCGCTGCCGGCGGTCGACGCCGCGGTCGTGGTCTGCGAGGCCGACGAGAAGAAGGTCCCGCAACTGCAATTGATCCTGCGCGAACTGGAAGACCTCAACATTCCGCACTTCCTGTTCCTCAACAAGATCGACAAGGCCGACAAGCGCGTGCGCGAAACGCTCAAGCTGTTGCAGCCGGCCTCGCGCGTGCCGCTGCTGCTGCGCCAGATTCCGATCTGGAACGGCGACCTGATCGCCGGCTTCGTCGATCTCGCGCTCGAGCGCGCCCATGTCTACAAGGAGACGGCGCCGTCCGAGGTGATCGAGCTCAAGGGCGAGGATCTCGATCGCGAGAAGGAAGCGCGCTTCACCATGCTGGAGACGCTGGCCGATCACGACGACGAGCTGATGGAGCAGTTGCTCGAGGATATCCAGCCGCCGCGCGACAAGGTGTTCGACGATCTGGCCAAGGAATTGCGCGAACGCCAGGTCGTGCCGGTGCTGCTCGGCGTCGCCACCCGTTCGAACGGCGTGCTGCGCCTGTTGAAGGCGCTGCGCCACGAGGCGCCCGGCGTGGCCGAGACCGCCGCGCGGCTCGGCGCCAAGCCCGGCAGCGATGCGCTGGCGCTGGTGCTCAAGACCTTCCACACCACGCACGGCGGCAAGATGTCGATCGCGCGCCTGCTCGCCGGGCAAGTTACCGACGGCACCGTCTTCCATACGCCGAACGGCGAAGCAGGACGCGTGTCCGGCGTGTTCAAGGTCATGGGCCAGCACTTCGAGAAGCGGGGGCCGGCGACGGCCGGCGAGACCGTCGCCTTGGGCAAACTCGACGGCGCCAAGACCGGCGACACGCTGTCGGCCGGCAAGCAGGTGCATCGCGGCGCTGGTCGACGTGAAGCCCTATGCGCCGGTGCTGGCGCTGGCGGTGCAGGCCAAGGAGCGCAAGGACGACGTCAAGCTCGGCGCCGCCTTCACCAAGCTCACCGAGGAAGATCCCTCGCTCACCGTCGTGCACAACGCCGAGAACCACGAGGTGGTGATCTGGGGCCAGGGCGAGATGCATTTGCGCGTGGCGGCCGAGCGGCTCGGCGACCGTTATGCGGTTCCGGTCACCACGCGGCCGCCGACGGTCGGCTATCGCGAGACCATCCGCAAGCCGGTCACCGTGCGCGGACGGCACAAGAAACAGTCCGGCGGCCACGGCCAGTTCGGCGACACGATGCTGGAGATCAAGCCGCTGCCGCGCGGCTCCGGCTTCAAGTTCGAGGACCGCATCACCGGCGGCGTGGTGCCGCGCAATTACATCCCGGCGGTGGAGGAGGGCGTGCTCGACGGCCTCAAGCACGGCCCGCTCGGCTTCCCGGTGGTCGATATCCAGGTGGCGCTGATCGACGGCTCCTACCATACGGTCGATTCCTCCGACATGGCGTTCCGCATCGCCGGCCGCGTCGGCATCGCCGAAGGCCTGCCGCAATGCCAGCCGGTGCTGCTGGAGCCGATCCATCTGGTCGAGATCGTCTGCCCGAGCGAGGCCACCGCCAAGATGAACGCCATCCTGGCGGGCCGGCGCGGCCAGATCCTCGGCTTCGACACCCGCGAGGGCTGGCAGGGCTGGGACATGGTGCGCGCGCAGATGGCGGAAGCCGAGATCGGCGATCTCATCATCGAGGTGCGCTCGGCCACCGCCGGCGTCGGCTCGTTCGCCTTCAAGTTCGACCATATGGCCGAACTCACCGGCCGCACCGCCGACCAGATCGTGGCGGCAAGACGGGCGGCGGAGTAGTTACTGTCGTCCCGGCCAAGCGATGCGTAGTATCGCGCGAGCCGGGACCCATACTCCGCGGCCTCTCGAGAATGCACGGCGTATGGGTCCCCGCTTTCGCGGGGACGACAACTTACCTCCCGCAACCGTGATTTGCCTGTGAGCCGCCGCCGCCGTAGCTGTTGGCGCATGATTCCGAGAGGGCATGCGCCATGAATGTCATTCGCCGCCGTGGCTGGGAAATCCCCGAGCGCCTCGCCACGCCCGAACATCTGTTTTTCAATCGCCGCAGTTTCTTGGCCGGCGGCGCGAGCGCCTTGGCTTTGATGCCGCGCGCCGCCCGTGCGCAGCGCGTCGCCGACCTCGCCAAGCTGCCGGATCCGAGCGCCGATCTTTATCCGGCCAAGCGCAACGAGAAATATGTGCTCGACCGCCCGATCACCGACGAGAAGATCAACGCGCATTACAACAATTTCTACGAATTCAATTCCTCCAAGGAAGTTTCCGAGCAGGCGCAGCTGCTGCCGATCCGGCCGTGGACGGTGAAGATCGACGGCCTGGTGGAGAAGCCGTTCGAGATCGGCATCGACGAGCTGATCCGCAAGATGACGCTGGAGGAGCGCACCTACCGCCACCGCTGCGTGGAGGCCTGGAGCATGGCGATCGCCTGGACCGGTTTCCCGCTCGCCAAACTGGTCGATTTTGCCAAGCCGCTCGGCTCGGCCAAATTCGTGCGCATGGAGACTTTCACGAATCCGAAAGTCGCGCCCGGCGAGCGCATGACCTGGTTCCCCTGGCCATACGTCGAAGGCCTCACCATGGCGGAAGCGACCAACGAACTCGCCTTCCTTGCCACCGGGGCCTACGGCCACCCGATGGCCAAGCAGCACGGCGCGCCCTTGCGGCTGGCGGTACCGTGGAAATACGGCTTCAAGTCGATCAAGTCGATCGTGCGCTTTTCCTTCGTCGAAGAGCGGCCGAAGGGTTACTGGGAGGCGCTGCAGGCGTCCGAATACGGCTTCTGGGCCAACGTCAATCCGGCGGTGCCGCATCCGCGCTGGAGCCAGGCGAGCGAGGAATTGATCGGCACCGGCGAGCACCGGCCGACGCTGCTCTTCAACGGCTACGGCGAATACGTCGCCGGCATCTACAAGGGGCTGGAAAAGGAACGGCTGTGGGCGTGAGCCCACGGCGATATACCGGCGTCATGCGCAAGGGTATATGATGCCTTCGGGGGCAACGCACGGAGGCTGCCATGTCCGCCAATCAACCCGACATCGCCAAATTCCAGAGCGCGGTGGCGAGCGCGCTGCATGAGCATTGGGTGCTGTTCCTGGTCGAAGGCGTTGTGCTCCTCGTGCTGGGCGCAACCGCCATCGTGATCCCGCCGCTCGCCACGCTGGCGGTGACCATCATCCTCGGCTGGCTTTTCCTGGTCAGCGGCGTGATGGGATTGTTCACGACATTCTGGATGCGCCATGCGCCCGGCTTCTGGTGGTCGCTGCTCTCCGCCGTGCTCGGCGTCGTGGTCGGCGTTCTGCTGCTGGCGCGGCCGATCAGCGGAGCGTTCTCGCTCACCATCGTGCTGGTCGCCTTCTTCATCATCGAGGGCGTCGCCTCGATCATGTTCGCGCTCGATCACAAACGGGAATTGTCCGGCAAATGGGGCTGGATGCTGTTCAGCGGCATCGTCGACCTGGTGCTGGCCACGCTGGTATTTGCCGGCCTGCCCAGCACGGCGGCCTGGGCGATCGGGCTCCTGGTCGGCATCAATATGGTGTTCGGCGGTTCGGCGCTGATCGCCATGGCGCTGCACGCGCGCAATGCGGCGCCGGCCTGACCCTTGTCATTTCGGGTTGCGGCTTTCGGCCGGCCCCGGAATGACGGAATCTGTTATTTCCCGTACGTTCGGCCAATTGCCGGTCGTAGTCGAGCACGGCCTGCAGCAGCACCTGCGCGCCGGCCGCGCATTGCTCCTTGGATGAGTATTCCGCCTCGTTGTGGCTGATGCCGTCCTTGCACGGCACGAAGATCATCGCCGCCGGTGCGACGCGCGACACGAAAGCGGCGTCGTGGCCGGCGCGCGAGATCATGTCGCGGGCGGAGTAGCCGGAAATCTCCGCCGCCGCGCGCACGGCGGCCACGCAGCCGGCGTCGAATTGCACGGCCGGCTCGGCGGAAATGGTTTTGATCGCAATTTCAAGTCCAAGCTCGCCGCCGATGCTGCGGGCCTGCGCGGTAATCTCTTTTTCCATGCGATCGATCACGGCGGCGTCGGGATCGCGCAGATCGACGGTGAGGAAAATTTCGCCGGGCACGACGTTGGGCGAGCCGGGCTTCACCTCGAGCACGCCGACGGTGCCGACCGCGGACGGATATTGCCGCGCGGCCCGGTTGACCGCCTCGACCACGCGCGCGGCGCCGAGCAGCGCGTCATGGCGGCGCGGCATCGGCGTCGTGCCGGCATGGGTTTCCTGGCCGACAATCGTCATTTCATACCAGCGCATCGCCTGCACGCCGGTCACAATGCCGATGTCCTTGCCCTCGGCTTCGAGATAAGGGCCTTGCTCGATGTGCAGTTCGAAAAAGGCCGACAGCCTGTGGTCGCCGCAACGCTGCGCGCCGCGATAGCCGATTTTGTCGAGCGCGTTGCCGAAGGTTTCGCCGCCGCGGTCGGCGCGGGCGCAGGCCCAGTCGCGGCTGTAGACGCCGGCGAACACGCCGGAGGCGATCATCGGCGGCGCGAAGCGGGCGCCTTCCTCGTTGGTCCAGTTGACGACTTCGATGGGCGCGAATGTTTCGTAGCCGGCGCGATGCAGGCTGCGCAAAGCCTCCAGCGCGGCGAGCACGCCGAGGGCGCCGTCGAACTTGCCGCCGGTCGGCTGGGTGTCGAGATGGCTGCCCATGGCGATGGGCGGAATATCGGCGCGCTGGCCGGGTCGCCGCGCAAACATGGTGCCCATGTCGTCGACGGTGACCGTGCAGCCGAGCGCGTGTGCTTGCGCCTTGAACCAGTCGCGCACCTCGCGGTCGAGTTCGGTCAGCGTCAGCCGGCAAATGCCGCCCTTCGGCGTCGCGCCGATCTTGCCGGTCAGCATCAGGTCGTCCCAAAGCCGCGCGGCATCGATGGTCAGATTTTTGATCTGGCGATCAATCATCGAGGATCGCCACCGCGCGCGTCCAGCCGGCGGAGCCGCCGCGCACCTTCACCGGAAAGCAGCTCACCATGAAGCCTTTGGCCGGCAGGGCATCGAGATTGTGCAGCTTCTCGATATGGCAATAGCCGATCTCGCGGCCGGCGCGGTGGCCTTCCCAGATCAGCGAGGCGTCGTGCGTCTCGGCGTATTTCTGCTTGGTGTAGACGAACGGCGCATCCCAGCTCCAGCCGTCGGTGCCGGTCACGCGCACGCCGCGCTCGAGCAGATAGAGCGTGGCCGCGCGGCCCATGCCGCAACCCTTGGCGACGTAATCGGGGCGGCCATAGGCTTCGCCCGCCGCGGTGTTCACCAGCACGATTTCAAGCGGCGAAAGCGTGTGACCGATGCGCTTGAGCTCGGCCTCGACGTCGGCGGCGGTCGCCACATAGCCGTCGGGGAACTTGCGGAAGTCGAGCTTGACGCCGGGCTGCAGGCACCAGTCCAGCGGCACCTCGTCGATGGTGATGGCGCGCTTGCCGCGATCCATGGTGGAGGCGAAGTGATAGGGCGCGTCGAGGTGGGTGGTGCAATGGGTGGACAGCCGCACCCATTCGAAGCCCCAGCCCTCGCCGTCGGGCAAGTCTTGCTTTTTCAAGCCGGGAAAGAATTTGAGCACGTCGGCGGCGGTCGCCTGATGATCGAGATACTCGATCTTGGGGCCGTAGCCGGGCGGGTCGGCGGCCACGTCGTTTTCGAGCGGGACCGATATGTCGATGATCTTGCGCGCCATGTCGCGTTGACCGATGTTTGCGTGACTGATCTATGTCAGTCTCAAGCACTGCAAAGAAACTGTCCAGGAGGAAGACATGCCCGCTTATTGGGTTGCGCGTTCGAAAATCAACGATCCGGTCGAGTACAAGAAATACACCGACCTGGTGCCCGCCATCATCGCCAAGTTCGGCGGCAAGGTGCTGGCGCGCGGCGGCCGTTTCCAGATCATGGAAGGCCCGCACAAATTCCATCGTTTCATCGTGATCGAATTTCCGACCCTGGAGCAGGGCGTCGCCTGTTTCACCTCGCCGGAATACGATGCCGCCGCGGCATTCCGGCGCGGTGGCGCCGGCGAGGTGGAAACCATCATGGTGGAGGGGATATAGCCCACCGGCCGCGAGGGTTTTCCTCTAGCGCAGACCGCGGAAATACGCGTAAGATCACAAAAAAACAAAGCTTACTCGGGGAGGACTGAAATGCTAAAACACCTTAAATCCAAGACATTCGCGTGGTTTGCGGGCGTGGTCCTCACGTTCGCCGCCGGCGCGATGTTCGTCGTCTCCGGCGCGAATGCGCAGGGGAAGGAGCCGATCAAGATCGGCTTTGCCATGGCGTTGACCGGCTTCCTGTCGCCGAACGGCAAACAGGCGCTGCTCGCCATGCAAATCTGGGCGGAGAAGACCAACAAGGCCGGCGGCCTGCTCGGGCGTCCGGTCAAGCTCATCTATTACGACGACAAGAGCTCGCCGGCGGAAATCCCCGGCATCTACACCAAGCTGCTCGACGTCGACAAAGTCGATCTCCTGCTTGGGCCTTACGCGACCAATGACAACGCGCCGGCCATGCCGATCGTGATCCGCAAGGGCAAACTGTTCATCAGCCTTTTCGCGTTGGGCCTGAACGACAAGTTCAAATACAAGAAGTATTTCTCGATGCTGCCGACCGGCCCGACGCCGAAGGAAGCCTTCACCGAGGGCTTCTTCCAGGTCGCGGCCGAGCAGAAGCCGAAGCCGAAGACGGTGGCGATCGCGACGGCGGACGCCGAATTCTCGCAGAACTGCCGCGAAGGCGCCCAGCATAACGCCAAGAAAGAGGGCTTCAGCGTTATCTACGACAAGACCTATCCGCCCCCGCCGAAGACCACCGACTTCACCCCGATCGTGCAGGCTCTCAAGGCGGCCAACGCCGATCTGGTCGTGGTGTGCGCCTATCCGGCCGATTCGGTCGGCATTGTGGAAGCGGCCAACGAGGTTGGCTTGACGCCGAAATTGTTCGGCGGCGGCATGGTCGGCCTGCAGGCGACCGTGTTCAAGAACAAACTCAAGGCCAAGCTCAATGGCATCGTGAACTATGAATTCTGGGTGCCGGTCGAGTCGATGATGTACGGCGGCACCAAGGAGTTCTTCGAGGAGTACCAGGCCCGCGCCAAGACCGAAGGCATCGATCCGCTCGGCTACTATCTCGGCGGCTGGGGTTATGCCTACATCCAGCTCCTCGGCCAAGCGATCGAGGGCGCCAAGAGCATCAACGACGACAAGGTTGCCGACTACATTCGCACCCACACCTTCAAGACCGTGATGGGCGACGTGAAGTTCGGCAAAAACGGCGAGTGGGCGAAGGCCCGCGTGCTTCAGGTGCAGTACCACGGCATCAAGGACAGCGATGGCCTCGATACCTGGCGCGGCATGAGCTACCAGACCGTGCTCACGCCGGCCAACTTGGCGACCGGCAAGGTGATCTACCCCTACGAGAAGGCGCACAAGTAAGCGCCGCGTCTTCGAGACACCGGCGGCGCAGGAGCGTTTCCCGCGCCGCCTTTTATTGATCTATCTTTGCGATAGATCAAATTTTGCTGCGCTGCATGGCCGATCATTCAAGAAAATCGATTTCATTGGGAGGGTACACTATGCGGCACCTAAAATTTCGACCATTGGCTTGGATCACAGGGGCGGTCGTCGCTCTTGCGGCATGCGGGATGTTCGTGGTCTCCAGCCACGCGCAGAGCAAGGAACCGATCAAGATCGGATTCGGCATGGCGCTCACCGGCCCGCTCGCCGCCAACGGCAAAATGTCGCTGGTGGCCATGCAGGTCTGGGAAGCCGACATGAACGCCAAAGGCGGTCTGCTCGGCCGGCCGGTCAAGCTTGTCTACTACGACGATCAGAGCAGTCCGGCGCAGGTTCCCAGCATCTATGCCAAGCTGCTCGATGTCGACAAGGTCGATCTGATCGTCAGCGGCTATGCCTCGACTCAGATCGCCGCCGCTATGCCGACCGCGATCGAACGCAAGAAGCTGTTCGTCAGCCTGTTCGGCACCGGCATCAACGAGCAATTCAAATACTCGAAATACTTCTCGATGATCCCGAACGGCCCGACGCCGAAACCGGCCTTCACACGCGGCTTCTTCAAGGTGGCGGAAGTACAGAAGCCCAAGCCGAAAACGATCGCGCTGGCCAATGCGGACGCCGAATTCGGACACAATGCCTGCGAAGGCGCGCGCGAGAACGCGAAGGCCGCCGGATTCAAGATCGTCTACGACAAGAGCTATCCGCCGACCACCGTCGACTTCACGTCGATCGTGCGGGCGATCCAGTCGACCAACCCGGATCTCTTCGTGGTCTGCTCCTACCCGCTCGACACCGTCGGCATGGTCAAGGCCATGCACGAGGTCGGCTTCACGCCGAAGATGTGGGGCGGCGCCATGGTCGGCCTGCAGGCGACGGTGTTCAAAACCCAGCTTGGCCCGCTGCTCAACGGCGTCGTCAACTACGAGACCTGGCTGCCGGTCAAGTCGATGGAATTCCCCGGCTCGCTCGAGCTGCTCAAGAAATATCAGGAGCGCGCCAAGGCCGCCGGCACCGACCCGCTCGGCTATTACATGCCGGTGTGGGCCTATGCCGACCTGCAGGTGCTCGGCGACGCCATCGCCGCCACCAAGAGCCTCAATGACGACGTGCTCGCCGACTATATGCACAAGACCACGTTCCACACCGTGGTCGGCGACGTGAAATTCGGCAAAGACGGCGAATGGACGCAGGAGCGCACGCTGGCGGCGCAGTTCCAGCACATCAAGGGCAACAGCGTCGACGACTTCCGCGATCCGGCGAAGACCGAGGTGATCATCTACCCGCCGCAATTCAAGAGCGGCGAGGTGATCTATCCGTACGCCAAGGCAAAGTAGTCCAAGTCTTCGCGGGTAAACGAAACGGCGCGGGCGAAATCCCGCGCCGTTTTATTTGCGCATGCGCATCACATGCCGAGATAGAACTTGCGGATCAAATCGTTGTTGTTGAGCTCGGCCGCCGATTGCCCTTCGAAGGCGATCTTGCCGTGCACGATGACGTAGCCGCGGTCGGCGATGCGGATCGCCTGCGTGAAATTCTGTTCCGCCATCAAGACCGTGAGCTGGAAATGATCCTTGAGCTGTTTGATGGCGTCGATGGTGCGGGCGACCAGGACCGGCGCCAGCCCTACCGACGGCTCATCGACCAGCAGAATGCGCGGCGCCAGCATCAGCGCGCGCGCCAGCGCCAGCATCTGCTGCTCGCCGCCGCTCATGGAGCCGGCAAGCTGGCCGCGGCGCTCGGCCAGGCGCGGAAAAACCTCGAAGCAGAAGTCCATATTGGTCTTGATTTTCGCGCGCGCCTTGCGGCGGCTGGCGCCGAGCAGCAGGTTCTCCTCGACGGTCTGGCGCGGAAACAACCGGCGGCCTTCCGGCACCAGCGCGATGCCGAGATCGACGATCTGCTCGGTCTTCATGCCGATGAGATCGTGGGATTGCCCGTCGATTTCGGCGACGATCCTGCCCGCGCGCGGCCGCACCATGCCCATCACGCATTTCATCAGCGTCGATTTGCCGTTGCCGTTGGTGCCGAGCAGCACCACGGTTTCGCCGCTGGCGACGTTGAGCGAGACGTCTTCCAGCACGCGCACCGCGCCATAGGCGGCGTCGATTTTCTCGATGGTGATGCTGTTGGTGCTATGCGCCAAGGTAGGCTCCAATCACGTCCCGGTCCTTGATCACGTCGTCCGGCTTGCCGTCGGCGATTTTCCTGCCGGATACCAGCACGACCAGCCGCTGCGAGAAGCTCATTACCGCGCGCATGATGTGCTCGATCAGGATAATGGTGATGCCGCGCTCGTTGAGCCGGATCAGCAGCGCCACGATGTCCTCGACCTCGGAATGCGACAGTCCGGCCATCGATTCGTCGGCGATCAGCAGCTTGGGTTCGGCGGCCATGGCGCGCGCCAGTTCCAGCTTGCGCATTTCGACCTGGGTCAGATCGCGCGGATTCTTGCCGGCTTTGTGGTCGAGCGCGACCAGCTTGAGCAGCTCCATGCAGCGCGCCTCGGTTTCGGCCGTCGAGACATGATGACCGGCGCGCGCGGCGACGGTGTAGAGCAGCGGCACCCGGATGTTCTCGGCGACGCTCATGCTCATGAACGGGCGGGGAAGCTGAAAGCTGCGCGCCAGGCCGCGCCGCGTGCGCTGATGCGCGATCAAGCCGTCGATCTTCTCGCCGGCAAAGGTCACGCTGCCGGTGTCGTTGTGCAGGGTGCCGCAGATGCAATTGACCAAGGTGCTCTTGCCGGAGCCGTTGGGGCCGATCAGGCCGACGCGCTCGCCTTCGGCGACCGCCAAATCGATGGTGTCGAGCGCGACGAAGCCGCCGAAACCGCTTGCTGAGCTGATCGACTTGCAGCAGCGGCGCGCTCATGGTTCCGCCCCTTTGCGCATCCATTTTTGCCACAAGCCCACGATGCCGCTGGGCGCCACGATGACAAATCCGATCAACAACAGACCGACGATGAGCAGATTTACCGCCGACGAGATGGTCACGGTCGCGACCTGCTGCAGCGTGCCGAGCAGGATGGCGCCGATCATGGGACCGGCCCACGACGTGGTGCCGCCGATCATCGGCATGGCGATCGAGTTTACGGCATAGGACAGATTGAATGCGGAATCCGGCTCGACGTAGCCGATATAGAACGGAAACGGCGCGCCGGCCATTCCCATCAGCGCGCCGGAGACGACGGTGGCGATCAGTTTCAACTTCAATGTCGGCACGCCCGACGCCTCGGCCGCCATTTCATCGTCGCGGATGGTCGCGAAACCGTAGCCCAGACGCGAGCGCTCGATCAGGCGGGCGACGGTCAGGGAAATGATGACCAAAATCAGCATCAGCACGAACAGATATTGGATATAGGGGCCGAACACCGGAATTGTCTCCGGCGGAATGACATAGGCGCCGCGCGAGCCGCCGACGAAGTCCCAGTTGACCACCAGCGTCTGCAGCACGACGGCGAGCGCCAGCGTGGCGATGGCGAAGAACACGCCGCGCAAGCGCAGCGTGAGATAGCCGGTGCCGAGACCGACCAGGCCGGTGACGATGCCGCCGACGACGATGAGGACCGGCAATGGCAGCGGGAAGATCAGCTGCATCGGCGCCACCAGTTTTTCCGGCATGACGTCGTCGAGGCTCTGGCCGAGCGTGTAAAGGAACACGCTGGAATAAGCGCCGAGCGCAAAGAATCCGGCCGTGCCGAAGTTCACGTAGCCGCAATAGCCGCCGAGAATATTCCAGGCAGTGCCCAGCACGATGAATTCGAGCACGGTATAACCGGCGAAAAACAGATAGTCGTTGTCGACGTAGCGGAACGCCAGATAAAGGGCGGCGGCGACCGCGACCTCGACGAGGATGAAGAGGGGCGTGCGCACGCTAGCGTCCCAGCAGTCCGGACGGCCGCACGGCCAATGTCAGCAGCAGGATGCCGAACGAAACCGCCGGCGCCCAGGACGGGCCGTAAAACACCGACGTGAGGCTTTCGATTACGCCAAGCAGGAGCGCCGCGATAATCGTTCCGGGCAGGCTGCCCAATCCGCCCAGCACGCAGATGGCGAAGATGCGGCCGATATAATCGCGGCCGACCGAGGGGATGACCGGCTGGATGATGATCAGGAAGGCGCCGGCCATCGAGGCGGTCGCGATCGAGATGCCGAACGCGATACGCTTGATGCGGGTCGGGTCAACCGCCATCAAACGCAGCGCCGTCGGATCCTGCGAAACCGCCATGACCGCGCGGCCGATAAAGGTGCGCGACATGAAGATTTGCAGCGCGGCAAACATCGCCAGCGATGCCAGGAACGGCACCAGCAGGCGCAGCGGGAATTCCAAATGGGCGAAATGCAGGCTCGGCCCGATATAGGTTGCGTTGACCGAACGGTAGTCGACGCCGAACACCAGCAGCAGGCACACCTCGGTGACGAACAAGAGGCCGAAGAAGAAGGCGAGCCCGCGCAGCGATTCCTGGCCGAATTTCTCGAACGACTCGTAGTAAACCTGATAGACCGCGGAGCCCAGCGCATAGAATAACGGCAGCACGACGATGCTGACCACGATCGGGTCGACGCCGAAATGGATATTGACGATATAGGCGATGTAGGAGCCGAGGATGATGAAGGCAGGATGTGCGATGTTGACGATGTCGAGCATGCCGAACGAGATCGAAATGCCGGCGGTGACCGCGGCGTAGAAGCCGCCGAGCAGAAGCCCCGCGACGATGGCGTTGATCAGGAGATCCCAGGAAAGATCCATGCCGATAGCGGCCGACGAACTCGGCTATGCGGATCGGACGCCGGCGCCGCATCGTCGGGCGCGATGCGGCCGGTCGCGATCTGCGTGTCGAATGAGCCGGTTTTGCTTTCCCCTCTAAACCAGTTTCTTTTTTGCCCGAATTGGCGATCGGGCTTGGTACGGCAGTTTGCAGGAAGCCCGGCGGCTTGGCTAGCCCATTGAACGATCAGACAAAGCCGCCCACCTCAGGCACAATGAAATGCCCGCCGCCGGGTATGCCGGATCGGCGGGCGCGAACGGAAATCGTGGGCTCAGGCGGCGGCTTGCGGGCGCACATTCTCGGGCAGCGGCATCGGCTTGTTGGCGCTGTCTTTGAATTCGACGGTCATGAACACCATTTCGCGGTCGCCGAGATTTTCCAGATCGTGCACCTTGAACTCGCCCTTGCCGTAGCTCTCATGCCGCGTCTCGCCCGGCGCATAGGTGTATTCGACCGTGGTGCCATCATGCACGTGCTGACGGCCGCGGCCGCCGTTGACCGCGGTCCAGAAATAATCCAGCACGTGGCGGTGGAATCCGATGCGCTCGCCGGGGGCGAGGCGGATGATCCAGACCCGCGTGCGCTCGGTCTCCGACAGCAGCGTGGAACCGACACAGGGGTTCGGATTCTTGGCCTCGCGCGCGAATTCGGCGGTGAGTTCCGCCGGCCACTGCGATTTGTCCTTTTTCTCGGCGGTTTTGTCGAGCATGGTCAGCGCCATGGGAATTCCTCCGGTGCACTTTGCGTTCATATATAGCATATTTCGGTAAACGGAAAGATTGAGGGCGTTCCATTGCCGGGGTCCAAGGCGGTTGTCATTGGCGGCTCGATGAGCGGCTTGCTGAGCGCGCTGATGTTGCGCCGGGCCGGCTGGACCGTGGATATCTACGAGCGCGTGGAGAGCGAGCTGTCCGGCCGCGGCGCCGGCATCGTGGCTCAATATGAACTGATCGATCGGTTGCGCGCGCTCGGCCTCGCCACCGACGCGCTCGGCGTGCACATCACCACCCGCAAGATCCTCGACACGCAAGGGCGGCTGACCGAGGAGATCCATTGCCCGCAGGTGCTTACCGCCTGGGAGCGCGTCTACCGGCTGTTGCGCGATGCCTTCCCGCCCGAGCGCTATCACCGCGGGCGCGGGCTCGCCGGGTTTCGAGGTGGGCGCCAATTCAGTGCTGGCGCGGTTTTCCGACGGCGAAACGATCGAAGCCGATCTCTTGGTGGGCGCCGACGGCACGCGCTCGACCGTGCGCCAGCAGGCGCTGCCCGCGGCGGTGCCGCTTTATGCCGGCTATTGCGCCTGGCGCGCCCTGATTGCGGAAGACGCCATTCCGCCCGCCACGCACCACGACCTGTTCGAATACATGACGTTCACGCTGCCGCCGGGCGAGCAGTTTCTCGGCTATCCGGTGGCCGGGCCCGACAACGATCTGCGCCCCGGCCATCGCCGCTACAACGTGGTGTGGTACCGGCCGGCCGACGAGAACACCAAACTGCAATGGCTGCTCACCGACGAGCGCGGCGTGACCCACGCCATCTCGATCCCGCCGCCGTTGATCCGCCGCGAAGCGATCGCCGAAATGCGCGCCGACGCCGAGCGGCTGGCTGGGGCCGCAATTCCGCCAGATCGTGCGATTGATCGAGGAGCCGATCTTGCAGCCGATCTATGATCTGGAGTCGCCACATATGGCGTTCGGCCGGGTGGCGATCCTGGGCGATGCGGCGTTCGTGGCGCGGCCGCACGTGGCCGCCGGCGTCTCCAAGGCGGCGGATGACGCCGCCGCGCTTGCCGCAGCGCTCGCGGCCGAGCCCGACGTGCCGGCGGCGCTCAAGCGTTTTGAGGCGGCGCGCGTCGCCGAGAACTATCGCATCATCGAGCGTGCGCGCCATCTCGGCGCCTATTTGCAGGCGACGCAAACGCAGGAAGAGCGGGCGCGCGCCGGGCGCCACAGCACCGCCGGCGCGGTGATTGCGGAAACCGCGGTGCTGGATTTTCTGTACGCCTGATCGTCATTGCGGGCCGCGAGCGTCGCGGTGGCCCTGGAATGACAATTAAAGTCACATCCCCACCAGCTTCTTCAAATTGCCGCCGGCCAGCGCCGCGCGGGTTTTGTCGTCGAAGCTGGCGACCGAATTGATGTGGCCGATCGGATCGAATTCGAGCATGTCAAAGGGATAGTCGGTGCCCATGATGATGTGATCGACGCCGAAGGTCTTTACCAGCCCCTCCAATTGCAGCGGCGTGAACACCACGGTGTCGAAATAGATTTGTCTGAGGTATTCGCCCGGCGGCTTGGGCAAATTGGCGTGCGAATCGGAACGCGCGCCCCAGGCGTGATCGATGCGGCCGGAATAGGCGCCGAGATAGCCGCCGCCGTGCATGGCGAAAATCTTCAGCTTGGGATGGCGCTCCAGCACGCCGTCGAAGATTAGATAATGCAGCGCGAGCGTGGTCTCGAACGGATTGCCGATGACGTTGTTGAAATAAAAGCGCGACAACCTTTTGCCTTCGGTAAAGCCGTTGGGGTGGATGATGACCAGCGCGCCGAGTTCTTCGGCCTTTGCCCAGAACGGCGCGAAGGCGGGATCGGACAATTCCCGGCCGGCGACATTGGTGAGGATCTCGACACCCTTGAAGTTCAGCTTCTTCATGCAGCGCTCGAGTTCCTTCGCCGCCTCCGGGCCATCCTGCATCGGCACCGTGCCGGTCGGAATGAAGCGGTCCGGATGCCTGGCGACGAATTCGGCGACGCCGTCGTTGATCATCGCTGCGGCTGGCACCGCATATTCGAGCGCGACCGTGTGATAGAGCTGGGGCGGCGGCGGCATCACCAGCTGCATGTCGACGCCCATCCTGTCCATGGCGGCGAAACGCTCGTCGTAACCGGTCATGCAGCCGCGGATGTCGGCTTCCTGCTTGGCATTGACCTCCTTGGTCTCGGCGGAGGCGAAGTGCGCCAGTGGAATGGTGGAAACGTCGAGATGGGGCTTGATGTATTCGGCGGCACGCGGCACGGCGATGTGGGTGTGGGCGTCAATGGTGACGCTCTTCGGTCGCGCCTCGCGCCCCGGCTTGCCGTGTTGGCGCGCCGCGGTGTTCGCGTATTTGTTCCAGATCGCCATTTGCGAATTTCCTTTCGTGTAAATCGTGTCAGAACACGCCGAGATGCTGGCGCAGATCGACGCCGTCCTTGTCCAGTTGCGCCGGCGTGGAGACCACCACGACGTGGCCGGTGTTGAGGATGACGATGTCGTCGGCGACGTCGAAAACGAGCCTTGGGTTCTGCTCGACCAGCACGATCGACAGCCCGCTTTCCTTCAGCTTGCGGATGGTGGCCATCACCTCGGCGACGATCTGCGGCGCCAGCCCTTCCGACGGCTCGTCCATCAGCAGCACGCGCGGATTGCCCATCAGCGCGCGGCCGATCGCCAGCATCTGCTGTTCGCCGCCCGATAGATGCGCGGCGATCTGTTTGTGCCGCTCGTAGAGGCGCGGAAACATCGCGAACACGGTTTCGGCGGTCCACGGCGCATGCTTGCTGCCGGCATCCGGTTTGCGCGCGGCCACCATGAGGTTCTCGCGCACGGTCAGGCTCTTGAAGATGCGGCGGCCCTGCGGCACCAGCGCCACGCCGCGCGCCGCGACCATTTCGGGCGACAGGCCGGTCACCTTGTCGCCGAACACAACCACCTCGCCGCGGCGGGGCGGCAGCAGGCCCATGGTGACGTGCATGCAGGTCGATTTGCCGGCGCCGTTGCGGCCGAGCAGGCCGAGCATGCGCGCCTCGCCCAGTTCGAACGACACGTCGGTCAGCACGTGGCTGTCGCCGTAGTAGGCGTCGATGGCCTTCAGGCTGAGCGCGCTAGTGCCCCGTTTCCGAAGTTCGTGATCCATTGCAGCATCCTCTAACACGAACTTCGGAAACAAAGGGGCACTAGCAAGTCTATGATTCTAGTGCCGCTTTTCGATTTGAAGTTCCTGAACGAATTTACCGCAAATGCTGCAGGAACTTCAAATCGGCGGCACTAGTGGCCAAGATAGACCTCCCGGGTGCGCGGGTCGGCCACCACTTCGGCGCGGGTGCCCTCGACGATGACTTCGCCGAAATGCAAAAGCGTGATGCGCTCGGCAAACTCCAGCGCCACATCCATGTTGTGCTCGATCATCACGATCGTCACGTCGCGCGGTATAGCCAGCAGCAATTGCTTCACGTCGCCCCGTTCGTCGATCGACAGGCCGGCGAACGGCTCGTCGAGCAGCAGCACTTTTGGATTCTGCGCCAGCGCCATGGCGATCTCGACGCGGCGGCGCTCACCATAGGAGGTCTGCGCCAGCGGCCGCTCGGCGATATGCGCGAGGCCGACCCGTTGCAGCGCGGCGCGGGCGCTCTCAATGAGATGGCCCTGATGCTTGATGTCGGTCAGCGGGTTCCAGCGCGCTGGCGACAGGCCGAGCAGCGCCAGCGCGACATTGTGGATGATGGAGTCGCGCGGAAATAGCGTGATGATCTGGTAGGTGCGCGCCATGCCGAGGTGCGGACGGCGCCGGCTCGGCACGGCGGTAATGTCCTGCCCGAACAGATGGATCGAGCCCTTGTCGGGCATGATCTCGCCGGTGATCAAATTGAACAGCGTGGTCTTGCCGGCGCCATTCGGGCCGATGATCAGCCGCCGTTCGCCTGGCTCGACATTGAGATTGACCTCGTTGGTGACGTGCAGGCCGCCGAAGGCCTTGCACAGCCCGGCGATGGCGAGCGCGCTCATGGCTCGCCCCCCGCCGCCGCCGGCTTGCCTGATGCGCTCATCTTGCGCCACGCCAGCCGCCACAGCCGAGCGCTACCCGGCACGATGCCTTCCGGCATCAGGATGACGATGGCGACGAAGATGGCGCCGAGCAGCATGTTCCAGCGCTCGATGTAGCCGCTCACCACGCTCTTGACGATGACCACCAGCGCCGAGCCGACGATCGGCCCAAGCAGCGTGCCGGCGCCGCCGGAGATCACCATCAGCAGGACCTCGGCGGAGGAGGTCAATTCCAGCGTCTGCGGGCTGATGAACTGCGTGTAGTAGACGAACAGGACGCCGGACACGGCGGTGAGCAAGCCGGAGAACATGCAGGCCCAGAAGCGGATCGCCCAGACATGGAAGCCGAGCGCATTCATGCGGCGCGGCTGGTCGCGGGTGCCCTTCAACGCGGCGCCGAGCGGCGAGCGCACGAACATCGCAACCACCGCCACCGAGATCGCGAACACGATCAGCGTGGTGTAGTAGAAGGCGGTCGGCGGCTCGAGCGAAAAGCCGAACGGCATCGGCCGCGTGTGCACGTTGATGCCGTTATCGCCGTTGGTGACGCTGATCCAGCGATAGGCCAGTCCCCAGACGATCTCGCCGAGCGCGAGCGTGATCATGATGAAGCCGATGCCGGTCGCGCGCAGCGACAGCACGGCGAATACCGCCATGGCGATCATGCCGGCGACGAGCGCGGCGAGGATGGCGACGAAATGGCCGAAGCCGGCCTGCAGCATGTAGGCGGCGGCATAGGCGGTGATGCCGAACAGCGCGGCATGGCCGAGCGAGACCAGCCCGGCATAGCCGGCCAGGATGTTCAGCCCGAGCGCGAAGACGGCATAGAACAGGATCTGACTGGCGACGTTGATGTAGTAATCGCCGGTCAGCCAATAGGGCAGGGTGACCAGCGCCGCGAAGGCGAGCGCCAGGGCGATGAGACGCGCGTTCATGGCACGTGCCTGCCGAACAGGCCTTGCGGGCGCAGCAACAGCACCAGCAGCATCGGCATGAACAGGACGAAATAAGCGAGCTCCGGCAGCATCGCCTGGCCGAAATTATAGATGAAGCCGATGACCAGGCTGCCGACGATGGAGCCGAGCAGGCTGCCCGAACCGCCGAGGATGACCACCACCAGCGCCAGCGGCAGCATGTACTGGTCGATGCCGGGATAGACCGTCAGGATCGGTGCACCGATGACGCCGGCGAAAGCGGCGATGCCGGCGCCGAGCGCGAACACGATGGTGAAAAGCTGCGACACGCGGATGCCGACCACGCGCGCCATGTCGGGGTCGTCGACGCCGGCGCGGATCATGGCGCCGAGCCGTGTGCGCTCGAGCAACAGCCAGAGGCCGATTGCCACGACGACGGCAATGATGATAACGGCAAGACGGTAGGTCGGAAACGCCATCGGGCCCGCGCGTACGAAGCCGGTAAACTCTTCCGGCGGGGCCACCGAGATTGGATCGCCGCCCCACACCATCAAACAGAAATCGGCGGCAATGAAAGAAATGCCGAGCGTGACCAGAACTTGGGCCAGCTGATTGCCGGGCAGCTGGCGCAGCAGGAAGCGTTCGATCAGCGCGCCGAGCGCGGCGACGATCAGTGCCGCAAGCAATGCCGCGAGCCAAAAATTGAACATCATGCCCAGCATGCCGCCGACAAAGGTCGCGCCGAAATAGGCCCCGAGCATGAACAGTGAGCCGTGCGTCAGGTTGGGAATCCGCATCAGCCCGAAAATCAGCGAAAAGCCCGCGGATACCAGGAACAATAGGCTGCCGAAGGTGATGCTGTTGACCGTCAGCAGCAGCCACAAATTCATATCGGTCCGTCTTTCGCTACGCGTCGCGCCATGATCGTCCGCGGGCGCCGAGCAAGCGGCGCCCGCGGTGATCGTTGCTTTACATCAGCATTTCTTCAGCGGCGGATAGTCTCGCGAATAGACCGGGTGCGCCAGGAACTCCTTCTCCGGCCAGGTCCAGAACTGGCTGACGTTCTCGTAGGTCTTGAGCGTCTTGTTCCAGAGCTTGAGGCCGTAGGGGTTGCTCGCCTTCTCGATGCGGCGGACGTAGAAGCTGCCGACAACGTTGCCGAGATGGTCGAAGCTGATCGGCCCGCGCGGCGTATCCTTGAGCTTGACCGCCTTGAGCGCGGCCATGAACTTCTCCTTGTCCTCGGTCGATCCGCCGGCGCCTTTCAGGCCGGCTTCGACGACCTGACAGTTGACGTAGAGGCCGGCTGCATAGAAGCCGGGCACGACGTTGAAGTCTTTATGGATGGCCTGGGCGAACTTCTTGTTGGCGTCGGTGTCGAGGTCGAGCGTATAGGGGCAGGCGCTCATCATGCCTAGCGCCTCGTCGCCGAAGGCATGCAGCAGCGCGTCGTCGCCGCCGGTTTCGCCGGTCACCACCGGGAATTTGAGACCGACATTGGCATATTGCTTCATGAAGGCCAGCGGGCCGGAACCGGCAAATCCCTGGCAAAGGACGTCGATGCCGCTCATCTGGGCGAGGTAGGGCGTATAGTCGGGCGTGCCCAGAGGCGCCCAGAGTTTGTTGGCCACGCAGCCGCCGTCCTTCTCGAACGCCGCCTGGAAGCCGCCCTGTTGCTCGTAGCCGAAGGCGAAATCGTAATCGATGGTGATGGCCTTCTTCTTGCCCATCTCCTTGGCCGCGTAATGGCCCATTACATGCATGGCCTGCGACGAGCATGCCGACGGCCGCAGGAAGAAGGGATTGGGACGGCGCTGGGTGAGATCGTCGGCGCCGGCGAGGCTGAGCGTCGGGGTCTTTTGCTCGCGGATGTAATCGGTGATCGCCAGCAGTTCGAAGGCCGCGAGCGGCCCGAGGATGACGTCAACCTTGTCGCGCTCGACCAATTCCTGCGCTTTGGTCTTGGTGCCGGCCGGCTTGCCGCCGGTATCGGCGGAGAAGAACTCGACCTTGCGGCCGGCCATCATGTTGTTGTGCTCCTTCAACCAAGTGAGCACGCCCTGTTCCATCTGGATGCCGCCCTGCGCGAGCGGGCCGGTCTTGACGGTGAGCAGGCCGAGCTTGAACGGTGCGCCTTGCGCGATCGCCGGCGCGGGAAACTTGAAGGTCGCCAGCGCTGCGCCGGCAACAGTGCCGGCCATGAATTTACGGCGGGTAACTTTGCGAGACATTTTCATTCCTCCCTCTGTCGCCCCTGGCGGGGCTATACGTTTTAAGCGGCTTCGTGCAGGCATTTCTTGTCGGCCGGCACGGCCTAATTCGACACGAAAATCATATAGCGGCTTTCCGGGCCGCCGGTGCAAGGGCGACGGACCGAACCAACGCCATCATCGGCCAATGTATTCCGTTCTGTAAAGCCCGCTTGCGGCGTTGCGCCGCGGCGTCCCGTGTCGGCTCTATCGCAGCAGTGGGCATGGTGCGGCCGGCCGTGCTAGATTTGTCGTCCATAAAACGCTGTTGGCGACCATCGACGAGGAGCGACGGCGATGACCACGAACGGATTTGACGTCAGGCCGTTATCCGGGTCGGTCGGTGCGGAAATATTGGGCATCGACCTTGCCACGGAGCCGGGCCACAACGTGATCGCCGCCATCCGGCAAACCTGGCTTGAGCACGGCGTGATCTTCTTCCGCGATCAGGATCTGCCGCCGGCGAAATTCTTAAGCTTTGCGAAACGTTTCGGCGACGTGATCGAATATCCCTTCATCAAGGGCATCGAGGGCTTTCCGGAGATCATTCCGGTCGTCAAGCTCGAGCACGAGACCAAGAATTTCGGCGGCATCTGGCATAGCGACACCAGCTATCTCGAAGTGCCGCCCATGGCGACAATGCTGATCGCGCGCGAAGTGCCGCCCTATGGCGGCGACACGCTGTTTGCGAATACATATCTCGCCTACGAGACGCTGTCGGCCGGCATGAAGCGCATGCTGGAGGGCATGATCGCGGTCAATCACTCGGCCAAAGCCGACGTCACGCGCACGCGCGAGGACCGCCTGCGCGATGGCGCCAAAACCGAAGCCAAGAAGGAATTTATCAGCGAGCATCCGGTGGTGCGCACCCATCCGGAAACCGGGCGCAAGGCGCTCTACATCAATGTCGGACACACGGTGCGCTTCAAGGACATGAGCGAGGAAGAGAGCGCGCCGATCCTGAACTTCCTGTTCCAGCACCAGACCCGGCCCGAATTTACCTGCCGCTTCAATTGGCGCGTCGGCTCGCTGGCGTTCTGGGATAATCGCTGCGTGCTGCACAATCCGGTCAACGATTATCACGGCTACCGGCGCGTCATGCATCGGGTGACGCTCGCCGGCGACAAGCCGCGCTGAATAGGCTAGATGCCGAGATAGCTCGATTTGATCTCGTCGTTGGCCTTGAGCTCTTCGGGCTTGGCCGAATAGACCACCTGGCCCTTGCTCATGACGTGCACGTAGTCGACCAGCTTGAGGGCCAAGTGCGCGCTCTGCTCGACCAAGAGGATCGACAGGCCTTCTTCCTTGAGCTTGCCGATCGCCTCCCACAGGCCCTGGATGATGATCGGCGCCAGCCCCTCCGACGGCTCGTCCATGATCAGGCAGTCGGGATTGGTCATCAGCGCGCGGCCGATCGCCAGCATCTGCTGCTCGCCGCCCGACAGCGTCTTGGCGCGCTGGTTGCGCCGCTCCAGCAGGCGCGGGAACAGTTTGTAGACGCGCTCGAGCGACCAGCCATGGCGGTCGGGGTGGCGCTCGGCCACCAGCAGGTTTTCCTCCACGCCCAGCGTCGGGAACACGCGGCGGCCTTGCGGCACCAGGCCCATGCCGCTGCGCACGGTCTCGAACGAGGATTTCTGCGTGATGTCGTCGCCCTTGAACACGATCCTGCCGCGGCGCGGCGGATTGAAGCCGACGATGGAATTCACCAGCGTGGTCTTGCCGACGCCGTTCCTGCCCAGAAGACCGAGAATTTGCCCTTGTTCCAACTGCAAAGACAGGCCCTGCAGGACGTAGGCGTCCCCGTAATAGGTGTGGATGTCCTGGACTTCGAGAATCGCCATAATTAATCGGTTCCCAGATAGATTTCCTGGACTCGCTTGCTGTCGTGGATTTGCTCGGGCGTGCCGGTTTCCAGCACTTCGCCGAAGTGCAGAACCGAAATCTGCGCGGCGACGTCGAACACCACGTCCATGTCGTGTTCTATCAAGAGGATCGCCAGAGCAGGATCGAGCTTCATCAGGAACTCGGCCATCTCGGTGGATTCGCCGGACGACAGGCCGGCGGCCGGCTCGTCGAGCAGAAGAATCTTCGGATCGCTGGCCAGCCCCAGAACAATCTCGAGCTGGCGCTGTTCGCCGTGCGAAAGACTTGTGAACCTCGGCATCCTTGCGGTCGAGGAACCCGGCGCCTTCGAGCAGTCGATAGGCCTTGTCGTAGACCTCTTTGTACGACGACAAGAAGCGCCACATGACGAATTTGGAGCGCCGCAAGCCCTTGATCGCCAATAGAACATTGTCGAGCACGGTCAATTTCGGAAACAGGCTCGTCACCTGGAAGGTGCGCGCCATGCCGAGCGCGGTGCGCCGGTGGCTCGGCCAGCCGGTCACGTCCTGGCCGAACAAAATGATATGGCCCGCGGTGGCCGGGAAGATGCCGGTTATCACATTGAAAAGCGTGGTCTTTCCGGCGCCGTTCGGGCCGATGATGGCCTTGCGGTCGCCCGGCATGATGGTGAGCGTGACGTCGCGCACCGCCTGCAGGCCGCCGAAACTCTTGCACAGGCCTTTCAATTCGAGCACCGGCAGCTTGCCGTTGCCTGCATCGCTACTCATGCAACCCTCTGAGCCATCGTGAATTTTTGCCGGGGCTCGCGCGCAAGCCCCGGCTTTGATGGGCGCTATTCGCAGTACTTGCAGGCCGGGAACGTACGGCTATAGACCGGCTGTTGGAGGAACTTCTCCTTGCCGTAGGTCCAGAACTGGCTGACGTTCGGGTAGGTCTTGATCACCGTGTTCCAGAGCTCGGCTTTATCATAGCCGAACATCTTCTTCTTCTCGACCTTCTTGATGTAGATGTTCTCGACCGGATTGCGGTCCTCGAAGCTGACCGGTCCGCGCACCGCGTCGATCTTCAGGCCGCCCATGGTGGCGACGAATTTATCCGGCCCCGGGTACTTGCCGCCGGACTTCTTGATTGCCTCGTCGATGATCTCCGCCGTCGTGTAGTTGGCTTCCGAATAGTAGGACGGCACCTTGCCGTATTTGCTGCGGTAGGCTTTCACGAAGGCTTCGTTCTTCGGCGTCTCGATCGCCGCCGAGTACATCAACGCCGAGACGTCGCCGATCACCTCGTCGCCCATGAACGGCAGCACGAACTCGTCATAGCTGGTGCCGCCGCCGATGATCGGCTTCTTGTTGCCGGACCCGCGCAGCTGCTTGGGGAACTGCAGCGACATCGGTCCGACCATCAGCGAAAAGATGGCGTCGGCGTCGGCCTTGATGGTCGGGATGTAAGGGCCGAAATCCTTGGTGCCGAGCGGCGGCCAGATTTTCTGGATCACCTTGCCGCCGCAGTCCTCGAACGCCTTCTGGAAGCCGCCGACCTGCTCGTAGCCGAAGGCATAGTCGGCCGCGATGGTGACGACCTTCTTGTAGCCCTGGTCGCAGGCCCACTGGCCGAGCGGATGGTTCGGCTGCGAGCTCGACCAGGTGGTGCGGAAGAAATAGGGATACTTGCTGGCCTGCCGCTGGGTGAGGTCGTCGGCGGCCGGCACCGAGGCGATGTAGAGCGTCTTTTCTTCGTTGCTCACCGGCGCCAGCGCGTAGCCGGTCGAGGCCAAAAGGCCGCCGATGAACATGTCGACGTGATCTTGCAGCACCAGCTTCTTGGCTTTGGTGACCGCGGCGTCCGGCTTGCCCTGGTTGTCCTCGACGATGAACTTCACCTCGGCGCCGCCCAGCTTGCCGCCGTGCTCGTCGAGATACATCTGGAAGCCGTTCACCATGTCCTTGCCGATCTGGGCGAAGATGCCGGTCATCGGCGCGATGAAGCCGATGCGCAATTCCTCCGCCTGCGCCCGCGAGGACAGGCTCAGGCCAACCGCGAGTGCGCCGCCCAACAGCAGCGGACTTAGCTTGCGTGACAGTTTTCTTGTCATGGTCGTTCCTCCCTTGTTGTCTTCGCCTTCCGCTCAGGAAGGCGCGGATGCCAACGCCTTTGCTTCTCCCGATTTGCTCGGTGTTTTATTCGATGCGCCGCGGGCCTGGCGGATACGCGCCGGAATTCCCATCAGGCCGGTCGGCAAATACAGGATCGTCAGCACATAGACGCCGCCCAGCACATATTGCCACCACGGCACCAGCGTCGAGAGATATTCGCGCAGTCCGAACACGATGGCCGAGCCGATGGCGCCGCCGACCAGCGTGCCGGCGCCGCCCAGCACCACCATCAGCAGGGCGTCGACCGAGGTGGTCAACACCACCGTCTCCGGGCTGACCAGGCCGTTGGTGTGCGCCCACAGCACGCCGGCCAGGCCGCCGAAGGCGCCGGCGATGATGAAGGCGATGTATTTGTGCAGCCAGGTATTGTAGCCGAGGATCTGCATGCGCAATTCGCGCTCGCGGATGCCGGCAAGGCTGCGCCCGAACGGCGAGCGCACGAAGATATAGAGCGCGAGCAGCGTGGCGACGAAAAAGCCGAACACCAGAAGGAAGAAGGTGCGCTCGTTGGTGAGGTCGAGCCCGAAGCTCGGCCGCGCGGTGACGTTGATGCCGTTGTCGCCGCCGGTGAGCGAATTCCAGCGATAGGCGAGACCCCAGACGCATTGTCCGAGCGCCAGCGTGATCATCAGGAAATAGACGCCGCTGGCGCGGATGGCGAACAGGCCGAAGAACGCCGCCAGCAATGCCGCGACCGCCATGCCGAGCACCACCACCAGCCAGAAATCCCAGCCCAGGCCGATATGGTAGCGCGTCGCCATGATGGCGGTGAGATAGGCGCCGACGCCGAAATAGGCGGCCTGGCCGAGCGAGGCGAGGCCGGTGAAGCCGAGCAGAATGTCGAGGCTCATGGCCAGGATCGCGAACACCATGGCGCGCGTCGCCAGCAGCACCACGAAGCTCGACGAATGCGGCACGATGTAAGCGAGTGCCAGCAGCACCAGCGCGACGGTCAGGATCTTCATGTTCTGGGTCATGCGCGCCGCCCGCTCACTCGCGCCCGAACAGGCCGGTCGGCTTGATCGCCAGGATCAGCACCATCGGCGCGTAGAGCGTGAAGTAGGAGACTTCCGGGAACAGCGCCTTGCCGAAATTGTCGGCCAGGCCCACCGCCAGCGCGCCGATGGCGGCGCCGCCGAGCGAGCCCATGCCGCCGATGATGACCACCGCAAAGGCGAGCGGCAGGATTTCGAAATCGAGGCCGGGATAGATGCCGAGAAAGGCGCCGCCGATCACGCCGCCGAGCGCGGCCAGGAAGGCGCCGAGCGCGAAGATGAACATGGAGACGCGGTTGGTATCGATGCCGACGCCGCGCGCCATCTGCGCGTCGTCGACGGTGGCGCGCACCGCCGCGCCCATGCGCGTCTTCTCCATCGCCAGCCAGATGGCGACGCCGATGACCAGCGCCATGACGATCATGAACACCCGATAGAGCGGAAAATAGAGGCCGCCGACCACGACGCTCGAAGTCAGCTCGCTCGGCGGATTGATGTCCATGTTGTTGCCGCCCCAGATGTCGAGCGCGGCCTGCTGGAAAAGATAAGCGAAGCCGACGGTGAGCAGCACTTGCCGCAGCGGATCGGCTTCGATCGCGACCACGGCAATGCGGCTCAAAAGGACATAGAGCGCGACCGTAACGACGGCGGTAATAGCGATGAATTGAATGCCGCCCGCCGACCAGCGCATGATTCCAGCGGTCGATCGCCAGCGTGACGAGCACGGCCACCGCCAGCGCGATGATCGCGTTGCGCAGGTATTCGAAGCCCTCCGAGCGCAGGAACAGGCGCTCCATCGTGAGGCCGATCAGCGCGACCGCGAGCGCCGCCACCGGCAGCGAGAGCTCCCACGAGCCGGTGACCCCGATCACCGACAACGCGATATAGCCGCCCCACAGAAAATAGGCGCCATGGGAAAGATTGACGATGCGCATGACGCCGAAAATCAACGACAGGCCGCTGCCCACCAGGAACAGCAGCGCGCCATAGGATATGCCGTTGAAGGCCTGGATGACCCAAAACTGTGTATTCATTTCTCCCTCTGGTCCTTCTGTTAAGCCGAAGGTTGCGCGAACCTTACCCTAGGTCCGAGGGGAATGAACACCCTAATTGGTCGCGGGTAGTTTTTCGTCATGCCGGGGCGCGGGCTTCAGCCCGCGAACCCGGAATCCATAACCCCGGTGCTGCGGAGCATGGATTCCGGGTCCGCTCGCTTCACTCGCGTCCCGGAATGACAAAGCAAAATTTACTTCCGTCCGCGCTTCTTGCCGGCTGCCTGTTTTTTCGGCGGAATGACCGGCAGCAGCAGGAAGGGCGCCTTGCCGGTGCTGAAATGCAATGTGGTGGTGCCGGCAAAGACGGCGGGCGGGCGGTCCTGCGGATCGTTGTGCAGGAACGGCCCGCAGCCGGTGAGCTCGTTCTTGAAGTTGGACAGCTTGCCGCCGCTGGCGCCGCCATATTCGTAATCCTTGCCGCGGATGGAGAGGCCGATGCGGTAGCCGGCCGGCACCGCGATCGAGGTCGGCCAGATCTCGATGTCGAGCTCGACCGTCTGACCTTTCTTCAGCGGCTCTTTCTTGCTGTGCGTATGATAGGGCCGGTAGGGCAGCGACAATTTCTTGTCGAGCTGGCGGTGCGAGGCGCGCAGCCAGCCTTGCGCGATCGGGGTGTGCGGATCGATGGCGCCCTGGAACACGACTTCCTTGAGGTCGCCGGTGAACACGCGCAGCACGATGAAGAAGTCGGCGTCGCGCGTCGAGGAGGAGGCGAACAGCTTGAGCGCCGACGGGCCGGTGACTTCGGTTTCGTGTTCGAGCACGGGCGTGAGAAAAGTGAGGCCTTCGCCCATGGCTTCGAAGGCGAGCTTGGCTGAGCCGGACGGCTTCCTGGTCGAGAGCGCCATCGACTTGGGGTCGAGATAGAACTTGGTCCATTGCGTGCGCGCGATCGGCCATTCGTTCTCGGCGCGGGCGACGAATTTTTCGCCCGGGTGGCGGATTTGCAGCAGCACCTTCGGCTGCTTGCTCCAGCTCGTGTCCTTGCCATGCAGGAAATAGTCGAAGAAGCGCAGCTGCTGCTCGCGCCCGTAGTCGGTGTAGAAATGCGTCCAGTGCTCGATGCCGTGCGCCTCCAGCCATTTCTGCTTGGACGCCGCGCGCACGAAGCCTTCGAAATTGCCGCGCGGATGCAGGCCCTGGCCGCCCCAATTGGCGGCCGTGAACAGCGGCGCGGTGACCTTGTCCCAGACCGGTGAGCGGTCGCGGTGATATTTGTCGTCCATCGGATGGGCGGCGATCTGGCCGCCGAAATCGGAGCGGTTCTTGGCCAGCTCTTCTTCGGAGAGCGTCTCCGGGCCGCACACCAATTCGCCGTGCACGCGGCTGCGGCCGCCTTTTTCGCCGAGGCCGTACTGCACGACCTTGACCTGCATGTCGTACCAGTTCTCCCAGAAGGTGGAGAGAATGCCGCCGTGATGCGTCATGTCGCGGTACCAGTCGGCCGAGCCTTCCCACACGCACATGGCGGCGAGATGCGGCGGCTGCAATGACGCCACGTGCCACTGGTTCATGCCGTAATAGGAAATGCCGTTGAGCCCGACCTTGCCGCTCGACCAGGGCTGCACGCCGGCCCATTCGATGCAGTCGTAGAAATCCTTGGTCTCGCGCGGCGAGAAATGGTCGATGAAGCCGGGCGAGCAGCCGGCGCCGCGCGAATTGACGCGCACGCAGACGTAGTCGTGCGGCACCCATTTCTCCGGGTCGACCACTTCCCAGCTCTGGTATTTGTTGGAGGAGCCGGCGGTGACGTCGGGATGTTTTTCCGCCATGCGCTGCCAGGCGCTCGGATAGCCGTCCTGGAAGGCGAGGTTCTTGGCGTAGGGTCCGTAGGTGAGGATGACCGGGTATTGCCCGTCTTTCACCGGGCGAAAAACGTCGGCGCGCAGCACCAGGCCGTCGTCCATGGTGATCGGCACATTCCAATCGATCCGCATGCCGTCGCGGATTTCGGACAATTGCTGCAACGACGCCATACCTGCCTCCCACGCATTGTCCTGTTGGGCGGGAGGCTACAGAGACGGAGAGGTGTGAGGCAAGGCGAAAAGCGCGAACGGAAAATGACTACCGCTTCTTGCGCTTGACCTTGGCCATCTTCTCCAGCACGGCGCAGACGGCGGCGGTGTCCTGCGCGCCGAAGCCGCTCTTCATCGCCTTGATGTAGACCGGCTTTGTGGCGTCGAACATCGGGGTCGGCACTTTGATCTTGCGGGCGTAGTCGCCGATCACGCGCATGTCCTTGTCCCACACGTCGATCTTCATGGTGGCGTCTTTGTAGTTGCCCTTGACCATCATCGGCGCGCGCAATTCGAACACGCGCGAATTGCCGGCGCCCGGCGTGATGAGGTCGAAAATCGTCTGCGCCGGCAGGCCGGCCTTCATGCCGAGCACCATGGCCTCGGCGGAGGCGACGTTGTTGATGGCGACCAAGAGATTGGCCACGTATTTGATCTTGCTGCCGTTGCCGAAGGCGCCGACGTCGTAGACCTCGCGGCCGAAGGCGCGGAACAGCGGGCGCAGCCGCTTGATCGAGCGGGCATCGCCGCTGGCGTAGAAGATCAGGTCGCGCTCTTCGGCCTGCGAGCCGGTGCCGCTGACCGGGGTGTCGAGCATGGCGTGGCCGGCCTTGGCGAGCGCGCGCGCGGCTTTTTCCTTGTCGGCGATGGCGAAGGTGCTCATCTCTACGATGAGCTTTGCGCGGCAGCTTGGCGGCGGCGATTTTGCGCACGCTGTCCATCAAGGCCTGCGGCTTGGGCAGGCTGGTGAGGATCACCGGCACCTTGGCCGCCAGTTCGGCGGCATCGCGGGCGATCTCGACGCCGGCGCGGGCGGCCTCGCGGCGGCGCGCCGCGCTGATGTCGTAGCCGACCACGCGCCAGCCGGCGCGGACGAGGTTCCTGGCGAAGGCGCCGCCCATGATGCCGAGGCCGATAATGCCGACGGTGCCCTTGTTCTTCCTGCCCGCAACCATTCAATTTTCCCCATCGTGAAAATGCAACGTAGCGACGCGCAACGCTTCGCGCGTTCATAGTGGCCAGGAGAAGGGCTGTCGAGTGCGAAAAGGAACAGAGCGGCTTTCAAGCCGCGCCGCGATCGCTTATCGTCGCCGGCAAAAGCATAATGGGAGGATATGATGCGTATCGGAGTAGCCGGTCTCGGCGCCATGGGCGGCAATGTCGCGGCGCGACTGATGGAAGTCGGCCATGAGGTCACCGTCTGGAACCGCTCGCCGGAAAAGACCAAGCCGCTGGCCGAGGCCGGCGCCAAGGTCGTCGCCTCACCGGCCGCCGTGGCCGCCGCCAGCGAGGCGGTCATCACCATGCTCACCGACGGCGCGGCGATCGACGCCGTGTACAACGGGCCGAACGGGCTGCTGTCGGGCGACGTCAAGGGCAAGCTGTTCATCGAGATGAGCACGGTGGCGCCCAAGGTCGAGACCGAGCTCGCGGCCAAGGTGCGGGCTAAGGGCGCCGCGCTGGTGGAGTGCCCGGTCGGCGGTTCGACCGCGCCGGCGCGCAAGGGCCAGTTGCTCGGGCTGATGGGCGCCGAGCCGGCCGATGCCGCGCGGGCCAAGCCGATCCTCGATCAGCTCTGCCGCAAGGTCGAGCATTGCGGGCCGGTCGGGGCGGGCGCGGCCATGAAGCTCGCGATCAATCTGCCGCTGATGGTGGCCTGGCAGGCCTATGGCGAAGCCTTCGCCATCGCCAGGAGCGTCGGCTGGGAACCCAAGCGGCTGCTCGATCTGTTCGTCGAGAGCAACGGCGCCAACAACGCGCTCAAGATGCGCGCCGACATGATCGTCAAAATGTTCGAGGGCAAGGATCCCGGGCCGACCACGTTCAGCATCGCCAACGGCGTCAAGGATCTGCGCACCATGATCGCGACCGGCGAGGCGCAGGGCGCCGACATGATCGCCACCAAGGCGGCGCTTGCCGGCTTCGAGGACGCGACCTCGCACGGCTTCGGCGGCGGCGACGGCTCGCGCATGACGGTCTATTGGACCGAACGGAAGAAGAAGTAATGCGTGTAGTCCGTCACCCTGAGGTGGCGCGCGCAGCGCGGCCCTCGAAGGGCGACGGCCCGAGAGTCAATGCCCGTCATCCTTCGAGGCTCGCTTCGCTCGCACCTCAGGATGACGGAAAAAGGTATGCAAGGGGAAAATCCATGAAACTATTCTCGTTCTGGCGTTCGCTCGCGACCTATCGCGTGCGCATCGCGCTCAACCTCAAGGGCATCACGCCCGACGAGGTGATCGACGTCAATTTGATGCAAGGCAAACAGCGCGACGAGGCCTTCGCCAAGATCAATCCGATGAAGGCGCTGCCGGCGCTGATCCAGGACGACGGCACCGTGCTGTTCGAGTCGCTCGCCATCCTGGAATATCTCGACGAGACGCATCCCAACCCGCCGCTCTTGCCGAAGGAGCCGAAGGCGCGCGCGCGCGTGCGGGGCTTAGCGCAGATCATCGCCTGCGACACCCATCCGCTGATCGTGCCGCGGGTGCGCGAATATCTTAGCGCTGAATACAAGGTCGACGAGCCCGGCGTCATGAAATGGGGCCAGCATTGGCACTTGGAGGCCTTGAAGGCGCTGGAAGCCAATCTCGCGGGCTCCAAGCAGACCGGGCGCTACTGCCAGGGCGACCAGATCACCGTGGCCGACATTTGCCTTGCCGGGCAGGCGGCCGGCTCGACCTATTTCAAGGTCGATATCGCGCCGTTCCCGACGGTCAAGCGCATCGTCGATCTGTGCATGGCGAACGACGCCTTCGCGCGCGCGCATCCGATGAAGCAGCCCGGCGCGCCGGCGGCGTGACGTATGCTCAACACCGCAATCGTCGGCCTCGGCTGGTGGGGCAAGACCCTGGTGAAGGCGGCGCGCGATTTCGGCGCGCCGATCCGATTTCGCGCGCGGGGTCACGCTCGAGCCCGACACGGTGCGCGATTTCGCCGCCGAGCATAACATCCCCATCGGCACCTCGTTCGAGGAGGCGATCGCCGACCCGCAGATCCAGGCGGTGATCCTGGCGACGCCGCACTCCAAGCACCGCGCGCAGGTCGAGGCGGCGGCGGCGGCCAAAAAGCACATTTATTGCGAAAAGCCGTTCGCGCTCAGCAAAGCCGATGCTGCCGCCATGCTGGCGGCCTGCCAGCGCGCCGGCGTGGTGATCGGCGTCGGCCATCATTTCCGGCTGATGCCGTCGATGCGCGTGCTTGACGAGCTGATGCGGGCCGGCGCCTTCGGCACCATCATGCATGTGGAGGGCAATTACAGCCACGATTGGCTGGCGAACGTGCCGGCCGGCAGTTGGCGGACGGCGGCGGAGGAAACCCGCGCCGGCGCCATGACCGGCATGGGCATCCATGTGCTCGACTGTTTCCGCGACCTGATCGGCCCGATGCGGCGTATCAGCGCGCTGTCGAAGGCGCGCGCGCTCAAGCTGCCGACCGGCGACACCACCGCCGCGCTGATCGAATTCGAGAACGGCGCCACCGGCGCGCTCGCCACCACGCTGAAGACGCCGTTTGTCTGGCGCATCGCGATCTACGGCGAGAACTGCTGGGCGGAAAGCGTGAGCGAGACGCGCGCGGTCGTGCGCCGCGCCGGCAAGGAGTCGGAGGCGATCGAGCGGCCGGCCGACTTTCATCTCGGCCGCAATTTGGATTATTTCGCCAAGGCGGCGATGGGGCAGGGCGCGTTCCCGATCTCGCCGGCCGGCATCTTGCAGACGGTGGCGGCGCTGGAAGCCGTGTTCAAGTCGGTGGACGCGAATGGGGCATGGATGGCGGTGTAAATCCTTGATACAGCGGATTTCGGCCGCGCCAGAACCACGCAGCAGGACGTCGTCACATGCTCCAGGATAAATTCGTGCCGCCGAGCGGCGCCTTCACCCGCAGCGTGAGCGTGCGGTTTTCGCATTGCGACCCTGCCGGCATCGTCTATTTCCCGCACTATTTCGACATATTCAACGGGCTGATCGAGGACTGGTATTCGCAGGAACTCGGCTACGACTATGCCGCGCTGATCATGGGCAGCCAGTACGGCTTCCCCTTCGTTCACCTCGAATGCGACTTCAAGATCCCGAGCCGGATGGGCGACGTCATCGATCTGACCTTGCTGGTCGAGCGCATCGGCCGTTCCTCGCTCGGCATAGCCATCGTCTGCCATCACGACGGGCTCGAGCGGCTGCGCGCGCGCATGGTCACCGCCATGATGTCGCTGGAAACGCGCAAGCCGGTGCCGCTGGCGCCGGCGCTGCGCGGCAAGATCGAAACCTATCAGCGCAAGACGGCGGGCGGCTGACGCATGATCCCGAAAAGTGGGAACCGGTTCGGACAAGATCATGCGCCAAAAGAACCGCGCTACTTCTCGATCGGGAAGCCGACCGCGCTGCCCCATTCGGTCCACGAGCCGTCGTAGATCTTGACGTTGCGGAGTCCGAGAATTTGCTCGAGCGCGAGCCAGCCGATGGTGGCGCGATGGCTCAGCCGGCAATAGCAGACGATGTCATCGAATTTTTCCGGCGCGACGCCGGCGGCGGCGAGCGCGTCGCGAATTTGCGCAGGCGACTTGAACGAATCGTCCTCGTTGAGCAGTTCCTTGAAATAGAGATGCACCGCGCCGGGGATGCGGCCCGTGCGCTCGGCGCCGTAATCGACCTTGAAGGAATAGTCGGATACGCGCTCGCCGGAATATTCCTCCGGCGATCGCAGGTCGATGAGCAGGCGTTGCGGCTGCCGCAGATGTTCGCGCACATTGTCGCGGCCGATCCGCATCGCGGCGGGTCCCGGCGGCGGCGGCGGATAGGCGACGGCGGGAAAGTGCGGCAAGTCTTGCGACAGCGGGCGCCCCTCCATGAGCCATTTGCGGCGCCCGCCGTCGAGCAGCTTCAGCTTGGCATGCCCGGCCATGCTGAAGGCCCAATAGGCGTAGCTGCCGAACTGGACGGGATCGCCATACAGCACGACGGTCGATTGCGGGCCTATGCCCAAGCCTGCCGAACAGCTTGGCCATCGCCGCCGGCGTGACGAATTCGCGATCGGTCTCGTGCCAGCAGGCCGATTTCCAATAAAGCCACAGCGCGCCCGGAATGTGCCCGGCGCGATAGGTCTTGTCGTCGTTGAGGTTGCAGACCTCGACGATGCGCAGATCGGGGTCGGCGAGATGATCCTCAAGCCAGGCGGTGGAGACGAGCGGCGAGGTGGCCATCGGACGTTGATCCTTGCGTCAGAATGACAGGGCGGAGCCTTAAGCGGACTTCTTCCGCTTCGCCGGCGCCGCCAGCGTTTGATCCCACACCGCGTGAATATGCGCCACCTCCTGCTCGAAGCGTTGCAGGAACAGCCGCGCCTGCGTCGACAGCGTGCGCCGGGTCGGCTGGATCACCACGAACTCGGCGTGCAGCTCGGGCGCGACGATCGGATTGACGATCAGCTCGCCGCGGCCGATGTCGTTGATCGAGATCACGCTCGGCAGGATCGTCACCCAGTCGGAGCGCGCGACGAATTCGAGCGTGGCGATCATGGCGTCCATTTCCAGCATGGCCTCGACATCGACGCCGTGGCTCTGGAAATAGGTTTCCAGATTGCGCCGGCGGATATTGTCCGGCCCCGGCACCACGAATTTCAGCGGCTTGCATTCGGCCAGCCGCAAGGGCGCGAGCGGCGCAAAACCGCGCTTGCGGCCGGAGATCAGCATTTCGCGGTCGCGCACCAACAGGCGCGATTTCAGCCCGATGGTGCCCTCGAAGGCCGGCACCACCGCGAAGTCGAGTTCCTCGTCGAGCGTCATTTCGGTGAGCAGCCCGCTATAGCCCTCGACGATATGCAGGCGCACTTCCGGGCAGCGCGGCACGAAGTCGTCGAGCACCGGCGCCAGCACCGCGCGGGTGAAGGTCGGCATCAGCCCGATGCGCAATTCGCCGGTGACTTGGCCGGCGAGCGCGCGCGCCTCCTCGGCGGCGTTTTCGAGCGCGCCGACCGCCTGCACGCAGCTCTTGTAGTAGCGCAGGCCCGCCGGCGTCGGCGTCACGCGGCCCGCGCTGCGCTCGAACAGCTTGACCCCGAGCTTGCGCTCGACCGCCGCCACATGCTGCGAAATGCCTGATTGCGTTGCATTTTCGCGGATCGCCGCGCGCGTGAAGGAGGCTTCCTCGCAGACCGCGATGACGGCGCGGACCTGCCGCAGGGGGATGTTACGCATGGCTCACCGGCATTAGAAAATATAATGGCGAAGCCATGATTATATTATTTCTTTGACCGGCGCCATCCGAATAACATCGCCGCGAATTGACCAGGAAACGGTGCGATCCTAAGCACCGCGCGGGAGGATCTCATGGGTACGGCGAATTTCGGCATCGCGGGAATGGATTGGCAGCAGAAGGTCAACTGGGACCGGCTGCGCGAATACCGCATCGAGCGCGCGCGCAAGATGATGAAGAAGCACGGGCTCGGCGCCGTACTCTGCATGTACGACGAGAACTGCCGCTACATCACCGGCACGCTGACGCCGGGCTGGAACAAGCTCAAGCCGGGCCTGCGCTACGCCATGCTGTGCGGCGACAGCCGGCCGATCCTGTTCGAGCAAGGCGACATCGGCATCCAGGTCGAGCGCCACAGCCCCTGGATCCCGAAGGAAAACGTTCGCCACTCGTTCGCCTGGATCAAGGGCGCGGCCGGCCCCGCCGCGGTCCAGCAGGTGACCAAGTTCACCAACGCGATCATCTCGGCGATGAAGGAGCACGGCGTCGCCGGGCAAAAGCTCGGCTGCGACTTCATCGACATCAACATGATCAACGTGTTCAAGGAGAAGGGCATCACCTGGGCCGACGGCATGACGCCCATGATGGAAGCGCGCGCGGTCAAGAACGTCGACGAGCAGGAATGCTTCCGCATCGTCGGCGCCATCGGCGACGCCACCCACTGGGAGTGCATGAAGTTCCTGCGCCCCGGCATCACCGAGAACCAAGTGACCGCGCATCTGATGGAATACCTCTACAACTTCCCGGGCATCGAGGACGTCGAGGACGTGATCGTGTCGTCCGGCCCGAACACCTGGCCGAACTGGCGCAACTTCTCCGACCGCATCATCCAGCCCGGCGACATCGTGTTCATGGATTTGGCGGCGCTCACCTGGAACGGCTACAAGTCCTGCTACTACCGCACCTATTGCGTCGGCAAGGAGCCCTCGCAGGAGCAGAAGGAAACCTACGACATCGCGCTCAAGTGGCTGTACGACTCGATCGGCGCGGTCAAGGTCGGCGCCACCACGCGCGACATCGCGCTCAAGTGGCCGTCGGCGATGGAGACCTGGGGCTACGAGGACGAGGACCAGGCCGCCGCCAATCTGTGGGGCCACGGGCTCGGCCTCGCGCAATACGATCCACCGGTGATCTCGCGCATCTGGTCGCTCGATCACCCGATCGATATCCAGGAAGGCATGACCTTCGCGCTGGAGACCCAGCACGGCAAGCGTTTCCGCTACGGCGTGCGCATCGAGGAAATGCTGATCGTGAAGAACGAGGGCATCGAGATCGTGTCGAACTTCCCGGTCAAGCAGATCACGGTGGTCGACCCGCTGCCGGGTTACGGGGATCATGTGAAGTGACGTCGGCTTAAGCCGACGTCATCCCCGGGCGAGCCGAAGGCGAGACCCGAGGATCTCGCGCCACGCGCTGTGCCTTCCTAAGCGAGATGGCCGGGGCATAGGCGAGCGAAGCGACGCCGTCCTTTGGACGGCTATGCCCGGCCATGACAACGGAAAGCCGAATGACTTCCTTCATCCTGCCCCTCGGCGACCCCGCCGCCACCGACCCCGAACAAGTCGGGCCGAAGGCGGCGAATCTGGCGGCGCTGACGCAGGCCGGCCTGCCGACGCCGGGCGGCTTCGCGCTCACGGCCGACGCCTATCGTCATCAATTGCGCCAGCTCGGCGTGGCCGAACAGGTCGCGCAATACAACACGGCCGACCGGCAGAACTCGCGCAAGCTGTCGGTGCAGATTCGCCTGGCGCTCTATCAGCAGCCGATCGCGCCGGAAATTCTCGCGCCGCTGCTCGACGCCTGGCGCGCGCAACGCGCGGCCGCCCCGCTCGGCGCGGTGCGCTCCTCGGCGCTGCTCGAGGACCGAAAAGGCGCCAACTTCGCCGGCCAGTTCGAAAGCTTCCTGGGGCTCTCGGACGAAACCGAATTTCTCACCGCGGTGCGCGCCTGCTGGGCGGCGTTGTGGACCTCGCATGCGCGCCGCTACATGGAAAACAACGAGCTGTCGCCGGCCGACACCGCCATGGGCGTGCTGATCCAGCCGCTGATTTCCGCGCGCGCCTCGGGCGGCGGCTTGAGCGAGACCGCCGAAGGCCAGATGCTGATCTCGGCCACCTGGGGGCTCGGCTCGGCGATCGCGCAGGGTGAGGTGGTACCGGACCGCATCGTGCTCAGCAGGACCGGTTTCCTGCGCACGGTGGAAGCCGGCCGCAAAAGCCATCGCGACACCTGCGAACACGGCGAGGCGGCGCCGCAACTGGTGCCGGCCGATCAGGTGAACGAGCCCTGCCTGACGGCGGGCGAGGCGGTGACGCTCGGGCGGCTGCTGCGCAAGTGCGAGCAGCTCGCCGGTCAGCCGGTCGAGATCGAATGGGCGATGGACGAGAGCGGCTTCAAGCTCCTGCAATCGCGCCCGCTGCATGTGGAGCCGGCGACGGTGCCCGACCAGATCTGGCTGCAGCATCCGCGCGTCAACGGCCATCCCGCCGGCATCGGCTGGGGATCGGGCACGCGCGGTGGTGGTGAACTGCGAATGCGAACTGGCGCGCGTCGGTCAGGGCGACATTCTAGTGACGCGGGTGGCGGGGCCGGCGCTCAGCCAGATCCTGCCGCGGGTCGCCGGCGTGGTGGCCGAACTCGGCGGCTCCACCTCGCATCTCGCTTCGCTCGCGCGCGAACGCGGCATTCCGATGGTGCTCGGCGTGCTCGACGCCACGCGCAAGATACCGGACGGCGCGCAATGCGCCGTCGACGGCGTCGCCGGCATCGTGCGGTGGCAGCGATGAGCGGCAAACCGCGCATATTCGTGACGCAGCCGGTCGCCGAAAGCGCGCTGAAGCGGCTGCGCGCTCTCGGCAGCGTCAAGGTCTTTCCCGACGACAGCCGCATCATTCCGCATGGCACGCTCGTTGTCGCTGTCGCGTAAGGCCGACATCCTGTTCTGCCTGCTGCACGACAAGATCGACGCCGCGGTGATCAAGGCCAATCCGAAGCTGCGCCTGGTCGCGGCGCAGTCGATCTCGCCGTCCAATATCGACGTCGCCGCGGCGAGCGCGCTCGGCATCCCGGTCACCGTGGTGCCGCCGGTGACCACCGAGGCGACCGCCGACTTGACCTTCGGGCTGATGCTCGCGGTCGCCCGCCGCATGATGGAAGGCGACCGGCTGGTGCGCGCCGGCAAGTTCCCGGGCGGCCAGTCGCGCCATCTGCTCGGCGCCATCGTGCACGGCAAAACCGTCGGGCTGATCGGCGGCGGCGGGCTGATCGGCAAGGCGGTGGCGCGCCGCGCGCACGGTTTCGGCATGCGCGTGCTCTATGCGACGCCCCGCCGCAAGCCGGAGAGCGAGGAACGCGAGGTCGGGCTCACCTATGTTTCGCTCGACGACTTGCTGCGCGAATCCGATTTCGTGTCGCTGCATTCGCCGCTCAACGCGCAGACCCGCCATCAGATCGGCGCGCGCGAGCTTGGCCTCATGAAGAAGACCGCGTTCATCGTCAACACCGCGCGCGGGCCGATCATCGACGAGGCGGCCCTGATCCGCGCGCTCAAAGCGCGCAAGATTGCCGGCGCCGGGCTCGACGTGTTCGAGTTCGAGCCCAAGGTGTCCGCCGAATTGAAGCGGATGAAGAATGTCGTGCTCGAGCCGCATCTCGGCAGCGCCACGGTCGAAGTGCGCGAGCAGATGGCGAACATCGTGGTCGACAACATTCAGGCGCTGATCGACGGCCGCCCGCCGCCGAATTGCGTCAATCCGCAGGTTTTGAACAAATAACGTGCTCGTCATCGTCCGCGAAGGCGGACGATCCAGTAACCCCGGTGATTGCAACTGGACCGAAACGCAGTGAGTACTGGGTCCCCGCCTTCGCGGGGACGACAGCTCTGGAATAGGAGAAGTAAAATGGCGGAATTGCCCAAACTCGACGTCGTGATCGGAAACAATTTCGGTCATCTGCCGATGTTCATCGGCGCGGAGAAGGGTTACTTCAAGCAGCACGGCGTCGACGCCAAAATGCTGGTGGTGGACACCGGCACCGACATGGTCAACGCCATGCACGACGGCCGCGCCCAGATCGGCGACATGAGCACGACCACCTATCTCAAGGCGGTGCATGCCGGCGAGCCGTTCAAGGTTATCGGGCTGATCATGAACGACGCCACCAAGGACAATTGCGACACGCCGCTCGCCATCGTCACCAAGAAGGGGCGCGGCATCGCGGCCGGCAAGCTCGCCGATCTCAAGGGCAAGAAGATCGGCTTGGCGCGCGGGCAGACCTCCGACGAATATTTCAAGATGGTGCTGCGCCGCGCCAAGATGAAATACGAGGAACTGACCATCGAGAACATCTGGTCGCAGTTTGGTCTCGCGCCGGCGCTGGCCGAGGGCAAGGTCGACGCGGTGGTGTCGTGGGAGCCTTACGTGACGCAGGTGCTCACCCAGGTGCCGGATTCCTACGAGGTGATCCGCGGCGGCCAGCACATGTCCTACGTGATGGTGGCGACCGCGCACGGGCCGACCGTCGAGGCCAAGCCGCAGCTGGTGAACGCGATCGCCGCCGGTCTCGCGCAGTCCTCGCATTTCACGCGCAACAACCGCGACCAGGCGGTGGAGATTTTCGCCAAATGGGTGCCGGGCACCGATGTCGCGATCGGCAAGAAGGCCATCCGGCATATCTCCTTCGATCCGCGGCTGTCGCCGAACGTTTTGCGCGCCTTCGAGAACGCCGAGGACGAGGTGCTGATGAACACGCTCAAGGGCGCGCCGCGGCTCGACGTGCCGAGCCTGTTCCGGCCGCAGTTCATGGCCGAGGTGCAGAAAGAGCACCCGGAATATTTCGCCGATCTGCCAAAGTTGGCTTAATCCCTCCCCTGAAAGGGGAGGGTGGCTGCGAGCGTTAGCGAGCAGCCGGGTGGGGTTCGATTTGCGAAAATCGATTCGGCCCCCACCCGTCTCGCATCTCGCTGCGCTCGATGCTCGCCACCCTCCCCCGCAAGCGGGGGAGGGATAAGAAATCACTCCGCCGTCCAGCCGCCGTCGATCACCAGCGAGGTGCCGGTCATCAGCGCGGAGGCGTCGCTCGCCAGGAACACGATGGCGCCGGTGAGGTCCTCGAGCTGGCCGAGGCGGCCGAGCTTGATGCGCTTGAGCGTGTCGGTGCGGAAGGCCTCGTTCTGGAAGAACGGCCGCGTCATCGGCGTCTCGATGAAAGTCGGCGCCAGCGTGTTGACGCGGATCTTGTGGGCGGCGAGCTCGATCGCCATCGCCTTGGTGAAGCCCTCCATGGCGTGCTTGGTGGCGCAATAGACGGTGCGCGTCGGCCCGCCGACATGGCCCATCTGCGACGACATGTTGATGATCGAGCCGGGCTTGCCGGCCGCGATCAGGCCGCGCGCCACCGCCTGCGCCACGAAATAGGCGGCGCGCACGTTGAGCGAAAAGACGAAATCGAAGTCCTCGACCTTCACGTCGACGAACATGGTCGGCTTGTTGGTGCCGGCATTGTTCACGAGAATGTCGAACGGCTGCCTGCGCGGCGATCGCGGTCTTCACCGCGTCCACGTCGCGCACGTCAAGCGTGAGCGGCGACGGCCTGTTGTCCACGCGCGCGGATGGCGTCGGCGGCTTCCTCGATTTCCTTCGCCGTGCGCGCGGCAAGCGTGACATGGGCGCCAGCATCGGCCAGCGCGGAAGCCGCGGCCAGGCCGAGCCCGCGCCCGGCGCCGGTCACCAGCGCGCGCTGGCCGTCGAGGCGGAAGGAGGGGGTGGGGGTAAGGTCGATGGACATAAGCCGACTATCGCTTTCTTATCCCTCCCCTGAAAGGGGAGGGTCCGGCGCGAAGCGCCGGGGGTGGGGTCACGCATATGACTGAATGAGAGCGCACCCCGCCCGGCTCGCTGCGCTCGCCACCCTCCCCGCAAGCGGGGAGGGATAAAGATCACTCCGCCGCCTGCGCGTAGGGCACGTTGCGGCCGCCGTAGCGGCGCACGCGGATATTGGCCTGCTCGGCGTGGGCGGTGAAGCCCTCCAGGATGCACAGCCGCGAGCAGACTTCGCCGATCTTGGCGCTGGCCTCGTCGGTCAAGCACCTTCTGATAGGTGCAGGTCTTGATGAACTTGCCGACCCACAGGCCGCCGGTGAAGCGCGCGTCCTTCTTGGTCGGCAGCGTGTGGTTGGTGCCGATCACCTTGTCGCCAAAGGCGACGTTGGTGCGCACGCCCAAAAACAGCGAGCCGTAGTTTTTCATGTTGTTGAGGAAGTAGTCGGGATCGCGCGTCATCACCTGCACGTGCTCGGAGGCGACGCGGTCGGCCTCGCGCACCATCTCGTCGACGCTGTCGCAGACGATGACCTCGCCGTAGTCCTTCCAGGCTTGCCCGGCGAGATCGGCGCTGGGCAGGATTTTCAGCAGCCGCTCGACCTCGCTCATGGTATCGCGCGCGAGCTTCTCCGAATTGGTGATCAGCACGGCGGGCGAGGTCGGTCCGTGCTCGGCCTGGCCGAGCAGATCGGTGGCGCAGATTTCGCCGTCCACGCTGTCGTCGGCGATCATCAGCGTTTCGGTCGGCCCGGCCAAGAGATCGATGCCGACGCGGCCGAACAGTTGCCGCTTGGCCTCCGCCACATAGGCGTTGCCGGGGCCGACGATCATGTCGACCGGCGCGATGCTCTCGGTGCCGAGCGCCATGGCGGCCACCGCCTGCACGCCGCCGAGCACATAGATGTCGTCGGCGCCGCCGAAATGCATGGCGGCGACGATCGCCGGATGCGGCCCGCCCTTGAACGGCGGCGCGCAGGCGATGATGCGCTTCACGCCGGCCACCTTGGCGGTGACGATCGACATGTGCGCGGAGGCGACCATCGGATAGCGCCCGCCCGGCACGTAGCAGCCGATCGAATTGACCGGGATGTGGCGGTGGCCGAGTACGACGCCGGGCAGGGTCTCGACTTCGAGGTCGTGCATCGACTCGCGCTGCTTCTGCGCGAAGTTGCGCACCTGCGCCTGGGCGAATTTGATGTCTTCGAGGTCGCGCTTGCGCACCTGAGATATCGCGCGCTCGATTTCCTGCGGGCTGAGCTTGAAATCCTGCGGCGACCACTTGTCGAACTTCTCCGACAATTCGCGGATCGCCGCGTCCTTGCGCGCATCGACCTGCGCCAGGATGCCTTCGACCGTCTCGCGCACCTTGGCGTCGGCTTCCTTGATCGCGCCTGCGTCCATTCCGCGCTTGAGCCAACGGGGCATGATGTGTCCTCCTATTCCAGAGCTGGTCGTCCCCGCGAAGGCGGGGACCCATACGCCGTGCCCTATCAAGAGGCTGCGGACGTACTGGGTCCCGGGTCTCCCTCGCTTTGCTCGGTCGCCCGGGACGACAACAATAAATTATTTTATCGCCTGCGGATTGATCGGGCTGCCCGTGCCGCCGGTGATGATGCAGCGGCGGGCCGCAGAAGAAGAATTCGTAGACGCCGTCCTCGGCGCAGTCCTCGGCCAGCTCCTTGAGATAGAAAATCTCGCCCATGCACAGGCCCATGGACGGGATCACCACCCAGTGCCAGGGCTGGTTGGCCTCGGTGGTTTCGTTCGGCCGCACCTCGACGCCCCAGGTATCGGTGCAGATGGCGGCGAGCTGCTTGTCCTGGCACCAATAGCAGTTCTCGAACTTGACGCCGGGGGCGTCGCCGCCGGCATAACCGCCCCATTGCTTCTCGGCCTGGCAGCGCTCCATCTGGCCGGTGCGCACGAGGACGAAATCGCCGCGTCCGATCGACACGTTCTGGTCCTTGGCGCATTTGTCGAGCTCGTCGTTGGAAATGCTCTCGCCGTCCTGCATCCATTTCACGCCGCGGAAGCGCGCGATGTCGAGCAGCACGCCGCGCCCGACCATCTTGTTCTTGGAATTCTCGATGCCGAGCACGGAAAGCCCGCGCGAGTCGATCAGCTTGGCGTCGTGACCGTTATAGGCCTTGTCCTCGTAGAACACGTGGCCGAGCGCGTCCCAATGGGTGGCGCCTTGCACGCACAGCATCAGCGTGTCGTCGGCGTAACGGATCTTGTTCCAGTCCTGCTGGCCGGAAACCGCATCGGTGCCGGTCGCCAGCATCTGGTGGATCGGATTGAAGCGGCCGCCGAACAGGCCGTTCTGCGGGCCTTCGCGGTCGAGCGGAATGCCGAGCGCGAACACCTTGCCGGTGCGGATCAGGCTCGCCGCCTTGACGATGTCCTCCGGGGTGACGTGGTTGAGCGTGCCGATCTGGTCGTCCTTGCCCCAGCGGCCCCAGTTCGAGAGCTTCTTGGAGGCCTCGGCGATCGCCTGTTTGCCGACCTTGATATCCATGGCGTTCGTCCCTTCTTGTCGTTTTTACAGGCCGCAACTGTATTGGAAGACCGGCCAACAACATCTTCCTTTGCGCATGATCTTATCCGAAAACCGGATTCCACTTTTCGGGATCATGCGCGTGCAATATTGCGCCGGGTCGCGGTGTTTCAGCAAGCGGGACTGTGTGTCGCTTTGACAGGGAAGGCGCCGGTTGCGCATGATTGCGGCACAAGCCGGCCGTGAGCGCCGGCAAACGTCAGGGAGGATTTTCATGAAACGAAAATTGATCGCGCTCTGTGGCAGTTGCTTTCGTAACAGCGCTCGCTCTGCCCACGCACGCCGCCAACATTGTCGACGAGTGGGCAAGCGTGAAGGCGCCGCCGCCGCCCGCGCTCAAGCCGGTGACGGTGGACCCGAGTACCACCGCGCTGCTGATGCTCGATTTCCTCAAGCAGAATTGCGGCAAGCGTCCGCGCTGCGTCGCCAGCGTCCCGGCGGTGAAGAAGCTTTTGGGCGAGGCGCGCGCCGCCAAGGCGACGGTGATCTACAGTTACTTCGACCATCACACCGCCGCCGACATTCTCGACAAGGGCCTCGATCCGGTGGCGGGCGAAGCCTCGGTGACGTCGTTCGCCGACAAGTTCCTCAATACCGATCTCGACAAGCTGCTCAAGGACAAGGGCATCAAGACCGTGATCGCGGTCGGCACCTCGGCCAACGGCGCCATTCTCTATACCGGCAGCGGCGCCGCGCTCAGAGGTTACAACGTGATCGTGCCGGTGGACGGCATATCGAGCGCGGATACCTATTCCGAGCAGTTCGGCACCTGGCAACTGGCCAACGGGCCGACGTTCAGCCAGCGGGTGACGATCACCAAGATCGATATGATCAAGTTTTGATCATTGCTGTCCTCCCCGCGAAAGCGGGGACCCAGTATTCCCGGTGTTTCTGATTTTATCGACGGCGGTGACTACTGGATGCCCGCCTTCGCGGGCATGACAGCCGAACGCGTGAATGCACTAGTACAGCCGAGCGGGCGAATTGCGGCCGCAACCGCGGCGATTTGCCTTGGGCAATCAATGCCGCTACTCAGTGCCGGCATTCCTCATCTCAGCCTCCCCCTATGCCGCAGCTCATTCTCGCCATCTCTCACGGCCCGCATGACGCCGCCGCGGCGGTGCTGTGCGACTATGAGCTCAAGACCGCCGTGCAGCTCGAGCGCCTGACGCGCTTCAAGGGCGACGGCCGCTACCCCTACCAGGCGATCGACGAAGTGCTCGCCATCGCCGGCGTCGCGCGGCGCGATATCGATGTCGTCACCGTCAGCCGCTCGGATTTCCCGGCGCGCTACTTCACCCATTTTCACGGCTGGCGCTGGCTGCGCGAACAGTTTCGCACTCATGTCCAGGTCGCAAGGATCGCTGGATGCCGCGCGAGACGCTGCGCGCCAACGATGTCCGGGTGGAGACGTTTTTCGATGTGGCCGCGTATCGCCGCGACGGCGGCTTTCGCGACGACGCCACCGTCTATTTCTACAATCATCACGAGGCGCATGCACTGCCGCCGCTGTTCTACACCGACTGGTCCGAGGCGTTGCTGGTGACGGCGGACGGCGGCGGCGACACCGTCATTACAGCCACCGCCATTTCCGCGACGGCAAGCTCGAAACGATCTACGGCGGCGACGACAGCCTGCTCATTCCCTATCAGATCGACAGCCTGGGCGTCGCCTATGCGGCGGCGACGCAGGCGCTCGGCTTTCGCGCGCATCGCCACGAAGGCAAGCTCACAGGGCTCGCCGCGCTGGGCCAGCCGGTCTTCGCCGATCGCTCGGCAGCCGCTTCCGCGTCGACGACGGCGGGCGCGTGCGCTCCGATTTCGCCAGCAGCCCGGCCATGTACGAGTTCATGCGTCGACATCGCCAAGGACGGCCAGCGCGAGGACGTCGCCGCTTCGATTCAGAAAGTCTTGGAAGACACCATGGTCGCGTCGGTCGGCCGCCTCTTGGAACGGCACCCGGCGCGCCATCTCGGCGTTGCCGGCGGCGTGTTTGCCAATGTGCGGCTCAACCGGCTGTTGGCCGAACATTTCGATCTCGATGAGATGTTCATCTTCCCGATGATGGGCGACGAGGGCCTGCCGGTCGGCGGCGCGCTGGCGTTTCTTCTGCGGCGCGACGGCATCGGCCCTGGCTCGAACGGCGCCGGCGGCTGCACGACGTCTATTTCGGCCGCGACTATACGGCGGAGGCCGACGCGGTCTTCGCCGCCACCGCCGGGGTGCGGCGCTGCCGCAATCCGGTCGGGACGGCGGCGCGGCGTCTGGCGGCGGCGAGATCGGGGCGATCTACACCGGGCGCATGGAATACGGACCGCGCGCGCTCGGCGCCCGCTCGATCCTCGCCAATCCGGCGCGGCGCGAGACGCACGACCTGCTCAATGAGCGGCTTGACCGCACCGAATTCATGCCGTTCGCGCCGGTAATCGCTGCGGAGCGGGCGGCCGAGGTGTTCGACGTGACCGACGTCAATCGTTACGCCTGCCGCTTCATGACCATCACCTGCGACGTGCGGCGGCAATGGCGCGAGCGGATTCCCGCCGTGGTGCACGTCGATGGCTCGGCGCGGCCGCAGACGATTAGCCGCGACGTCAACCCGCTCTATTACGACGTGCTCGGCGCCTTCGAGCGCGAGACCGGACTGCCGGTGCTGGTCAACACCAGCTTCAACGTGCATGAGGAGCCGATCGTCAACAGCCCGCGCGAATGCACGAAGGCGCTGCTCGACCGGCGCATCGACTTCGTGATGACCGGGCAGGCGATCTACGAGAGCGCCGGCGTGCGGCCCGCGCCTAAACCTTCCCCAGCGCGCGTAAAATCTTGCCCGGCGTGAACGGCATATCGGTGAGCGGCTGCGCGCGCAGCGGGCGCAGCGCGTCGTTGATGGCGTTCATCACGCAGGCCGGCGCGCCGGCGGTGCCGGCCTCGCCCGCGCCCTTGGCGCCGAGCTCCGAGTCGGTCGGTGGGCGAGACCACGTGGCCGCATTCGATGTCGGGCATTTCCGCCGCCATCGGCACCAGGTAATCGGCCATGTTGCCGTTGAGCATCTGCCCGCGCTCGTCATAGAGGCATTGCTCGAACAGCGCGGCGCCGATGCCCTGCACGATGCCGCCGCGGATCTGCTCGTCGACCAGCTGCGGATTGATGATGGTGCCGCAGTCCTCCACGCACCAGTGCTTCAGCAGCTTGACGAAGCCGGTGTCGGTGTCGACTTCGAGATAGCTCGCCTGCACGCCGTTGGTGAAGGCGAAGGGCCAGGCGCGCGGCACGTAGTGCCGCGTCGCCACCAGTTCGGCCTGCACGCCGGACGGCAGCGTGTCGGGCCGGAAATAGGCGACGCGCGCCAGTTCCTCGAGCGGCAGGCGCTCGGTGCCGTGCTTGCGCATCGACCACGACGCCATTGCGGATGTCGAGCGTCTCGGGCTGTGGCCTGCAGCATGCTGCCGGCGACCGCGAGCACGTTGCCGCGCAAGGCCTTGCCGGCCTGCCAGGCCGCTTCGCCGCCGATGCCGGCGGCGCGCGAGGCCCAGGTGCCGCCGCCGTAAGGCGTGTTGTCGGTGTCGCCGGTGATCACGCGCACCTTGTCGATCGACACGCCGAACGCGGTGGCGACGCATTGCGCCACCACGGCTTCGGCGCCCTGGCCCTGCTCGGTGACGCCGGTCGCCACGCTGATATTGCCCTGCGCGTCGAGCTTCACGGTGGCGCCGTCCTGCGACGTGATGCGCGCGCCGCCGACGCCGTAGAAGGCGGCGGACGGATTGGTCACCTCGATGAAGCGAGGCAAAGCCGATGCCGCGATAGATGCCCTTGTCGCGCAGCTTCTTCTGCTCGGCGCGCAGGCCGGCGTAGTTCATCATCGAGTCGAGATGGGCGAGCGACTCGTGATGCGACAGCTTCTCGAATTTCAAGCCCGACGGCCGATGGCGCAGGATAGGCGTCGTCGGCGATCAGATTGCGGCGGCGGATTTCCAGCGGGTCCATGCCGATCTTGGCGGCGGCAAGTTCCACCAGCCCTTCGGTCACCGCCACCGCGATCGGATGGCCGACGGCGCGGTACTGGCACATCACGTTTTTATTCTGGAACACCACGCGCGCCTGCGCGCGGTAGTTGCCGCAGGTGTAGGGGCCGCCGATCAGGTTGACGACCTGGTTCGCCTCGATCCCCGAGGTGCGCGGATAGACCGAGTAGGGGCCGATGCCGGTCAGGTCGTCGATCTCGAAGGCGGTGATGGTGCCGTCGTTCTTGACGCCGATCTTGGCCTTGATGCGGTGGTCGCGCGCGTGGATGTCGGTGACGAAACTCTCGATGCGGTCGGCGACGAATTTCACCGGCCGCTTGAGCAGTTTCGACAGCGCCACCGTCGCCATCTCGTCGGCATAAGTGTGCACCTTGATGCCGAACGAGCCGCCGACGTCCTTGGTGACGCACGCGCACCTGCGCTTCGGCCAGGCCGAGATGCTTGGCGAACAGGTCCTGCATCATGTGCGGCGCCTGCGTGCCGTGATAGACGGTCAGGCGCTCATCGCCCGCGTTCCAGTCGGCGACGATGGCGCGCGGCTCGGTGGTGACGCCGGTGTGGCGGCCGAACAGGAAGGTGGTTTCGACCACCGCGTCGGCCTCGGCGAAGGCCTTGTCGGCCGCGCCGACTTCGAACTTTCGTTCAAAGCAGAGATTGTCGCCGAGCGAGGAATGGATCACCGGCGTCTTGGCGTCGAGCGCGGTTTCCGGATCGGTGACCGCGGGCAGCGGCTCGTAGCCGACCTCGACCAGCTCGCAGGCGTCCTCGGCCTGCGCGCGCGTGCGCGCCACCACGGCGCAGACGGCCTCGCCCTGCCAGCAGGCGCGCTCGACCGCGATCGGCATGCTGCGGCGCGGATTTCAGGCCCTTCAAATGCGTGAGCACGCCGACCCAGGGCGTGATGACTTTCGCCAGTTCCGCGCCGGTGACGACGGCGATCACGCCGGGCGCTTTTTTCGCCGCCTCGGCTTTGATCGATTTGATGCGGGCGTGCGCGTGCGGCGAGCGCACGAAGGCGACATGCGCCATGCGCGGCAGAGAGACATCGCTGACATATTGCCCGCGCCCTTGCGTGAGCCGTTGCAAATTCGGCCGCGGCACCGAACGGCCGATATAGGAATTCGGCCGGTCGAGCGCAGTGAGCACGGGCGGGGCATCGTCGGTGATTTTCATTTCTTGCCCCCCGCGCGCGCTTGCGCAACCGCCTCCACCGCATCGACGATGGCGTGGTAGCCGGTGCAGCGGCAGTAGTTGCCGGAGAGGTGTTCGCGGATGGCGTCGCGCGACGGCACGCCGCCGCGCTGTAGCAGTTCCTGCGCCGCCGCGATCATGCCGGGCGTGCAATAGCCGCATTGCAGCGCGTTGCGCTGCTCGAAGGCTAACTGCAGGTCGGCGATCTCGCCGCTGTCCGACAGGCCCTCGATGGTCTCGACCGTGGCGCCGTCGCATTGCACCGCCAGCATCAGGCAGCCGCGCACGATCTCGCCGTTCACCCGCACGGTGCAGGCGCCGCAGACGCCGTGCTCGCAGCCGACATGGCTGCCGGTGAGGCTCAGGTCCTCGCGCAGGAAATCGACCAGCGTCTTGCGCGCCTCGACGCGCTCGCTGACGCGCTCGCCGTTGACCGTGAGGGAGATGTCGAGCGCGAGGTCGCTCATGCCCGCGCCTCCATCAGCTGCTTCGCCACCCGGCGCAGCAAGACGCCGGCGAGATGTTTCTTCACGGCGCCGGTGGCCTGCACGTCATCCAGAGGATCGAGATCGAGCGCGGCGACTGCGGCATCGACATAGCCGGCGGCCAGCGCGAGTTCTGATTTCTTCGCCCGCACCGGCGTGGCGCCGACGCCGAAAAAAGCCAGCCGCACTTCGCTGAGCGCCTTGCCGTTGGCGCGCGCGCTGGCGGCCAGACCGACAATGGCGTAATCGCCGTGCCGGCGCGCCAGCTCGGCAAAGCCTACGCGCGTATTTTTGTCGGCGGCGGGAATGCGCACCGCCGTCACCATTTCCGGCGGCCGCAATGCGGTCTCGAACAATCCCTTGAAGAAAGCGTCGGCCTTCACCTTGCGCCTGCCCTTGGGACCGGCGATCTCGATCTCGGCGCCGAGCGCCAGCAGGCAGGCCGGCAATTCCGCCGCCGGATCGGCGAAGGCGATGGAGCCGCCGAAGGTGCCGCGGTTGCGGATGGCGGGATGCCCGATATGCGGCATGGCGAGCGCGATCAGCGGCGCGTGCCTGGCGATCAGTTCGGAGCGCTCGACCTGCGCGTGGCGCGCCAGCGCGCCGATCTCGACGAACTTGCCCTTCTTGGCGATGCCGTCGAGGCCCTTGATGCCGTTGATATCGATCAGCAGGCTCGGCGCCGACAGCCGCATGTTGAGCGTGGCGATCAGGCTCTGCCCGCCGGCGAGCAGGCGCGCATCGTCCTTGTGCTTGGCCAAGAGCGCGACCGCTTCCTTGAGCGAGCGCGCCTTGGTGTAGGCGAATGGCGCCGGCTTCACCTTGTCGTCCTCCCGAAACTTTTTTCTTATTGTGACTGGGAACGCGGGCAGGTCAATGTATAAAGCCCGCACAAAACAGGGGGAAGCCTATGGCGGGAGAGTTCGAAGGCAAAGTCGTCGTTGTCAGCGGGGGCAGCCGCGGCATCGGCCGGGCCATCGCGGTCGCCTTCGCGCGTGAGGGCGCGCAGTGCGTGCTGGCGGCTTCGAGCGCGGCCAACCTCGCCGAAGCGGCGAAAGCGATTGCGGCCGCCGGCGGGCCGGCGCCGCTGACCGTCGCCGGCGACCTGCGCACGCTCGCCGGCTGCGAGCAGCTCTTCGCCGAGGTCAACGAGCGCTTCCAGCGCTGCGACGTGCTGGTCAACAATGCCGGCGCCACCAAGGGCGGCAAGTTCTTCGAGCAGCCGGACGAGCTGTGGAGCGACGGCTTCGCGCTCAAGTTCCACGCCGCGGTGCGGCTCACGCGGCTGTTCTGGCCGCTGCTCAAGCAGGCGCACGGCACAATCGTCAATATCGTCGGCGGCGCCGCGCGCACGCCGGGCCCGGATTTCCTGATCGGCGGCGCGGTCAACGCCGCGATGGCGAATTTCGCCAAGGGCCTGACCGCGCTCGGCAACCGCGACGACATCAACATCAACGTCGTGCATCCCGGGCAGACGCAGACCGACCGGGTCGAGCAATTATTCGCGCAATTCGCCAAGGCGCAGAACAAGACGGTGGAGCAGGTGCGCGACGAAGCGCTGAGCAAAAGCGGCCTGCGCCGCATCGGCCAGCCCGAAGACGTCGCCGCTTTGGCGCTGTTCCTGTGCTCGCCGCGGGCGCGTCACATCCACGGCACCGCGATCGCCATCGATGGCGGCGGCACGCCGGGGTATTACTGATCTGTCATTCCGGGATGCCCCCGTCGGCATAGCAGCTGGGATCCAGGCGATCCGATAGCTCGCGTCAGACGCAGCGGGCCACGGATTCCGGGCTTCGCGCGAGCACGATTCGGTCCGCCTTCGGTCGCGCCCCGGAATGACTAAGTGAGCGTCTTCACAATATCGATCGCCCGCCGCAGCAGCGTCATCGAGGCTTCCAGCGTGCGGAAGGCGGCGTGCGAGGTGAGCGTGACATTGGGCAGTTGCGCCAACGGATGATCGGCCTTCAGCGGCTCATTGTGGAACACGTCGAGCCCGGCGTGGCGGATGTGGCCGCTCTTGAGCGCGGCGATCAGCGCGGCCTCGTCGGCGAGCGCGCCGCGCGCGGTGTTGACGTAGATGACGCCCGGCTTCATGCGCGCGATGCGCTCGGCCGAGAGAAAGCCGCGCGTTTCGTCGCCGAGCGTGAAATTCATCGACACCACGTCGCTCTTCGCCAGCAGCGTGTCGATGTCGAGCAGCGGCACGGTGATGTCGGCGTGTTTGGTGCGGTTCCAGCCGATCACCTCCATCCCCATGCCTTTGCCGATGCGCGCGACTTCGCGGCCGATGCCGCCGAGCCCGATCACGCCCAGGGTCTTGCCGAGCAACTGCACGCCTTCGTGCGGCGTCCACACGCCGCTGCGCACCTCGCGGTCCATGCGCGCGATATCGCGCGCGGAGGCCACCATCAGCGCGATCGAATGCTCGGCCACCGCGGTATCGCCGTAGCCCTTGATGATGTGCACCTTGATGCCGCGCGCTTCCAGCTCGCCGACATTCATGTAGCTCGCCGGTCCGGTGCCGAGGAACACGATGTGCTTGAGCTGCGGGCACTGCGCCACCAGCGGCGTCGGCATGTAGGAATGATCGTCGATGGCGATGTCGTAGCCGCGGATCACGCGCGGCAACTCGTCGCGCGCGAAGGCCGCGCGGTTGACGTCGATTTTCGGATCGTCCGGGCGGAGCACGCGCGCCCACACCGGCGCCAGCTGGTCGTTGCAGTCGAGAAAAATCGATTTCATGGAGACCCGGCGTTGACGGCTGCGCGCGCAAAGAATAGATGCATGCGCGCGCCACCTATCCCGCAGCATAACGCCGAACCGCCGACGGTTCCATGCCGCCCGAAAAATGGGCGCAGCCGACTGGAATTTCGATGAAACTTGCAAGCTACAGAGTGCGCGGGCGGGACAGCTTCGGCGCCGTCATCGGCGAAGGTTTGGGCGAGGGTGTGGTCGATCTCAAGACGCGGCTTGCCCCGCAGTTTACCAGCGTGCTCGATCCTGTTACGCGACGGCGGGCTCGCGGTCGCGCGCGACGCCGTGCAAGGGGTGCGCGCCGATTTCCCGCTACGCGAGGTTGAATTCCTACCGCCTGTGCTGAACCCTGAGAAAATCCTCTGCGTCGGCATCAATTATGCCAACCGCAATGCCGACTACGGCGAGACCGAGGCGCCGAAATATCCCAGCCTCTTTTACCGCGCGCCCGGTTCGCTGGTCGGGCATGAGGGCAAAATCGTGCGGCCGAAGGAATCCGAGCAACTCGATTACGAAGGCGAGATCGCGCTGGTGATCGGCCGTGCCGGCCGGCGCATCGCGCCCGAGCGCGCGCTCGAGCACGTGGCGGGCGCCACGCTGTGCAACGAGGGCACCGTCCGCGACTGGATGCGGCACGGCAAATTCAACGTGACGCAGGGCAAGAACTGGGATGCAAGCGGCAGCCTCGGTCCCTGGCTGGTCACCGCCGACGCCATCGATCTCGGCCGGCCGCTGCGCATCACGACCAAGGTCAATGGCGAGTTGACCCAGGACGATACCACCGCCAGCATGATCAAGTCGTTTTCCGAGCTGATCGGCTATGTCTCTACCTTCATGACGCTCAAGCCCGGCGATATCATGGTCACCGGGACGCCCGTAAAACTCGGGCCGCGGCGGGAGCAGCCGGTGTGGCTCAAGCCGGGCGACGTGGTGGAAATCGAAGTGCCGCAGATCGGCGTGTTGCGCAATACAGTGGTGGCGGAAGCATGAGCGAGGAACGTAAAAGCGTCTGCATCATGGCCTGGCCGGCAGCGCATTCGCGCTCGCCGCTTATCCACAATTACTGGATCAAGCAGCACAACCTCAACGCCGAATACCGGCGCGAGGCGGTGCCGCCGGAACAATTCAAGGAGTTCGTCACCCATCTGCGCGAGCACGGCTATATCGGCGGCAACGTCACGGTGCCGCACAAGCAGGCGGCGCTTGCGCTGACGGAGCCGGACGAGCGCGCCAAGGCGGTCGGCGCCGCCAATACGCTGTGGTACGACGGCGACATATTGCGGTCGACCAATACCGACGTGGAAGGCTTCCTCGCCAATCTCGACGCCGCCACGCCGGGCTGGGACCGCGGGCTGGAAACCGCCGCGGTGCTGGGCGCCGGCGGCGGCGCGCGCGCGGTGGTGTTCGCGCTGATCCAGCGCAATGTCGGGCGCATTTATGTGATCAACCGCTCGCCCGAGCGGGCGGAAGCGCTGAAAAAGAAATTCGGCGCGCGCGTGCACGTCGCCAAATGGGAGGAAACCACCGGGCTGTTGGGCGGCGCCGGCTTGCTGGTCAACACCACGACCTTAGGGATGGTTGGGCAGCCGCCGCTGGAGATCAATCTGCGCTGTCCGGCCTCGCTGGTGGTGGTGGACCTGGTCTATGCGCCGCTGGAGACCGGCCTCTTGAAACTGGCGCATGAGCGCGGCCTGCGCACCGCCGACGGGCTCGGCATGCTGCTGCACCAGGCGGTGCGCGGCTTCGAACGCTGGTTCGGCATTCGTCCGGAAGTGACGCCGGAACTGCGCGCGCTGGTGGAAGCCGACCTGGGCGCAAAACCGCCCGCGCCCCCGCAAGAAAAACCGCCGGCCAAAAAAGCCCGCCGGAATAAGAAGCGCGGCGAGGGGTTATCCGCCTGAGGGTCTGGCGCAACGATGCCGCCCGCAGGGAGGACGCAATGCATAAAATGAATATGACGCGGCGCGCGCTCGGCGCCGCCGTCGTCGCGTTGAGCCTGGCGGCGAGCGCCGCGCTCGCGCAGCAGCCGGCGCGCATCCGCGGCCAGATCGAGAAGGCCGACGGCGCCATGCTGATGCTCAAGACCCGCGACGGCGCCATGCTGAACGTGAAGGTGGACGAAAAGGCGCGCGTGGCCGCTCTGGTGAAGGCTTCGCTCGCCGATATCAAGACCGACAGCTTCATCGGCGTCGCCGGCATTCCGCAGCCCGACGGCAGCATCCAGGCCTACTCGATTCACATCTTCCTGCCGGCGCAGCGCGGCGTGGTACCGGACCGGCACGGGCCCTGGGATGGCCGGCCGAACAGCACCATGACCAACGGCTATGTCGAGAATTCGGTCACCAGCAAGGACGGCGAGACACTGATGGTGAAATACAAGGACGGCGAGAAGAAAATCGTCGTCACCAAGGATACGGTGATCGCCGCGGTCGCGCCGGGCAAAAAGGAAGAGCTCAAGGCCGGCACGCCGATCATCATCATGGCGTCGGAAAAACAGGCGGACGGTTCGGTGGTGGCGAAGGTCGTGTATCTTGGGCGCAACGTCGCGCCGGCGATGTGAGGACGCCGCCTTGCCGCCGGGGCTGTGTCCTGCGGCGCGCGTTTTTATGAGGAGAAGCCATGCCCCCGCGGTTTGCGCTCGGCGTTATGTGTGCGTTGACGCTGGCTATGGTATCGGCGTCGGCGCAGCAAAAGCCGGTGCGGGTGCGCGGCACCATCGAGCAGGTGGACGGTCCGGTTCTCACCATCAAGTCGCGCGAGGGCGAGACGGTCAAAGTAAAGATGGCCGACGACGTTAAGGTCCTCGCCATGGTCAAGGCGTCGCTCGCCGATATCAAGCCGGGATCGTTTGTCGGCTCGACCGCAATGCCGGAAGCGGACGGCCATTGGCAAGCCGTCGAAGTGCATATTTTCCCGGAAGCGATGCGCGGCACCGGCGAGGGCGACCGGCCTTTCGATTACCGGCCGAAAAGCACCATGACCAACGGCACCGTTGGCGCCGTCGACAACGGTGCGGCCGAGGCGACCGTTGCAAAAGCGGAAGGCGCGACCCTCACGCTGAAATATAAAGCGGGCGAAAAGAAAATCGAGGTGGTGCCGGGCACGGTGATTTACACCTACGCGCCCGGCAGCAAGGACGAGCTGAAGGTTGGCGCAAAGATTTTCATCACGGCCGCCACGCGGCAGGCGGACGGCACGCTGATGACGGCGCGCGTCAATGTCGGCCGCGGCGTGACGCCGCCGATGTAGCCTGTCGTTGCGGGGCGCCG
>CAVRUP010000001.1:0-107773 GCA_963724335.1 uncultured Alphaproteobacteria bacterium | reverse complement strand
GCGGACCAGAACCGCCGACCTAATCTTCTCCAGCACAGCGTACACGCCCAACAGGAACCCGGCAATCAGCGTCAAGAAAAGCAGCGTCCAGAAATTTCGACTGCTGAGGACCCGGTCATAGATTTGCAGCATGTAGAGCGGGCCGACAAAGGCGAGAACATTGATAAAAAAACTGAAGAATATCGCTGTAAAAAACGCAGGACGCGCAGCCCGAATCCCGCGCGCCAGCAGATTATCTTTTTTATTCTTCAGGTCACCTCGAGCCCGCGACATGCAGCGTTAAACCCTTACCAGTTTATTCTCAAAAGCTAACACGCATCCCCCCAATCATTATAATCGAAGGTCTGTTGCTCACCTAAAAAGTCCTTATGGCAAAATTACTGCCAAAGCAAGAATAAGATGTAAATGCTCCGCATAGGAATCGAACAAGCTCAAAGAAACCCAAGCGGTAGCCGTTTTTTACCGCAGGCCATTAATATCGTTAGCCAAAACTGGAACTTCCGGACAGATTGTTCGCGGCGTGGCTTTTCACTGCAATCCGCAGAGATAGCTAAATCATCAACACGTTTTGATAGCTATCATGTGTGAATATACCTAACAGTTGCATACTAATTTTATTATGATTTTTGCAGCCGAATCAGATAATTACGGTGGTATTGTGGAATTGTGGAATTGTGGAATAAAGGGGGACGTACAGTAAACCTTGTACCCAAGACAAAGAACGTTTATAGTTAAAAAATAGGGCTGGAGGTCGAAATGTACGTTCACGCTCAGCATCTCAACGACCCTGAGGTCCGGGAACTGCGCCGGACTGCGGGGCTATGGCTTCGGGAATTGCGAGAAGCCCGCAGCCTATCACAAAGGCAGCTGGCAAATCTCGTCGGTGCTGAGTATTACACATTTATTTCGCAACTGGAAAGCGGACGAGGACGAATTCCTCCTGACCGTTATCGCGAGTGGGCCTCGGCGCTCGGTGTAGAGCCTGCCGAGTTTGTTCGCAGGCTTATGAGATACTATGATCCGGTCACCTTCGCCATCTTGTTTGGTGGCACATCAGACCCCGAACAAGGAGCAAATTCGGAGGGCGCTAGCACCCCGATAAATCCAGGGTATCGGAAGCGTCCCGGATAGCGACCACGCGCAATCTTGACTCGCCGCTAAGGTGGCGGGTAATGCCTTAGTGTTTTCGCAGCAACCTGGCTAATGCTACTAAAATGGCATGGGCGAGCAGTTCTGTGTAAAATATCTGTAGTCGATAGGTGTGGGGCAAAGGATTCTTGTTTGTGTGTGTAAATCTAATAATATGTGTTGTGCGGAAACGCTTAAAGCCGATCACCCGTGTCGTAGCTACCACAGGGTTTATCGTTTCGCTTTTTACGACATTAATTTTAGGGTGCGGATCCGCAGTGGCCGATTCGGTTGAATCTGCGCTCGTGCAAGCCTACCAAAATAATGAGCAACTTAACGCCCAGCGCGCTCTTGTCCGCGCAACAGACGAGCAGGTACCGCAAGCGCTTGCCGGTTACCGGCCGCGCGCGTCCGCCACTCTGACCGGCGGTGAACAGTCAATATCTACGACCTCTCAATTGCTTCCGCAGACCCCCGGAACACCCGCGCAATATTTCACGAATAGCGGATATAACGCTCCGTATTCTGCTGGCGTCACCATCGCTCAAACGATTTATAATGGCTTTCAGACGGCAAACCGCACACGTGCTGCCGAGGCTCAAGTTTTTGCGGCACGTGAAACTCTGCGGATTACCGAGCAATCAGTCCTACTTGATGCGCTGACCGCGTACATGAACCTGCTGCGGGATTTTGCGATTCTTGAGCTGTACAAACGCAACGTGACCGTCTTGACAGAACAGCTGCGAGAAACTCGCGATCGTTTCAAGGTCGGCGATGTGACGATGACCGACGTGTCGCAGGCGGAATCACGGTTGGCCGGCGGCCAAACGCAGGTCTCCCAAGCGGAAGCAACCTACAAAACATCAGTTGCGGTATATCGGCAAGTTATAGGCGTTGAGCCTGGCAACCTTAGTCCTGGGTCACCGGTCGATCGATTTTGCCCTAAGACACTCGACGAGAGTTTCGCACTCATTGACAAACATCCCAGTGTCACTGCGGCGATGTATGGTGTCGACGTGGCTCAATTGGCGGTTAAAGTCGGCGAAGGCGCATTGCTGCCTACGCTTACCGTGCAAGGAAGCGCGCAGAAAAGTTGGGAACAACAAATCCAAGTACCTGAGTATTATTCGCTTTCGATTTTGGGTCAGCTCTCAGTTCCCCTTTATCAAGGCGGAGCCGAATATTCGGCAGTCCGACAGGCCAAAGAAACGCTTGGGCAGCGACGAACCGAGCTTGACCTTGCGCGCCAAAAAACTCGAGCGGGGATCGTCCAAGCTTGGAGTTAGGTTCAAGCAACGAAATCACAAATCAAATCAACGGAGACCCAAGTTAAGGCCGCGGAAAGTGCGCTCAATGGCGTGCGTGAGGAGGCAAGAGTTGGTCAACGCACAACACTGGATGTTCTCAACGCACAGCAGGAGTTAGTGAATGCGCGCACGGCGCTGGTTGCGGCACAGCGAGACCGCATTGTAGCCTCCTACACATTGTTGGCGGCAGTCGGACGTCTTTCTCCTGAAGTGCTAAGGCTACCAGTGAGTCGTTACGATGCTGCCATCCACTATCATCAGGTACGGGACAGTTGGGTTGGCCTACGTACACCTGATGGGAAATGATTCCTGTCGGCATTTTCGGTCGTGCGGCCAACGCCAACTTCTAGCTTTCGACATTGTGACCAGGCGACCCGATCGAGCGGTTATGGGGCCTCACGCACGGACGCGTCACGCACGACAAGTGCTACGCAACTTGCACCCAATTCGCCGATGCGACGCTCAGTTTCCTTCGTGAAAAGGTTCCGGGGAATTGGGCGAACTTGTGTGATTTGGTCACCGACAATTTCCGCATCACCAACCCCAAGGATTTTCGGGTTGTGACGTGAACGCAGCGTATACAGAGATAAGTACTGCCTTTGCCATAGCCAGGCCAAATCAAGGTTTATTCTTGCGATAATCCGCGAATATTGCGTGCGGTCGCCGCACAGAGTATTTTCCTCTACCCTCAAAGATTGAGCTGCGCCGAACAATATGACGGTCCCGAACAAACTCAAGGATGCGGTACGGAGCATCGTGCGCCGAGCGATGACCGTGCGATATGTCGGACGTGTCGTGCGGATTGCAAGCGGAATTTGGCGAATACCGGAAACACGGCGACAATTGTCCGAGGCCGCCGATAAACTGGCTGAGCATGCCAATAGACTGGCTGAGCATGCCAATAGACTGGCTGAGCATGCCAACACGCTGGCCGCAATTAACGAAAAAGTGCCAGATCTCGAGAACCTAGCGCGATCGGTGCCAGTTGCACTGCGAGCGCTTACTAGCAGGGTTGAGTTCGTACGACGGGAATTGATGTTTGAAATGCATTATGGCGATCGCTCGAAACAGCTTGCCGGCGGCCCGCTTGTTATCCAGGCCAGGATCATCTCGAATGAAAAGGTGGAAGCGGCTCGCAAAAACGCGCTCAAGCTAAATCTCGGTTGCGGCCATATTCCCTTAAGCGATTACATCAATATCGATCGTCGAAACTTATCAGGGGTGGATGTCATCGCCGACGTGGCCGCTCTCCCATTCGAAAAAGGCGAGGTGGATGAGATCTTTTCCGCGCACGTTCTCGAGCATTTCCCGCAGGAGCAATTGCGGCGAGAACTGCTGCCCTATTGGAAGTCCTTGCTCAAGCCTGGCGGAGTTTTTCGCGCGGTGGTACCCGATGCAGAATTCATGATAGAAGAATATTGCAATAATAAATACCCTTACGCCCACCTGCGGGAGGTTACCTTCGGTTCGCAGGATTATGATGGAGATTTTCATTTCAATATGTTTTCTCGTGGCCAGCTATCGGAACTTCTGATGGAAGCTGGCTTTTTTGACGTACGATTTGAGGCAGAGGGGCGCCCCAATGGTATTTGCTTCGAGATGGCGGTGACGGCAACAAATGGAACGCCATGACGGCGATTAGCCCCGTAACGATTGTCATCAACACCTTAAATCGTGCACACCTGCTGAAGAATACCCTGCAGAGTCTGCAATACCTTGATTATGAGAATTTCGAAGTCGTCATAGTCAACGGTTCATCGAATGATGAAACCGATCACTTGCTGAAAACGTGGCGGGATAAGATCAAGATCGGCAAATGCGTCGAGGCCAATATTTCGAAATCTCGGAATATTGGCATTGCGATGAGCAACGGCGACTTCATCGCGTTCCTCGATGACGACGCAATTCCGGAACCCGAATGGCTATCGCAAGCCGTTGCCGCGTTTGAATCGGATGAAATTGCTGCGGTGGGCGGAAAGGTGTTCGATCGCACAGGTTATGCCTTCCAGTACGAGTATGCAAACGCCGACCGGCTCGGGAACGGCAAGTGGAAGCTGACGAAGCCATCGCCGCATTATTGTTTTCCAATGGCTTTTGAATTCCCTTATCTCCAGGGTACAAATGCGATATTCCGGCGTTATCCGCTACTGGAGATCGGCGGGTTTGATGAAGAATTCGAATATTATTTGGATGAAACCGATGTTTGTCTCCGTTTAATGGATGCCGGATATGTGATCCGCCAACTTTCAAATGCATTTGTACACCACAAGTTCGCACCATCGCAAATTAGAAGTGACCGCGTTGTTTTGAACCACTTTGCGGCGGAGAAGAGCAAGATTTATTTTTCCAATCGTCACGGCACGCGGTACAGATCTATTGCTGAAATTGACGTTGAAAATCAGGCTTTTATCCAGCACTATCGCAATGATGTACAGGCAAACGTTGCTCTTGGATTACTTGCGCCCGCCTACCAGGTCCAGTTTGAGAACGACGCTCAGCGCGCTTGGGCATTGGCCAAGGATGCAGCCGGAAAACCTGCTCGACTGATAAGTCGACAAACGATTGAGACGCATAAATCCAAGTTCCGCGCGTATCCGGTGCTGCGAGCGAAATCCGATCGGCTGACTATTGTACTGCTTTGCGAGGATTACCCCCCTGAGCTTCTCGGTGGGATCGCTCGCTTTACTCAGGCAAAGGCGCAGGCCATGGCAGCCATGGGCCACAATGTCCACGTCATTGCGCGCAGCAAAACGTTAAATTCGGTCGATTTTGAAGACGGTGTCTGGGTTCATCGAATTGTTGCGCAGCCACAGCCGGTGAGCGAGCGCGCAGCGGCGTTAAAGATTCCACAATCTCATTGGGACCAATCGCGGACTTTTTTGGATGAAATTGATCGCATTTCGACCCACCGCCACGTCGATATCGTCGAAGCACCAATTTGGAATGTCCCCGGTATCGCTGTGTTGCTTTCTGGGCGCTACAAAGTCGTGACGAGTTTGCAGACAACTCTGAAGCTGTCGCTGCCAGCCCGTCCTGACCTCATGCAGGACGAAAATACTTTGCAGACATTAGTAGCTCCACTCGTTGCCCTAGAACGTTTTGTCATCGAGCACAGCGGCCACATTTTGGCGATCAGTCATGGCATCGCTGAGGAGGTTGAGATGGCCTACGAACTTAAATTAGACCCGAAACGCGTCACCGTCTCTCATCTCGGAATGCCGGATTGGGCCAAGACCGTATCGGTAAAACCGCAGGCGGATCGGATTAATAAGTTAGCAATCCTGTTCGTTGGTCGGCTAGAGAAGCGCAAGGGGATCGACGTCCTGCTGGAAATTATACCTCGCCTTTGTGCCGAGTATCCCGACCTGCACATCGATATTGTTGGCGACGATGCGATTCCGATGGAGAACGGGGAAACCTACCGAAAAATCTTCGAGGCACAGCACGCAAACCTGCTGGGCTCGCGGATCAAATTTCATGGAAAGCTTTTGGACGAGCAATTGAAACTCAAATACGCCGCGTGCGATATCTTCATTGCGCCATCTCGCTTTGAATTGTTCGGTCTGATCTTTCTAGAAGCGATGATTTTTGCCAAGCCGATTGTGGCTTGCGTTGGTGGGGGCACCTCTGAAGTCGTTCTTGATGGCAAAACCGGGCTACTCGCAAACCCCGGCGATGCTGAATCCCTCTATCGGGCCATCAAAAGCCTGATCGATGACGAAGCCCTGCGGGCGCGGCTTGGTCGCGAAGGCCGGCGGCGTTATGAGGAGTTCTTCTCCGACCGTGAGATGGCCCGCGCAAGTCTGGAAATGTATTATGACTGCGTCCGCGGCGAAGAGCCGACCTCCGACGCGACGCCCGCGCCCGTCGTGCAAGTTGCTTGAATTCTAAATCAAGGCTGGCCAACATTCGCATCGTACGGTTGCGCCGCCAAGTGCAATGCAGCGCGCCTGAATAGCAAACTCCACCGCCGACAGATCAAAGTCGAGGCTGATTGTTCCGTCCGTTGCTTCAATATCCTGCGCTGACACAAAGCGAACCTTGATCTCGCGGCCACCCGTACCAAGGATATCGCATCGAATGATCGGCACGCTGTCGCGCAGCGGGTCGGCGACGCTCAGTTTGAATTTCGCAGAATGCGGCCCAGGTTTGAGCGGCATAAAGGGACCATATATCATTGCACCGTTTTGCCACGGTTTTGCCAAGACAGCTCGGCGTTCGGCATAAGTGACAAGTTCGCCCACGCCGGACTTAAAGCGCAAGCAACGCTCTGGCCATTGATTTCATTGATCAATGAGAGCATCGCGTCGCGGTCCGGCGAATTTGTCTTTCGTGCCTCAATCCACCACAAGAAGCTGTTATTGGGATCAGCTTCAGCAAGCAACAGACGCTCGTAAAGCGACCAGTTGTTGTAAAAAAAAGTTGGGATAAGCGGCATAAGTTTATTGGATTGCGGATTGCGGCAGAGCCACATTCCTTTAAGCGCGCTCACTTGAAAGCCGCCTAACTCCAAAAGCCGCTTTATCTCCAGTGGGGTAAATTCGATCGTATGTTCGGGATGGCTCCACGCAAGCGGCTCGGTCAGCAGCCGGTTGGGACTGTCGATGACAATCCATCCCTCGTGCGCAAGCACCCGCCAGCTTTCCAGGAGAATGCAAAGGGTCTCCTCCGGCCATAAATGTCCGATATTCTGGCCGGAAAAAACAAGTTCGCACGAGCTATTGGGCACTCTGTGCATGTGGGAGACTGAATTTGCAATCCACTCGGCATTGGTCGGTAGGTCGTCAGGCTTTGGGCTATACAGTTCGATGCCGATATGCCGCCCCTGGTGACCCGCGCATTCGGCAATCCAATCGAAATACCAACGACCGGAACATCCGGCGCTCAACATTGTCCCAGATACCTTCGGCATCTTACGCAGAAGTGCCGACCGACAACCGTGCAAAAGTTCGTAAAGTTGATTTCAGGCGAAACCGATCGTGTGAGTTTGAGACCGCGCGGCGCGAGCAAACGATCATTCACCAACGGCAGCAGGCGCGCTTTTGCAAATCGACTTAATCAATCTGCGAGCGCGTATTTTTCTTGCAGCACTCTGCTCATAATTCTTTTCATTTAGAACGCTTCCTCATTGTCCTCCTACAAAAACACTTTCGGCAGAAGTTATGCTCACGGATCCGAAACTTACGAACAGCAATGTCGATCGTTAGCCAACGAAGCCAAACCTGAAACAGGATGTGATGCTTTACATCCAATTGCGGATTGAAAGGCGATCAGCCATGCCGCAATAGTCCTCTTTGATATGAATTCGTCGATGCTTGGAGGTGCTCCGCGCTCGGCGGCCTTCAGGATTGCTTCCGCCAAACCAGCCGCTCCTGTCTCCGGCGGGACCAGCCACGCCGAACCTGCAAACTCTTCAAAACTTCCTCCTGCGGTTGCGACTACAGGTTTATGTAATCCCAGCCACTGGCAAATCGCGCCTGAGCTTTCACCGTACTGGGGCCAGCGGGGTTGAATACCGATATCTACGTGTTGCATGAGAGCGATTAGCTCTCCATCTGATAGCCCTTCCTTCGTCTCGATCCAAGATCGCTCTAACTTAAAAAGTCGCAAATAGTTTGAAACGTCATAGCCCGAAAATATCAGTCGGATTGGCCGCTTCCGCCGAATCAGCTCGCACGCTTTGATAATCTGATCCGGTTGCTTGCTTTGACCAAGAATTCCAATGTGCATGATAGTTAGTGGCTGATCACTCGATTTCACGGGATGCCATAGCTTTTCAGGTATCACATCCAGTATTGGGAGAAATAATTTCTGCACTTTGTATTCCTTGGCCCCGGTCAATGAACTTATTAATTGCGCACAGTACTCAGAATTTACGACGATGTTTCGTGGGCTAATAACCCCAAGAAAATCATTCAAATTCCTAATTTTCTTGGATAGTGCAGCATCTTGCCGATTACGCTGATGATAAGCACCCAAAAGGCCATCCAACCTGGCTTCATGCAGGTAGAGAAAATCTTGTGGTTGCCCAGCGCGGGCAAGCAGATCAATGGTTTCGATGTGGTGTTCGGAATTTCCAAGAACCCAAACCGCAGGTTTTTGCCCTGGCGAATAGCTAGACATCGACAGGATTTGGTGCGGCGGCGTTTCTGCGCGCTGCTGGTGCCGGGTTCGGCGCAGCGACTCGACAGCATCTGTAAGGCGATCATCGGCCCATGGAACGAAAAACCGGTTCCCCCATGGCGCAGAAGCGAGCGTCTTTTGGGTATAGATTGCAACCCCGCTATGATCCGGCGGCATACTGCTAATGACATCCAGCGGCTCTTCGCGCCGCATCGGTGGGGCAGGTTTGCTGCTGCACCATTCCGCAACCTTGTGAGCCGCTGTATTCCAACTGCACATCTTGAGAATATGTGGAGCGTAACTAAGCGAGGATTGCGCGATGGCCGGATCACGATGGAAGCGCAACACTGCCTCGGCAATGGCCTCGGGCTCGCCAGCCTCAAATCTGCACTGCGGCGGCGCAAGCTCTTTGAGCGAAGAATTATTTGCGACCAGAGCAGCCCTGCCGAATTGGTAGCTCTCCAAAACCGGCAGCCCAAGCCCCTCATATAACGATGGGAAGATCGTAGCGATAGCACCTTCGATCACCGCCTGCATGGCGCCGTCCGGCACATAGCCGGTCAATACCAGGCCATCGGCGTCGAGCCCGGCAAGCGCAGCATCGCCCAAGAGCTCAGTGCGTCGTGCGGACGTTAAGCCGCAAACGACGACCAAAGCAGGGGGATCAGGCACCTGCTGCCGCACTTTGGCAAACGCCCAGAACAACGTGACAATGTTTTTGCGTGGATCGTCACCTCCGATATAGAGCCAATACTTAGCTGGCAGTGTGGGTGGCGTCACGACGTTGGTTTTAAATTGGTCGACATCGCTGCCACCATATATGGTGCGGACGCTTTGCGGATCGCAGCCAAACGCCACTGCGTCGATGCGCGAACATTCGCTGATGGCGAATAGCCGATCAAGAAATGGCAAAAGCTCAGCCGCCCGCATGTAGCCCTGCGCGACCGCCTTATCGCGCAAATATAGCTGGGGGAACACCCAGGGGATCATATCGTAAAAGATTGCCGCCAATTGTGGCTGGTGCGCTTTCAGCGAGGATGGGAAAAGCGCGAAGACGTCGCGCGAACGATCGAACAGGCAAGCCTCGAGATAGTGGGTAATGCGCGGCAAAGAAGGAATGTCTTCGATACGCACAAATTGGCCAAACCCCGCCAATGATTGCGCGAGCAGCGGCATCGCGCCGTCGTCGATCAACCAGCTGTAGCGAATATCCGGATGCTGCTTGGCGAGCTCGACCAATAATGTTTGCGCATAACGCGGAATGCCGCGCTCCCGGTAAATCTGCGCGACGCGTAGATCGACCGTCAGATGTGTCCCCGCCGCGGGCAAGCTGGATTTGGCGTTGTGTAATGAGTGTATATATGCCGCGTCCGCCGCCCGTTGCTCGGCAGGAACGTGGAAGACCTGATTTGTAGGTGACGGTGGGGCATGAGGCGGCGTAGTAACGCCAATTATGATCTTTATGCGGTTTGCTAAGCGGAACATCCGCGCCGGCAACGGGATGCCGAAATGCTCAAATACCTCGCGCGTTTTGCGCAAAACGGTTGCAATCAAAACCTTCATCGAATGCACCCAAAACCGCTACGTTTACGGCTAGACGCAGTATTCGCAATCGGCGGATGGTCCGCCGGGCTGGTTTGTCTGCAATGCCGTTCGGCCCGTGCCGTCAACTCCAATTCCAAAGGATTAACCCCCCGAAAAATTGAAAGATGGCATTGAATTAGCTGAAAACCATACGAGCGCAACTGATGAATTTGTATTCGCGCAAGGGTTGTTCGCGAGCATTGCGATGACATTAAAATTCAAATCCATTCAAACTAACTGACCTCTCAAAGCTGCTCCTTCTTTGTAGGTAGCCGCTTTTTTCGATTACGTACAAAATCTTTCGCACTTTCAGGATTGCCGGCTTCCTCTAGACTGAGGAAGGAGCAACCGATGAGTGACGAGAAGCCGATGGGCCAAGTGATCCAAAATTGATGAGGCCCGGATCCGAGACCATCTTGGCGAGATGGTTCGAGGAACGGTCGAAGAGATGCAGGAGAGCCGTCAGGCCGCCGACCAGAAGCAAGAACGATCATCGAAGATCTGCGGGCCAGCAAAATGGAGCAAGGTGGCTACAGGAATATTGCGATTGCGCGGTCATGCCACTTTGGTCACGGTGGCCTTTATTCCGAAGTCGCTAAATTTGTAGAAGATCACCGATTTAATCCGCGCCGTATTCCTTTCGGTTACAAGCGATAATCCAAACGCAACTAAATTTGCTATGGCCACGTAGACAACAAATCGGATCAAGGCATCAGACGAATAGGAAACCCGATTAGATAGAGCCGGATCAAAACTCATAAGAAAGACCAGGACAGGCAAATGAACCAAATAAAGTGAATAACTGTAGCTCGAGAAGAATTTCGCAGATCGAGAAAGCCATTTGCTGGGAATTTTATCAGTGAACCGAAGAAAGAATAATATAAAAACTGCGCTATATAGATCGCTCTTAAACGTTGGTAACAATTTCGGGTCGACTGTTGTTGTAAAAATTGTCGCCCCGAATAGTGCAATAACACCAATGCCAATAAGAGCTGCTTTTCTTGAGATCGATGCCGCAACTGCGGCGATGCTCCAAATAAGGAAGTAAAAGATGTACTTAATTGGAAAGTTTGGGGCCAAGTTTGATGACGCAAGAAAAAAACTAACGATCATAATAACAATGAGAAGGCATATGATCCTCATCTTTCCGCTAAGCGCTAAATAGGTTCCGAGAGCGAACGGAAATAAAAAATAATACCAGAACTCGTTAGATAAGCTCCAAAGAGAGAGATTGGTCCCAAATTGCCAGCTTGTGATCATCTGCGAGAAAAAAGCGTTAGATAAAAAGACCTTCAAACTCCATGGGTCCACTTGATGCCAGCATGCTGGATAGAAAGAAGGTCGGCTAGCAATAATGCTCGTCCCTGCTCCGAGATGGATCGCTCCTTGGTCTAACGCTTGCTGTGCTAAAGGCGCTATCGTGATAATGACCCAATATATTTTGCCAACTGACCACCTTACTGCAGCAGGCTCGCCAGAGTAAAAAATTTGGAATGCGTGACTGATAACAACAATTTGGGCGGCAACTCCACGGATGCGTTTAGCCAGATTGAAGTATTCTCTGAAAATTGTAGCCTGGGCATATTTGAGTGTTTCGATCGATACGAAACAGCAGTCATTCGACCGCGCGATAGCGAGATCTACGACATCACCCTGATACAAATGGGCTGGACTCACGCCGACTTTGTTCGCACGTTCACGCGGAGCGTACTTCGAGGTGGTTCACCACCCGAAATTAGCTAAACACACGAAACGGTTCGCTCAATATTACTTGGTAGTGTGAGTCGCTTCTACCAGTCAACATGACACGAACTAATTTGGCCGATATTCCCCAGATGAACTTTTGTACGCCCGGGACAACATCAAGCCCCAGAATTTCAAATCCACGCCTACCAGATTGCGCCGATATTGACTGCGCTTTCAACCATGTCGCTGGATGGGAATAGACGGCGGGTTTGCAGACGAATCAGGTGTAACCAATCCGACGTGCCCGCCAGACATAACTGAGCCCTCTTTGTATTGGGCGCCAAGCTTTCGCAATCCTTCAGAGCTGCTGATTTTCCATGAAAAGCCGATGCCTTGCAGCTTCGCGACTGAAGCAATCAAATTCTCACCTACTTTCATCCACAGATCACGTAGCCCGAGTGCACGGAACCCCATTGAGAGGACGACCGGCGGAATGCCGAGCCCTCCTCCACTCAGCCTAGCCCCGCTACGTAATAGTCGAATTATTTCTGCCATCGATACAGGTTCTGGATCTGATAAAATGAAAACTTGCTTGAGAGCCGCCTCTGAATTTTGCACGAAATTGACCGCTTCGCACATGTTCTCAATAGCAAGCAACGAACGTAGATTTCGTATTGAGCCGAAAGGGGGTGCAAACTTCAGCAAAGCTAAATTAATAATTCGTCCCATATTGCCACTAACGCCGAAGCCATATGTCAGGGTGGGACGCAGTATGACATAGTTGTTCGTTATCGCCGCGATTTCCTGCTCCGCCCGCAATTTTGAGCGTCCATATGGAGTCGTGGGTAACGCTTGAGTATGCTCGGTGAGGATCTCGCTGGTGCTTGGGCCGGTTTGGGCCGCTATGGACGACATATATATAAAACGCGCCCCTGCTGCATCAGCGGCTTTTGCCAATCGAACCGCCGCGAGCCTATTTATTGCGTCGTAGGCTGCTTCAGACGTCTTAACATTCATGTGAGCGAGCGCGGCAAGGTGAACGACTACATCCATACCGTCAATATGACGGGCCCAATCAATATCCTGTGTCAAATCACCGATCGGGAGAACTTCAACCGCCTCACCCAACAAAACATGACGTCGAGTCGCCGCACAAACACTATGTCCCTGAGCGACTAAGCTCGGAATAAGATAACGTCCGAAGAAGCCAGTCGCACCAGTAACAAGAATTCGTCTTGCCAATACCCACCGCCTTCTAATCAAAGCCTTCACTTTATAATATAAGCCCGCGGCCCACAAGTCGCGGTGGCGGCACCCGGCGTGCAGGTGCTGGAACCGCCGCCCGACGCGGCCTACCAGGTCACCACCGGCACCTCGGTCGCAGCGGCTCATGCCAGCGGCGTGGCGGTGCTGTTGCTGGCGCGTGACCCGAAGCTCACGCCCGCACCCAAGTGCGCCGTGACCTGATCCGATCCGCGCACGCAATTGCGGGCAAGCGCCGCGATGTCGGCGCCGGCGTAATCGACGCGCTGGCGGTGGTCCGCGCACGGCCGAAATAGATGACTAGGCCGTGTGGACGGATTTGATCAAGATGAAGCCGAGAGCAAGGGCGACGAGCGAGCCGTAATTCTGGGCGGTCTTCTCGCATCGATGCCCTTCGTGCCCGCGTGGCCGCCTATCCCGATGCAACGCTGGAAAAACTGCAGGCCTGGCTTGCAGCCGAGCGCGAGGTCAAGGTCAGCATCGGCTGCCTGTGGAACAGGCTCAAGTTTCTCAAGCTTCCACTCAAAAAAAGTCGGAGCGAGCTGCTGAGCAGGATCGGCAGGATGTCGCCGAGGCTCGCGATGAGTGGCGTGCGAGCCAGCCTGACTTGAACCCGGAACGTCTGGTCTTCATCGATGAAACCGGTGCGGCGACCGACATACCATCGAAGCTATCATCACAGCAATCGCCGACGCCCTCACCAAAGTCAGTCACCAGGAGTGTGAAAACTACCTCGCAAACCAAGGCTATCGCCGCAAACTATGAAAATGCTCTAAGCAGCGATGAGGACTGGAACCGCGAATAACGTCTCACCCGCTACGTTCCTGACTTTGACTTGCCAGCCAACCCAATCGTTGTTTTCTGAGCATCCAAGATCCGATGCAATTAACTCCGCCATCTGAGCTGCATCTTCCGGCCTGCGAAAGTCGCTGCCATGGAAGTCATATGTAGGGGTTTGCTGCTTGACGACGTCAAAGAAAAGCCGCATGGACGCTACTCCCGAGAATTCAGAATATCAGCTTATCCTATCATCCATTGTTTTCGGCTTACCTTGGTTGTTCAAATTTTAAATCGATTTAAACGAAAATACATACCAAGATGTTTGCTTCTGTAATCGGCCGCTCCGGGTCAAGCGATGCTGTCTACTATTGTTTCTCTTCAGGGTCGATGCCGCCTCATGGGTATGTCATTGTAACCGCAACCGGGGGCACCTCGGCATCGGCAAAAGCAAAGACCCCAGCAATTTACTGGGGTCTTTGATCCATCTGTGTAGGCGTCGGAACTACTGCGCTGCAAGGTCAGACGACACCGTGCCGAAAGTGTTGCTAAGTTGCGTGCCAAGGCCATTGACGACCGCGATAATCGCAACCGAAATACCGGCGGCAATTAGGCCGTATTCAATGGCAGTTGCTCCCGAATCGTCCTTGAAGAAACGCAGAACAATCTTGCTCATTTGGGTTACCCCGCGTTGTTGTCGCCAAGTATTTTATAGTTCGGGTGGTATTTTCAGCTCCTTAAGCGGTTCAGTTAAAATTTATTGAATTGCCTTCACGCTAGTGGTGCCCCATCGACAATCCGAGCTAACGCCTCGTAATAAGGCCCGGCAAAAAACCGGCTGTCGGCGTAATATTGATCGCGCACTGCGGCTAGTGGCGGTGGCAATATCAGCCGACATTCGGCGTCAAGCGCACTTCCATCAGGCGCAGCCAATGTCTTCCACTCAAGCCATTGTTAGATAGCGCAACCGGAACGCGGATCCTCACGGACTAGGGCAAGGTTTAGCGGTGATCTCGTTGAGTAAATCGACCACTCTGGCACTGCGTCCGCGCTGCTCGATCGAGCGCGCTACCACAGAGCCAAGCCAAGATGATCGCACCATAGCGTCACATCGCCGCGCGCTGATCGAATTCAAATGGCAGCATTACTGACCCTTCGGGCCAGTCAGCAAAATATTTGCTCTATTCTGTGAATTCGGTCACGGGCATATCGCCCCCGACGTAATACAACCCCGCCAGTGCATGGCCTGACTCTCCGTTATCGATGTGACGTGCGCAGGGACCCCCCCAAACGGGCTGGAAAGCGCGCAGGTGCGGCAAAAAACAATGGGGCCTTGCAAATACGGCTAACGGATCTACGAAACGTGCACCGGGTCGATCTCTTATCAGCTTCCGTCTATGCGCTATTGTGTAACGACCCAGTCGGCTGCACAAAAACGGCAATAAGTGTTTGATTTTGTTGGTAGCGGGGGAGGGACTCGAACCCCCGACCTCCGGATTATGATTCCGCTGCTCTAACCAGCTGAGCTACCCCGCCATTCCGAAACGCTAGCTGCCGGAATGGACGCGATATAGGAAGGCCTAAGAAATTCTGTCAAGCAAGCAAAACATAAAACCGCGGCCGAATGGTCATTTTGGCGGAACTTTCGGATCACGACCCGGACTGCCCGGCGGCCAGATCACCAACATTGCGGTTCGATGCGGTCGCCGCCTTGACGGCGGAATCTACGTAAACGCGCGGTTCAATAAGATACCTGTTGAGCAGGCGGGCGAGTTCCGGACTTAGGCCTTGCGCACGACTTTCCGAAAACCGGTTTCTATCGCCGATCAAATCAAGGTCAAGCTTCCGGGATCACACGGCTCAAGCCGCGTTGCGGCGCTCGCCATCAGCCAGACGCCCGAAACGGATCAGTGCGAAATGCCCGAGCGGCGGCATTGGGCGCCGCTCGATGACGCGGACGGCGCCATTGCGCGCGGCCCAGTCGGTCAGCCGCTTGAAGGGAAATTCCGGCCGCCAGCCGAGCGGGCGCGCCAGCGGCGCGATCCATTGCTCGAGCCAGGCGCGCGGCCCGGATTCAGCGCCGATATGATTGATCAGTACGATTTCGCCACCCGGCCTGATGACGCGCGCGAACTCGTCGAGTGTGGCTTCCGGATGCGGCACCGTGGTGATGACATATTGCGCCACCACCACGTCGAAGGATTTGTCGGGTAGCGCCAGCCGCTCAGCGTCCATCACCGCCAGCGCTTCCACATGGCTCAGCCTATGTTCGGCGACGCGTGCGCGCGCCTTGCGCAACATCGGTTCCGATAGGTCGACGCCGACCAGGCGGTTGGCGCCCGCGTATCCGGGCAGCGAAATCCCGGTGCCGACGCCGACTTCAAGAATGCGCCCGCCGACCCGCTCGGCCGCAGCGATCGCGGCGCGCCGTCCGTCCTCGAACATGGCGCCGAATACGAGATCGTAGATTGGCGCCCAGCGCGCATAGGCGCGCTCGACGTTCGCTTTGTTGAAATTGGCCCCCATGCTTAGCGTCCGTGCACGATCTTTTTTTCGGGAAATCGCTACATCCTTTTCGCGATCATGAGCAGGAGTTTAGTTGCGCGCGGCCGCCGCCGCTATGGGTAGGCCGGCCGCATGCGCGGTACCGACTGCAGCCACTGCATTCTTGATGAAACCACCGCCGAGCACGCGCGCCTGGCCAATACCGGCGTCGTAAAAGACGCAGGCCTGACCAGGCGAAACGCCGTCCTCGCCGTCCACCAACTCTACCTCGTAGCCGCCGTTCGCGGCCGTAAGCCAGCCGGCTTGCGGCGGCCGCGTCGAACGCACCTTCACGAACACCTCGCGCCGGTCGTCGGCGAGCGCCTCCTCGATGCTGCCCTCGCCGATCCAATTGACGTCGCGCAGCACGATACGGCTGGTGCGAAGCGCCGCACGCGAGCCGACCACGACCTGGCGGCGCTCGGCATCGAGCCGCACCACATAGAGCGGCGCACCTGTCGCCAAGCCCAATCCGCGGCGCTGGCCGATGGTAAAATGGATGATGCCAGAATGCGCGCCCAACACATGGCCCACGAGATCGACGATCTCGCCCGGTTCCGCCGCGCCCGGCTTCAGACGCTCGATCACGTCCGCGTAATGGCCGGTCGGCACGAAGCAGATGTCCTGGCTGTCGTGCTTGTCGGCGACGGTGAGCCCGAATTGGTGCGCCAATTCGCGCGTCTCGGCCTTGCTGCGCTCTCCGAGCGGAAAACGCAGGATATCGAGCTGCTCGCGCGTGGTGCCGAACAGGAAATAACTCTGGTCGCGCTCTTCCTCGCGCGCGCGATATAGTGCGCGGCCGCCGCCGGGCAAACGACGCGAGGCGACGTAATGGCCGGTCGCCAAAACGTCGGCGCCAAGCTCGCGCGCGGTAATCAACAGGTCGTGGAACTTGATCGCCATGTTGCATTCGACGCACGGCACCGGCGTCTCGCCATGGATGTAGCTTTCGGCGAAGCGGTCGATCACCGCTTGCTTGAAGCGGCTCTCGTAGTCGAGCACGTAATGGGGAATGCCGATCCGTTCGGCCACGCTGCGCGCATCGTAGATGTCCTGCCCCGCGCAACAGGCGCCCTTACGATGGATGGCGGCGCCGTGGTCATAGAGCTGCAGCGTCACTCCAACCACGTCATAGCCTTCGTCCTTGAGCAGGGCAGCCGTTACCGACGAGTCAACACCGCCGGACATGGCGACAACGACACGGGTGTCTTGCGGGCGGCGGTCGAGATCGAGGCTGTTGGACATAGCACTTCTTACTATAGGTGGTGATGCTTGGCGCGCAATTCGAGCAGCGCCCGCCGGCTGGCAAATTATTGCCATCTCGCCAGCAAGCGCTGCCCCGGTCGCACCGGCCGCGGAACTAAGCCAGGTACGTAAGCCATTGAATTGAAAATAACTTTTAACTGGACTGCGGGTGGGTATGCCACATTCGCAAAGCCACAGCCGCTACGAAGTCAAAGATTGCTTGGCCGCGGGCTGGCAGCGGCGGAAACAAGCAAAGTTCCTGGTCTACTGCGCGGCCCGCGCGCGCCAGTCATTCATTACGGCCGTCAGCGTGTCTTCGAATGAATGTAGCGGCTTCCAGTGGAGCAGGTCGCGGGCCCGGCCAGCGTCACCGACAATGATGGGAAGATCGCCGGGGCGTTGTCGCAAGGGATCCTGCTCGACGGAAATCTCGACGCGACTTCTCGCGATCAGGCCCGCAAGGATATCCGCAATTCGACGCGGAATACCGGACGCAATGTTCATTATAGTGCCGGGCTCCAGACGTTCCAAATTTTTCATGACCAGCGCGTAGGCATTGGCAACGTCTCGCACGTCGAGGAAATCCCGCTGCGCATCAAGATTGCCGACGCGAATGATCGGCGGCGCGAGCCGAGCTTCGATCCGGGCGATTTGCAAAGCAAATGCCGGAACCACGAAGGCTTCCGATTGCCCCGGACCGGTATGATTGAATGGCCGCAGGCGGACGCACTTGAGCCCCGCTCGAGTGAGCGCGCCGAGAGCAAGATCGGCAGCCGCTTTGGTCGCCGAATACTCGTCGAGCGGAACGAGCAACGCGTTCTCGTCGAGGGCGCGACCAATTTTTGCGCTTTCGCCATAAGCTAATCCAGACCCTACATGAATTAGCCAACAGTTCGGCGCCTGCTTTAGCAGCACGCGGGCCAGATTGAGCGTGCCGTGCAAATTTACCCGCCAAGCTTCCTCAGGGTCCGCGTTTGCAGCGGTCGGGGCCGCGATCCCTGCGAGATTTATGACGTGTGTTGGATTTACCGCGGCGATCGCAGCTTCCAGCGCCGCGCGATCGGTGATATCGAGGGCCATGACCGGACCGAGCAGCTCGTTGCGTCCTCCATCTATTGCCGTCGCGACGATCTCGATGTCACTTTCGTACGAGCGCCGCAGGGCCTCAACCAGGTAGGGACCGACAAACCCCAGCGCCCCGGTGACCAAAACCCGCGTCATAAGTGCTCGTGCTTTCTCAACCGATCGAGGTCGGCCTCCACCATCTCAACGACAAGCTGTTCGAGGGTCGTTTCGGCCACCCAACCCAGTCTCGCCTTTGCCTTGCCGGGATCGCCGAGCAGCACGTCCACCTCCGCCGGCCGGAAATAGCGCTCATCCACAACCACGTGATCTTCCATCTTCAGACCGACGTGACCGAACGCCAGCGCGCAAAAATTGCGGACCGATTCCGTGCGCCCGGTCGCAATAACGTAATCGTCCGGCGAGCGCTGCTGCAGCATGAGCCACATAGCCTTCACAAAGTCGCGCGCATGGCCCCAATCGCGCTTGGCATCGAGATTGCCCAAGGCAAGCGTCTTTTGCCGTCCCAGCTTGATGCGGGCAACTCCATCGGTGATTTTGCGCGTGACGAACTCGACTCCGCGCAGGGGCGATTCATGATTGAAGAGTATCCCGCTTGATGCATGAATGCCAAAGCTCTCGCGGTAGTTCACCGTCATCCAGTGGGCATAGAGTTTGGCCGCCGCATAGGGCGATCGCGGGTAATAGGGTGTCTTTTCCGATTGAATTGGCTGTTGTCGCAGCCCAAACATTTCCGACGACGATGCCTGATAGAAGCGCACTTCCGGACAGGTAAGCCGAACCGATTCAAGCACGTTTACAGCGCCGAGCCCTGTCACCAGCCCGGTCGTCAATGGCTGTTGCCAAGAAGATTTCACGAAAGACTGCGCGGCGAGATTGTAAACTTCAGCCGGTTTGACTTCTCTGAGAACACGGATAAGGCTCGAAAGATCGGTGAGATTGCCATCGTGCAATGTGATCTTGCCGGCAATACCAAGCCATTTCAAACGCGCATCCACAACATCTGACGAGGCGCTGCGGCGAAGCAGACCATGAACGTCGTAGCCATTCTCTAGCAACAGCTTGGAAAGATACGCACCATCTTGCCCCGTCACCCCAGTAATCAACGCCGTTTTCTTGTTCATTGCCTTATGCGCTCTCTCTGCTTCATCACCGACGCAAAAATTCCAAGTCGGCTCTCCCCCGCGCCAGCGAACAACATGGCCTTCATCGACTACGAGTGATCATCGACGACAATCACGTCGAGATCGTTGGCATCAACGGACCGTTGATCGGCCGTAATCAGGAAGAGCAGTGTTCGTGTCGCTTCGCGAGCCACATTAATTAACAGCGACAGACACTTCTGGCCCGCGCCCATCGGATTTGTCAATTATCAAGTCACCCCGCTGAGTCGGCTCGATTCAACCCACGCAGGCGCCCTGGACTATCAACGACATTGGCCCGCCCCCTGCCCGCCTGCGGCGGCCGAACCGAAGCCGCCCGGATATGGCGACGAAGACACGGATGTCTTGCGAGCGGCGATTAAGATCGAGACTGTTGGACATAGTTCGTTTTATTGAGTGGCGATGCTTGGCGCGTAAGTCGCGCCACGCCAGCCGGCAAATATTGCCGCTCGCCAGCAAGCCCTGCCCGCCTGGCGTCCACCACAGACCTCGGCCAATCATTGAAGTCATTGATCCAAAACAATTTATTTAGCGGCGGACACTGGCCTGACGATTGCAGTTCAAGGGCGGGATATCAGGAGTTCAACAGTGCCGCAATTTGCGTCCGAAGCGACGACCCATGCCTTTAGACCTGCGCTGCCAAATCCCGTGCGGGCGGCGCCGAGTTCCGATCGTGCCAGCAGTTCGCCATTCGACAGCCTGATCGACGACGGCACCGAGGTGCCCGCCTCACCGCCCTCGCAATCGCCGGCGGCGCCAGCCGACACGACCGCGGCGCAATCGGATTCGGCCGCTCAGACGCCGGCCAAAGTCAAGGGCACAAAAGCGGCACAAGCCAAAGGCAACACCAAGGTCGCTAACGCCGCTAATACCCCCGTTGCCGCGAATCCCACGGATGCGGGAAATGTGGCCGAAACCGATATCACGGTCACTAACAGCAAAGTCCCCAGCGACGGCAAGGTCAAGGCTGACACCAAGCTCTTCGAACCGGCTAAGGCTGGCGACAACTCCAAGCCGGCCAGCGACGACAAGCCGGCCGACGGTACTCCCCCAGTCACACTGGCGGCCGATCCTTCGACTGGCGCTGTTCAGCCGATCGCGCCTGCCGTTACCGTAGCAATTGCCGCCGCACCCGCCCCTGTCATGGTTATCCCGGCTGCACCCGGCGCAAATCCGCAGGCTGCACCTGTTGCGCCTGCGCGGGTTGCGCCCGCTGCGCTTGCGCAAACAGTGGCCGCTGCCCAGCCCGCGCTTGTTGCCGCCGGAACACCCAAAACCAAAGCAATCGATCCTGCAAACCAGCAACCCGATTCCGGTAAATCCGCCGAAAATCCGAAATTGTCAGCCAAGACGACGTCTAATCTACAAAGCGATGGCAATCCGCAAGTAGTAGCCGGTGATGCTGACAAACCCGTCGCCGCCTATTCCCACGACGAGGTCCCGGCCGCCACCCATCACACCTCCGCGGATACACCGCCACCGATCGCGAATGATGCCCAGGCCGCCGCACCAAAGACAACGGGTGACGTCGCGCAGCAGGCCTTGCTTACCCCGCCATCACAAGACGCTTCGCCGGCACCCGCAAATCCAACCGCCCCAGCCCCACCGGCGGCGCAAGCGCCGGCGGTCCCGCTCGCTGGCGTCGCCATCGAAGTCGCAAGCATGGCATTGGCCGGCAAGAACCACTTCGAAATTCGTCTGGACCCACCCGAACTCGGCCGCATCGAAGTCCGCATTGACGTCGACCGCGACGGTCATGTGACCTCGCGCCTGATCGCAGACCGCTCCGACACGCTCGACCTCCTGCGCCGCGACGCCTCCGGACTCGAGCGCGCGCTGCAGGATGCGGGACTGAAAACCACCGACAACGGCCTGCAATTCTCCCTGCGCGATCAAACCACGGGCCGGCAGCAAAGCAACATGCCAGCACCGCCCATCGCGCAGATCGTCGTCAATGACAGCTCGCTTTCAATAAACGATGCGACCCAACGCAACTATAGCCGCCTCGCCGTATTGCGCGGCGGTATTGACATTCGTGTCTGAGGATTGACCATGACCACGATCACGTCCCCCGTCCCGTCGACAACAAATTCCGCAAGCACAATATCGAGCGCGTTGAACGATAACACTGAAATTGCAAGCAATTTTACCACGTTTCTGCAGTTATTGACGACACAATTGCAGAACCAGGATCCGCTCAGTCCGATGGACACCAATCAGTTTACCCAGCAGCTCGTGGAATTCGCCGGCGTCGAACAGCAGATGAAAACGAATGACACGTTGAGCACGCTGGTGTCCTTGCAACAGAGCGCTCAAACGACGCAAGCGCTCACACTTGTCGGCGCGACCGTGGTCGTAAACGGCACCACCGCACAACTTGCCAACAGCCAAGCGAGTTGGGCGCTGAACGCCACTCAGCCCGCCATCGCCACAATCACCATCGCGGCGCCGTCCGGCCAAACCGCATACACCGGAACGGTCTCGGTCAATTCTGGCAGCCAGAGCTACACCTGGAATGGGGTCGGCAATGACGGCACGGTGTGGCCGGCGGGTAACTACACGCTCACGGCCACCGCAGTTTCCGCCAATGGCCAGTCAACCCCGATTACCACCCAGGTAGAGGGAAAAGTCAGTTCGGTCGATCTCACAAAGACGCCGCCGGCTCTTTCCGTCGGCGGGCAGACCTATACGGTCAACGATATCCAAAAGATCGTGGTTCCCGGCGGCTAGCCGGTACGATCGCGCGTCCGGCGTTCACGAAGCCTGCGCGTCGCGCCGCCGTCCATTGCAATTATTCAAGGCGGCGGCGATCGCGCGCCTAAGCGCGGAAAGCTCGAACGGCTTGCACAGGATATCGAAGCGGCCGTCGGCCGCTTGCGCAGCGTCGGAAAAGCCACTGGTAAGCAGCACCGGAATGTCGGGAAACCGCTCCTGACAGATTTGCGCGAGACCGAGGCCGTTGATCGCGCCCGGCATAACGATGTCCGAAAACAACAAATCGATCCCGATGCTCTGTTGTAGATGGCGGAGCGCCTCGGCGGCGTTTTCGGCGCGCACCACGCGGTAGCCGAGTTGCTCGAGCAGCGAGGTCGTCACCTCGGCGACGTCGCGGCTATCCTCCACTACCAGCACGGTGCCTTGCACCGGACCGACGTTCGCCGCCGTCCCCTCGCCGGCGTCCGCCGCGGCATTGGTGCTGCGCGGCAGATAGATCGTGACCACAGTGCCTTGGGCCGGTTCGCTGCTTATGGTCACCGCGCCGCCGGATTGGTTGGCGAAGCCGTGCACCTGCGACAGGCCTAGGCCGGTGCCCTTGCCGACCGGCTTGGTGGTGTAGAACGGCTCAAACACCCGTTGCAGCACATCTGGCGGCATGCCGGTGCCGGTATCGATGACGGCCAACGCGACGAATTCGCCTTCCAGGGCACCCGCCGCCGAGCCCGATTTGAGCACCACATTGCGTGCCGACAGAGTGATGGTGCCGCCGTCCGGCATGGCGTCGCGCGCGTTGACCGCGATATTGACCAGCGCCAGTTCGAGCTCGCCGAGATCGACTTCGACCGGCCAGATCTTATCCTCGATGTCGCAGATCAGCTGGATATTGCCGCGCAGCGAGGGCACCAGCATGTCTTGTACAGCGTCGATGCGCGCCCGCAGATCGACCACCACCGGCATCAATTGCTGGCGCCGGGAGAAGGCGAGCAATTGCCGGGTCAGTTTTTCGCCGCGATCGGCGGCGGCGCGGATCGCTTCTACCGCCTGCACGTCCTTTGCCGCGCTAAGCCGGCTCTGCAGGATCTGCGCATAACCGGACACGATCATCAGCAGATTATTGAAGTCGTGGGCGATGCCGCCGGTGAGCTGGCCGAGGGCTTCCATCTTCTGCGCCAGCGTCACCTGCTCGCGCGCCTGCTCGAGCGCAAGTTGCGCCTCGTGCTGGGTGGTGATGTCGCGCGTGAGCTTGGCAAAGCCGATCAGCTCGCCGGCATCGTTGCGGATAGCGTCCATCACGACGCTGGCATAAAACCGGCTGCCGTCCTTGCGCACTAGCCAGGTCTCCGCCTCGAACTGATCCTCGCGGGCGGCGGTGACCAGCGCGTCATCGGCCATTTCGCCGGGGCGAACCTCCTCGGGCAGGAAAATGCGGAAGTGCTGGCCGATGATCTCGTCCGCCTGGTAGCCTTTGAGGCGCTCGGCGCCGTCGTTCCAGCTTCGCACGCGGCCCTCTAAGTCGAGCATATAGATCGCGTAATCGCGCGCGCCTCTGAGCAGCAAGCGATAGTTTTGCTCGGTATCCTGCAGTGCGCGTTCCGCGGCCTTGCGCTCGGTCACGTCCTGGCAGATGCCGAGCATACGGACCGCGGCGCCGCTTTCGTCGCGGACCACCTCGCCGACGCTGTGCAGATAACGAATGTTGCCGTCCGGGCGTATGATGCGCTCTTCGTGACTGAATTCCTTGCCCGACTGGAGGGCGGCGCTGATGCTGGCGCGGACCTGCGCCCGGTCGTCGGGGTGGATGAGGCTGACGAATTCTTGCAGCGTGCCGTTGAACTGGCTCGGCCGAATGCCGTAGATCTCGAACAGCTGTTCGGACCATGTAATTGTGTTGGCCAAGATGTCCCAGCGCCAGCTTCCGAGACTGGCCAGGCGCTGAGCCTCCGTCAGATGGATATTGGCGTCGGCGAGCGCAGCGGTGCGCTCCCTGACGCGCTGATCAAGATCGCTCTGCGTTCGGCGCAGCTTGTCTTCTGTCCGGCTGCGCATCGTTACATCGGCGCTCAAAGCGAGGCTCGGCACCGAGACGCTGATCATGAACGTCAGCAGCAGCAGGAAGGATTCGTTGAGGCCCATTTCGCCGAACGGGCCGGCATGTTTGATCGTCGCCCAGATGGCAAATCCGGTCATGATCAGCCCAACCGTCGCGGTATCGCGCGGCCCGCGCCGCAGCGCCGCCCATACCAACGGCAGGATCGCCAGGAAGCCGAGCGGGCTGGTGTAATCGGAACGCGGCAGCAGCGGGCTGAACGCGATAAGGCCGACGGCAACGGCTAACAACAGGATCGCCGTCACCGCCAACAATTCGCGGAAATTGAAGCGGCGCCATTCGGACTGCGCCCACAGCACGATCACCGGCGTCACAACCAACGCGCCGGCCGCGTCGCCCAGCCACCAAGTTACCCAGATCGGGGTGAATTTCGCCCAGGCCGCTAACCCCGCCACGCACAGCGTCACCGCCCCGACGGAGGCGCTGATGACGGTCGCCGGGCCGACCGACACGAGCGCGAATTTCGCTACCCGCAACGGGCTCGCGAAAGTTTCAGCGTCGCCCGACCAGCGTTCGATCAAGTAGCCGCCGGCTACCGATTCGAGCGTATTGCCCAGCGCGATGAAGGCGGACGTTTCGAGCGTCCCCGCCGTCGTGGCATTGGCAGCGAAGGCGCCGATGAAGACTGCCGGCCAAATTCGCAAGCCCCCCAGCAACACCGCCGCCAGCGCGAGGCCGGTCGGAGGCCAGATCGGGCTCGCACTCGGATTGATCGAGGCCAGCCGCAATCCGAGCTTGGCCAGGACGAAATAACCCACCGCAACGACTATGAGCGCCGCGAGGTAGCGGGCCTTTGCGCGCCAGCCTAATGCCGATGTCGTGGCAGGGACCTTAACCAATGGCACCCCCTAAAATGCTCCATCCATCGCCGTATTGGCGGGCGATGAGGCCTCAATATACCCCTACATGGATGCCGACTCACGGGCTCAATCCGTAACCAAAAGGTTAGCGAAAACAGGGCAAACATTTCCCGCTCTGCGCCCCATACTTAGGCAAATTTTAAGTCGCGGCTTGTAACTTCCAACCAGTAAATGACCGTAAAGTAGAGTCTTGTGAGTACACCAATGACCGAACCCCACCGCCCGAGGGTTAAATACGTCATCGGGCCCGATGGCAGTCCCCTTACGATTGCGGATTTGCCGCCGCCGTCGACTAAACGCTGGGTCATCCGCCGCAAGGCCGAGGTGGTCGCCGCAGTGCGCGGCGGCCTGTTGTCGCTGGAAGAGGCCTGCGCGCGCTATACATTGACGGTCGAGGAATTCCTGTCCTGGCAGTATTCCATCGACCAGCACGGCCTTGCCGGCCTGCGTACCACGCGCATTCAGCAATACCGCCAGTAGCTCCACCCCCGCCTCCTCTCGGCTAGGCCGCCGGCCACTTGTGGCCGGCGATTTCGCATGTGCGCCGGCGCGAGGCAAATTCCTCTTGCCGCGCGGTCCAGTGGGACGGTTTTCTGTTGGCACGAATTAACCGGACGCTAACCATAAACTGGGCAAATCTTGCCGGGTACGGCGCACATCGCGCCCAAGGTTGGGACGGAACCCGGTGCAAGGTTTCCTCGATTTCGTGAAGTCCCTCGGCGCGGCACGAATGGCGGCTATGGCCGCGGTGACGCTGACGCTGATCGGCTTCTTCTCATTTTTGATGATCCGAATGACGACGCCGCAAATGGTGCCGCTATTCACCGATCTATCGATGGATGATAGCGGATCAATCATCAAGGACCTCGATCGGCAGGCGGTCGCCTATCAGCTCAAGAATGACGGCGCGATCATTATGGTCCCCAAGGAGAAGGTTGCCCAGCTGCGCATGAAGCTCGCCGAAAGCGGCCTGCCCAAGGGCGGCGGCGTGGGCTACGAGATTTTCGACAAATCGGACGCACTCGGCTCCACCACCTTTGTCCAGAACATCAATCATTTGCGCGCACTGGAAGGCGAACTTGCACGCACCATTCGCAGCCTCGACCGCGTGGAGGCCGCGCGCGTGCATCTGGTGCTGCCGGATCGGCCACTGTTTTCACGCGACAAAATTGAGCCGTCGGCATCAATCGTGCTCAAGGTGCGCGGCACCCTTGAGCCGCAACAGGTGCGCGCCATTCGCCATCTGGTGGCGACCGCGGTCAGCGGACTTAAGCCCGAGCGCGTGTCGGTGATCGACGAGACCGGCAAACTGCTCGCCGACGGCGCCGCGCAGAGCGATCCGCTGGAGGGCGCCGGCGCCGATGAGCGCAAGGCGGCCTACGAAAAGCGCCTGCGCGAGCAGGTCGAGGCAATCGTCTCCTCCGTGGTCGGGCCCGGCCGCGCGCGAGTAGAAATCACCGCCGATTTCGACCTCAACCGCATCACCCAGACCTCCGATAAATTCGATCCCGACGGCCGCGTGGTGCGCTCGAGCCAGACCCGCGAGGAAAGCTCGTCGGCGGGCGACGACAAGGGCGGCCCGGTATCGGTTGGCAATGAGCTGCCCGGAGCCGGCAAACAGTCGGGCGCCGGCGGCGGAGGCGACCAGAACCGCAAGACCGAGGAAATCGTCAACTACGAAATCTCGCGCATCACCAAGACCGAGGTGACCGAGGCCGGCCGGGTCAACCGCATTTCAGCGGCCGTGCTGGTTGACGGCAACTACGCCAAGAACGACAAGGGCGAGGTCACCTATCAGCCGCGCTCGAAGGAAGAGATCGACCGCATCACGGCGCTGGTGCGCTCGGCCATCGGCTTCGACCCCAAACGCGGGGATCAGGTCACCGTGGTCAATCTGCGCTTTGCGGAAACCACACCGACGCCGATCAATGAGCCGACCGGCTGGATGAGCTACCTGCAATTCACCAAAGACGACATCATGCGTTTTGCCGAGCAAGGCGTGATGGTCTTGCTCGGCCTGGTCGTGCTGCTCATGGTCGTGCGCCCGCTGGTGCGCCGAATTGTGACGCCCGACGGCGCAATGCCCGGGGGCGCGGCGGTCGTTGCGAGCGCCGCCGGAACGGCCGGGGTTGCCGGTGCGATCGGGGTGCCGCATGTCACCGTCAGCGCGCCGGCAGCCGCCAGCACGACCACTCCAGGCCCAGCCACGACCATCTCCATCGTCGGCGCCGAAGAATCGGTCGCCATTTCCAACCGCACCGCCGCGATGATCGATGTCGCCAAGGTGCAGGGGCAGGTGCACGCCCAGTCGGTGCAGAAAGTCGGCGAACTCGTCGAGAAGAACCCGCACGAGGCGGTCTCAATCATCCGCAGTTGGCTCCACGAGGACGCGGCCTAACCCATGGCTTCCGCTTATCAGCAAGAAAAACACGAAGGTACCGCTCGCCAGGACATCAATGGACTGATGGCCAACCTCGCCAGCCGCCCGCAGGTCAACAAGGGACGGCGCAAGCTGACCGGCCCGGAACGGGCGGCGGTGCTCATGCTGGCGCTCGGCGAGCAATACGGCGGCAAGCTCTTCGGCCTGCTCGACGATGACGAGCTGCGTGAAATTTCCACCATCATGTCGTCGCTCGGAACCATCGAGGCCGAGTCGGTCGAGGAATTGCTGCTGCAATTCGTCTCGCAAATGTCGGGATCGGGCGGCTTGCTCGGCAGCTACGACGTCGCCGAGCGGCTGCTGCAGCAATACCTGCCGCCCGAACGCGTCGGCGGCATCATGGACGACATCCGCGGACCGGCCGGCCGCAACATGTGGGAAAAGCTGGCCCACGTCCATGAAGAGGTGCTGGCGAACTATCTCAAGAACGAATACCCGCAGACCGTGGCGGTGGTGATGTCCAAACTGCGCGCGGAGCACGCCGCGCGCGTGCTGGCGATTCTCCCTCAGGACTTCTCCCTCGATGTGGTCAACCGCATGCTGAAGATGGAAGCGATCCAGAAGGAAGTGATCGATCGCGTCGAAGAAACGCTGCGTACCGAATTCATGTCGAACCTGTCGCAGACCCGCCGCCGCGACGCGCACGAGGCGATGGCGGAGGTCTTCAACAATTTCGACCGCCAGACCGAGACGCGCTTCCTGACCGCGCTGGAAGAAGAAAACCCGGATGCCTGCGAACGCATCAAGGCGCTGATGTTTACATTCGACGACCTGGTCAAGCTCGATACCGGCTCGGCGCAGACGCTGATGCGCAAATTCGAAAAGGACAAGCTGGCGATCGCGCTGAAAGGCGCATCCGAAACCGTACGCCAGTTTTTCTTCAACAACATGTCCACGCGCGGCGCCAAGATGCTGGTGGACGACATGCAGGCGATGGGTCCGGTGCGGCTGCGCGACGTCGATGAGGCGCAGACGCTGCTGGTCAATATCGCCAAGGATCTGGCGGCCAAGGGCGAAATCCTGATTACCAAGAGCCGCGGCGACGAAGAGTTGATTTACTGATGAAAGCAACCGCCAAATATCTGTTTGATGAGGATTTCTCCTCCGGCGAGAAGCCGACCATCACGCTGGTCGAAGCGGATCGCCGGCGTGCCGACGCCGAATCGCAAGCTTACCGAAACGGTTTTGCCGCCGGCGAAGCGCAGGCGCAGAGCGACGCCGCCCAACGCACCGCCGCGGCTCTCGGACTGATCGCCGACGCGATGGAGCGGCTCAACAAGGCGCTCACAGGAATCGAGGTGCGGCTGGAAACCGAAGCGGTGGAAGTCGCAGTCGCGGTTGCCGGCAAGCTCGCGCCCGAACTGATCGCGCGCGAGCCATTCGCTGAGATTTCCGCGCTGGCGACCGAATCCTTCCGTCATCTGGTGAAGGCGCCGCACGTGGTCGTCCATATCGGCGCCGAGATCTACGACGCGGCCAAGGCCAAGCTCGATGAGATCGCGCAGGCGCGCGGCTTCGAGGGCCGGCTGGCGGTGTTGTCGGATTCGGGCATGGCGCCCGGCGACTGCCGTATCGAATGGGCCGATGGTGGCGTCGCCCGCAACCGCGCCGCGACCCTTGCGACGATCGATGACGTGGTCGCCCGCTATGTGGCGGCGCGAACCGGCAGCTCGAACAATTAGGAATTCTGGAGACCGACGCGATGAGTGACAACGACAGCAAAGTGCCGCTCCCCGACCTGGAAGGCGCCAGCGCCATGCAGACCGTCGAAGACGCCGGCGTCCTGGCCGCGGATGATAGCGAGACGGTCAATCGCGGCGCCGCCGACCTGGAGGCGCTGTTCGACGTGCCGGTGCAGGTGTCGGCGGTGCTCGGCCGCGCCCGCATGCCGGTCGGCGACCTGCTCAAGCTCGGGCCGGGTACCGTGCTCGAGCTCGACCGCAAGGTCGGTGAGGCCATCGATATCTACGTCAATAACCGCTTGGTTGCGCGCGGCGAAGTGGTCCTGGTCGAGGACAAGCTGGGCGTGACCATGACCGAAATCATCAAGGCCGACCAAAACTAGCGCATGATCCCGAAAAGTGGGAACCGGTTTTCGGAAAAGATCATGCGCATGAAAGCTAAAAGGATATCGTCATGCGACTCCTAATCGTCGGCACGCTCGGAGGCCAGCTCACCACCGCGAGCAAGATCGCGATGGACAAGGGCGCCAGCGTCACCCAAGCCGAAAGCAACGTGCAGGCGCTCGCCGTGCTGCGCTCCGGCCGCGGCGCCGACCTGCTGATGGTGGACGTTTCCCTCGACATCCGCGATCTGGTGGCGCGGCTCGACGCCGAGCGCATCCACGTCCCGATCGTGGCCTGCGGCGTCGTCAACGACGCGCGCGCGGCGGTCAACGCCATCCATGCCGGCGCCAAGGAATACATCCCGCTGCCGCCCGATCCCGACCTGATCGCGGCGGTGCTCGCTGCCGTCACCGACGACACGCGCGAGATGATCTATCGCGACGAGGCGATGGCCAGCGTGGTCAAGCTCGCCCAGCAAATCGCCGGCTCGGATGCCTCCGTGCTGATCACCGGCGAAAGCGGCACCGGCAAGGAAGTGCTGGCGCGTTACCTGCACGCGCGCTCGCAACGCGCCAAGAAGCCGTTCATCACGGTCAATTGCGCGGCGATCCCGGACAACCTCTTGGAATCCGAGCTGTTCGGCCACGAGAAGGGCGCCTTCACCGGCGCGCTCGGGCGCCGCATCGGCAAGTTTGAGGAGGCCAATGGCGGTACGCTGCTGCTCGATGAAATCTCCGAGATGGACGTGCGCCTGCAGGCGAAATTGCTGCGCGCCATTCAGGAACGCCTGATCGACCGTGTCGGCGGCGGCAAGCCGGTGCCGGTCGATATCCGCATCGTCGCCACCTCCAACCGCAACCTCACCGAGGCCGTGCGCGAGGGCAAGTTCCGCGAGGACCTCTGGTTCCGCCTCAACGTGGTGAACCTGAAAATCCCCCCCTTACGCGAACGCCCATCCGATATTACCGAACTGGCGCAGTATTTTGCCAAGAAATATTCCGAGGCCAATGGGCTGCCGGTACGTCCGCTGTCGGCGGAAGCGCGCCGCGCGCTCAGCGTCAACCGCTGGCCGGGCAATGTGCGCGAGCTGGAGAACACGCTGCACCGCGCGGTGCTGCTATCGAGCGGGCCCGAGATCGGCATCGACGGCATTCTCTCACCCGACGGCGGGCGGCTCGACCAGGCCCGTGGTTCCGGCGCTGTCGCTCATGCGGCGATGGCCGCCGAGCAGGTCACGCGCAATCTGGTCGGCCGCACCGTGGCCGAGGTCGAGCGCGACCTGATCCTGGAGACGCTCAAGCACTGCCTCGGCAACCGCACGCACGCGGCCAATATCCTCGGCATCTCGATCCGCACGCTGCGCAACAAGCTCAATGAATACGCCGCCGACGGCGCGCCGATCCCGCCGGCGGGCGGCGGCGAGATGCGCGGGGCGGCCTAGCCACCCGGAATCCGGCGAAACGCAAAAAGCCCGGCTCAATCGCCGGGCTTTTTGATTGCCGCGGATAAAGCGTGACAGCTAGGACGTAGGCGCCTGGCCGGGGTCGGCGGCGGGTTTCTTATTCTTGTCCCGCGTGGTGTCGAGTTCGACCGCCTTAGCCATCATTTCATTACTGATGGCTTCCAGACGTTCCACCAGCCGGCGGCCTTCGCGCGCCAACCGGATACACTGGTCGGCGGTTTCAACAAGATATTCTTCGGTCTTCAGCATGATATCTCCGTGACGATTTGACCGGGATATGCACACAAATTACAGCAATTCAAGGTTGCTCTTCGCATGGCGTCATGCGCGATCGGCACGCGCATGATAATCGTTGGAGTTCCAACTACATAGGCGGACCACCAAGTTGCCCACAATCTACAAAATCTGCCCCGCCGCGCTCTGGCGCGAGGCCGAGCGCGATGGAACTTTCCGCGGCTCGGAAGCCGACCTGCGCGACGGCTTCATCCATTTCTCCAGCGCCGAACAAGTGGCCGAAACCGCGGCGAAACATTTCGCCGGCGAGCGCGATCTGGTGCTGCTGCGCGTGGATGCCGCCCGCCTCGGCGACCGGCTCAAATGGGAGCCCTCGCGCGGCGGCGCGCTGTTCCCGCATCTCTATAGCGATCTCGATCCCGTGGCGGTGATAAAGGTCGATGCCCTGCCGCTCGGCCCCGACGGCAAACACAGGTTCCCGCCGCTCCGCCCGTTAACCCGCCGCTAACCATAAAATGGGCAAATATTGCCGGGGGATAAGGTAATCACCCACCGCGGACCGGCACGATGGCACCGCCAGCGGTAGCCAGTTCCCGCGCCAGCCAAAAAGTCAGGCATGAGCGACATCACCGCCGCACCGGCATCAGCGACCAGCGCCATCAAGCTTCCCGGACTCGGCGAAATTGGCGCGTTCATGAAGCGCGGCGATATCGCGCTCGCCATCGGCGTGCTCACCATCCTCGTCGTTTTGATTTTGCCGCTGCCGCCGATGCTGCTCGATCTCGCGCTCGCGACCTCGATCATCATCTCGGTGCTGATCCTGATGACGGCGCTGTTCATCCAGGCGCCGCTCGAATTCTCCTCGTTCCCGACGGTGCTGCTGATCGCCACCATGCTGCGGCTGGCGCTCAACCTCGCCTCCACGCGCCTCATTCTCGCGCACGGCCACGAAGGCACCGACGCCGCCGGCCACGTCATCCAGGCCTTCGGCAATTTCGTGATGAGCGGCAATTTCGTGATCGGCATCATCGTGTTCACGATCCTGGTGATCGTGAATTTCGTGGTCATCACCAAGGGCTCCGGCCGTATCGCGGAAGTGGCCGCCCGCTTTCACTTGGACGCCATGCCGGGCAAGCAGATGGCGATCGACGCCGACCTGTCGGCCGGGCTGATCGATGAGAAGGAGGCGCGCCGCCGCCGCCAGAAGCTCGAGGACGAAGGCGGTTTCTTCGGCGCCATGGATGGCGCCTCCAAATTCGTGCGCGGTGACGCCATCGCCGGTCTGCTGGTGGTGTTCATCAACGTCATCGGCGGCATGATCATCGGCATCGCCCAGCAGGGTCTGAGCTTTTCCGATGCGGCGCATTCCTACACCATCCTCACGGTCGGCGACGGCCTGGTCACGCAGATCCCGGCGCTAATTGTCTCCACCTCCGCCGGCCTGCTGGTGTCGAAAGCCGGCGTCCTGGGGTCGGCCGACAAGGCGTTGCTGAAGCAGCTCTCCGGCTACCCGAAGGCACTCGGCATGTCGGGCGCGGTAATGATTGTGATGGCGCTGCTGCCGGGAATCCCGATGCTGCCGTTCCTTGCGCTCGGCGGCGGCGCCGGCGCGCTCGCCTACGTCATCGACAAGCGCACCAAGCTCGCCGCCGCGACCGAGGCCAGGAAGGCGGAGGCCGCTAAAAAAACCGAGGGCGTAGAAGAGCCGATTTCCGCCTCGCTCAAAATCGACGACCTCAAAGTCGAACTCGGCTACGCGCTACTGCCGCTGGTCAATTCGCCCGACGGCACCGACCGGCTGACCGAGCAGATCAAGGCGTTGCGCCGCTCGCTCGCGGGCGAGATGGGCTTCGTGATGCCCGCCGTACGCATCCTCGACAATGTGCAGCTCGACGCCAACGCCTATGTCATCAAGATCAAGGAAGTCGAAGCCGGCAGCGGCAAGGTCTGGGCCGGCCAGTACATGGTCATGGACCCGGCCGGCGGTCAGGTGAAGCTGCCCGGCACCCATACGACCGAGCCGACTTTCGGGCTGCCGGCGACCTGGATCGACGCCGCGGCCAAGGAAGAAGCCACGCTCAAGGGCTACACCGTGGTGGACGCCGCGACCGTGCTCTCCACCCATCTAACCGAGCTGCTCAAGAACAACATGGCGGAACTGCTCTCCTACGGCGAAGTGCAGAAGCTGCTCAAGGAACTGCCGAAGGAACAGGCCGAGCTGCTCAAGGACCTGGTGCCGTCGCTGATCTCCGTCTCCGGCATCCAGCGCGTATTGCAGATCCTGCTGGCCGAGCGCGTATCGATCCGCGACCTCGCCACCATCCTGGAAGGCATCGCCGAAGGTATCGGCGGCTCGCGCAACCCGGTGACTTTGGCCGAGCATGTGCGGGCGCGGCTTTCGCGCCAGATTTGCGCGCAGCACATCGGCCCCAGCAGCTATCTGCCGCTGATCGCGCTGTCGGCCAAATGGGAGCAAGCCTTTGCCGAGTCGATCATCGGCCAGGGCGACGACCGCCAGCTGGCGATGCAGCCGTCTAAATTGTCGGAATTCATCACGCTGGTGCGCGAGAGGTTCGAGGAAGCGGCGCGCGAAGGCGAGGCGCCCGTGCTGGTCACTTCGGCCGGCATCAGGCCGTTCGTGCGCGGCATAGTCGAGCGCTTCCGCGCGCAGACGCCGGTGGTTTCGCAAGGCGAAATCCACCCGCGGGCGCGGCTGAAGACGGTGGGAAGCATTTGAAACTGGTCAATTCGCCGCGGCAAACTGCGTGCGTGCGTGCGCGAAAAGCGGCTCGATTTAGCCGACCAAGGCGGCATATTCGCCGTCGCCGATCGTGGCGGCACCCAGCTCCAATGTGCGGGCCAGCTCGGATAATTGGCAGAACCCAAACGTCGCAGCGGCGCCCTTCAAAGAGTGAGCTTCGCGTTCGATCAGACCGCGGTCGTTTGCGCAGGACATTTGCCGCAAGAGCTTCAGCCGATTTTCCGTTTCCTCGATAAATACACCGAACATCTGGCTCGAGGCTGAAGACGGTGGGGAGTATATAAACCCCTCGACCGCCGCACACTCGGCTGTCATGCCCGCAAAGGCGGGCATCCAGTAATCACGGCATAGCTGGTGCGTACTGGGTCCCCGCCTTCGCGGGGACGACGCGTTGAGACTTACTCCGCCGCCTCGACTGCCGGCGCCTCATCGGCCGCATGCCCATGCGCCCGGATCTTGTCGTCGCGGTATTTGCGTGCCAGCGCGGCCTCGCCGCCGGTGGTGGCATGATAAAGATCGAGCGCGTCGAATTCATCGGCCTTCGGCGGCGCGATGGCGAGATCGGAGTAGGTCCAGCGGTCGGGCGCATTGAGCGCCGCCTTCAGCATCGCCTTACAGCGCAGGTAGACGCGTAAATAGTTGCACGGCCTTGACCGCCATGCCGCCCCAATAGCGCGCATAGAAGACGAGCGGGTTCTCGCAGCTTCATGCCGCGGCGGCGGTCACGCCGGTACTTGAGGCGGAAGCGCGCCGCTCTCCAGCGGGTGCACGCCCTCGATACAAAATGGTCAGGTAGAACCACAGGATGGTCGACAGCGTGGTGCCCGGACGGCCGATCGTGACAGGCGCAGGTGCGCCGCAGGATCGTGTAGATGTGTTCCGGCGTGTAGAACGCCTTCCAGGCCGCGCGATAGGCGTCTTCCCAATCGGCGTCCGACATCGTGCCGTGATGCGCGACGCGGTGATTGAGGTCGTATTTGTTCATGTCCGGGTCCATCCAGACGCCTTTGCCGGAAAGAATCTTGTGATCCTCCGAACCGGGCAGCGGCGTCAGGAAGAAGAATTCGAGAATATCGATCGGCAGTTCGCGCTTGATGATCTCGATGTCGCGCAGGATCGATGCCTTGCGTGTCGGCGGGGAAGCCGAGGATGTAGCCGGCATAGGTGATGGCGCCGTGGTTGCGCCACATCTGCAGCATCTCGCGGTATTCGGTGATCTTGTTCTGCCGCTTCTTGGCGGCGATCAGGTTGTCCGGATTGATGTTCTCCAGCCCGATGAACGCGCGCCGCACGCCCGCCTTGGTCGCCTTCTCGATGAAGCCCGGAATCTTGTGGCAGAGCGTATCGACTTGAATTGTGAAGCCGATATTCATGCCCTCGCCTTGCCGCATCTCGATCAGGCGGTCGAACAGGCTTTCCCATTCGCTGTTGCGGGCGAAATTGTCGTCGGTGATGAAGAACCGCTTGATGCCTTCCGCGTAGTTCTCGCGCACGATCTTCTCCAGATCGTCGGCCGAGCGGATGCGGCTCTTGCGTCCCTGCACGTTGATGATGGTGCAGAACGAACACTGATAGGGGCAGCCGCGGCCGAGATCGATGCTCGACAGATTCCCGACGGTGCGGCGGACGTGTTTGCGCGGCAAGAACGGCGGCGGCTCGCCGGCCAGCGCCGGCAATTTATCCATGTAATTGTAAAGCGGCTTGAGCGCGTCGTTATCGGCGTCGCGCAGAACTTCATCGAGCCGGTGCTCCTCCGCCTCGCCGGCAAAGAACGAAACGCCCATCTGCTGCGCGGCGCGGATATCCGCCGGCAATTCCGGCAACATGGCGATGCAGCCGGAGATATGGAATCCGCCGATGCAGACCGGCAGACCGGCGTCGAGAAACGGCTTGGCCAGATCGACGGCGCGCGGAAACTGGTTCGACTGCACGCCGACCAGGCCGATCAGGCAGCGGCCGCCCTCGCGGCGGATCATGCGGACGATCTGGCTGGGCTTCACCCGCCGGTTGGTTTCGTCGAAAGTGTGCAGGCGGATATCGACGCCAACCCCCAGCACCTTGCGGCGCATGGCGTCCTCGGCCAAGGCATTGAGGCACGCAAGCGTGTTGGATGGGATCGCCGAGCGCAGCCACTGGATCGGATAGCCGTCGTCGTCGTAATGTGTCGGCTTGATCGTCACGAAATGGAAGATCGCAGCGCCCCCATCTGCGGTCGAACTCGACATGCTTACTCCTGCCCCTCGCGGCTGCCGCCGGCTCGCGACAAAATGCGCTATTTGCCTCGATAAGTCGAGATTTGTGTCCGTTAACGCGCGATCGTGGCGATCAGCGGCGTTTTTTCGCCCTGTTTCGAGCCTTAGCGGCGGCCTCTGGATAAAGCGCCCCTTGATACCCATATAAGATGCGTTGTTTCAATCGTTTCGGCATTGCCGAAGAGCCTGGAGCTGATCGTGGAAAAATTCAATTTCGACGCGCCGGCGGAGTTGTTTCCGTCGCGCAACCGCAAGATCGTCAACAAGATCAAATATCGCCGCTTCGACCGCGCCGCCGACGCCATCCGTTTTGCGGTCGAGGAGTTGCCCGAGCCGCTGTTGCTCGGCGCTTACATTCAAATCGACGAGGAGCGGCTCGGCCACAAAGATATTCGCGGGCTCTACGACAGCGCAGACTACCCGTTGACCAAGCGCGCCGGCTGAGCGCCGCGCGTTTGACGCTTCCGCGCAATTAGCGTATTCGACTAGCCGCAGCCAGGTTTTCGGTTCTGCCTTGCAGTGCTGCCCGATTTTGGGCGCTCACCAAGTCATCCCAAAACACTCGGATGTCGACGTGCGCAAGGCTTTGCGCGCGTTTCATGCAGCAACCGACGTAAGGAGGCCGCCATGGCCACAGGCACAGTCAAGTTCTTCAATACCCAGAAGGGTTTCGGATTCATCACGCCGAGCGACGGCTCGCGCGACGTGTTTGTGCACATCAGCGCGGTCGAACGCGCCGGCATGAGCACGCTCAATGAAGGCCAGCGCCTCACCTATGAAATCGTGACCGAGCGCGGCAAGCAGGCGGCGTCCAATCTGCAGAACGCCTGAACGACTGCGTATCGCCGATAAACGGCGCGACGCCCGGCCCCGTGCCGGGCGTTTTCATTCAAGGACCGCGGAGGATCGACATGACGCACAAATTTTCCAACGGCCAGAACGTCTATTACGAACCGACGTTCGGCAACGCGGCCTCCCGGGGCAAATACAAGATCGTGCGCTCGCTGCCGGTCGAAAACGACAACCGGCTGGCCTATCGGATCAAGAGCATCGCGGAATCCTTCGAGCGCATCGCCGAGGAACACCAGCTGACCCGGACCGACTAAGTTCGCGCGGCGTTGCGGCGCCCGTCGGCTGCCCGATTTCCGCCACTTCCCGGTCAAAACAGCGGCTTTCACGCTGTTTCAACGATACGTGATGCGGGCTTTGGAACTCTCCAGCCGTGGTTACGTTAGCCCGCGACACTTTGTGAACCTTTTTCCAGGCCCGCCCGACAAAAGGCATGACCTTGGAGGCTGCCATGAACTGGTCGATGTACACCGCAGACCGCACCACCCACCTCAAGATCGTGGTGGTCGGGCTTGCCGCCGCGCTGTTGATCGCCGTGATCGGCATTGCCGCGCAACAGCTCAATCTCGGCACCGATATCCTGACCGCACAGGCCCCGACCGTGATCAAGGCCGGCGGGCCGGTGGTCTTCACCGATCGCGACGCCGCGACCATCCGCTAGCGGCGGCTTTTCAACTCGCCAAACTTTGCGCGCCGCCATTGCGGCGCGATTTTTTTGAGGAGCGTGATCTATTTGATCACCAACGCCGGCAGCCAGAGCGAGAGCGCCGGAATGTAGGTGACCAGCATCAGCACGACGAACATCACGCCGTAGAACGGCCAGATCGTACGCATGACCTGTTCGATGGTCACTTTTCCGACGGCGCAGCCGACAAACAGGATCGCGCCGACCGGCGGATGGCACAGCCCGATGCCGAGATTGAGCATCATGATCATGCCGAAATGAACCGGATCGACGCCGAAATTGATCATCACCGGCAGCAGGATCGGCGTGCAGATCAGGATCGACGGGGCCATGTCGACCAAGCAGCCGAGAACAAGCAGCAGCAAGTTGATCAGGAACAGAATGACGTACTTATTGTCCGAGATGGTCAGAAAGAACGCCGTGATCTTCGCCGGCATCTGGGTGAGCGCCATCACGTAGCCGACGCTCGATGCGCAAGCGATCAGCGTCATCACCATGGCGACGGTGCGCAGCGTACGGTGCACCAGCATCGGCAGGTCGCGCCATTTGTAGTCGCGGTAGATGAACATGGTCACGAAGAACGACCACGCACACGCCACCGCGCCCGCCTCGATCGCCGTGAAAATGCCGCCGAGTATGCCGCCGAGGATGATGAACGAGCGTGATCAGGCCCCACGCGGCATCGATGCTTATTTTGATCGCATCGCGCAGCGGCACCGAGGTCCCTTTCGGATGCCCGTCGCGATACGCAATCACCAGGCAAAGCACCGTGATCGAGAAGCCAAGCAATAGGCCTGGCACCACGCCAGCAATGAATAGACTGATGATCGAGATGCTGCCGCCGGTCGCCAGCGAATAAATGATGGCGTTATGACTGGGCGGAACGAGCAGCGCCTGCACGGAGGCGGTGATCGTCACATTGGTGGCGTACACCCGCGGAAATCCGCTTCGCTCCATTTGCGGGATCATCACCGAGCCGATCGCCGAAACGTCGGCGACGGAGGAACCGGAAATCCCGCTTAGAAGCGTCGTCGCCAGCACATTGACGACCGAAAGCCCGCCGCGGACTCGGGTAAACCCGACCAGCACGTCGGCGAAGGCGACCATGCGCCGCGCCATGCCGCCTTCCGCCATGATGGCGCCGGCCAGCACGAAGAAAGGGATGGTCAGCATCGCGACCTTGCTGACCCCGTTGGAGATTTGCAGCATCACCGCTTCGAGCGGAATGCCGATCCAAAATGACGCCGCGATTGCCGCCAGCCCGAGCGAATAGGCAATCGGCACGCCGATCAGGAAGCAGAAGAACATCGTCAGAAGAAGAACGGCAATGTCCATCAGTTCACGTCCTGGCCCGGCGCGAGACCCGCGTGCTCGATCGGCGCAAGCGTGGATTCCGGAGGTCTCGATAAAATGCTCGGGCGGCGCGCCGATAAGCACGCGCTCGATGACGAACAAAAACAGCGCGACGCCGCCGAGCGGAATGGGCAGATAGGTTACGCCGACCGAAAGTTCGGGAAACTCATCGATCGAATTGAGCCAGGTGGCTTCGACCAACTTGGCACCGTAAACGGCCATGAACAGCGCCATCGCTCCGACCAGAAGCTCGACGAGGAGATCGACCCAGCGTCGCCAGCGCGGCGGCAACATCGCCGCAAAGAACGACACGTTCATGTGAAGTTGCGCGCGGTAGCACGCCGCCGTACCGATGAACGTCAAGACGATGGTCAGCAGAACGGCGGTCCGCTCCGGCCACGACGCCGAGCTGTTGAGCACGTAACGGGTAAAGACCGCCCAGGGGATCACCGCGGAAATCAGCACCAGCGCGGTGCCCGCGATCCATACGCAGACAACGTACAGCACATCCATCGCTTGCCGGTATAGCGCCGCCATTGGCCCCTCGAACCGGCCGCCCGCATCAGCGAGATCGTTCGAACATCGACCGCGCCACGCCTCTCCGTTCGCCAACTCGGGCTCTCGGAAAAGCGTGGCGCAATTGCCGGACTGTTCGTTATTTCACGTCCTGGATGCGCTTGATCATCTCGGCGTATTTGGGACCGTACTTGTCCCAGACCGGCTTCACGGCGGCCTGGAACGCTTTTTTGTCGGCGTCCGAAACCTGGGTGATCTGGATGCCGGCTGCTTTCGCCTTGTCCATCGCTTGCTTCTCATAGTGTCCCAAAGCTTGCGCTCGTCGAGCTGGGCTTCGCGGCGTATTTCTGCACCAGCGCCTGGTCGTCTTTGGACATCGAATCCCAGATCTTCTTCGACATCACCAGCATTTCCGGAACGATCAGATGCTCGTCGATCGTGTAGAATTTCGCGACCTGGTAGTGGTTGTCGAACACGAAGCTCGGCGGGTTGTTCTCCGCGCCGTCGACCACGCCGGTTTGCAGCGAGGTGAACACCTGGTCGTAGCCGAGCGGCACGCCGTTGGCGCCCATCGAGTTCGCCATATCGACGAACATGGGATTGCCCATGACGCGGATCTTCATGCCCTTGAGGTCGGCGAGGTTCTTGATCGGCTTCTTGGTGTCGTAGAAATTGCGAGCACCGGCATCCATCCAGCACAGGCCGACCAGCCCTTTTCCGCTGTTGGTGACCTTGTCGAGCAGTTCCTGGCCGATCTTGCCGTCGATCACCTTCTCCATGTGCGCGGTGTTGCGGAACACGTAAGGCAGATTGAACACGTTGAGATCGTCGACCACCGGGCCGAGCGCACCGACCGAGACGCGCGCGAAGGCGATGGCGCCGACCTGCGCCTGCTCGATGGCTTCCTTCTCGCCGCCGAGCTGCATGGCGGGATACATGGCGACCGTGAGACGGCCGTTGGTCGCAGCGGACAATTTCTTGCCGAGATTTTCCACGGCGGCGACGGTCGGATAGCCGGTCGGATGCACGTCCGAGGCTTTGAGCACGAGTTTTTGCTGCGCGACGGCTGAGCCGGACGCAAACGCGGTCGCTGCGGCCAACACGCCGGCGGCGATCATGGCGGTACAGGGCTTCATGGCGAAAGTCTCCTCCCGGGGTTCGTTATGTCAGCGGCATTAAAGGCGCTTGCGGCACGGCTCATTGATCCAGGCGATCGTGCATGTTATTCATCATGTCATATGATGACCTTGCCGGATAGCGCGGTGTCAAGCCTTTGAGCAAGCGTTCGCCAAAAAATATTGCCTTGTTGCAGCCGCTGGAGGCGCCGCGCGGGTTGACCGGCGAGCTGGTCGCCCGCCTGACCGCCAATATCGTCAGCGGCAAGCTGCCACCCGGCTCGCGGCTGCCGACCGAGCAGGAAATGATCGCCGCCACCGGCGTTTCCCGCACCGTGGTGCGCGAGGCGGTGGCCGCCTTGAAGGCCGATCGCCTGGTGGTCACCCGCCAGGGGGTCGGCGCCTTTGTCGTCGACCAGGTGCGGCGGCCGTTCCGGGTGGATTTCGACGAGCGCTCGACGCTGCGCGAAGTGCTCAACGTCATGGAACTGCGCACCGGCGTCGAAGTCGAAGCGGCCGGGCTCGCCGCCGAACGCGCCTCGCCGGTGCAGGTCAAGAAAATCGCCGATCGCTTCGCGGCGATCAGCAGCGCCATCGGCCGCGGCGAAAACGCCGTCGATCAGGACTTCGCGTTCCATTGCGAAATCGCCAATTCCACCGGCAATCCGCAGTTCAAGCGTTTCCTGGAATATCTCGGCCGCTTCATCATCCCGCGGCGGACGGTCTGGGGCCGCTCGGCGCCGCCCACCGCGCGCACCCATCTCGACGTGTTCCAGGAAGAGCACGAGCAGATCCTGACCGCGATCCGCGCGCGCGCGGTGACACAGGCGCGCGCCGCGATGCAGCGGCATCTGGTCAACAGCCGCGGCCGCTACGAGAAGCTCGCCGCCGAGATCGGGATCAAGTAGCCTCAAGCCGGAAACCCACGCCGGCCATCACAAGAGAGAACAATGCAAAAACTTCTCGTTACCGGAGCCGCGGGCGGCATCGGCACGCGTCTGCGCAAGCTGATGAAAGGCCTCTACCCGAGCATCCGCTGGAGCGATCTGCGCACGCCCGACGAGCTGGCCGCCGATGAAGAATTCGTGGCCGCCGATCTCACGAACCTTGCAGAAGTCGAAAAAATCGCCGCGGGCGTCGAGGGCATCGTGCATCTCGGCGGCCATTCGGTCGAAGGCTCCTGGGACACCATCCTCAACGCCAATATCATTGGCTGTTACAATATGTTCGAGGCGGCGCGCCGCCACGGCGTCAAGCGCCTGGTGTTCGCCTCCTCCAATCACGCCGTCGGCTTCTATCGGCGCGACCAGCGCATCGGCGTCAACGTCACGGTGCACCCCGACAGCCGTTACGGCGTGAGCAAGGCGTTCGGCGAAGCGCTCGGCGCGCTCTACGCCGACAAGCATGGCTTGCGCGTCGCCTGTCTGCGCATCGGCAATGTCGACGATGCGCCGGTCGACCGGCGCCGGCTGGCGATCTGGCTCAAGCCGGAGGATCTCGTGCAGCTCATCCGCATCGGGCTCGAGCATCCCGACATCCGCTACGAGATTTTCTACGGGCTTTCCGACAACGCCGACAGCTGGTGGGACAACAGCAATGCCCGCCGCTACGGCTACCACCCGCAAGGCAAGGCCGACGCTTTCCTGCACCAGGCGATGGCCGCACAGGCGAAATTGCCGCCGGATTCGATCGGCGACCGCTACCAGGGCGGCCCCTACTGCAGCGACGAGTATGACGCCGACCGGCATGGTTGATTGACCGCCCGAACATGCAGCGCCAGCCCCTGCGCCTGTTTTTGATCGCCTTGGCCGCCGGCCTCATGCTGACGGCGCCGCCGCTGCGCGCGCAAAGCGCGCCGCCGAGCGCGGCGCTTGCCGGCTATCAGGCGAAGCTCGCGCAATATCTGCAGGCCCGGCAAGCCTACGACGCGCAAGCCGAGGTTTATTGGAACGCGGTGGTCGAGAAGCGGCGCACGCGCAACGCCAAGCGCCGCGACCGCATCCCGATTGAGCTCACCGACTATGTGCTCACCCAGCCGCCGCTTTATGGCGGGCCGCCGCGGCCGATCAATCCGGCCGCGCCCGGCCCGGAGCCGGGCGAGAAGCCGCCGATTCCGCTGATCGCCGATTTCCTCAAAGCGGCCGCCGAGCAATACCGCTTCGTGCCGCAGCGCCCGCAAAGCGAGCCCGACTTCAAGCGCGCCTATGCCAAAGCGGCTTCCGCCGCGGGCCTCACACGCGACCAGGTCGTTGGGGTGTACGCCTTCGAGACAGGCGGCAACGGCACCTATGACATGCAGGCCGGCGTGTCCCCTACCCGGCCGCGCGCGATCTCGCCGGCCATCGGCTACAACCAGCTGCTCAGCACCAATTCGGTCTCGATCCTGGCCGAGCACGGCGGCCGTCTGCTGGCGGCGCTGCGGCAAAAAGCCAAGGCGCTCACCGGCGACGCCAAGCTCGCGATGGAGCGCAAGATCGAAGCGCTCAAGCGCATGATCGCGTTCAGCCGCGGCGTACCTGACGCATGGAACGAACATGACCGGTTGGCCAAGACCACCGCGGGCGGGATGGGCATTCACGCCGCCATCCTCGATATCGACATCGGACCGCTGCTGCAGGTGCAGAAGCTCCTGGATTCGGTCCGCTTCGCGCGCGCCAAGGGCTACGGCGCGCCGTTGAGCGCGGCCGAATTGGAATTGATGAACTTGACCGGCGACGGCAACGGCTTCGATATGGTGACCATGCCGCAGAGTTTGCGCGAGCGCGTGCCGACCGCGAATTTCTTCCAGCAGTCCGGTTACGAGCGCAATCCGGTGGCGCGCCGCACCGGCACGGTGGCGGGACTTTTGGCCGACGTCGAGGGCAAGATGACGCGCGCTTCGCTGGCGCCCGGCGCCCGCGATCTGGCGGCGGCTTTCTAAGGCCGCCCTGGATCAATGCGCCAAATGCAATTGGGTGATTTTGAAGCTGATGCTGTCGAAGGTCGAGATGATCTGGCTCGCCGAGGTCAATAGAAAGAACTTGTTCGGATCGCTGGCGCAATTCTGCAGCAACGTCGAGGTCGGATCGCCCTCGGTATTCACCTGAATGGTCCACAGCGTTATTCCGGCCGCTTTGATGTTATCGCAGAGGATTTGCTGCCGCGCGTCGATCGAAGCCTGATCGTTGTACCAGCGATCTTGGGTATTGAGACCGTCGGTCACAAGAACGATGTGTTCCGCGTAAACGTAATTGGAGTCTTTCGCGGGCGCGTTAAAGACCCCGCCGGAGGTTAGCGACATCCAGCCCAGCTGCAGCCCGAGCGCTTGATTGGTCATGCCGGCGGGCGACATGTTGTTGATGAGCGAGGTCATCGCCGACCAATTGTAGCTCAACCCCAAGGCGGGCTGCGGACACGACGAATACTGCTCGGGGACATAAAGCGTTGGCGCGATGCTGGTCGACGGCGTAACGGCGTTGGCGTCGTAGTTGCCGGCATCCGGCCCGTTTGCGTCGCCACGATCGACAACGCATCAGTTCCATGTGCTGTGGCTGGTGGGGGTCCAAGTTTTGCCGGCACTCACGCAGGTGCTTTTCGTAGAATATTGCGAATTGCTGCAATTGCCTTTTGTCTCATCCCACGCCGTCCAGTCGATCCAGCTGGAATTGTAGTTGCTGGCGCCGAGATTGACGTCCTTTACAAAAGGAATGATCGAAACATAGACGGCGCCGTTGGTGGTGGCGGCGCTGGCGAGCTTCGACAGCATGTTTTTAGCGGCAGTCTGCAGCGCCGGCATCTTGCCGGACTGGGACATCGATCCGGTATTATCGAGCACCAGCGCAACGCGCAGTAAAGTTTGCGCGGCCCAAGCCGCGGTCGATGTCGCGCTAATTTTGATGCTCTTAATGCCAATGAGGGCGATAAGGCTCGTTTCCATGTTGACGGAGCCGTCAACCTCAATGGTGGAGGAGCCCGAACTGGAGACCACGGTCACCTGCGGATTTTTCGCATCCTTGCGCTTGAATACCGCCGCAAAAAAACTGGCGCCTTGCGATTGCAGTTGGGAGGCCGTCAAGTTGCCGGCGTTTTTTGCCAGCGTCAGCGCGGTCGAATTCGAGCGCCGATTGCAACGCCGCTCGAATGGCGCTGGCACGGTTGTAATCGACGGCAGCGCCCGCAGCGCCGAAAATGGGGATGCTCAACACTGCAAAGGTGATGGCGACATTGCCGCAACGCGCCGCACCGAAGTCGCACAACTTTTGGCGCAATCGCGAATACAGTTCTTGTATGCGCATGGCACTCATCACGATTAGATTTAAGTCCGCGCAAAACCGTAATCTAAGGTGATAAAGGTGAGGTAATCGGCGACGCCCGGCCAAAAGATGGCCGGCGATTAAGTTCGCAATGACTAATAAATCGTAAACGCCGCCGCCCGCACGGCGGTACGGCCCGGAACAGCGAGATTTCAAAAACCGGCTGCCGGCGCCCTTTAGGCGTGCGCGCCGTTGGTGGAGAAGCGCAGCGCGGCGATGCGGTCGAGTTCGGCCTGCTCGCGCGCGTTCTCGTCGGCCTTCTCGCGCGCGTGGTCGCGCTCGTCCAGCATCTCGACCTTCTTGAGCTCCTCGAAGGCCTCGCCCAGCACGGCCTTGGCGTCGTCGAGCTGGCCTTTCAGCTCGCCGGCCGAGCGGCGCAGGTTCTCGCGCCGACCGATCGCGGCCTTGGCATAGGTCGGATAGGCGAAATGCGCGGGATCGTGGATGCCGGCGCGCTCCTGCTCGCTTCTTGATCTCGCGGTCGAGCTCGGCCGCGATGCGGTCGAACTCGGCGATCATGGCCTCGATCTGAGCAACCTTGCGCCGCTTCTCGTCGACCTGAAACTTCTTCAGGCGGATGAGGGTTTCGCGTGACTTCATCGACTAAATACTCCCCCGAAGCCCCGAATTGCGTCCGTGCGCGGCGATACCGCCGCATCGCGCGGGCGTCCCGGACCTTTCAAGCGGGGCAACTGTGGACCGATAACGTTAGTTTTCGGTTTCTTCTGATCGAAGGATTTGCTCAAGCCGTTGATATCCCTCCGCCATACTCGTTGATTCTTCCTTAAGCTGGGCCAGGAAGGCCTCCAGCGGCTTGTGCAGGGCGATGGCCTCGTCCACCTCGGCGCTGGAGCCGGCCCGATAGGCCCCCAGCCGGATCAACTCCTCCATGTCCGAATAGGTCGCCATCACCTGGCGCGCCCGGTTGATGGCCGGCAAATGAGCCGGATCGGCCGCCCGCGGCATGGTGCGGGAGATCGATTTGAGGATGTTGATGGCCGGGTAGCGGCCACGCTCGGCGATGGCGCGCTCCATGACGATATGGCCGTCGAGGATGCCGCGCACGGCGTCCGCCACCGGCTCGTTGTGATCGTCGCCGTCCACCAGCACGCTGAAGATGCCGGTAATAGTGCCCTGCTCGGTCCCCGGTCCGGCGCGCTCGAGCAGACGCGGCAGTTCGGTGAATACGGTCGGCGTATAGCCCTTGGCGGTCGGCGGTTCGCCGGTCGAGAGCCCGATCTCGCGCTGCGCCATGGCGAAGCGGGTGACCGAGTCCATCAGCACCAGCACATCCTTGCCGAGGTCGCGGAAATATTCCGCGATTGCCAGCGTCAGGTAGGCCGCTTGGCGGCGCATCAGCGCCGGCTCGTCGGAGGTGGATACCACCACCACCGAACGCGCCAGACCGGCCGGGCCCAGATCGTCCTGCAAGAATTCCTGCACCTCACGGCCGCGTTCGCCGACCAGGCCGATCACCGAAATGTCGGCCGACACGTTGCGGGCCAACATCGAAAGCAGCACCGATTTGCCGACGCCCGAGCCGGAGAAGATGCCCATGCGCTGGCCGCGGCAGACCGTGAGGAAGGTATTGAGCGCCCGCACGCCAAGATCGAGCGGCTCACCCACCCGCATGCGGGCATGGGCCGGCGGCGGCGACGAGCGGAACGGGTAAGGTGCCGGGCCTGGCGGCATCGCGCCCAAGCCGTCGATCGGCTCGCCCATGGCATTGACCACGCGGCCGAGCCAGCGCTCGGACGGGCGGATGGTGCCGGCGGCGGTGGCGACCACCGCCCGGCAGCCGCGCCGCACGCCGTCGAGCGCGGCGAACGGCATGGCCAGCGCATGACCGCCATGAAAGCCCACCACCTCGCAGGGGATTGCCGGCCCGACGCCAGTCGCGATCGACAGTCGCGCGCCCACCGACATGGCGTGGATCGGTCCCGCCACCTCGACCATCAGCCCGCGCACGCCGACCACGCGGCCGTAGATTTCCGCGCTGTCGAGGTCGGCGATCTGTTCGGCCAGCGCTTTCATTCAGACCTCGCCGTGAGCGCAGGCGCGCTCCCTCTCCCCGCACGCGGGGAGAGGGTCGGGGTGAGGGGGCGTGTCGATAAGCTCAGGCATTTGGAAAGCCCCCTCACCCGCCCGCCGGCGCCCTACGGGCTTGGCGGGCGACCTCTCCTCGCACGCGGGAGAGGTAAAGAAAAGCGCCTGCGCGCGTTCAACCCGTTAACGCGCCGGGCCCACCATTCACTTGCCCTTAGGCTTACCGCCCAATCGCTGCCTTTAACGGAGTGTTTACCCGCGTCGTTAATCATTGGGTCATCGTCCAAGGGACTAAGGCTTGCGTTTCGCCCGGCCAGGACGGAAGGGGCGAGTCGGTAGAGTTGGTTAGGCCCGATTCTTAAACCCGGACATGAGACGGCACGTGGCCAAAAAACCACTCTCTGGCAACATCTTACGCCGATTCGGGCCAATCTGCCTACGGCGCACTTGCATGAGAGAATCATGTTTTGTTAACCATGTCCGCATAGTGTCGAATCGGTTTGTCCCACAGCGTTATTTCAAACTCGCCGCCTTTGCGGCGCTGACCTAAGGCCCGGCTGCGGCGAGAAGGGGACTGGCATGCGCGTATTACTCATTGAAGACGACAGCGCGACCGCTCAATCCATCGAGCTGATGCTGAAATCCGAGAGTTTCAACGTCTACACGACGGACCTTGGCGAAGAAGGCGTCGATCTCGGCAAGCTCTACGACTACGACATCATCCTGCTCGACCTGAACCTGCCCGACATGTCGGGCTTCGAGGTGTTGCGCAGCTTGCGGGTGTCAAAGGTTAAGACGCCGATCCTGATCCTCTCCGGCCTCGCCGGCATTGAGGACAAGGTCAAAGGTCTCGGCTTCGGCGCCGACGACTACATGACCAAGCCGTTCCACAAGGACGAGCTGATCGCGCGCATCCACGCCATCGTGCGCCGCTCCAAGGGCCACGCCCAGTCGGTCATCAACACCGGCGACCTCGTCGTCAACCTCGACACCAAGACGGTCGAAGTCGGCGGCCAGCGCGTGCACCTGACCGGCAAAGAATATCAGATGCTCGAGCTGCTCTCGCTGCGCAAAGGCACCACGCTCACCAAGGAGATGTTCCTCAATCATCTCTACGGCGGCATGGACGAGCCGGAGCTGAAAATCATCGACGTGTTCATCTGCAAGCTGCGCAAGAAGCTCGCCAACGCGTCTTCCGGCAAGAACTACATCGAGACGGTCTGGGGCCGCGGCTATGTGCTGCGCGAGCCGGCCGATATGGAAGAGCGCATTCCGGCTTAAAGCCGTCCAACCAATTCTCTGCAAACTCAAACCCCGCCGGATAACGGCGGGGTTTTTCATTCCCGGAGCCGGGCCGTATGTCGTTACGGCAAGCGGGCGCCTTCGAGATGGAATTTCCAGCCGGCCGCGGCGCTGGCGGCTTGCAGCGCACTGCGCACCGCTGCGTAATCAAGCGTGCCGCCGCCGCCGACCGAAGCATCGTGGCGTTCGCCCGAGCGCTTCCAGCCTCTCACGGTGGTCTTCTCGACCGTCAGCGTCGGTGGTGGAATGCCCCAACTGCGTTCGGCGACGGCTTCGCGGAAGTGCACGGTATGATCGACCGCCGTCAACTGGCACGACATGCGGTAAGTGACCTTGCGGCCGCCTAGCCACCACTTGGCTCCGATTTTTTCCGCTTCGCCGCTCAATTCGCGGCCCGCGTCGCTACGCAGTGCGAGACCGAGCGCCGCAGTCTGCTTTTGCAACTCATTGAGGAGCGCGCGTTCACCGAGAATATCGGTCATCGATGCCTCCTATAATTTGGATACCATTGCGTAGCCCAAAAGGCCCGACTTTGCATTGATCCACCGCAAGGTGACGTCAGATCGCGAACGACCGGAACGTGACCGGCAAGGCCTGCAAGGCGGTGAAATCCGGCGCCTTATTGCCATGCACGAGCGAGACCACGCTGTCGGCGCGAAACGCGAGACGCAGACCGAAAATCTCCGCCAGCCGTAGACCGGCGGCGAGCAAGCGCCAGGGGACCGGAACGATGCGCGGCGCGGGCGTCACGCTTTCGACCAGCCGGCGCAACGTAACGGGCGAAGAATTTGCGGCGGTGATGGCCTGGCGCGGCCAATCTTGCGTGCGCGCGAGACGCGCAATCAGCGTGGCGAGGTCGTCGCGGTGGCAGGTGTAGAACGGGTAGCGCCCGTTGCCGATCATCGGCACCAGCGCAAATTTACGGGCCGTTGCTTGGACCTGCGCGGCCAGCCCGCCATTGTCCTCGCTGTAGATCACGCCGGGACGCACGACCGCGCCGCCACGGATCAGCGCGGCGTCTTCCGCGGCGAGCTTGCCGAGCCCGTAGAGCGAGCGGCAGCCCTCGAAGGCGGCCATGCTGGAGATGAAAATCTGCCGTCGCACGCCGGCGCGCGTGGCGGCGTCGAACAGGAGTGTCGCTGCCGACCGCATTCACGCGGCAGATATCGGCCCAGCGCCGCGCCGAGAAATCGTAGGCCGCGTGCACCAGCAGATCGACACCGGCGAGCAGGGCAGGCAACGGCACTGCGCCCAATGCGAAGACGCGTGCCTCGCAGCCTGGCGGCGCCAGCGGCGGCTGGCGCACCAATGCGACCACCGTCCAGCCGTCGGCGAGGAAGCGGCGGACGAGCGCGCGCCCGACATAACCGTTGGCGCCAGTGATCGCGCAAGTGCTCACGGCAAACCCTCGGCGCTGGCCTCGGCCGCGATCCGCATGGCATTGGCCATGATGGTGTAGGTCAAATGCTCGGCCGGCAGATCGGAAAAACAGGCGGCGTCGACCACATGCACACGCTTGAGCCCGAACGGGCGGCCGAGCCGGTCGGTTTCACCCGGCTGCGGCTGCGCGCGCATCGGCAGACAGGCGCCGAGATGGTTGCTGGCGCCGGGCACTTCGGTCAGTGCCGGCGCGGGCCAGACGCCGAGCCTGCGAGCGTGGCGATTGAGCTTGCCGGCGATCGCACGCACCGCGGCGGGCGTGCGTGGATTGCTCTCGCCGTTGAACGTCGCCGGGGCAAGGCCTGCGTCGGACGACGACGCCGGTTTGACCGTGACGGCAATGCGGCCGGAGAGCTGGCCGGGCAAATAGCCCATCACCACCATCATTTGATTGAGCAGCGGCCGTAGTAGTGCTTCGCGCACGAGCAAGCCCCCGAAGCGCGCGCGCAACAGATCGGTGATGAAGGGATTGAAGCCGTAGATCTGCAGGTGGATCAGCTCATCGCACAATTCGGGATCGTTCAGCAGGATGAAGATTTGTCCGAGCGTCTGGGCCTGCGGGATCGCGCCCGGCCGGCAGCGGCGGCGCAGAAACACCGGAATCGAAATGCGCTGGGTGTCCTTGAGATAGAATGTGCGGTCGAACATTTTCTGCGCCCCGGCAACGAGCCGTAGCGACGTCGCCGCACCGCAGGCGACGAACAGCCGTTCGCAGGCGAGCGTTTCCCGGCTGCCATCGTCGAGCCGGCGCAGATGGACCTCGACGCCAGATGCGTTCTCCTCAAAGCCGACCGCAAGCCGGCCGGGCCGGAGGGTCACCTGCGGAACGGCGATGAGCTCATCAAGCACATATTCGGCATTGAAGATCGCGCGGAAAGGACAGCCATACATGCAAAACCCGCAATAGACGCAGCCGATGCCGTTCACCGCGTGCATCGCGCCGATCGCCGAGCGGCAGCGCCCGAACGTCATGCCGGCCGCGGCGAGGCCGCGGCGGTGGTTGACCATATTGGCGATGAGTTGTGCGCCCTGTTCGGAGAGTGCGGTCGGTGCCGCGCTGCCGTAATTGGGGTAAAGCGCGGTGAGGTCGTCATGGATGACCGGAACGTCCATCAGAGTGGCGGCTTTGCGATAATACGGCTCCACGTCCTCGCGCGCGATCGGCCAATCGCAGAAAGAACGCTCCGCCATCGGCATGACGGTGGCGCCCCACACTGACGACAGGCCGCCGCTCGCGAGGCATGTGCATCACTCGCTTTCTTCGTCTGTCATGCGGGCGGTAGCGCTTGACCCCGTCATAGCCATACGGCGAGGAGAACGGCAGCTTCTTGTCCTGCATATCCCGCGGCAGGCTGCGCCTGAGCGCGCGCAACCGGTGCAGATAACCCTCGCCGCCTCGCGCGTGCCGGAAGTCCGCGGCGAGCGCGGCGCGATCGGGCGGCAGGCGCCGCCCCGGATCGACCACGACGATTTTCCGCCCGCGCTCGAGCAGCTCGCGGGCGCAGGCCACCGCCGCCGGGCCGGAGCCGAGAATACAGTCGACGCCCTCGCCCATTACATCACCACCGGCAGCCATCCTTCATCGTCGCGGGTTTCGTCGCGCGAACTCGAACAGCCGAAATCATGCAGCGGCTGTCGCCGTGGCAGGGCGGCACCGAGACGAGATGGATGCAGGGCGAGCACAATGTCTTGCGATAGAAGATTTTTTCAACGAGCCCCGGCATCGGTCGCAAGCGCATCGGGTGGGTGGGCCCGAAAAAACCCATGATGCGCAAGCCGAAGAGCCGCGCGTAGTGCAACAGCGCGGATTCGATGCCCCAGAATTCGTCGCACGCGGCAAGCGCCCGCAGCAAGTCCGCCAGCGACGTGGCGCCGGTAAGGTCAGTCAGGCTGCCGCGCCAGCCGTCGCTACCCAAATCGCGCACCGCCGCGATGACCTTTTCGGCGTCGCGCTTGTCGGTCGTACTGCCGAGAAAGATAACGTCACGGCCCTTGTCGGGTGCCATGGCGAAGACGTGACGGCTCCATTGCACGGGCGCGAGCTTGCGTTCGACGGACAATTCCGAACAACCGCAACCGATGGCGATGCGTCCACCGCCAAGCTTCGGCATTCGCGCCGCGATGCCGAGCGTGGTCAAGACATGCTCCGCACATTGCCGCGCCGGCACGACCGGCGCCTCCAGCATGACGGCGATGCGGTCATAGTGGCTGTACAGCGGCGAGCCTGGGTCGAAGAAAATGCGATGGGTATGCAGTTTCTCGCGCAAGCCGGCTTCCTCGAAAAAGAAGCCAAGGCGGTTGCGAGCGAAGGTGAAGATGCCGAGTACGGTACTCAGATAGCTGTAAATCTCGAGATCAATCACCGTGTCGCTGCCGTAGCAGGCGCGCAGGCAGCGCAGGCTGCTCATCGCCAATTCGACCACCGAGCGGTCATCGAGGGTGAGGATTTCGTCGAACACGCCGAGGGTTTCGGCGAAAGGCTTCACCGCGGCGGTGGTGAGCAGGCGCATTTTGACCGCCGGATATTTGCGGCGGATGCCGAGCAGCGCGGGCAGCGCCATCACGAGGCTGCCGCCGCCCAGCACCTTGATGACCGTGATATCGCCGCGCGCCGGTAGCGTATGATCGCGCCGCAAGAGATATCCCAATAGCCGCGCCAGGAAATTGAGCCGAGCGTGCCGCCAAGATAGCGGTCCCAGGCGACCTTCGATGTCATCGACATGCTCATGGCGGACCTTCACGGTTCGAGCGCAAGCATCATACGATCAAGCCGCCTGATCGGAAAATCGGCCCCGCGCCTGCAATAGGCCATAAAACAATAGCCCTACGAATATGGGTCGCCAGCGCGCGCGCCTTGATAAAACGAGATAGGTTGTGGGAGGCCCGGCGAAATTCGTCAGCCGGGCCGACCGGCCGTAAATGCCGCACGAACGCCAGTAAAACGAAACGCCCCGGGGCGGGCCCGGGGCGATTTTTGGTCAGGCGGCGTTCGCCGCTGCAAGCGCCCTATTGCGATTTGATCGTTCCGTTCGGACTGGCTTGATCGACCGCCGCCGGCAGATGCTCGGCCAGCAATTTCAGCGCTTGATCCACCGGAACGCCGAAATGTTCGGCAATCTGTCTGACGTGCTCGTCGCCGAGCGCGGCTTGCAGCTGCTGCGGCGTCACCGGCATATTGCTGCCGTTGCCGAGCCACGATTTGACCTGATCGCCCAAACCGCCTTGCTGAAGCTGGTTCACGATCCCCTGCATATCGCCGAGATTTGTTTTGGCCAGCACCGCCGTGATCAGCGCCGGCGCGGCGGCCGCGGTCACTTGTCCAAGCACGCCGCCGAGTGAGCCGCCCAGATTATCCAACAGTCCCATCGTTTACCTCCGTATGTATGAAGAGAGCCCCCGTTCGTTACCACTTCAGGGATGCTTCTCATTTTTGGCGGCACGCATGCCCTGGCTCATCGCGTCCTTCTCACACATATAGGCGCCTTCTTTGGTGTGACCGTAATCCGCGTGCCCGGAGAAGTGGTAGATCTTTGAATTGAGATTAGCCCAAACCACGAGGCCGGTCGGGCAATGCGCCTTGGCCTGCCCTTCCGCCGCAAATTCGTTGGCGCCGGCTGGCTTGCCCATGGCTGGCGATTCCGTACGCACCGCCGGCTTGGCGGGCTCAGGCGTCGGCGCCATCTTGGTCTGCTTGGGTTCGGCGGCTGGCGGCGCCATTTTGGTCGGCGCAGGGGCAGCGGGTGCCGCCGGCGGCGGCGTCATGGCGGTGGTGCCGCCCTTGCATTCGGCGACATAGGCCTTCTCGGTGATTCCCTTGGCTTGGTTGGCCGCCTTGTTGGCGCGCCATTCGGCCTCGCATTCCTTCGCGGTCTTCTTTTCACCGGCGCCCGGAGCGGCCATCTTGGCGGGTGTTTTCGCTTTCGATGCCTTTTCAGTGGCAGTCGATGCAGCGGCGGGCGCGGCCTTCGGCTTTTCCGCCTTGCCGCCGGCTTTGCATTCGTCGACATAGGCCTTTTCGGTAATGCCCTTGGCCTTGTTAGCAGCCTTGTTGGCAGTCCATTCCGCTCGGCATTCCTTTGCCGATTTCGCGACAGCCGCGGGCGTAATTGCCATGACGCCGAAGATCGCCGAGCACACGAGGACGCCGGCAAGCGAAATTTTCATGTTCAACTCCTAGATTTCATCGATGTGCGATAAGCGATGCGAAGCTTCGACTGAGGCTGTCCAAGAGATTGAGGCCCGAGAGCGGCGCGTCGATAGCCCGCTCTCGAGCGTTTGCCCGATCGAGAACATTTGCGAGCGAGGCGTCAGGCGCCCTCTTCGCATTTCTTCATAAAGCTGGCCTTGGCGGCGCCGGCGAGCGGCTTGCCATCCTTGCCCACGGCCTTGGGCGCGCAGGCGTCGGTCTTGCACTTTTTTATGAAGCTGGTCTTGGCGGCGCCGGAAAGCGCCTTGCCATCTTTGCCGACTGCCATGGACTCACAGCTCGCCGCCATGGCCGAACTGGCGGCGAAAGCTGAGATAAGCGCAGCAAGGAGCATCCGTTTCATTTTTTCCTCCGTTCGCGTGAGCGATGTGTCATTAAGGCACATCTTCATTGCAGCCGATACAGGTTGATTGCAACCTGCATCGGACTTTTTCGCCAAAACCTTCGGTTGAAATTATTTCGATTTTTCAATAGCCGAGAGCATGATGCCGCAGTGGCAAGTGTCACGATACTGGCGTCGACTGGATGCCGCTCGATAGCCAGCGTTCGCAATTTGAGAAGGCCCGACCTGCGGTATCAAACTCGGCAATGACGATAAAAAATTGCTGACGGCCGGTTAAGCCTTGGCCGCGAACTTGAGCACGTTGCTTGCCGGCGCAGGCTTTGCGGCCGGCACGTTCGGCACGTAGAGCCCGCGCTGGTCGGCCATCGGCTTGAACGCGTCGGTCAAGCCGACCACGGTTTCGGCGGCGCCCAGCACCAGGAAACCGTCGGCCGGCATCTGGCGCGCCAGGCGATTGAGCACGCCGATCTTGGTGTCCTGGTCGAAATAGATCAGCACGTTGCGGCAGAACACCAGGTCGAAACTGCCGAGGCTGGAAAAATCGTTGAGCAGGTTGAGCGGGCGGAACTGCACCATGGCGCGGATCTCGGGCGCGATCTGCCAGGCCTCGCCGACCTGGCTGAAAAATTTCACCAGTTGCTGGATCGGCAATCCGCGCTGCACCTCGAACTGGTTGTAGATGCCGGCCTTGGCCTTCGCCAGCACCTCGTTGGAAATGTCGGTGGCGAGGATCTCCACGCGCCAGCCGGCGAGCGCCGCGCCCATGCCCTTCAGGCTCATCGCCAGCGAATAGGGCTCCTGGCCGGTGGCGGCCGCCGTGCACCAGATGCGGATGCGCTTCTCTCTCGCACGCGCGGCCAGCAGTGCCGGCACGACGGTGAGGCGGAAATGCTCGAATGGAATCTTGTCGCGGAAGAAGAAGGATTCATTGGTGGTCATCGCCTCGACCACCTCGACGGTGAGCGGCGCGGCGGCGGCGGCCTTGAGCCGCGCCACCAGTTCGGCGAGCCCATTAAGCCTGTGCTTGCGCACGACCGGCAGCAGGCGGCTTTCGGCGAGGTATTGTTTCTCGGCCGCGAGCACCAGGCCGGAACGCTCGCGCAGCAGCTTGCGCAGATAGTCGAAGTCTTGCGGGGTCACGCGCGTTCTCCGGCGAACAGACGCACGAGCCGGGGCGCGATCTCGTTCAGCGGCAGTACGGCCGAACAGACGCCGGCATGCGCCACCTGGCCGGGCATGCCCCAGACCACGCTTGAGGCTTCGTCCTGCGCCAGGATGCTGCCGCCGGCGGCGGTGACCGCCTGCGATCCACGCAGGCCGTCCGAGCCCATGCCGGTGAGCACCAGGCCGAGCACCCAATGGCCCCAGACCTCGGCGGCCGAGGAAAACAGCGGGTCGACGGCGGGCTTGCAGAAATTGACCAGCGGGCCGTCGTCGAGCGCGATTTCAGCAATCCCCTCGCGGCGCACGACCTTCATATGGCGGCCGCCGGGGGCGAGATAGATGGTGCCGGCATTGACCTCCTCGCCCTCCTGCGCCTCGCGCACCGGGCGCTTGGCGATGCGGGCGAGATGTTCGGCCAGGATCGCGGTGAAAGTCGGCGGCATGTGCTGGGTGATTAGCACCGGGGCGCGGTCGAGCACGCCGCCGATCTGGCTGACGATGGCGTTGAGCGCCTGCGGGCCCCCGGTGGAGGCGCCGATCACCAGTATGCGCGGCGGCGTCGCCGGCAGCGCGCGCAGCGTAATCGGTTGCGCTGCGCCAGCGCGAAGCTTGGGCGGCAACGCGCCGATCGCTTCCGGTGCCGAGGTGTGAGCACGCGGATGGCTCAGCCGCAGCCGCTTTGAGCGCAGGCCGAGCTGGCGGATTTTTTCGATCAGGTCGCGACGAAAACTGGGCGAACCGGTGACTTCGCGCGTGCTGGCCGGCTTCGGAATATAGTCGGTGGCGCCGAGCGAGAGCGCCCGCAAGCTGATCTCGGCGTTACGCCGGGTCAACGTCGAGGCCATGATCACGACCAGATCGCGCCTCTTTTCCAAAAGCAGCGGCAAGGCGGCGATGCCGTCGAGCTCCGGCATGTCGACGTCGAGCACCACCACGTCGGGATCGGCGCGCTCGACCTGGTTCACGGCCTCCCGGCCGGTACGCAGCGAGGCGACGACTTCGAGATCGGGCTCGGCCTCCACCCAGCGTGCAAACAGGCCGCGCACGACCACGGCGTCGTCCACGATCATGACGCGGATTTGCCGGCCGATGGTGCTATTGGACGATGCGGGTGGTGCCACGACTACGTTCATCGGACTTGCACGCCTCTACTAACTTGTTACTGACGGCGCGACGCGGTCAGATCAGTCCGACTTCTTGGAACTTGGCTTCCACGATCTCCTTGTCGAACGGCTTCATGATGTATTCGTTGGCGCCGGCGTGCAGCGCGCGCGCGATATGCGCGACGTCGTTCTCGGTGGTGCAGAACACCACCTTGGGCGAGTCGCCACCCGGCAGTTTGCGCAGCGAGCGCAGGAACTCGTAGCCGTCCATCCTCGGCATGTTCCAGTCGAGCAGGATGGCATCCGGCAGATGACGCCGGCAGGCGTCCAGCGCCTGCTCGCCGTCCTCGGCTTCCACGATATCGAATTCGAGTCCTTCGAGAATTCGCCGCGCCACCTTGCGGATGACGCTCGAGTCGTCAACGACCAAACAGGTTTTCATCGCACACCCTCGTTATCTCGTTCATTGGTCCCATAAACGTTCCAGCCTTTGCACCGTCATGCCGCGATGGCGTCCGTGCCGATATCGAGAACGCGGTCGACATCGACGACGATGAGCAATTGTCCGTCCAAGCGATGGATGCCGGCCGATACGCGCGCCAACCGCTGATCCAAATTGATCGGATTGGGTTCGCGCGCGGCGTCGTCGAGCTTGAGCACCTCGCCCACGCTGTCGATCAGCAGGCCGTAGAATTCCGCCCGCAATTCGACGCCGATCGCCATGCATGCAACGCCGTTCTCGCGTTGGCCGAGCCCGAAGCGGCGGCGCAAGTCGACCAGCGTCACGATGCGGCCGCGCAGATTGAGCACGCCGGCGATTTCCGGCGGCGCCAGCGGAACCCGCGTCAGCCGTTCCGGGATGAAGACGTCCTGCACGCGCACGATCGGCAGTCCGAACAGTTGGCCGCCGATCATGGCGGTGACGTATTCGGTCAAATTCTGCTGGGTGTTTTCTGTGCTCATCGTTTGCTCGTCATGCCGCACGACCGACGTCGGTCTGCTCCTTGAGCGCCGCGATCAGCCCCTGCCGGTCGAATTTGGCGACATAGTCGTGGAAACCGACTTGGCGGCCGCGCTCGACCGCTTCGGCCGACACGACCGAGGACAGCGCGATGATCGGCAAATCGGCGGTGCGCGGATCGGCGCGCAGCGCCTCGGCAAAGTCGAAGCCGTTCATCTCGGGCATTTCGATATCGGTGACGACCACGTCGAAGGCGCGGCCGTCCTTGAGCAACGCCAGGGCCTCCGGCGCGGACGCAGCAGCCGTCACCTCGTACCCAACCGCCTGCAACACCGGCGCAAGCATGTTGCGGAAGAATGGGGAATTGTCGATCAGCAGCAGCGAACGCGGACGCGCACGCCGCGACTGGTCCTTGTTGCGGAACCAGTCCTCGAAGGCGAGCGGCAGAAAGTGTCCGACGTCGATGATCTCGGTAGCCTGTCCCTTGATGATAGCGGAGCCGAGTACGCCGGAATTGTCGCCACCGACTTGAATTTCCAGGCGGTCCTCGACGATGTCGACGATTTCATCGACCACCAGCGCCATCGAGCGGACGCCGTCCGAGAACACCAGCAGCGGCTGGGCGCCCTCGCCCTTCACGCGCACGTTCTCGTTCAAGCTCACCAGCGGCATCAAATGGCCGCGGTACTGCACCATATGGCGGCCGTTCGACAGCTCGATCTTGCGGGCGTCGATTTCCTCGAGCCGCGTGATCAACCCGAGCGGCACCGCCTTGGGCTGGGTGGAGCCGGCGCGGAACACCAAGAGCGACGTGGTTTGTTCGTCGTCTGCGGCGTGGCGGGTATCGGCGGTTTCATCGGCGTCGAACTGCGATGTGACGGCGCTGCCGAGCGACTGCGCAATGCCGTTCGGGTCGACGATCATGATCACCGAGCCATCGCCAAGAATGGTGTTGCCTGAAAACATCGCGATGTGGCGCAACTTGCTCGACAGCGGCTTCACCACGATTTCCTCGGTGTGGAACACGCCGTCCACGACGATGCCGAAGCTCTGGCTGCCGACCTGCGTGACCACGATAAACCCGCGTTCGACGTCTTTCGGTTCGGGATCGGTGCCGAGCAATTGGCTCAAGCGCGCCAGCGGCAGCAGCTTGTCGCGCAGGCGCAGCACCGCGGTATCCTTGATGCGCTCGACCCGGTGCTCGCTGCCGGCGCGCGCCCGCACCAGCTCGACCACGGCGATTTGCGGGATGGCGAAGCGGTCGCCGCCGGCCTGCACGATCAAGGCCGCGACGATCGCGAGGGTGAGCGGGATCTTGATGGTGAAGCTCAGTCCGACGCCGGCGACCGACTTTACGTCGATAGTGCCGCCGATCTGGTCGATGTTGTTGCGCACCACGTCCATGCCGACGCCGCGGCCGGAAACGCTGGTGACTTTCGAGGCGGTGGAAAAGCCGGGCGCGAAAATGAACTTGTGGATTTGCGCTTCCGTCAGCTTTTCGATGTCGGATTCGGAGGCCAAGCCCTGGGCAATGGCCTTGTCCTTGATGAGCGCGGTATCAAGACCGCGGCCGTCGTCGGCGATCTGGATAATGATGTGACCGCCTTCGTGATAGGCCGACAGCCGGATGCGCCCGTGCTCGGGTTTGCCGGCGGCGTGCCGCTCTTCCGGCTTTTCCAAGCCGTGGTCGGCCGAATTGCGCACCATGTGGGTGAGCGGATCCTTGATCAGATCGAGCACCTGGCGGTCGAGCTCGGTCTCGGCGCCCTGCATTTCCAGGTCGATCTGCTTGCCGAGCTCGTTGGAAAGGTCGCGCACGATGCGCGGCAGCTTTTGCCAGGCATTGCCGATCGGCTGCATGCGCGTCTTCATGACGCCTTCCTGCAGCTCGGCCGTAACGTTGGACAGCCGCTGCAGCGGCGCCTTGAATTCCGAATCCTCGTGGCGGCGCACGATCTCGAGCAGCTGGTTGCGCGTCAACACCAGCTCCGACACCATCGTCATCAGCTGTTCGAGCGTATCGACGGTGACGCGGATCGACTGGTTGGCGGCCTTGGCGGGGTCGTCGTCCTTGGCCGCGTCGCCTGCCGCCGACTTGGCGGCTTTGGAGGTCGGCTCGACCGCGGTTTCGCGGAACGCGCGCTCGAGATCGTCGAGCGAATCCTCACCCGGCCGCAATGGCCGTTCGAGCACTTGCGGCGTAAGCGTTCCGACCGCGTATTGCGGCGCCACGGGCGCGGCCGCCGGCGCCAGCCGCTCGACCATTCGCTCCAGATCGGAAATCAGATCGTCGTCGCCGCCCTCCGGCTCGCGTTGCTCGCGTTCGAGCGATTCCAGGATCTGCTTGATGCGGTCGATGGTTGACAGGATGAGCGTGACGGCATCGTTCGTCGCCGGCAGCCCGTCGCGGAACTTGCCCATCAGCGTCTCGGCGGCATGCGCCAGCGCTTCCAGCCGCGGCAATCCGAGGAAGCCGCAGGTGCCCTTGATGGTGTGCACCAGACGGAAGACGTTATCGAGAATCTTGGCGTTGTTGGGATCCTGCTCGAAACGCACGAGCTCGACGTCCACCACGTCGAGACTCTCGTTCGTCTCGGTCACGAATTCCCGCAGCAGATCGTCCATGAAAAAACGCCTTGGTCGACAGGCTCTGGCCCGTCCGTCGCTCTCCGTCAGGAGCGCGGCCAGTGTGTCGGTGAAGCGTTTAATTTTGGTTGCGGAGCGGCGGAACCGTCGCGCGGCTTAACCCTTCGTTAACCGCCGCCAGCCGGCCGTCACTGGGGTTTGCAGCTTGGTCCGTTCACTTTGGATCGGTGTCGTTCCTAGAATTTTCGCTTGCGCATGATCTTTTCCGAAAATCGGTGCCCACTTTTCGGGATCATGCGCTACTGCGCGCTCACCACCACCGTCTCGCCGTCCATGGCCATGCCGACTTTGACGCCTGAGGCCTGCGCCAAGAGGCTCGCATAGAACGGCTGGATGCGATGGGCGTCGAGCGCGGCGCCACCATCGTCGCCGGCGAGCAAAGCCGCCACCGCGGGCGGAACCTTGGCATTGACCCCGGCGGCACTGACCTTGAACCCCATGCCGTCGCCCGACCCGATCGGATCGACCCTGAGCTGGCCGCCACGCGGGATGGTCTGTCCGGCGACCAGCAGCAAATTGAGCAGCAGCTTGACCCGGTTCTTGGGCAGCAAGGCCCGCGGCAGGTTCCAGGTGAGTTTGGTCTTGTCGTCCTCGAAAAACCCGCGCGTGATGGTCTCGGCATCCCCGAGGTCGATCTGGGCGCCCGCAGAACCTGCCGCGCCGAACGCGATGCGGCAGAACTGCAGCTTGGCGGAGGCATTGCCGGCGCTCTTCTTGATCAGGTCGAGGGCGAAAGTCTTGGTCTCCTCGTCCTTTTCCTCGGCCAGCACTTCCAGGCCGTTGACGATGGCGCCGACCGGGCTGATCAGGTCGTGGCAGACGCGCGAGCACAGCAGGGCGGCAAGATCGAGCGCTTCGATGGGCGTTCCGGACATGGACGGGTCTCCGCGGGGCGTGCAGGCTGCCATAAAACCGGCGAATCGGTGGACGTGCCGGCTTGCCGGCGTGATACACCGCACCGCTGCGACCGCCAAGGACTGGCCAAAGGGAACCTGCAAGACGTGACCGGCGCAATCACCCCGCAACAGGCCGAACAACATTTGGACGCGCTGGCCGAGATCGTCTCGCGCGCGGCGGCGGCGACGCTCGCCACGCCGTTTTCATCGGTCGAACGGCGGATCAAGAACGATCTCTCGCCGGTCACCGCCGCCGACGTGGCATCGGAAGCCGTCATTCTGGAAGGCGTTGCCCGTCTGTTGCCCGGCATTCCGGTAATCGCCGAGGAAAGCGTCGGCCGTGCGGTGGCGGTGAGCCTGGAGCCGAGCTTCGTGGTCGTCGACCCGCTCGACGGCACCAAGGAATTTCTCGCCGGCCGCGACGAATTCACGGTCAATGTGGCCCTCATCACGCATGGCGTTCCGATTGCCGGCATCATTGCCGCGCCGGCGCAAGGCTTGCTGTGGCGCGGCGTGGTCGGCGGCAAAGCCGAACGGTTGCGGCTGCGGCTCGGCGCCGGTCCGGCGCAAGCCTACGACCGCAGCTTCATCCGCACGCGGCCGGCGCCTGACCGCCTTGTTGTGGCGACCTCGCGCAGCCATCTCGACGAGGCGACGGAAGATTTCCTGGCGCGGCTACCGGTGGCCAAGCGCTTTCTTTGCGGCTCATCGGTGAAATTCTGTTACCTCGCCCAAGGCGAGGCTGACGTCTATCCGCGGCTGTCGCCGACGCACGAATGGGATATCGCCGCCGGCTGCGCGATCCTTGAGGCCGCCGGCGGCGCGGTCAGCGATCCGAATGGCGGTCAGCTCCAGTTTGGGCGCCGTTCCGAAAAATTTCTGGTCCCCGGATTCATCGCCTGGGGCGATCCGGCCAAGGCCACATCGATCACGACATAAAGTGAAAGCGGATCAGCGCGCGATGGTGCGCGCGACGTCGGGCCATTTGCGCGTCGCGCGCTCGATGATACGGCCCGGGTCAGCCAGGAAGGCGACACGCGCCTCCTCGCTATAGAAGAGATATAGCCGCTCGCCGGTCACCGCCCAGAACAACGGGTGCCCCGGCACCGAAACGCCGCGGGCGACCGCCACGGGGTCGTAACCGCCGAAGCACGGCGCGTAGACTTCCGGGTGATCGGCAAAGGCCGCCCGGTTGCCTTCGTTTTGAAACCGCCAAACCACGCCATCGGCGCGCAATTCCATATCCGGGCGGCCGATTTTCGGTTTGCCATCAGTGAAATAAGCCACCGGGTCGAACCCGCTGATGGCGAGCCCGGTATTGGCATTGACCACAATCCGGTCTGTGGGGGCGGCCGAAATCGTGGGAGGCGCAAAAATACCCCCACAAAGGGCAAGCCCGAGCGCCAGCCCAAGGGCCTGCGGCGACTTCCGTTGTTGCCGTGCTGCAGTCATAGTTATCGGCGATCTTTGAGCGATTCGGGGCGCGGGTGTTTTCGCCGCCACATTACGGCCACCGGCGTAAGTAACCGGTTAAATGGGGCTGGAACCTTTGTATCCAATGGAGCATCCGATGCGCGCTACCTTGCGCCTTGCGGCCCTCACTTTGTGCCTGGTCGCCTTTGGCGTCGATCTAGCGGCTGCCCAGAATCAGCCGCCGCCCCCGCCACAAAGACGCGAAACATTCAGGCCCGAAGAGATCGTTCGCGAAGGGCACAAGTTCTTCGGCACGGTATCGCGCGGCTTGGCGGAAGTGGTGCAACAGGCCGTCAGTCGCTGGGGTGAGCCCAACGGCTATGTGCTCGGTCAGGAAGGCAGCGGTGCCGTCGTGGTTGGCCTGCGCTATGGCGACGGCAAGCTCTACACCAAGAACGCCGGCGACCGCCGCGTGTTCTGGGAAGGCCCTTCGGTCGGATTCGACTACGGCGGCGAAGGCGCCCGCACCATGATGCTGGTCTACAATCTGCCCGCCACCGACGCGATTTATCAGCGCTTTGCCGGCATCGACGGCTCGGCCTATTTCATCGGCGGCTTTGGCATGACCGCGCTCGCCAACGGCAAAATCATCGTCGTGCCGATCCGCTCCGGCGTCGGCCTGCGGCTCGGCGCCAATCTCGGTTATCTCAAATTTACTCCGCGGGCGACCTGGAATCCGTTCTGAGGCGGTGGCCCACTTAACTATAGGACGTAGGCCCGCCTGAGGCCTGGGACTTGAGACCCGCGTTTGGGCTAGTCTTGGGCTGCACTGGCCCCGGGGCATTCGATGTCGCGGTGCCGTGCGGTTGATGCCGGCAAGGGTGCGTTGGAGGCGTGGTTTATGATCGAACCGATCATGTATTTCGGGATCGGATTCCTGGTCGCAGCCCTGCTCGGGCTGGTCGTTATTCCCCTCGTCCATAGCCGCGCGGTGCGGCTGACCATGCGGCGTCTGGAAGCCGCGACCCCGCTGTCGATGGCGGAAATCCAGGCCGACAAAGATCAGCTGCGCGCCGAGTTCGCCATGTCGACGCGCCGCCTCGAAATGAGCGTCGAGCAACTCAAGACCAAGACCACCAGCCAACTCGCCGAGCTCGGCAAGAAGGGCGACGCCATCAACCGGCTGAAGATGGAGCTGGGCGAAAAGACCGCCACCATTTTTGCGCTGGAAGCGCGCGACAAGGCGTTGCGCGATCAATTGCGCGCCACCGAGGACGAGGTTGCGGCCAAGACCAGCATCATGCACGACGCCGAGCGCACGCTGTCCGACAAGGAAGCCGAGCTCGCCAAGCTTATCGGCGCGCTCGACGAGCGCTCGAGCCTGGCCGATTCCCAGAAGGTCGAGATCGTCTCGCTCAAGACCCAGGTCGAGGCGCTGAAAGAACGACTCAGCTACGCCGGCAACGAGCTCAAGATCGTGGAAGACCGCCGCGATGCCGAGCGGGTCGAGCTGAAAGCCGCCACCCAGGAATTGGCCGAAGAGCGCGGCCGGGTCGAAAATCTCGGCCGCCGCGTCGCCGAACTCGAACAGCAGTTGGCGGCGCAGAGCAAGGAAGCCGAGCTTCTCGGCCGCCGCGCCCAGGATCTGGAAAGCCGCCTCGGCGAGCAGTCGCGGCGGCTCGCGCAAAGCGAATTCGAACTCAATCAAACGCGCGGCGAATTGCTGACCGCGCGCAAATCCGAAAGCGACCTGCGCGCCGCCATCGCCGAGCTCAGCGAGCGCACCAGTTCGGCGGCCGAGACAGCTCAAGGCGGAAAAAGCCCAACTGCAGTCCGACCTCGGCCGCACCGTCGACGAACGCGACCGGCTGGCCCGCGACCTCGGCCATATGAAACGCGAGGCCGAAGAAGTTTGGGCCTCCGAGCGGGTGGAGAACGCCTTGCTGCGCGAGCGCATCAACGACGTCGCAGCCGAAGTGGCGCGCCTTGCCTCGGCGCTGGAAGGGCCGAACTCGCCGATCGACGCCATCCTGGCGGCCGAAACGGTGCGCGACCGCGCCAACCTCGCCACGGCTTCCAGCAACGTCGAATTCAGCGAGGCGGCGCCGACCAATGGCGACCTGGCCGACCGCATCCGCGCGCTGCAGAGTCATGCCTCGCGCGTGCCGGCGAGCGACAAGCGCAATTAGCGAGGCGGGCTTCGCTTGACACCTCTTGGGGGCGCTCCTTATATCGCGCCGCCGTCACGACCGGGCGCTTAGCTCAGCGGGAGAGCGTTCCCTTCACACGGGAGAGGTCGTAGGTTCAATCCCTACAGCGCCCACCAAAAAGCCATTGAAAATTAAGCACTTCTGAAAGAAGCTACCTGCCGCTACTGACTGCCGCTAATCTCTGATGCTAATATCTGCCGCTATGCGGCGCAAAACCGATTACCTGTTCCTGCGGCCCGGCTCCCGGAACTGGCATATCAAGCTGCAGACCCCCGACAAGGCGCATTGAGAAGTCCCTAGGCACGCCCGACCGCGTGCAAGCCGAAATTACTGGCGCTGCCGCTGATCGCCGAACACAAGGCCGCGCTATTGGCCGCGCGGCCCCGTGTGGAAACGACGTGGCACCACAAACTTGCGCCGGGCTTGCACGTCAGCCCCGATGGCGGACACATCGCCGCGACCGAACGCGAGTTGACCTACTACGATAGCGCCGGGGCCATCGTGCGGACTGAGCCGAACAGCGTGCAATCAGTCCAGCTTGTCGGCGGCCCGCTAACTCTGCGCTCGGTCGCTAAAGCCTACCTCGAAGCCGACTTTGAAGGTGACCCCGGACACCGCCCCAAGGTGCCGACAAAGAACGGCGACGATGCGATCTTTGAAACGTATCTGCAACACGCCAACGTCACCGGCTATTACAAGCGCGAAGCGGAAACCGTGTGGGCGCTGTTCAAGTCGCTGTGCGACAAACCATTGAAGGATGCGACCCGCGACGACGGCCGCAAGATCGTCCAGCATTTCGAGGCCCAAGGTCTCAAAAGCGCGAGCATCCGCAAAAAGATCGGATGGCTTAACTCCGCCGTCAATTTGGCGATCAAAGAGGGGCGGCTGACGTTCAATCCCTTTTCATCCATCGTGCCCAAGCGCGACGATGAAGAAAAGCGCCTGCCACTTGACGACGCGGACATGCGGAATGTGAAGCGCAACTTCGGCCGTCTCGACAAGAGCGAGCAATTGCTATTCCGGCTACTCGCGGCCACGGGGATGCGATTGAGCGAGGCTTTCGAGATTAACAGCGAACTGAAAGAGCGCGGCGTGCGCTATGTGGTGATCGGCCACAAGACGGAGCAATCAAAGCGCCGCGTACCGCTCCCCGCCAACGTGTTGCCGTATCTGCCCGCGACCATCAAGGGACCGCTATTCCATCATGGCCCGCGCACCGCGTCGAAGCGGCTCAATCGGTTCCTGAACGATTGCGGTATTGTCGATCCGCGAAAGGTAATCCACAGCTTGCGCCATCGTGCACAAGATCGGCTCCGGGCGGCCGGATGTCCGGTCGATATTCGTTATGAGTTGCTTGGTCATGAGAAAAAGACCGTTGCCGCCGGATACGGCGTCGGCCATCCCATGCCGCTGCTCAAAAGGTGGATTGATAAGATCAGTTTTTAGGTTTCGTCTTGCGGCTGATCTTCTTTAGTCTCTTGTTGCTCTTTCTCAGCTACCGAGACAGTGGTGCCGGGCTTTAACATCAATGTCACCGTGACCTTGACGCCGTTTACGGTCACTTCGACCGGAAAAGGGATCGGCTCGGGCTTGTTATCGTCGGCCATGCGGGTGAGCGTAGCAGAGACGGAGTGTCCTTTTTAGGGTGTGCACCATAAATTCGGGATGTCCACTTAGGCCCAGAAAAACGACTTGGGAGCGGACGTCGGGGAGAGTCACTCTGTGCCAGTAGCGTAAAAGGCCCGCGGTTTGTGAGCAGGTTTTGGGTGGCTCTCGCTGCCGCCGAACAGGCACCAGACTACAAATCTGGCGATGAACGAGCAGCTCTACTAGTACCTCGGCACAGTGATTATGACTCTTTGGACGTGACGGGATAGGCGCGGCCCATTTTGGCGCGGGCTTTGTCGGTTGTGAACATCCATTTGATGCGGGCGCCGGCGGCGTTTCGTTGTCGTTCCCATGCGGCGATTTCGCTGATGAGGCGCTTGGGGTCGTCGATTCTGCGGTCCAGGCACTGGCCGCGGAGCACGCCGATCTCGATCTCGACCATGTTGAGCCAGCTGGCGTGCTTGGGGGTGTAGTGGAACTCCAGGCGGCGCAGAATTCGCCGGGCTTCGGCGGGCGCGAATGCCTCATAGAGGGCGCCGGCCGAGTGGGTCGACAGGTTGTCCTGCACAACCCGGATGGACTCGGCATCGGGATAATGGACATCGGTGAGTTCGCGCATGCATTGGGCGTAGTCTTCTGCCGCCCGCCGCTCGGTGACCTTGACCTTGCGCCAAGGCCGATGCACGTCGATGCAGACGAAGAGATTGACGGTGCCGTTGCGGCGGTACTCGTAATCGTAACGTTCGAGTTGACCCGGCTCGGCCGGGATGGGCTGGCGCACCTCACCGATGAGCTGGACTGGGCTCTCGTCGAAGCAGACCACCGGCCGCTTGGGATCGGGCGCTTCGGCATAGAGGTCGAGCACGTCTTCCATGCGGGCGACATATTCGCCGTCGACCCGGGGAATGCACCACATATCCTTGCGCCAGGGCTTGAGACCGTTTTCGGCCAGCCGCCGGCGCACCGTCTCGCCCGACAGGCTCTCGTGCTCGGTGAGCTTGACCATGGCGTCGGCCAGCAGTTCCAGCGTCCAGCGGGCGCGACCCTCAGGAGGGTTTGCGCAAGCCGTTGCCACGAGCAAGGCTTCTTCCTTGCCGGTGAGCTTGCGCTCCGCCCCAGGACGCGGATCCTCGCTCAGCGCCCGTTCCAGATTGCCTTCCACGAAGCGCCGCTTGGTCCGGTATACGGTGGAACCGCCCACTGCCAGCGTGCGGGCAATCTCGTCATCGCTGCGGCCAGCATCGGCCGCCAGCAATATCTGGGCTCGCTTGAGCTTGCGGGCGGCTCGCTTGCCTTTGCTCAACATCGCGGTGAGTTCACAGCGTTCGGCTTGGCTCAATTCGATCCGATAACGTACATTCATCTCGGCCTCCTTGTCGGAGAGCCGGACGAATTGACAAATGAATCAAAAATCAGGCGCCGCTCGCAGCCTCAGCGGTCAAAGCTTCACCGAAAAGCAAGGCCAGTATCTGGCATATATCTACGCATACACGCGCCTGCACCGCCGGCCGCCGGCCGAAGCCGACATGCAGCAATACTTCCGCGTCAGCCCACCTTCGGTTCACCAAATGGTGTTAACGCTCGAACGAGCAGGGTTCATCAGAAGGAAACCCAGGATCGCTCGCAGTATCGAATTGCTCGTTGATCCAGAACACCTGCCGGACCTACGATGAACCACACTCAACCGGTCAAAACCTCTGTGCAGAGGTACTAGGGCCTGCCTTCAGTTGATCATAGCGGCGGCCAACTGCACTCCGGCGAGAAAATTTCTGGCGAGTTTGTCATAACGTGTGGCGATGGCACGGAAGTGTTTGAGCTGATTGAAGAACCGTTCGACAAGGTTGCGTTCGCAGTAGAGCGCAAAATCGCACGCTCGCGGGGTCTTGCCGCGCGCCATCGCGGACCTTGACGACTTGATCGCCGAAGCTGACCCCATCGACACCGTGTTTCTTCAGGAACATCGCACGCATCTTGCCGATCGAATGGCAAGAGCGGCGCAAGCATTAAGTGGCTTCGCAACGGCCGACAGCAAATAGCCAATGCTTTCCAGAGCTGGCCGGTCGGCACAAGAATAGCTCAAATCTAGCTGACTTTTCCGTTTGGCAATATCGCCATCGTGCCCCAACCGATTTTTTTTCTTGCTGCCCCTCACCCAGTCTCGCTGACGGCCCTTTTGCGCGTGGCGATCGCCTCCGTTCATCTCTGAGTTGCCGAGATCAGCGATTCAAACCCGCTCCCCGCCACCTTCCGACAAGGCGGCTGCCAAGGCTACTGAACTTACCCCGGGAGGTCTGCGTCGTGTTCCGAGTTCGGAACTGAGGGAACCGTGAGGTGACCTGACCACGGCGCAGAAGTCAGCAGAGGGCATATTAGGCGGAGCGATCCGCCGAAGGCCCGAACGGATGGAAGGGGAAGTAGAAACGCGCATCCCGACGGCGCCATGCGGCAGAACACCCCCGGTAGTGCCCGGCCTGCTCGCCACGACTGAAGGGTGAAGCCCAACGGCGCGGTGATGCAGGGACCGAAGCGCCTCCGTCGATGCACGCTTCCAAACTCCGGCGGCCATCCTTCCCGCGATAGGAAGGATGGTATATAAGTTATTGAATTAGATAGCACATTAACGCCTATTTTCGCCTGTGCAGTAGTTGTGCAGGTATATTTCCCCGAATCTCGGTGGACTCAGCCCCCCTGCAACAAATCAAGCTTGCCGATTTCCCTGCGCGGGCGCGACGGCTTCGTCTGATGCCGCGCTCCCGCTACACCCCATTGCGGAAAGGCGGGGGTCCAAACGGCATCGACTACCGATTCTCCCGATCAAGAAGGCTGAACAGCGACGGCTCGCCATCACGCGGCAGAAACGACAGGCGCTTCTCGACAGGAGTAAGCTGGCATCGATCTCATTCCAATCAACCGTTTATAACATGCGGTCGGACGCCAAGCGCCAATTACACTCAGGAGACGATTAACAGAACACTGCAAATTGTTCACGCCCTGGCTTGGGGGCACAGCCATGCCTGAAGCTAAAGGGATGGCGCGTCGCTTTGTGACCGAGCTCTAGCTCAACAACCCGCTGAGGAAAAAGTCATAGAGACCTAAAGCGGCTCATTCATAATCCCGCTTGCGCTGTTCCTTCCGCATTTCTGCTGAGCGCTGTTCTGTTGCGATGCGGTTGTCCAAATGGCGAATGGCACGCTCGGCGAACGCTTTGACCTGGACGCTTGGATCAGCGTGCCAGGTTGTCATCAACGCTTTGCGCTCGCGCAACGCCTCAACCATGCCGAATTCTCCTGACACCACACCAGTATTTTCGAGCAGGATTTCGACGCGGCCCAACCGTCCGTCATCACCGGGCAGGCGGGCAACGAGCGCCTTGGCTACAGGGTGTAGTGTGGCCTCTCCGCGATAGTTGTGAAGGGCATGCAACGTGAATTCAATATCGTCATCACCGCCTCCCTCGACCAGACGGGCGAAAGCAGCGGCAAGCCCTTCTGTGAAACTTGGAAAGACAGCATGCAACAACCGTCCGCCCGTAAATTGGAACATGCTATCTCCTGCGCGATACCAGCCCCGCAACTCATTCACCGCGGTATCGGGGTCCGCATTCAGAACCTTGTCCAGATCGAACAATTGGTAGGGAATAGCTTCGTAGTCCGCCTCATCGTCGGCGTCCTTTAGCAGCCGGTCGCCGAAATAGCGCCATACGAGTGCGGGTTGAATTTTGCCAATAAAAGCAAGTACGCGCTCATACTCGTGATCGATCTTCTTGGCGCTGGCGAGATTGTCGAGCACCTTGCCAAGCTGTTCCGGCGTCAACTGCGCGAAATATTCGCGGGTCTCCGGCAAGAACCACGCTCCGCGTACCCACCGGCAGTCTTTTTTACCCGTCAGGAAATCGAGGGCCGGAAGAAAAAGGGCGTCGATAACGTTATTGCCGAGTTTCGACCATTTGGAGACCGCGAAAACCAGACACTCGATCACGGCAATAGCATCGTCTGCCTTGATCGCGGCTTGCAGTACCTTTTCAATCGCTGGGATGGTGGCGTTGTCCACGACCCGATAATGGCGAGCAACGGCGCTCAGCTGCTGCCCTGCGGCAACATATTGGTCAACCATCCTGGCATATTCCTTCGTGGCGTCGCTTGCGGCGAGACCCACGAGGATCGCAGGCAGAAAATTCAGAACGTTCTGGTTCTCCTCCGCCAGAATCGCCAAGGCAAGCTCAGGCCATTTCCTGCCGAGCCCTTGCAGGAATTCATTGAATATCGGGAATGTCGCCCAATCATTGGACTTGGTGGCGGCGCAACGTTCGATCAGCTTGTGCCATTTCAAGGCATTCTCTGGAGTAATAAATTCCACATACTTGGCGGCGCGTGCTTTTCGATGAGCCTCAATTTCGGCATAGCCAAACGTATCGTCGTCCCATTGCTGTGAAAACACCCCCTCAAATCCGACCAACGTTTTGTAGCGGACGAATGCGCGGTTCTTGTTCATCTTCTGTCGCAGCGTCGTAATCTCGTCGATGAGCGCCTGCGCGGCCGCCTTGCATCCTTTCTTATTGTCGTCGGATTCCGTCAGCGGTCGAAACCGCTGGAACTCGCGGAACATATGACTCTCGATGTGCTCCCAAAGGTCAAAGCTCATTGCCACGAGACGCGGCAGCAAGCGTTCTGTAATTGCTTTCATGTCCGTCAACGCCGTTCCAAGCATGTCATTGGAATAGTCTGCTTGATGCGGCAGTTGCGTTGCCTCCCAAAACGAAGTGACGACCGAGCGGCGGTCGTCTTCCGTCTGGCTGACATCAAAGAGCATAAACAGGCCATCAATGGCCTGCCTACGAACTCCTTTTATATCGTCGCTAGCAGGAATCGCGCCTTTGCTGATGGTAACTGAGTTCTGCGGCGTAGCTTGTTGCATCCAGCTCGGACCCAAGCAACTTCCGCCAGACGGTTACAGCAATCGCGCGAATTTCGAGTATTTCCTCTTTCGATAATTTGGCCAGCGTTTCCGCGAGCACGACTTGAGCGTATGGACCTGCCTGTCGCCATACATGTAAATTGTACGACGCCAGCCTTCCTACTGTTTCGATGATCTGCTTGCGAACGTCGCGGTCGGTTTCGCCTTTATAGAGTTCAACCAGCGCCAGAAAGGTGCCTTCGATATCGACGTAGCGGAGACCCGAAAGTATTTCTACCGCCTGCTCGACAACATGTTTTCCCGGAATCCCTTGAAACTCGACCCCTTCGACTACAAAGGGCTTTGTTTCCGTTACCCGCGCTGCTGCGGCGACGGTTAATAGCGTCCGCCGGATTTCTCCATAGACGCTGCCAATATCATCAAAATTCGGGATCAAGTGATCGGCGATGGCTTTAAGTCCGTTGAACCGCTCGTTATTGTTGTCGTAACGGTTGAGCGCTTCGAGCGCGCCACGATCAAATAATTCCTTGCCTTGCATTAGCCTATCGTAATCGGCCTGCACCTTATCGAGTTCATAGCCAGCCGGTTTCAGGTACTCATCCATTGTCTTGTTGAGGCGAGCCCGCAGGGCGTCCACAGCCTTACTGCCGAATCCGGGTAAGTCCGCGCCCTTATAAATAATGTTGTGAGAGCTTTCGGCCCAGGCATGGCTGAGGAGGGTTTGAATCTGAATTTCGCAGCGAAGCTCCTTAAACTTCGCGTATTCCTCGCGAACGGCGAGCTCGTCGGGCAGCGATACGACATAGTGAAAAGCCTCATATTTGAGACGTTCATTCTCGTCCGTTGGATGGTGAGCTTTCACCTCGTCCCAATGGACATTGAAAATCTCCGGTATGATTCGGCGCTGAAGAAAAGCGTCAACGTCGGAATTTGTGTAGAGAATGACCCGCGCCCCGGCGAGGTCTTTGATCGTCCGTTGGATATCGGGGGCATCTAGTATTTTCCGATCTTCGAGTTTGTGCTTGAGGCTGGACACGCCCTTGGCTCTGATTTGGTAGGCCTGGATGCGGGGACAGTGGGTATCCTTCTTAATTGCTTCTGCCAAAATGTTTCTAATGAGCTCTGCGAAATCTTCGTATAGCTGTTTGCCGTCCTTCTGATATTCGTCAAAGTTCATCGCCATCACTAGCGGTTACCTGTTCCGTTTGCGCCAACCGTGCAAACTAGGCTGGCGAGATCGCCAAGCTTGAGCTCACTATTTTCGAAATGGCGCCACTGCTCAATTTTGATATTTCTTATCCGCAATCCCGCCCCCATCCTTCCCCTATTGTATCATATCACTTTTTATGAAATTTTTCGCGCTGCCTCGCGTTCGGGATGCTCGAACGCATCGGTAAATTGATCCAGCTCGGCCTCCGTCATTCCGATAGCCCGGCCCTTCTTGCGCCAGCCCGCGACAGCATGTTCGACTGCGCTCAGAATCTCCCGCGCGCGCTTTGGTGAAATTCGGAAATAAGGAATGACCGACATGAGGCCCTCGACCGTCGCCTCCGGCCCTGCCTCCTCCGAAATCCAGGTCTTCAATTCCCGGACGCGGTCTGGGAACGGGTTGATATCGAATGCAGGCGCAAGCCGCCATTGATCGCGTGTTTCGTGCAGGAAACCATGATTGAGCAGATGATCGTCAATGTTGGTGATAAGGATCGAGAAGGCGATGCGCCGCCATAGTTCCTCGATGTCAGCCTGCGCCTGCGCTCCATGCACGCGGATAGCATCCACAATTTCGGTGTACGAATGCTCCTCCGGGTCGGTGCGCTCGACGCCAAGCATGGTTGCGGCGGAGATATACATCAGGCGCTTCCCGCCCTTGAGACGGTCAAAGCGCCGGATCAGGGCAACCGGCGCACCATCGCTGTCAATGATCCTGCCGTCTGCCGCATCGATGCCAGCGTCTTTCGCCAATTGCAGCGCCAGCACCTCGCCTTTCGTGACGGCGCGCTCGTCGGCGACGCTCGGAAACTTCCCGATCGACAGGGTGCCGTCGTCATCGACGACGGTGCATTTGGGGCGCAAGCCGCCAAGAGACGTGCCCCGACCGCGCAGATAGGCAAGGTCGGCAGCCGTTTCGTTGTTGTTTTCAACCGCGCGGGTTGCGGCTAACAGCGCGCCGATTTCGATCAGCGGCGGCGCGGTGCGGCGGCCCTCTTCCGTCGCGTGCTGAAAAACACCTTTCTCATCCCGGAAACGCAGCGCACCCATGCGGCTTAAATCGTCAACCGCAAGAAGAAAATCGAGCGAATTAAGACGCGCCGCCTCATCTTCCCCGCCAGCCTTGCGGGCCTGCTGCCGTCGTTTGGCATGATCGCGCATAATAACGCGCCGCCCCCAACCGTCCGGCTCCGTGTCGGCGATAGGCGGGTGAAATATAGAACCGTTGTGGGATTTCTTATGAAACTGCGGCCCTGCGACAAGCGGCAATGTGGGGTTTAAAGCGAAGCGCTCTTTTTCACTCAGCCAGGCCGGGGCATATTCAAATGCGGCATTCTCCCGCGTTCTCTGCAAGTCGTAGTGAAGCGTTCCCACGAGAGGCCCATCGCCGAGAAAAACGTCAATCGTTCTTTTCATGTCGTTGTGCGCGCTTTCTTCATCCGTACGCGCTTGGGCAAGCGCTCTTCATCAAGCATCAGGCCGGTATCGTCGTGGCTCGGATCGATCAAATCGCGGAACTTGTCGCCGAAGCCCAGAACGAAGAGCGCCATCGCGTAGATGCCGAGCGTGACGGTGGGATCGCCCTTCTCGGCGCGCAGATAGGTGTTTTTGCCGACCCCCATGCGCTCGGCCACGGCTGCGGCAGTCAGCCCGCGCTTGCGCCGCGCCGTGGCAAGATCAGCACCGAGTTTGGTCAGCGACCGCTTGACGGTGGGCGGCAAAACGTCGAGAACTGTGGAACGCATATAAGACCTCATACATGAGGTCAAAAGCCTCATTAAGTCCTATATATAGCACCTTATATCAGATTAGTCGAGAACTAAGGTGGGTTCCGGCCCCTAGCCTCAGGGCATTTTACGGAGAATGCCGTATCAGGCGAGCACTTTTCAATCGTCGCCCATTTGGAAGAAGTAAGCTTCCCCTCAAATCCATCCAGCAGGCGATTGAGAATGTCGCGCGGACGTTCGTTGATCGGTATATGCCAAGCAATCTCCGCAAATCAGGCTCTTGACAATTTTGCTGCCAGCATTATACATTTTGATGGCAACAAAAATAAGGACTATTCCATGAACACGGAGGTAACGCTGCAACAAGCTACCAATGGGGTCGATGAGGCCTGGCGGCGCTGGAAGGAAGATCGAAGCCCCCAAAACGAGGCCGCTTATGATCGCGCCTACGCGATTTGGAAAGAGCTGGGCTCCGGCCGCGGCGTTGGCCGGCCAGTGAGCGGAGACCAAACCCCCCTCACCAGCACCGAACGCGCCCAGGCTGCTCGTGCCCGGCAACAGCAATCGGCGGCTAAATGGGAGAGAGTAGCGCCGGTCATCCAACACCTTCGACGCGCCGTTGACGCGAGTGACGACACGACGATCTTGCAGCTCGCGAAATCTTTGGCAAAGGAGACCGCAGTGTTACTCAAAGACTTCTCCGTCATCCACGCGCAACCCGATTCTGATCTTGTCGTTGTGCATTGTTGGCATGACAGGCAAATCGTTCTGGCGTTTATCCCTAAAATTCACTTGGAGGACGCTCTACGACGCGAGCGGCTGACCGGCAAAGAGGCAAACCTGGTCGTCGATCGGAATTTGGACGCGTTCGCCGGCATCATCTCAGCGAAGTATGAGCGCGGCGAATATCGGCCTTATTCAAGGTTCGGATCGACGCTGCCACGGGTGGATGTCACGTCGGAAGAGGTTGAGGCGATCCGAGGGAACCTGACCGACAGCGTTTTGAATGTCTCGGCGGGATGGACATCGGCCGACGGACGAAGGAGTCCCGCCTGAAACCGATCTTCGACGAAGAATTGAAACCCGAAGCCGACGACCTGTTCGTTTTTGTTGACGACACAGGACACGAGACATTCGCCGGCAATCAAGGATTCTACGGCCTCGGCGGCTGCGTCGTGCTGGGGGCAGGTTATGGGCATCTCAAGGAAAGGTGGCGCGCCGTCCGAAAAGCGATCAATGACGACCCGGACTTGCCATTGCACGCCTCCGCGTTCGAGCGCAAAGCCGAGAATTTCGCCGTCCTTTCCGAATTCTTTCTCGACCCGTCATTTGTCCGCATCGCGGCGACGACAACCAAAGCGGTCAGTTTACCGCGTGGTATGGACCCTTGCATTCCAGTGATGGGCCAACTCCAAAGGGAAATCGCATTCGTCGCAGCCGCGTTACCCTGCAAGATCGTCCGGATCATTGTCGAAAGCTCGCAGCGAGCTGATGCGATCGTTCAGGCCTGCTTTTCGCAGCTCACTCCGATCAATGACGCTTCGCCGCGTCCTGTGGAGAAAAGCTTGATGCGAAAAAGCTCGAATGAGCCTGGTCTTGAAGTGTCAGATTTCATTGTGAGCGCCGCCAGCAGCCAGGTGCAGCGCCGTTTGCGTGGTCAAAAGGGACAAGCTCCCGACTTCAACGATGTGTTCTGTCGCCTTCCCGTCTTGGGCTGCCGTTACCGAGAGATTTCACACGTCGCCGTCGATAAGAATGGACTGGTGAGCGTTAGCGGGGTGGCCTTAGCCCCCTAAGCGCGTTCCTCACCCAGACTAGCCACCATCGGACGCGTTCGGCTGCTGCTGGTCTCCTGTCATCACTAATGCACGGGCTTATGAAGAGCGGGACGCCTGTTCGGAGGCAAGTACGGCGGAAATGGTCGATTAACCATGGGAAGCGAAAGGATTCGCCTCTCAGAAACCGCGCCCTACATTAGTTTCAGCGTACAGAGGCGGGCTTCGACGGATTGGCCCGCGCCAACCTGCGCTTCTCCGAGCAAGGTGGTCCGTAAACGCGGCAGGTGGCCCAGGTGGCATCTGCAACCAAGCGGAGATATCCCCATGGCGCCCGCGCGTGCGTTTTGGAAAGGCTACCTCAAGCTCTCGCTCGTCTCGTGTCCGATCGCCCTCTACACCGGGACTTCGGCGACCGAGCGTGTCTCGTTCCGCCAGATCAACAAGAAGACCGGCAACCGCCTGCGCCAGCAGCTGGTCGACGAGGTCACGCGCGAGCCGGTCGAGGGCGAGGACAAGGGCCGCGGCTACGAGTACGCCAAGAACGCCTACATCCCGGTGGATGACGACGAACTCGACGCCATTGCGATCGAGAGCAACCACACCATCGAAATCGACTCGTTCGTCCCGCGCGAGCAGATCGACGAGCGGTATCTCGACAGCCCCTACTACATCACGCCGGACGGCCAAGTCGGGCAGGACGCATTTGCGGTGATCCGCGAGGCCATGCGCGGCAAGGACATGGTTGCGCTCGGTCGTGTCGTGCTGGCAAAACGCGAGCGGGTCATCATGCTCGAGCCCTGGGACAAGGGGCTGATGGCCACCACGCTACGCTATCCCTACGAGATTAGGGACGCGAAGGAATATTTCGACGACATCCCGGACGTGAAGGTCGAGCCGGACATGCTCAAGCTGGCCGAGCATATCCTCCAGAGCAAGGCGGCCGACTTCGACCCGTCACAGTTCGCGGATCACTACGAGGAAGCCGTAGTCGAGATGCTCAAGAAGAAACAGGCCGGCCTGCCGGTATCGCACGAGGCTGCCGCGCCGCGGACACAGAATGTCGTGAACCTGATGGATGCGCTTCGCCTCAGCATTGCCCAGGAAAAATCCGCATCCGCTCCGCCGAAGAAAGGGCGCAAGCGCATCGAGGGCCAGGGCGAGATGCTGCTTCCCATTCCAGGCAAGAAGGGCAAGGAAGCGGCGGCAAAGCCGGCGGAACGACCAAACGTTAGTCGAAAAAAGACCGGCTGATTTTTGTGCGGGCGATTTCAGGGACTATTCTCGTGTTCCTTTGCACCGTTTGGCTACATCATTGACCATCAGGCGGCACTGACATGGACTATGACTACGATGAACTGATGTGCATCTCGGCGGAATTATTGGCTGAGCAAGCTGCCGCCGGTGAGCTTTCGGATGACACCTTGAGGCGCATCGGTCATCTATCGCGGTTCTGTAAGTGCCTCGCTTCGGCCGCACCGAACGCGACGCGCATCGGCGATGTACTCACGGCGGCCGAGGTCGATGCAATCTGGCACGAGACGGCGGTGCTGCAATGATAGGAGGCAAGCAATGGTCTTTGGCCTCCGCCTTTGCCGCCCGCAAAGCCTGGACGCGCGGCATCGTTGTTCGGTCGACGTCGGCCAGCCCACGTCAGTGCTCGGACGACACGCCACGTTTTGCACGAGGATGATGAAGTTGCTCAACGCGGCACGAGTGCGCGAACAAGTATCATGAGCCAGTCGGAAAAGGTCTTGCGCTACGACCTAACGGCCACGGATGGCAGCGGCCGCCGCTTGGTCCAATATGCCCTGCCCGGATCCGACTTTGAAACGGCCGAATCGCTCGAAGCTGACGGCTTAATCGAGCGTGAGTTTACGAATGGCGAGTGGACAACGACGAGGGTCTTTGCGCCAGACGACATACGCGTTGCAGTTTGGCAATTCAACGTCAATGAACAAGATCGCGTCCACGGCAGACCCCTGCATTTCCCCAACGTGAAAAAGCGATGGTTTTACTTCGATGAATTGACAGTGACGGTGGGGCGCGCGTGACCATGATCAAGTTGGCGAGCCATTGTCCCCTGCGCCGCCACCGCGGCCGCAAAAGCGCACTTCCGGAGATCAGCAAAATCGTAGGAGCGCGAAAGGGTCTTCTGCATAGCTTCCTCGAGCCAAGCCTTGCAGCAATGTGCGACACGCCCCCGAGCGGCGCGAAATGGGTCCATGAGATCAAATACGACGGCTACCGGATGCAGGCACGCATCGATGGACAAGATGTTCGGCTGCTGACGCGCAAGAACCTTGACTGGACTAGACACTTTCGTAGCATTGCCGTGGCGCTCAAGGAATTGCGCGTAGGATCGGCCCAGCTCGATGGGGAAATCGTTGTCGAAGATGCGAACGGCATCTCAAGTTTCAACGAGTTGCAGTCAGACCTGAAAGCCGGCCGTCAGGACCGCTTCGCTTATCACGTCTTCGACATACACCATTGCGACGGGTTCGACCTGACGCAGGTTACATTGGTCAACCGTAAGGCGCTGCTTCAGCAATTGATCAGCGCTCTCCCCGCCAATTCGCCGATACGGTTCTGCGAGCATATCGAAGAGGACGGACGGACAACGTTCGAGCATGCGCGCAAGCTTGGACTAGAAGGTATTGTGTCGAAACGGAAGGACCTGCCGTATAGGCCAGGGCGAGGCGCGCACTGGTTGAAAAGTAAGTGTGTCCAGCGCCAGGAGTTCGTAATTCTGGGTTATGTCCCATCGACAACCGCGAGCGGGTCTGTCGGTTCCGTGCTGGTCGGTTACCAGGACAAAGGTAAGCTCATCTATGCCGGTCGCGTTGGTACGGGCTGGTCCATGGACCAGGCGCGGTTGCTCCGCGCCGATATTGAGAAGGTTTTGTCCATCAAGCCAACGTTAGGGAAGACACTACCAGCAGGAGCCGACAAGGGCGTTTGCTGGGCCGAGCCTCGGCTCTTGTGCGAGATCGAATACCGCGGCTGGACTCATAATGGCCTGCTTCGTACACCGTCATTCAAGGGGCTCAGGGAAGACAAACCTCCACAGGAAATCGTTCTTGAGGCCCCCCATGCAAGTGTCGATCGCGGCGGTGGTGAAGCGGAGCGTCCCTGTACCTCGACGGCGGCGACCACACCATCGCTCCGCACCAACGGTCGCGCGGGTAACGGCAACGAGTGTGGCTAACGCAAGTGCGGCCAATTTTCCGCTGATCGTTCGGATAAATCCCGAAAGAATTTTTAGAGCTTCCTGAAGTCGCCCTGTAATGCACGCGAATAACTATTCGATGGAAGTTAGATCTGATCCTTTTGAATCCGCCAGATCACACTTCTTCGATACGAGCAGCTGGGGTGCATTTTGCGACGTCACTCTAACCTTGAAGCAAGCTCGTCAGCCCGACAGCGGCGGTTGGGTAAAGATCGACGACTATCGATGCAGACAAGCTTTTCGGCACTTCATGAACCTCCTCAACAGAGCTGTGTATGGAGCTGCATTTCGCCGGTACGGCAAACGTCTGCGTGTATTACCCGTCCTTGAAAAAGGCGAGGTCCGCGCCCGCTCATTACGTCCATGGGAGCGTGGCACGTCCGGTCGATGGCATATTCATTGTGCAATTGAATTGCCATCGCACTTTGATGCTGTTGCTCTTGAAAACCTGATTTGCGACTGTTGGGCGAAGGTCGAGTGGGGCCACGGCCGAATTCTAGTCCGCGACGGTGCAAACGCGGGTTGGATAAGCTATATGTTGAAAGACCGTCAGAAGTCAGAATTCGACGGTTTCCTTGATTGCATAATGATAGAGTCTTTGCACAATCCAATTGCTGACGCGTAGCCGTTCGTTGGAATCGGACTCTTCGTAGAAAAGCTCAAGCCAGGGCGGCGGTTGGTCAACGGTCGCCTTGTTTCCCTATTATTCGCGCGCGCGCGCGTGAGGGCAGAGAGTATGGTTAAATCGGCCAAATTCTGCTGATCGTTCAGTGCCGCAGCCGCCGCAGCGCTGCGCGAGCGAGGGAGAGCGCCCCCACTGTAAGTGCTGCAGATTTTCCGATTTGTTGCGATGACCCGGTAGCTGGCTGCGCTCGACCGACGCCGGCACCATCGCCGCCGGATCATGCGAAGCCGACGTCGCAGCGCCGATCCCGAGCTCCATCGTCCGCCACCGAATCTGCGAACGACAATCCGCTAAACAGTAATGGCGACGTCGACCAGCAGCCGTAGCGCCGGCCAGCCGGCTCGGTCTGCAGTGTCGGTCTGCCTCAGAGCTCGCCTGGAATCGGCGCCGCCTCGCGCGCGGGCGCGCGTGAGGGCAGCGAGTATGGTTAAATCGGCCAAATTCTGCTGATCGTTCAGTGCCGCAGCCGCCGCAGCGCTGCGCGAGCGAGGGAGAGCGCCCCCACTGTAAGTGCTGCAGATTTTCCGATCTGTTGCGATGCCGACGATCGCGCCGACCGCCAGACCGCCGATGACGCCGGCGGCGACCGCACCGCCATCATGGGCGAGCGCAGGTTTCGGTGCCACAGTGACAGCCAAGGCGAGAGCTGCAATGGCCGCGACAGTAATGACTTTCAACATGGTTTGATCCTTTTCAATGTCTGGGACAGGCCGGCACTTAATCGATGATCTGCACGATCACGCGCGTGTGTGGATCGACCAGCACGGCGTGGTCATTCACGTAGGCATAGCGATAGCCGCGCACGTGGTACTCGCCGGGAATGTCGTAATAGGTGAGGCCGCTTTCGGGCAGCACCGCGCCGACAACGAAGCTGCCATTATACCGATACGATGGCAGCCGCTCGTGAACGACGTAATCGTGGAAGCGCGGGCGATCCTCGACGCCGAGAATGCCGCCGACAGTGCCGGCGACCGCGCCGATTGCGCCGCCAACCACCGCGCCGACAGGGCCGGCGTCATGGTTGCCTTGCGCAGCACCTTCTTGTGCACCGCGTACGGTGCCTTGCGCCTGCGCCGCCATCGGAAGTGCCAGAGTGGCGAGCAGCGTCGTTAAAACCAGATATCTGGTTTGCATGGGAAGCTCCATTGGTTGGGTAATTCCAACCGCCTGGGGCTGGACGCAACATCAATCTCCGGCGAGGTTGATTGGTTCCGCTCCCGGGAACTTTCTTTTGTGCGCGACGGTGCAATTAAGGCAAGCCGCAAGATCCGCGCGGGGAGCCGGTTGCCTATTTTAAGAGGTCACGAGAACTTCAACGTCCATCCCCTGGAAGGCATCGCTCGCGCCGATAAAGCTCCCGGCTACCGGCACGGCCTGGCGTATGTCGCGCGCGACGGCGACGGGAATGAGGTTTACGCCGCCGACGCTGCGGTTGGTCGGATCGAAGGTGATCCATCCCGCGCCCGGCACGTAGACTTCCGCCCAGGCGTGAGTTGAGCCTGCGCCGGTAGACCCTATTCGATCCTGATTGGGGTTGTAGAGGTAGCCGGAAACGATCCGCGCGCCGAAGCCGAGGCTACGTGCGGCTTCGGCGAAAAGCAGTGCAAAATCCCGGCATGAGCCCCAGCCGCGAGCGAGCGTCTGCGTCGGCGCCTGAGTGCCTTCAACCTCGCGGCTTTGATAGCTGATGCGTTGCGCGACGCCGATGCTCAGGTCCTTGAGCAGAGACAGCGTGTCGGTCGGATTACTGCGGATGAAGCCACGCGCCCAATTGCGCAATTGTTCAGCCGGGTCCTGATACTGAAGAATCGTCAGCGGTCCGAGGTCGGTCCACTCATCGTCGGAATAGCGAAACGGATAGGAGATGGCCGAAGCGGCGATAGCGAACACCGGCCACGCGGCAGCGTTGAGAAGAATATCCGCCACGCTATCGATCGCCAGCACATCGGTCATGGTGGCAAATGTGGCCACGCCGACAGCGTTACCCGACACGTCCTGCGCCCAGGTGACCACCGCAGATGGCGTGACAGCCAATGTGTGCGACATCAGGCGAAGATCGCGGGTCTCGCGCGGGCGTAGCATCAGCCGGTGCGGCCCGAGGCTCACGGGCTGACGGAAGCGATAAATGGTCTTGTGATGGATTTTAAGCGCGGTCACCGGTCGCTCCTGCAGGCTAGTCGCGCAGACGCCGCCCAATTATGGCGCAACACACACATTGTGTGGCGGCGACAAAAAGGGTCAAGCGACGGCGCTTTCCGATAGTGTGAGGTCGCTTTCAGGGGCAATCCGCTCGTTCTTTTCGGCGTCGCACTTGATGCGATAACGCAGATCGTCTGGATCGTTGTCCGGCGCGGGAACGAGGTGACGACACCGCACGACGAAGTTCGCTCGGCAGGAGGCATTTTCTAATTTTTGCCGCTTGCCAGCACCGCGCGCGTGGCCTCGTCCGGGCCAAACGCCTCGCCACCCTTAATCGACATCAGCTCAGTTAACCGAGCGCGTGCGCGATTGACGCGCGACTTAATGGTGCCAACCGCGCAGTCGCAGATCTCGGCCGCGTCCTCATAGGAGAAGCCCGCCGCGCCGACCAGAATCAGCGCTTCGCGCTGTTCGGTGGAAAGTTTGACCAGTGCTTGACGGAATTCACCGAACTCCACGTGTCCGAGTTGCTCCGGTTGAGTTTTTAGACTCTCGGTATAACTGCCGTCCATGTCTTCGACTTCGCGGCGGCGCTTACGGTATTCGGAGCGGAAATGGTTGCGCAGAATAGTGAACAGCCAAGCCGATAAGTTAGTGCCGGGTTGGAACGAATTGATATTAGCCAGCGCGCGCAATAGGGTCTCCTGTACCAGATCGTCGGCGCGATCGACATTTCCGCATAAGGAAATGGCAAATGCACGTAGACGGGGGATCGCGCCGAGAATGGCCTGGCGGGTGGACCCGTCGATCGGCATTACTGCTTTCCTTTGTGGTCGCCGGTATCGAGCTGATTCAGCAGCTCGGTGAATCGGTCTGGAATCCCTTGTTTGACGATGTCGTCGTACATGGCCCGGAGGGCCTGACCGATCTTCGCCTGAACGTTGCGTCCGAGTTCGGCCCGGGGTCCTTTGCGAGATGGGAAAGCAGCTTCTTCAATTGGCAGTTCCGACCCGTGCTTCCGGTGATTCATGAAATTTCTTTCAACTATCGAATGGCAAAAAGCGTCGTTTCATTGCGCATAACCAAGTAAAACGCATGAAATGCCCAATTGGTTCCAATCCCATGGAACCATTCTGTGACCGGCGCGTTTGGTTGGAGACGTATAAGAATATCCAGTTCGGGGGTCTTCGTGCCAGTCACGAAGCACACGATTTCACGCAAGGGGGTTTTTTTGTCCACTTCTCAAACGGTTGCACAGCATTTGCCTTATCTACGACGCTATGCGCGAGCCCTAACGGGTAACCAGCACTCCGGCGACGCCTATGTTACCGCCACGCTCGAGGCTTTGATCGAAGATCCCTCAATCCTACCGAAGGCGGTCTCCACCCGGATTGCGCTTTACAAGTTGTTCACCAAAATCTGGACCTCAGTCAGCGTGAACGGCAAGTCCCAACCGGCGCTCGCAGGATTGCCGGCCGAGCAGCGGCTCGCTCAGATCACTCCCAGACCGCGTCAGGCGTTCCTTTTGGTAGCTCTGGAGGGTCTGTCTGAGGATGAAGCAGCAACGGTGCTCGACGTCGACGTGCCGACCGTGCGGACCTTGGTCGAGGAATCGGGCAAGGAATTGGCCGCGGAAATTGCAACCGACATCCTGATCATCGAGGACGAGGCATTTATTGCTATGGATTTGACGGGACTGGTGGAAAGCCTCGGTCACCGTGTGCTGGGCGTCGCCGCCACCCATGCCGAAGCGATTTCGCTCGCCAAGGTTAAACGGCCCGGCCTGATCCTCGCCGACATCCATCTCGCCGATGGCAGCTCGGGTCTCGATGCGGTCAACGAACTGCTGAAGTCGTTTGAGGTGCCGGTGATCTTCATTACCGCATATCCGGAACGCTTTCTTTCCGGCGAGCGGCCGGAGCCAGCATTCCTCATTGCCAAGCCGTTCCAATCGACGACCGTTTCTGCCGTCATCAGTCAGGCGCTATTTTTCGAGCGCAACGCGCGATCGCCGGAGTGGCGCGCCAGCGCCTAACGCTCACGGCTATAATAGCGGGAAGGCGCAAGATCGCGCCTTGGTGATCAATGCGGCGCGTGGGATAGTTTAATCGGGATAGTCTTGTTTGGTTTGGTCGTCGCTGTTTCAGGGAGGCCACCTTCATCGACAATGAATTGTTCACCGCGATCGAGGAAGCGCGTGCATTTGCGCAGGCGGTCATCGATACCGTTCGCGAACCTTTCTTGGTGCTCGACCAAGATCTCCGCGTGCTCGCCGCGAGCCGCTCCTTCTATCACACATTCAAAGTCAGCAGCGACGACACTCAAGGGAGGCCGCTTTACGCGTTGGGTGATGGTCAGTGGGATATTCCAGGACTTCGTTTGCTTCTGGAAAAAATTATACCCGAGCGCGGAGTGATGGAAGATTACGAAGTCGAGCATGCGTTTCCCGACATCGGACAACGCACGATGCTCTTGAACGCCCGCAAGGTATTCTATGAGGGCGGCTCCAACACGACGATTCTGCTTGGAATCGAAGACGTCACCCGGCAACGCGTTTTGCAGCGCGATAAGGACGATCTGCTGCAACAAAAGGACGTATTGCTCGAAGAGAAGGCGATGCTGGCAAGGGAATTCGATCATCGATTGCTGAATAGCTTGCAACTGATCTCGAGTTTGTTGTCGTTGCAAAGCCGTACTACGAAAAATCCAGAAGCCGCGGCGCAGTTGTCTATAGCCGGCAGTCGTGTCGCGGCACTGGGACGAGTGCACCGACGTTTGCATGTGCTGGATCATCTCGAAACCGTCGAGTTCAAGCAATATATTTCAAGGCTCTGCGGGGACCTCTCAGGAATGCTTTTCAACGGTGAGGCAAAGCAATCGATCGTCGTAGAGGGGGAGGACATCGAGATTCCGACCCTGCTCGGCATTCCCCTCGGATTTATCGTCAACGAGTTAGTGACGAATTCCGCCAAATACGCGAAGGGTACAATTACCGTCAGACTGGAATCGGTGCCTGAGGGTTATTCGCTTTCGGTCTTGGATGACGGGCCAGGCCTGCCGGACGGGTTCATGCCATCTGGCCACAAGGGCCTCGGCATGAAAATCATTCAGTCTCTCGTCAAGCAGATCGGTGGCGAGTTTCAGATTGGACGCGGGGATTGCGATCGCGGCGCGCGTTTCACCATTCTGTTTAACATGCAGCCGCCGTCTAGGCCGATTGAGAACGGCGGGAAGATCGCAGTCGAAAAAACCATTGAGCAACTGGGTAGTGTTGCCGGATGATCGGGCTAAGGCAGCGGAATTAAGCTTGCAAATAGGAAATCCAGACCCATGTTTCTTGGTATGACTGATATTTTAGAGAATGCTCCTATCTGCAAAAATGAGCCAAATTTGATCGTTAGGCAGGCATCCCATGCGCCGGTATGGTCCGTATGGGCGACGCTCGAAGGCGCCGCCTCGGAAGAAATCTTCGAGGGGGCTTCCGAGCAAGAGGCGTTGAATTGGATCAATGTCGCAGGTCAAGCTTGGCTTGAAGAACGCTGGCGAAGGCGCAATACATAATCGCCGATCATCGTACCGACCGGTTTGGTCGTCGTAATTGCCGTGCTTGTGTTTTATCGGTATTTCGTTGACGCCTAAACTACAAGCGTCTACCGCGTCCGTCCCTTAATCGTGATCGCTAAGTCCTCGAACTCTTCACGCATACGGGCGCAAAGTCTCATTGACTTGACGCTCAACTAAAGCGTCCCGGCGCTTGCACCAACTTAGTGAAAATTCGCGTTGCCTTGCCCGAGCTCGAAGGTCGCCTATGATGCGCGCTACAGATCCGATCGTAACGTTTCTTCTGGTTCTTGTCATCGGCGTGGTCGCCGGCATTCTCTTCGACCGGCTTGCTGGGCCGTCGTGGCTCGCTCGCCAATTCTCCGGATCGACCCGCGGCATCGTCACAAGCGCACTCGTGGGGGTTGCCGGCTCGTTCGTTGGCTATCATATCGATTTGTTGCTCGCACTCAGCGGCGGCTTGCTGATATCGATCATTGCGGCGGCAGTCGGCGCCGCTGTCGTACTGTTCGCTTGGCGGATGGCTAAGTAACAATAACGGCCGCGCGCATTGGTGGCCGAGGCTTGTTAGCGCACCAAAACAGGGGATTGTTATGCTTTCAGTTTTAATTGGGGTCCTGATTATTTGCGTCGTCGGTGCAATTTGTTTTTGGGCCATCGAAAAGTTTGTTAATGACAGTCGTTTGGCAAAGCTTCTAAAGCTGCTTGTGGTATTGATTTGCGCGGTATCGATCCTTCAGAGGGTGCTGCCTTTGGCGGGAGTTAATTGGTTTTAGCGCGGCTCACGACAATGCCGGCGATTTCGCTCGTCAGCAGTCCGCATAGCGTTGTGCCTATCTTTCGGGGGCAAGCAGGCGTCGAGTTTAGCGAGCGTTGCGTTTGCTTTTAGCCAACAACAGACATCGTCAGGTGGCCGCTCGTTTAAGGCGACGGAGCAGGGGCAATAACTGTCGTCATTGTTTGGGGCAGGTCCGGGTAGTTCTCCGTACTTGTGAAGGCTGCGACCGCGATGAGGATTGCGAGCGAAACGGCACCAACGATAATCCAATGCGTGAAGTAGATATCGTCAATTATGTCGCTGCGCCGATTAGGGTCCAGTTCGTTTTGATATGTCGTGATTGCCACCTCGGGCCGATCTAGACAAACAACGTCACAGTGCGGATAAAGTTCCTTTTGCGTGGGCCATCTAAGATGGCGACGCTAGCGAATCGTCGTTTCTGTATGGTCGCTACTTGGCGCAGCGATGCGGTCCGCCTGGCGTCTGGCAAGTTGAAAAAGCCCGCCGTCGCCGGCGGGTTTAAGTTGGGAATTCAGAGCCCGAAGGCTCATTCAAGATTTACGTAGGCAAGAACGTCAATCGCAGATGCGGACGCGCCGAAGATGCTCGATCCCGTAGCGATCGGTGCCTTCTCGCCGCTCGATGCAGCAGTTGCTGTAGTGGCGACGATAAGCGCGGTCGTAGTCCCGATAGTAGCGGTCCATCTGTGAGCGAACGATCGCGCCGGCAGCCATGCTGCCAATGACACCAGCCGCGACCGCACGGTCGTATCGCCTCGGTTGCCGGGCGGGCCTTTAATCCGCATTTCATCGATGCCCGAACGACCAGTTTCTGCCCTTCTGTGCCTTAATCTTGATCGCAATGTCCTCGACTCTTCACGAATAAAGGCGCATGGTTTCACCAATTCGACGCTCAATTGGGGCGTCCCGGCGCCCGCGCCCACTTAATGAAAATTCGCGCTGCCTTGCCACCGCTCGAAAGCGGAGCGAAAGGTTCACATGTTAACTTCGACGCTGTCGAAGGAGTCACCATTCGTCAACGTGGAAGACGGAATCACGCTCGCGCACGCTGTCGTCGATACCGTCCGCGATCCGCTTGTGGTGCTCGACCATGAGCTCCGCGTCATCGCCGCGAGCCGCTCCTTCTACAACACCTTTCGGCTCGTCCGTGACGATGTCCGCGGCCGCCTGCTTTATGAGATCGACGGCGGTCAATGGGACATTCCGGAGCTCCGTGAGCTGTTAGGAACGATCTCCAACGGTCAAGCGACCGTCGAGGGCTATGAAGTCGACCGCAAGTTTCCGGCGATCGGCCAGCGCGTCATGCTTCTGAACGCGCGCAAGGTCTTTTATGAGAAGGGCGCCCACAGCACCGTGCTGCTGGCGTTCGAGGACGTTACCGACCGGCGGGCCATTGAGCGGCAAGTGCAGGAGCTGCTGCGGGAAAAGGATATGCTGCTGGAGGAGATGCAGCACCGCGTCGCCAACAGCCTGCAAATCATCGCCAGCATTCTCCTCATCAAGGCGCGGACCGTGCAGTCCGAGGAGACGCGATTGCAATTGGAGGATGCGCATCAGCGCGTTCTATCGGTCGCTGCCGTCCAGCAGCACCTGCACGTCGCCGGTGGCGGCAAGCCGATCGAGATTGGCGCATACCTTACCAAACTATGCGAAACGCTGGCGCAATCGATGATCGGCGATAGCCGGCCGATCTCGCTCAAGGTCGAAGCCGATGCCGGCACCGCGTTGTCGCGCGACGCCGTGAGCCTCGGACTGATCGTTACCGAATTGGTGATGAATGCATTGAAGCATGCATTCCCCGGCGAGAAGCCCGACGCGGGTATCGTCGTTTCCTACAGAGTCTCGGGGCCCGACTGGAAGCTGACGGTATCCGATAATGGGATCGGCAAACCGGACGTGCCCGCAAGCCAGTCCAAGCCCGGGCTTGGTACCAGTCTCATCAAGGCGCTGACGCGACAGCTCGATGCGCTGGTGGATATCGCCAGTGACTCCCGCGGCACGACCGTGTCCGTCACTCATGCGACATTCAAATCCAAACCGTCCAAGGCAGAGGAGATGGTTCTGGCCAATCGTAGCGTCTCGGAAAGGGTCCAATGAACACTCGAACGACTCGCAAGATCGTAAAATTCTGCAGTCCCTTTTCACTTGAGGAAGTCGGCCGAACATTGCCTCCCGGAAGTTATGAGGTCGTAACGGACGAGGAGTTGATCGAGGGTTTGTCGTTTCCGGCCTATCGCCGCGTCGCGACGACAATACTGGTGCCCGCGCAATCTCACCAGGGCGCTTTCGAGATGCTGACGATTGATCCGCTCAATCTAGTGGCGGCGAAAGATCGCGACGCAGCGGAGACCTCCAACAAAGCTGGCTGCGTTCCGTCCACTGTGCAGTGATGTGGGTTCCATGGCAATCGCAAGAGAAGAAGGTCACGAATATGGCGATCAATTTTCCCAATCAAAGTCGTAGCTACGACGCCACACGGCGTGCGGTTCGCTTCTGGGGATACGATCGCTCCATGGAAAGCTCCTTCTTTGTGACGGCGGATGCCCTTAATCGGATTCAGCCAAATCTGCGTTTCGACGCGGTCGATCTTCTGCGTGCGTTCGATATCAACCGCGACCGCATCTACGCAATCGCCGCCAAAGTCTATGCGCGCGGCCGCAGAGGTTCATACGAACTCAGCGCCGCTGACGTCTGACATCGCATTCTTACGTTTAAACCTCACAACAAGCGAAGGCCTCGCAGCACGACGGCCATGCCGCTGCTGACGAAGCTCGCAGACGCCGAGCGTCAGACACAATAAAGGAACACACATGACAAAAGAGAAAATCAAACCAAAAAGCCAAATGCCGAAGCAACAAGAGATCAAACGCGAAGAAACCAAGAAGCCGGAAAATTTGCGTGCAAACGCAGCTCCCGTCGACGGCTTTGTCTTGTCGGTCGATGGTAAATTAAAAGCGCGGTATGAGACTTCAGTAGCGGCGATGACGGCCGCCTCGAAGCTCAAGCAAAGCTACCCGGTAATTCAGGTTGCGGTCTATGACGCACTCACGCGAATCTTTACACCGATCGAGACGCCGCCGGCGGAGCTCTAACAGATCGGCACGCGCCACGCGGGGATCGGCATTGCCTAGCGAAGGGCGATGACCCGAACAGTTCGCGCGTCGCCCGTGGCCTCTCTGACGTCAAATTGGCACTTCGGCTCGAAGTCTGGCCAGCCGTGCAGCGAGCAAGCCGCTCCCCTGACCGGGACGCGAAGACGATCGGCCTTTGGGTACGGCAGCGGCGGCGCCTGCGTGGCCGCGTGGCGGTTTTCCGCGTGATCGTGCGCCGCCGGCGCGACCGTGATGGCGAAGGCGATAGCGCCCGCGACAAGGGCGGCAGCGGTAATCCTGACGATCGGTTTGAACATTTGGCCCCTTCCATAATTTCGTGGACGCATGGGCACGCAACGCGCGGATGCGTTGAACGTTCCAATATCGAAAAAGTAAAACGCGGTAATTAGAGCGGGATACTTCATTGTCTCAAGTACGTTGGTGCTTAATATTATGAATTACATATGGAACTTTAATACGTTCCAGATGTTGGTTGAGGAGATCAAAGGAAATACGTAATGAATTTCCGACCATATCTTCTGAAAGCCACGGTTTTACTTGCCGGCACCGCTTTATGGGCCGGCTCTGCCGCCGCAGCGCCATTGCCACCGCTGGTTTCTGCGCTTGCGGGGGCGCCTTTCGCCGCCAGTGCCGTCGATCGGCCGCAAGCAGACGTAACTGATCCGGCCGAGCTTGCACCCAATCTGCGCCGCCAGCTCGTCGACTATTCGGCCAACGTTGCGCCCGGAACCGTCATTATCGATACAGCGCAGACTTACCTCTACTTCGTGCTCGGCGACAGCAAGGCAATCCGCTACGGGATCGGCGTTGGCCGCGAAGGCTTCACCTGGTCCGGCACTGAGCGGGTCACGCGAAAGGCCGAGTGGCCCGATTGGACCCCGCCGGCCGAGATGATCGTGCGGCAGCCTTATCTGGCGCGCTTCACAGCCGGCGGTGAAGGCAACCCGCTCGGTGCGCGCGCTATCTATCTCGGTAATACTATGTACCGAATTCACGGCACCAACATGCCGGAGACGATCGGGCAAAACGTATCGAGCGGCTGTATCCGCCTGCTCAATGCGGACGTGATCGATCTCTATAGCCGCGTGAACGTCGGCACGAAAATCATCGTGCTCCCCAATTATAAAGCTGTTGCAACGATCGCCGAACCGGTCGTTCTCGCGTCGCCACACAGCTACGACACACGATCGTCCAATATTTACTGAAGTCAACCGGCTTCAGCAGGCCGGCTCAATCGATTTATCCCGATCCGGAAGATACTCAAGTCAATAACTTAACCAAGGAGATTGTCATGCGCTCGATGCTCAAGACTGGAATATTCGTCCTGATGCTGGCCGTCGCGCCGATCGCAGCTCAGGCCGGAACGCTGGAAGGCGTCGCCATCGGTGCGGGCACCGGCGCTGTCATCGCTGGACCTCCCGGCGCGATCGTCGGTGGCGTCATCGGCGGTGTGGTCGGCGGTCCGAACATTGTTGGGCACCGTCATCGCCACTGCTGGATCAACGATAGCGGATATCGTCACTGTTCATGGCGCTAAGCGCTCAATAAACGCGCCATGCTGCGACCCGAGGCGGCCGTTTGCCGCTCCGGGCTTTTTCAAATGGTTCTGGCTCTATTTTGATTTTGGAGTAGTGGCGTGACCGTGGAACTGCTGCAGCAATCGTTGCCCGCTTATCTACGACTGCAAGCCGATCGCTGCCAGCAACTGTCGCGCAGCTGAATGGATCTCGGACCGGCTAGGGACCTCCGCCTCATGGCCGAAGAATATTGTCTCGAGGCCTCAAAATTGGAGGCCCAAGGTTCCGACGCAAAACGCACACTGAGGAGATAGAACCGATGAATCGTATTCGCACTATTGTTGCCGCCGCCACTGTTGTTGCCAGCACCGTTGCCTGCGGCATTGCGTTCGCCCAATCGCCGGCGTTGCCGCCTGCAAATCCCCAAGTGGCGGTCGTTTCAGTGCCGGCATCGTCCAAGCCATCCACGGCGGCGCAAATCGAACCTGGTCAACGCAGCAATGGGAAGCGGCGAAGACAAGATGGGCCAATTGCCAGAAGCAATCGAGCCAACATAAACCAGAAGACCAGAAGAGTTGGTCACTTATGTTCGAATGCATGAGGAGCTGAGGTTTACCGGACCATCAATCGGAACATTCTCCATTTGGTGATCGGTGCGCTCGCCGTTGTCACTGCGGTGATTGGCTATCAGGTCTACCATGAGCGGCAGAAGACCACCGGTGTCGAGTTCAATGTCAGCAAGATCGGCATCTCCATCGAGAGAAAATAACTTTCATTTCGGCGCTGCTCACAAAGGCAACACCATGTCGCTAGGGCTCATTCTCGTCATCCTTCTCATCATCTTCTTGCTGGGCGGCTTTAGTGGCCGCTTCGGTGGCTATGGTTATGGCTTCGGTCACGGCGGCGTCGGTCTTATCGGCACCGTCCTGATTATCGTTGTGGTTCTCATGCTGCTAGGGCGGATCTGATCCAGCAGGTGGAGCGTCGGATGAGCAAGCGGCACCGGAGCGGCCGGGCTTGAATAAGAAGGTGTGACGGCTTTCGGGCTTCAATCGCGCCGCAACAGCATCGCTGACGCGGCGGACATAACCCCATTGGGAAGGTAAAATGCCATGCTCGCTGACGCTCCGAATGCTGATAACATCCAGAAGGACGTCTCCAATGAAAATTAAATGGCTTGATAAGCCGCAGAAGCACGACTATCCGGCCGCCGCGTCGTATCTAGGTTTGACGATGGACCTCCCGGCAGCAAAGAAAGTCACTGATAAATTGAAAAAAGCTGAGATGACGGAATTTGCGGCTAAAGACATATTCCGAGCATCCGGCTTATCATTGCTTGGGATCAGTGATAGCCATGTGGAAAAAGATCGCGCCCAGATCGCTCGGGATGAAAGGCTGTCTCCGTTGTTGCTGTACAGGGACAAAGCGAACGGCAAGTTGATTATCGCCGACGGTTATCATCGGCTCTGCGCGGTTTACAAGTTTGATGAGGATGCCATGATCCCTTGCAAAATTGCCTGAGCAGATCGGATTAATGATGTCACCGACGCGATCGACGCCAGAGCAGCGGATGGTCTATGCCTCGGCACCACCGGATTTTTTGGAAACCGCGCATGAATGGCGACGACTTTTCTCAGAAGCCTGGGGCACATTCCTGCTCGTCGTTGTCGCCGCTGGCGCAGGGGTTGTAGGGGCGCTAAGCGGTGGAGCGATAACGCTAAGTATGAAGGTCGCAGCACCGGGGATGATGGTCATGGCCATCATCTACTTCATGGGTGCTGTCGGCGGGGCCCACCTTAATCCTGCTGTCACGTTGGCGTTTGCAGTCCGCCGCAATTTCCCGTGGAATCGCGTGCCGGGGTATATCGCCGCGCAGTTCGTCGGCGGCATCGCCGCAGCGTGTTTTCTCTGGGCAATGTTCGGCACCGTTGGACTACTCGGCGCCACTACACCCGGCCTAGGCATTAGCGATTTCAAGGCGCTCATCATGGAAGTGCTGTTAACGGCGGGCTTGGTCAGCACCATTCTCGGCACTGCCTCCGGTGCGCGAAACATTGGTTCCAACGGAGCTCTCGCGGTCGGCGGTTATATTGCTTTGGCGGGCCTTTGGGCCGCGCCGATCAGCGGCGCCTCGATGAACCCGGTACGCTCATTCGCACCCGATTTGATCCGCGGCGATATGGGCACCACCTGGATCTATGTCCTCGGTCCCGTGCTGGGCGCAATCATCGCGGTGGGCTTTGAATGGATTCTTAAAGGCAAACCGACCGCCGCCGGCGCGATGGCCGCTCAGGGCAGTTTAGACAGCGATGAGAACACCCCGAGACAGTCATGAGAAGACGCTCAAAGGTCTTTTGCATTACGCGCTAACGGCTTGAACGATCGATCGAGGTGGAGAAGGCAAAGACCAGGTAACAGAAACCGTTTGGCATCGGCATTGTCACCACCCTTTTTACGGCCTTCATTTTCTCGACCGGACACATCATGACGGAGTTTAGTCAGGTCCTTGGAACGCTGGAGCCGTGGGTCCACGAATATGGCGCTGTCGCGATTTTCCTGATCCTGACCCTCGAGTCGTTTGGAGCGCCACTTCCAGGCGAATCATTGCTCATTGTCGCTGCAATTCTAGCCGGTCGCGGTGAACTCTCGTTTCCCGCTTTGCTTTTCTCGGCTTGGGCTGGCGCGGTCACCGGCGACAATATCGGTTATTTGATCGGCAGGTGGCTCGGCCATAGGCTTTTATGGCGGTTCGGCGGAATGGTTGGACTGAAGTCAGATCGTCTGCGGAAGGTTGAGGCAATCTTTGCGCGATATGGCCCCCTGACTGTCGGCTTCGCCCGCTTCTTCAGCGTGCTACGCCAGTTGAACGGTGTTGTCGCCGGTTCATTAGAAATGGATTGGCGTCGATTCCTTGTGTTCAATTCCCTCGGCGGTGCTCTTTGGGTTATCGTCTGGACTATGGCCGGATTCTATCTCGGCAAGTATGGGTCCGATATTGCCGCGGTCGTCCACAAGCTGGGGCTATTCGGAGCGATCTTTGTTTTGATCACCCTGACCGCCGTCCTAATCTGCGTATTTGTCTATCGAATAATCGGGAAATCGCGCAGTGAGGCAGCTGGCAAGTCCGAAAATCGGTAATTCCCAGTGTCTGTCTCTGATTTAATAGACCTGATACGACAATGTCTCCAGGCGAGTGTTCTTGCGCAGAATTGAACCCAACTTCGTTTCTGGCTGCTCCAAAGTTCACTATGTCGTTTAACGGCGCACGGAGACTTGGATCGATGCCGGCCGACGTCATACACGAAGACGATCCAGTGCTGGCACGCGTCGCTCGCAAGACCACACCAGCGGCGGCACTCGCGGCACTGGGGATTGTCTATGGTGACCTCGGAACCAGCCCGCTCTACACGCTGCAGGCCATCGTCAGCGCGACCGGTGGACACTTTTCCCCGGAGGCGGCGCTCGGCAGTCTCTCGCTGATCTTCTGGGCGCTGGTCATCACCATTTCCGTAAAATATTGCCTGTTCGTCATGCGGGCCGATAATCACGGCGAAGGCGGCATCCTGGCGCTGATGTCGATGACCGGCGCGAACTGGTCCGAAGGCCGGCGTCTCCTCATCGTCATGGGGCTTTTCGGGGCGGCACTGATTTACGGCGATGGCATCATCACCCCGGCGATCTCGGTGTTGAGCGCCCTCGAAGGGCTCAACGTCGCAACCGATGTGTTCAAGCCACATGTCGTCCTGATGGCGGTCGCGATCCTGCTGGGTCTGTTCGCCGTCCAAAGCCGGGGCACCGCGCAAATCGCCAAGGCGTTCGGGCCGGTGATGCTGCTTTGGTTTGCAGTTATCGCCGCGCTGGGAATTGTTCGGCATTTGCCACTATCCCGCGGTGATCGCCGCAGTCGATCCGCGCTACGGGATCGAGCTGCTGACCGGCCACGGCTGGAGCGGAATAGCCGTGCTCGGCGGGGTCTTTCTGGCGATGACCGGCGGCGAAGCGATGTATGCCGACATGGGCCACATCGGCCGCAATCCGATCCGAACATCCTGGTACGGCATCGTGCTGCCGGCATTGCTGCTCAATTATGCTGGGCAGGTCGCGCTCTACCTCGGTGATCCGGCCATAAGAGGAAATCCGTTCTTCCGGCTAGCGCCGTCTTGGTCGATCTATCCGCTGGTGGGAGTTGCCACGGTTGCCACGATCATCGCCAGCCAGGCGATCATCACGGGATCGTTCTCGCTGACACGACAGGCTATGCAGCTAGGCTGGTTCCCGGGCATGCGGATCCGCCAGACCTCCTCTGAGGAATACGGACAGATCTACGTGCCGTTCGTGAACTGGACGATGATGGTGCTGACCATTGCGCTCACCGTCAGCTTTGGCAGTTCGGATCGCCTGGCGGGCGCCTACGGCACTGCGGTTTCGACCACGATGCTGCTGACGACCGCACTGCTTTACAATGTCATGCGCAAGCGCTGGCGCTGGCCGGCGGGACTAGCGTTGATAACAAGCGGGTTATTTCTCGCTGTCGATTTTGCGTTCTTCGCTGCCAACCTGTTCAAGATCAAGGAGGGCGGCTGGATCCCACTTGCGTTCGGCACGTTGGTGTTCATCGTCATGGTCTCATGGCACTTCGGCTTCGAGGCCATGCGTCGCCGCCACACGGTACTAACGGAGACGCCGGATGAATTCTTCCGCCAACTCAACAGGGACCATGTCCCGCGCGTGCCCGGCACGGCCGTTTTTCTGACGCGGCTCGCCACGACGACGCCGTTCCTGATCGTCGAGCACGTCGCGCAGATGAAAGCGATGTACGAGACTGCCATCGCGCTGACGGTGAACTTCGATTATATCCCGCGCGTCGCATCGCGCGACCGCATCGAGATTGTGAAGCTAGCCGATGGATTTTGGCACATCACCGTGCACTTCGGCTTTGTCCAGGTGCCCGACATTCCCACCGCATTGCGGCAGGCGAAAGCGCTTGGATGTCCGATTGACCTCGAAGATGTGATCTATTTTGGCACCCGGGACGCCGTGGTCTGCTCCAAACGGCGCCGCTGGCTGGTACGCGCCAGCCTGCTCCTGTTTTCGCTGATGTTCCGAAATTCAGTGCGGGCGGTGGACCTGTTCAACATTCCTCCGGAGAAGTTCGTGGAAGTGGGGCGGCAGATCGAGATTTAGCACACACTCCAACTTTCATTTTGCCAGCCGCCTGCGGATCAATTGCAATTCCCGCCGGCGCTTTGCGCTCGTTTTGGGATAAGCCATTTTAAGTCCTTCGAACGTATCGAGGATAATTTGGGAGACAATAAGCCGGGCATTCTCCTTGTCATCGGCGGGAACGACGTACCAAGGCGTGTGATCGGTGCTCGTCGCACTGAGGCATTCCTCAAACGCCTTCATATATTGCGTCCAGAATTTCCGCTCCGCGATATCCGCAAGGCTGAATTTCCAGTTCTTGTCTGGCTCGTCGATACGCGCCAGAAAGCGTTTGCGCTGCTCCTCCTTCGAGAGGTGGAGATAGAATTTAATGATACGGGTTCCGTTGTCATGAAGATGTTTCTCCAAATTCACGATCGATCGGTACCGGCCGTTCCATATCTTCTTGTCGTGATGCGGCGTGTCCGGGATCGCTTCGCTGCGGAGAATCTCTGGATGCACGCGGACGATCAGCACCTCCTCGTAATAGGATCGGTTAAAGATGCCGATCCTCCCACGCTCCGGCAAATCGCGGCTCGTGCGCCAGAGAAAATCGTGTTCCAATTCGGCGGCGCTGGGATGTTTGAAGCTGAAGACTTGGCAGCCTTGCGGATTGACCCCGGACATGACGTGCCGAATGGCGCCATCTTTTCCCGCCGCATCCATCGCCTGAAATATCACCAGGACAGCATGGCGGTTGGATGCATAGAGAAGCTGCTGTTGTGAACTTAGTTGTGCAACATGTTCTTCCAGTAGCTTTTTATACTGCTCCTTCGACTTGTATACCGGCTTCACGATCGTCGGCCACTTCTTGAAATTAACCTTATCTCCTTCCCGCACGCGAAAGTCTTTGGAGTCTATTTTCATCTTCTTCCTTTCGGTCATGCTGGCCGCATGGTCCGCGTCGATTCATCTTCGCGGCGGCGTTGCCGCATCATTCATCGGCTCACTTGGCGGGCTCCGGCGCTGAATCGGACGGCGTCTTGGCTTTGGCTTCTCGTTTAGGCTCGGGGTCGGGCCTAGGCTCAGCTTTAGCTACCGGCTTGGACTCGACTTTGGCTTCGGATTTAGGCGCGGCCTTAGCTTCGGGCTGTGGCGCGGCGTCGGCTTCTGGCGCCTTCGCGGCCGCGATGCTCGCCCCAGCCTGAGTGATCGCCGCTGCGATGATACGCCCGGCATCTTCCGGGTCTTTGACGAGGCCTGCCACGAGGAGATCGCCGAGCGTCGTGTTGAGCAGTGATGCGGAGGTGGCATTGCTTTGAGGCTTAGGCTCGGCTTTGGCTTCTGACTGTGGTGCGGCCTTACCTTCCGGCTCAAGCTCGCCCTGGGCATCGGCCTTGGGCTCGACTTTGGCTTCGGATTTAGGCGGGGCTTTTGGATCGGGTTTGGGCTCGGCTTTAGCGTCGGCCGTGAGAGCTGCTTTGGCGTCCGACTGAGGTGCGGCTTTGACGTCCGGCTGAGGCTCGGCCTCGGTCTTGGCTTCAGCCTTGGGCTTACCTTTGACCGGATCAAAAAACTGATACGCGAGCAGTTTCACGCGGTCGTTGACCAAGAACCAGGCTAAGGCATAGCCCCAAACGAACAACGCCCAGCCCCACCCGAGCGGCGTCATGAACAGCCCATAGACAGCAATCAAGGTTGCTACCACCTGCGTGCCGAGCACCGCGCCCCACAATATCCGCGCCGGGCGTATCGACCAGAACGGACCGCGCGTGCGCGTCAGAAAGATCGTCAAATGCCCGGCCACGGACAGCTTCAAATACATCAGCGTCTGGATATGGCTGCGGTCTAAATGAAATACGCGCTCACCAAGATAGAACAGGCCAAACGCGGCCACGACGCCGATGATGCCTAGGACCGTGGATATCCCCAGCACCAGGCGCATGTTCCAGGCCTCGGGCTGATTCTTGTAATGAACTTTGTCATAGGCAATGGACAAGATGGCGCCGTCGTTGAGCAGCGCCAGCATCACGATCATCACCGCCGTCAATGGGTAAAAGTTGAACACCAGGATCGCCAGCGTCATGAACAGCAACACGCGCAGCGTCTCCGCTATGCGGTAGATCGCGTAGCTGTTCATGCGCTGGAAGATCTTCCGGCTCTCCTTGATCGCGTCGATGATCACCGACAGGCCGGGTGTCATCAGCACGATGGCCGCCGCCGCGCGTGCCGCGTCTGTGGCGCCGGAAACGGCGATGCCGCAATCGGCTTTCTTCAGCGCGGGGGCGTCGTTCACCCCGTCGCCGGTCATACCGACGATGTGGCCGCGTTTTTGCAGGATGTCCACAATGTGGAACTTGTGTTCGGGAAACACCTGGGCAAAACCGTCGGCCTTCTCGATCGAACTCGGTCTCCGCCGCGGTCTCTTTTTGCTTAGTGTCGCCGAGGCCGCTGGCATCGAGGATATTTGTGCCCATGCCGAGCTTCTTGGCGGTTTCCTGAGCGATCGCCAGCGCGTCGCCGGTCACCATCTTGATCTTCACGCCCATCTGGCGCGCGGTCGCGATGGTCGCCTTGGCATCCGCGCGCGGCGGATCGAACAGCGGCAGCACGCCGACAAACTGCCATTTCCCATCAGCATCGGCGCGCGCCACGCCCAAGGCACGAAAGCCGCGCGCCGCGAATTCGTTGACCGCCTTGTCGACCGCGGGCTTCACCTCTGCGGCATTGGCCGCCAGCGCCAGGATCACCTGCGGCGCCCCTTTCGTGACCTTGAATGCCTTGCCGTCCGGGCCGGTAACGGTCGCCTCGGTGCGTTTATGCACCGGGTCGAACGGCTGGAAATGCGTTTCTTTATAGGTTTTCGAGACCTGATCGCTTTTCAGGCCGCCGAGGACGGCGAGATCAATGGTGTCGTTATTGTCGGCGCGCGAGGCGAGCGCGGCATCGAGGATCACTTGCGCGGCGGGGATTTTGTTCACGCAGAACGGATCGCCTAGCGTCAGCTTGTTCTGGGTCAGGGTGCCGGTCTTGTCGGCGCACAGCACGTCCACGCCCGCCAATTCCTCGATCGCCACCAAGCGGGTCACGATCGCCTGTTTTTTGGCCAGCAAGCGCGCGCCGACCGCCATCGTTACCGACAGCACCGTGGGCATGGCCACAGGAATCGCGGCAACCGTCAGCACTAAGGCGAACTGCAACGTGGTGAGGATCGGATCGCCGCGGATGATCGCAAAGGTGATAATCGTCGCCACCAGAACCACCGCGAGGACGATCAGGTAATTTCCGATCTTGAGCACCGCGCGTTGAAAATGGCTGGCGGTTTGCGTCCCTTGCACCAGTTCCGCGGTCTTGCCGAAATAAGTGTTGGTGCCCGTGGCATAGACCAGGGCGCCGATTTCGCCCTGACGAACGATCGAACCGGAAAACACCGCCTCGCCCGATTTGCGCGCGGCGGGCAGCGACTCCCCGGTCAGCGCTGACTGATCCACTTCAACCGGGTCGCCGTCCAGCAAGCGCGCATCCGCCGGCACGATGTCGCCGGAACGGATGCGAATGACGTCGCCCGGCACCAGGTCGCGCGCCGGCGGGGTCACCCACTTGCCATCGCGTTTCACCCTGGCCTTGATCGCCAGCGTGGCTTTGAGGGCCGCGATGGCGTTACCCGCCTGGTGTTCTTCCCAGAATCCGACCACGGCGTTCGCCAGAAGCAGCAGAAGAATGATGCCAAAGTCAGGCCAATGCCGCGCTACCGCCGACAGGATCACCGCCGTTTCGATCATCCATGGGATGGGGCCCCAAAAATAGCTGAGAAATTTCAGGAGCTCATTGGTCTTCTTTTCGGCGATTTCGTTCGGCCCATATTGGGCGAGCCGCTTGTGCGCCTCGACTTGCGTGAGGCCGTCCGGCGACGAGCCCAGTCGATTCTCCACTTCCGCCAGCGGCAGGGATTTCAGATCGTCTTTCGCATCAGGCTTCGATCCCGGCTTGGATGGGACAGCCTGGGGAGCAGCGTCATGAGGTGTCATAGTGGGTGCTCCTTTTTTCTCCGGTGTGCGTCCAGACGTCCTGCTCTGCGAAATATTTGTTGTCATGGTCATGCCCTTTGCGGCGTGCCCGTGATCCAGTCTTTCGCGAGAGGCAACTCGGCGAGCTGGAACAGCCGGACTTCTCCGTGAAAGAACGGTTTGAACATGTTGACCATTGCGCTTATCGGAGTGTGATCAGTCACTACTGCGATGTGGCTGAAATCGTGCCAGTGCTTGAGCCCGAAAACGCCGTCGTCCCACAGTGCCTCAAGCTCAAAACCTGTGAATTCCTTGCCGATGACATAAAGCATCCTGATCGGACCCTTGGCCATCATCGCTTCGGCCTTAGGGATCAGCGTGTCGTGATAATCTTCATGCGTTACTTTGCCACTGGCTTCGATCGCCATCACGTCCGGCGGCATGCCTACGATGAAAGTGAACATTGTCCTTCTCCGTATGTCTCTACGCGTCGCCTCAATTTCAATTACAAAGTGGCTATCGAACGCACCGCTCCGGCGCGCTGTGATCCGAAGCCTCCTCTATGGGCGGACGAGCGCCAGTGTGTGCTGCGCGATCATCAGTTCCTCGTTGGTGGGGATGACCCAGGCCGACACGCCGCTGTCCGCGGTGGAAATACGTGGTCCGTTCGAATTGTTCGCCTGCCTGTCCAGCTTCACGCCGAGCCATGCCAGTTTGGCGCACAGCGCCGCGCGGACCGTGGCCGAGTGCTCGCCGATGCCGGCGGTGAAGACGAAGGCGTCCAGCCCGCCGAGCACAGCCGCGTAGGCGCCGGCATACTTGCTCATCGCGTAGACGAAATACTCCACCGCCGCGACCGCGCGCGGATCCGTGCTCTCCTGCAAAACCCGCATGTCGTCGCTGATGCCGGATAGGCCGAGCAAGCCCGCCCGCTCATACAGCATCTTCTCCAGCGACGTGGCGTCGAACAGCTTACGGCGCAGCAGATAGAACAACGCGTCCGACGGCACGTCGCCCGAGCGCGTCGCCATAGCCAAACCTGACACGGCGCCGAGGCCCATCGTGGTTTCGACACTGCGCCCGTCCAGCATGGCGCACATGCTGGCGCCGCCGCCAAGGTGCGCGACGATTACGCGCCGTGCCTGCGGCGCATACTTCGGCACCTGTCGGCTGATGTAGTCGTAGGAGATGCCATGATAGCCCCAGTGACACACGCCGGCATCGCGCACGTCCTGCGGCAGCGCGTAGATCTGCGCCACCTCCGGCATCGTCCGATGGAACGAACTGTCGAAACAAGCCACCTGCGACAGGCCGGGGAACGCCTCGGCCAGCGCACGCGCTCCCAGGACGTTGTAGGGCTGGTGCGACGGCTCCGTGACCACAAGCGAGTCGAGATACCCCAGCACGTCGCTATCGATACGCACCGGCTCCTCGAAGCGGGCGCCGCCGAGCACTACACGATGACCGGCCGCGACTACTTTCGTATCAGTGAGGTTAGCTTCCAGCCAGGTGATGACAAAATGCAGCGCCGCCTTATGATCGATCGCGTGACCCTTGCCCCATTTATGGTCGTCCAGCGGCTTGCCGGTGTCGTTCTTGACGACAAAATGCGGCTCGTTTTCCATGCTGTCGATGTCACCGCGACAAAGCAGAGGCAGCGCTCTGGACGCGTCCACCGCGTAGGCACCAAACTTGAGGCTGGTGGAGCCTGCGTTGAAGACGACGATGGCCTCGCTCATGGCCGATCACTCCGCAGTTTCAGGCCGTAGAATGGTGGGATCGCGCGTCAGCGCATCGGCGTACAGCACAGCAGCGGCTGCCGAGAACCGCCGCGCGGCGGCGGTATCGGCGCGGCTGGTCAGGATCACCGGCACGCGCGCGCCGACCACAAGGCCTGCGATCTGCGCATCGGCCATGAAGGCGAGATTCTTGTAGACCATGTTACCGGCCTCGATGTTCGGCACGATCAGTACATCGGCCAGGCCCGCGATCGGCGATGAGATATGTTTGATCCGCGCGGCTTCGGCGTCCACTGCGGCATCGAGATCGAGCGGCCCGTCAACAATGCCGCCGACGATCTGCCCTCGATCGGCCATTTTGGCCAGAATCGCGCCGTCGAGCGTGGCGGGCATTTTGGTCTGCACCATCTCAACCGCGGCCAGGACGGCTACTTTCGGCAGATCGGTGCCGAGTGCGCGCGCAAAGCCGATTGCGTTCTGACAGATGTCGCGCTTCTGGTCGGTGTCAGGCGCGATATTCAGCGCGACGTCGCTGATGACAAAGCGGCGTGCGTAGGTCGGCACCGACATCATCACGCAGTGGCTGATCAACCGTCCGGTGAGCAGTTTTGCTTCCTTCTGCATGACCGCGTGCAAAAGCACGTCGGTGTGCAGGCTACCCTTCATCAGCGCCGCGACCTCGCCGCCCCCAGCGGCCGTAGCTGCCTTTCGCGCCGATTCCTCGGGGCCGTCCGTGGCCACGATCTGGTACTTGGCGATGTCCAGATGAGCCTGATCGGCGATCTGACGGATCTCGCTCTCGGGGCCGAATAGCACGGGCAGGATCAACCCAGCTGCGGCGGCCTCCACGGCGCCGGCTAATGCATCGGGGTTGCACGGGTGCACGACGCCGGTCAGCATCGGCTTAAGGTCTTTGCAGCGCTCGATAAGACCCTCGAGTTGATGCTCCGGCAACCGGCGCTGCTGTCGCTTCGTCGGCGCCAGAACCTCCAGCATCGCTGTGGCGAAGACCTGACCTGCCGGGCCGGTGCACTGGCCGTTCAGCATGACGATCCCCTGATCCGACCGCTTTTCCCGCACGACGAGTTGCGCCGTCATAGCCGCGCCGATCGGCAGCGCACCCTCGATCTGCACCGAGGTTGTACGGATTGTGGTCCCGGGTCCTGGGAGGGCTGAGCCAACGAGCGCGGTCAGGATGGCGGTGACGATGCCGGCAGCTTCCTGACTCTCGCCGGGCCCGGCGAGCGTGGCCACCTCGCCGAAGGCGGCCGCCCAAGCCCGCACGTCGCTAGCCTGCAATGTGCGCTGTGCCGACGCAGTGTCGCCGATAGCGATCTCTTCGAAGGTCTTGTTCACGATCGTCTGCATTGCTGCACATACGTCCAATTAACAGAGCGCGAGCGAGTGCTTCCTGCTCAGGGCGACACCGCGGCGGTCCGGGCGCGCGCCCTCGCAGCGGCAGTTCGGCCGGAGGTCGCGGGAGTTACCGGCCTCTCGATCGGCACCGCCAGCACCTGCGACAGCCGAGCCAAGCGGTCGCGCTCGGCGGCGAGCGGGCGATCGCCAGCGCCGACAATGGTGCGCACCTGCTGCAGTAGTTCCTTCCGCGCGTCAGCGTCCGGTACCATGGACGCAAGCGCCTCCACCGCACGCTCATGCTCGAGCTGCAGGACGAAGAACTGATCCCGAACAAGCATCTTGAACACGGCGAGCGAGAGATGCATGAGCTTCTGGCGTGCGACGTTCAATGCCAGTGCACAGCGTTGATCAACCATCCGGTCGGCCGCGGTGACGTAAAGCACCGCCCGAGTTAGCGCTTCGTCGAACCCGCCGATCTTCAGCTTCGCCGCGTACGCGTCCGCCTGAGCCTGCCGCGCCGCCAGCATTTCGGGCGAAGCGCCGGGTAACGCCCGCACCTCGCTCTGGTCGTTGAGGCCAAGGAACGCCTGTACGAATGGCGAGCCGTAAAAGCCGAAGAACGTCTGTTCAGCCAGTCGGTCGCGCGCCACGCGATAGGCATCCAGGGCGACAATAATCTGGTCCGAGACCTTCGACTGCAGTGCGAGAAACGGGTTGTCGGCAGCGGCCGGCTTACGGGCCGCCTCCACGCCGGCAGCTAGCTTCTGTACGCCCTTCATCCACGGGTTGCGATCGGCGAAGATCGTATAGCCGAGCTTGAGCGGGTTCAGAGTTCGCGTGAGGTCCGCCGACGTCTGGTTGGCGATCGCGCGCACTAAGGGCTGCATGAAGGTGCGATAGATCGAGAGGTTCAGCTCTGACAGTCGGGCCACAGCCGCGAAAGCGCGGTCATCCTCGGGGGTATTGCGGCCGAGCGCGCGGATATCGTCGAGCGAGCGAGCCTCGAAGCGGGCGATCCAATCTCCGGTGACGAAGCCGCCTGAGGGCACCTCCGTCGGCCGCGGTGAAATGACCATCTCGTAGAGACCGGGCGGCAAACAGTCGATGACGTCCATCATTTCCACGAATTCCTCGTCCTCCTTGGCCCCCACCTTGGAGGAGACGAACAGGGCGAGATGCCCGATCTCATGATTTAGGGAATATACGATCGTCCGGCCGGTTGCCCGGATGTCGTCGACGTCCCGATACAAATCGAGAATCCAGCCGAGCGCCTGCGGCGGCGGACTGATATTGTCGCCCGACGAGGTGAACACGATAATCGGCGACGTAATGTTACGGATATCGAAGGTCACGCCACCTTGCGACTGCAGCTGGTTGCGGGTCAGCTTGTCGCCGATGAAGAGATTGTCCACCAAGAACTGCAACTCGTCGCCGTTGAGCTGAACGAAGTCCCCCCACCACTTCTCGAATTTGAGGTAGCGTTCCGCATCGGTGTCGATATGGCTGTAGACCTGATATTGCTTGCCCCAAAGCCAATTCGCCGGGTTAAGGAGGTCGAAGTTTAGGATCAGCCCGGTGCCATCGAACTTCCCATTGCCGAGGTCGCTGGTCATTGCGGTGAGCCAGCTGCCACCGAGCAGGCCGCCGGAATAACGCATCGGGTTCTTACCGTGCACGCCTTGCCAGTACGACATCGGGGAGCCCGCAACCAAGCAGGGCCCGAACAGGTCCGGCCGCAACATGGCCACCATCAGCGTCTGATAGCCCGCCTGGCAGTTGCCGATGGCAAACGGACGCGGTGCATCGGGGTGCAGCTCGACCACTCGCTCGAAAAACTTCACCTGTCCCTCGACGACGTCCAGGAACTGTTGGCCGGACGCAGGTGTCGCGCTGAAACCAATGAAATAGACCGGATGGCCCGCGTTCAGGGCATCGCCGATCTCGCTCTCAGCCTTGAAGCCACCAATGCCTGGTCCCTGGCCGGCCCGCGGGTCGACTACCACGACCGGCCGCTTGCGCCGATCGCTCGCGACACCTGGCAACGGCAAGATGCGTAAGAGAGAATAATTGATCGGCCGCGGCAATGACCGGCCGCTCATCAGCTCCTCATGATCGAAACGCAACACAGTGGCCATCGGCCGTGACGTGATCTCGATTTCCTCATTGCCACGCTGCCGCAGCAGATCGAGGAAGAGAACGCAACGCTGGAACGCATCGACCATGTATTCCGGCAAGGCCGTGAAAGGGTTTCCGAGAGATGCCGCGGACGGTTTCGGAAAGGAGAGCAGCTCGATGCCGAGGGGACTTGCTGCCGATGCCGGCTTTGAGAATTCTTGTGCCATCATGATCTCCTAAGGGATCTTTCGAGCCAGCGGTGAGCAGCCGCAACGACCCGGAGCACAATTGCAGGCTGCAACAATTGCCTCGCCAGCGTCTTGATCTAACTCAACGCTGGATGTGATCATTCGATCACCTGTCTTGTCGGCACAATTAAAGCGTTCCCCGCTATGGGGGCGAGAATGATTTCGCGATTGTCGCAACGCCCACTGACCACGGACGATTTTAGAGGCGATTAACCGTGGTTGTTCTGGATCATTCACTTATCTCACGGGCGAACAATTAGCGGCGTGACTGCTCTTGACCGGCTCACGCTGAGAGCCGCTGTCTTGAGAGGCTCAATCCACATTTCCCATAGTGCGATGAGAATTTGGGCAACGAGTGCCAGACCCATGCAAGCTCCGCCGACGACAACAACGTAGGCGAAGAACGCGGGATCGAGATATTTGGTGAACCACCAGGAACCGATATCCATCACGATGGCCAGGTAAGGGACGACGACGAGAGTGACGCGCAGCCAGACCGGCGTTTCGCTCAGCGCGAAAATCGCGCCGGTCAGCAGGAATATGATGCTGATGCCGAACAGATGAATGTGAGACACTTTGGCCAAATCGGTGATGCTCGTTCCAGTGTCCGCTTTCGCGACTTTCTGCACGTCCTCGAAACTCGCCAGCGGCGGTATCGACTGGGCGTCCGCCATATGGCAGCTGATGCAGTTCGCGGCGAAGATCGGTTTGACTTGCGGGTAGGTCTGCGACTTTGCGCCATCATGGACCCAGGTCAGAAGGCGCGTGCGGTCGGCACCGGACAGTTTGTCGGCCATCGGCCCCATCAGCGCCAACTCGATCAAGGTCTTGCCCTTCGGCAACCCGTGATATTCGTCGCTGATACCCGCCACCACATCTTCGCCCATCTGTTGATGGGGCTCGATCACAACCAAGTACATGAACGACAGGGCCATCAGGTACCCGACGCCAATCAGGATAAGGAAGCTGCTGAAGAGTGCACGAAAGGCGATAGGCAGGCTGCGCAACGAGAGCATTGAATACCTCCAGGATCGCCCGCGGGCGTGCTTCCACGTTTTGCCCGATGCGTAGTCGGGAAAGATCGTTTCTGCCTTCGGCGAAGAGGCCTGCCGCATGAGAGGCCGGGTCGTCGTGATCGCGCTTAGGCCTCGATGATCACTTTGAGCGCCTTCGTCTTGGCGGCGTTGCCGAATGTCTCATAGGCATCGAGGATTTTATCGAGCTTGAAGCGATGCGTGATCAGCAGTTTGGGGTCAATCTTGTGAGCGCCGACAGTCTTGAACAGCATCGGTATGGTCGCGGTATCGACCAGCCGCGTGGTGATGGCGATGTTGCGGTCCCATAGCTCCTCCAGATGGAGGTCGACCTTCTTTCCATGCACGCCGATATTGGCGATGGTGCCGCCGGCCGCGACGAGTTTTTGGCACAGTTCGAAAGTGAGCGGGATGCCCACCGCCTCGATGGCGGTATCGACGCCGCGCTTGCCGGTCATTTCCATGACCGTCTCAAAGGCCTTGCCGTCGGTGCTGTTGATGGTGGCGGTG